>CAISTS010000046.1 GCA_903888485.1 uncultured bacterium | reverse complement strand
GGCGTTGATCGTGCACGTCATCCGCAACGGCTGCCTGCCGTGTCCCGCGACGGGCCTCACAGCCAGCTCTGGCACCAATCCCGGCTGGGCGGTGGATGATGCCGCGTATTCATCAGGCTGCGCAGATAGCACGTGCGCCGCGACGCAGGGCGTCGTGCCGTGGGTTAACCTCGGCCTGTCCGAGGGCGATATCACCGACGGCTGGGGCACGCGCATCTCTTACGCCGTCGACAGCGATCTGACCGGCGAATCCGACATGGTGCGCACGCCGCCCGCGGGTTATCCCGGCGGCGACTTAGCCGTGCAAAACAACAGTGCCGTGGAAGTGACAGGCGGTGCAGCCGGCTTCCGCGCGGCTTATGTGCTCATTAGCCACGGGACCAACCGCGATGGCGGTTATCTCGCAACAGTGGGAACACAAATTACAAACGGCCCTAACGGCAATACCCTTCAAGACGACAACACTGACGGGACATCGCCCTGGCGCCAAGACACCTACAACGCCAACACGGCCGGCACCACCTACTTCGACGACCTCGTCCGCTGGCGCTCGGCGCCTATGATCATTCAACTTTGCGGCAGCAATGCTTGCGGTAACCCTTCTTAAGAAGGATTGGATATGATGCGCTTAACCTTTATCGCACTCGCCGCGATCTCACTCGCCCAATTTTCGCCGGCGCTTGCCCAAGACGGCGAACTGGGACCTGATCTGGCGTGCCTGCGCTATCTACAAAGCTACGAACGCAGCATGCGCATTCCGCAAGGGCTGCTGACGGCGATCTCATTCGTTGAATCCGGTCGGAAGACCGAGGACGGCCAACTCGTAGCCTGGCCTTGGACAATCAATGTCAACGGCCAAGGTCGATTTTTCGAGAGTAAAGCAGACGCGGTCACCGCGACACGCCAGCTGCTCGATCAAGGAAATAGGTCGGTCGATGTGGGTTGCATGCAGGTCAATCTGCGCTATCACCCTAACGCCTTCCAGTCCATCGAGGACGCCTTCGATCCGGCGCTCAACGTCGCTTATGGGGCCCAGTTCCTGGCATCGCTCCACCAGCTGCAAGGCTCTTGGGCCAAGGCTGTCGAGCGCTATCACTCGTCAGAAGATGGCCGGCGCGAGGAATATCGCGAGCGCGTGCTCGCGTTCTGGAACAACGACGCGCGCAATATCGTCATGAACGCGGTGCTGGCTGAGGATACCGACACCCCCTATCACCGCGCCCTCAAGGACTACGCCAGCGGGCGATTCGCCGACGCGCTCGACAAATACCAAGCCATCGTGGATGCCAGCGCCAACGACCGCATCGGTCTGCTGGGTGTCGCCATGAGCTATGAGCAGCTCGACCGCCAGGCAGAGGCCAAAGAAGCCTACATTCGCTACCTCGCGATCGAGCCGAACAACGAAAGCGTATTGACGCAGCTCATCCAGAAAGCGATGGCCCAGCCGCCCGAAATGGCGCGCGCCGACCTCGAAGTCATGGCCAAAGGCGGCATCAAGAGCCCGGAACTCCTGGCAGCCCTCGCGGAGATTGCCGGCGCTTCCGGCGATAACTCCGCCGCCTTTGACTACGCCTCGAGCGCCGTACAGCAGGCGCCCAGCGTGACGATGTATCATCTCAATGCCGGCATCCTTGCCGACAGACTCAACCGTCCCGCGGCCGCCTTGGCTTATTACGAACAGTTCTTGAATCTGTTCGAGCAACGCCCGGTGATGGTGGAAACGCCAATCGAAGGCGTGCGCGAACGCGTGCGCTATCTGCGGGCGCGGCTTTAGAAATCCGCGCGGCAAGCGCGTAAACAACACCAGGCGGAGTGGGGACCATGGAAATCACCGAACTTTTGGCTTTTGCGCAGCAGAACAAAGCTTCCGACTTGCACATCGTCGGCGGCAAGGAACCCATGGCGCGCATCGATGGTGGCCTGAGGCCCATTAAGACGGGCGATCTTTCCGGCGATGTCGTCAAGAACATGATCTATTCGATCATGACCGAAGAGCAGCGTTCGGAGTACGAGGCCGAAAAGGAAATCGACTTCGCTATCACCTTCGGCGCCGAATCCCGCTTTCGCGTTAACGCCTACACGACGATCACCGGCGCGGCCGCGGCTTTCCGTGAAATTCCCACCAAGATCCCGAACCTCGAGCAGCTTAATTGCCCGCCGATCTTCAAGCAATTTTGCGAGATCGAGCGCGGGCTGGTGCTGGTGACGGGGCCGACCGGCTCAGGCAAGTCGACGACGCTCGCCGCCATGATCAACCACATGAACGAAAACTCCGACATGCACATCCTCACGGTCGAGGACCCGGTCGAATTCGTTCACCACAAGAAACGCGCGCTGATCAATCACCGCGAAGTCGGCCGACACACCAAATCTTTCGCGCGCGCCCTCAAGAGCGCGTTGCGCGAGGACCCCGACGTCATCCTGGTCGGCGAAATGCGCGACCATGAAACCATCTCCCTGGCTCTCTCGGCCGCCGAGACCGGCCACTTGGTGATGGGCACGCTGCATACCAGTTCGGCCGCCAAGACGGTCGATCGCATCATCGACGTGTTCCCCGCCGGAGATAAGGAAATGGTGCGCTCTATGATCGCCGGCTCGCTGCAGGCCGTGATCAGCCAGGTGCTACTCAAAAAGAAGGGCGGCGGCCGCATTGCGGCTCACGAAATCATGACCGGCACTTCGGCCGTGCGTAACCTGATCCGCGAAAATAAGGTGGCGCAGATTTATTCCATGATCCAGGTGGGCGCGCGCTACGGCATGCAAACCATGGAAGACGGCATCAAGAAGGCCGTCGAGGCGGGATTGGTTGATTCGGGCACCGCCGAAGAGATGAAGAGCTCACTGAGCGACGATGGCACTGCTCCCGGCGCCCAGGCGCCGGCAGGCGCCAAGCCGGCCGCACCGCCGCCGCAGGCCGCCGCTGCGCCCGCCGCCGGCAAATCACGTTCGATCTTCTAGGAACAATCATCATGATGGATCAGGAATTTCAGGGTTGGCTCAAGGAACTCGCCGGCCCAGGCGGCTCCGACCTTTATGTCACCGCGCACTGCGCGCCAATGTGGCGCGGCGACAAGGGTTTCGTCCCCTTGCGCGAAAAAGCCATGACCGCCGACGAGATCAAACGCATCAATGCCTCCTTCATGACCGAGAAGCAGCTGAAGGAATTTGAGACCACCGGCGAGTTCAACATGGCAGTCATGATGGACGGCATCGGCCGTTTCCGTCTCAATCTGTTCAAGCAACGCGGCATGCCTGGCATTGTCGCGCGCATCATCCGCGCCGAAATTCCGACGCTTGCCGGCCTCAAATTGCCGACCCTGCTGGGCGACTTGGTCATGGAAAAGCGCGGCCTGATTTTCGTCGTCGGGGGCACCGGTTCGGGCAAGTCGACGACGCTCGCCGCCATGATTGGCCACCGCAATGAATCGGCGCCCGGCCATATCATCACCATCGAGGACCCGGTCGAGTACGTGCATGACCACAAGAAATGCGTCGTGACCCAGCGCGAGGTCGGCGTTGATACCGACTCCTTCGATGCCGCGCTCAAGAATACGCTGCGCCAGCACCCGGACCTCATCTTGATCGGCGAAATCCGGGATATGAAGACGATGGAACACGCCATCAATATCGCTGAGACCGGACACCTAGCGATGGCGACGCTGCACGCCAACAACGCCAACCAGGCGATCGAACGCGTGGTCAATTTCTTCCCGAACGAGATGCATCACCAGATCCTGCTCAATCTGTCGATGAACCTGCGCGGCATTATTTCGCAGCGCCTGGTCAAGAAAAAGGAAGGCGGACGCGCCGCCGCCATCGAGATCTTGCTGAACCAAGGCTATATCAAGGAGCTGATCGGCAAGGGCGAGGTCAAAGAGCTCAAGAAGATCATGGAGCAGAACGTCCAGGTCGGCATGCAGACCTTCGATCAGGCCCTGCTCAAGCTGTACCTCGACGGCCAGATCAGCGAGGAGACCGCCCTCGGTGAGGCCGATAACGTCGGCGATCTCAAGCTCAAGATGAAGCAAGCCAATGTCGGCGACGGCAAAGGCGGAGGCCTCAAGAGCGTCGACACCTCGAAGCTTTCGCTCGGCTAAATCCGCTAGGCCGCAGGAACGGCGCGCTCGGTCTCTTCGAGCGCCGCGAGGAACGCGCGCTCAAGAGTGGCCGCGCCGTACTTAGACATGAAGTTGCGCGGCGTGCCCAGGAAGATGATGTGGCCGCCGTGCAAAACGCCGATGCGGTCGCAGATTTCCTCGATGTCCGACAAGATGTGCGAGCTGAAAAAGATGGCGCGCCCGGCGTTGCGCGCCTCCATTAACCGGTCCTTGAGCAGCACGCGTGCGCGCGGATCAAGACCGCTCATAGGCTCATCGAGAATCATCAACGGCGCCTGAACCAGGAATGTAGCGGCCAGGCCGAGTTTCTGCCCCATTCCCTTGGAATAGGTGCGCACCTTTCGGGCAAGGGCTTCGGGATCGAGGTCGAGCTTGATTGCAATTGTCGTCGCCGCGGCTTTGTCGAGTTTCTGGTCAAAGTAGGCAAGAACGATCGAAAGATACTCGAAGCCCTTGAGTTGCATCGACGGGTGGAAGCGCTCCGGCAGGTAAATGAGATTGCGCCGAGACCGGGCCGCAGAATGTGGTTCGCCAAAGATGGCGATATCGCCAACCGTACTCCGCAAATCAAGGATCGATCGGATCAGCGTCGTCTTTCCAGCGCCGTTGAGGCCAACCAGTCCGAAAACTTCCGCGCGCCGCACGTCGAAACTGACGCCGTTCAGGACCTGTTTTTTGCCGTAGGCCGCAGTGACATTGGTGATCGTGAGCGGCAAGCCTGAACCGGCCGCCATTACTGCCATCGACCTTCCACGATCGCGCCGGACTTCGCGATGAACGTCTGGTTGGGCTCGAGACGCACAGGGCGCATGCCTTGGGCGCTGAGGGGCACCAGCAATTCGACGAACCGCGGCCCGATATCGGTGATCGTGAACTCCGTGAAGTCCTGATGGGGGCCTATCGGCTTGCCGTTCACCCAAATGGTCCACTCATTGGGACCGCTGTAAAGGATGGTGGACAGGTACAGCGTCGCGTTCTCTACAGCGCTTGAATCGCGGGATTCCGCTTCTTCCGTAGGAGTCGAAATCCGGCTTTGTATATCCGTCAATTCGTCGACGGAGAACATCAACGTATCGGGGATACGCCGTACTACGGGCGTGGTCTCATTACCGCCCTCGTTCGCTGGCTGGGCAGATGCTGAAGCCGCCTCAGCGCTCAGGCTGAGAGTGGTCCCGCCCGCCAATAGGAGCACGAGCCTAAGCGCCAATTGGACTGGAAGCCGCATTACTTCTTCCCCTTGTCCTTTGCCTGCGCTGTACGCCAGGTCACGTTAATTTGCCCTTCTACGCCGTCTGAGACGGTGAGGCCCCGTGTCAAATTGAAGCCATACACGACTGCAGCGCCGGGGAAGTTCTGCGTGAGCGAATCGATGAATCGATAAATCGAGCCGTCATACGGAGCTTTGACTACCAAGCCGATCTCTTCAAGGGACACTTCATAATCTCCAGAACTTGGCTGTCCCGTCGCAGACCGGAGCGAGTTCGAAGAGACTTTGCCGATGGAGTAAGTGAAGGACGTCAAACCCGTTGCGCGTGCGGCATTTTGAAGTTCCACGACGGCCGTGCGCCGCGTGTGCGGAACAAGCCGATCGCTCTTGAGCAACGCCTCGTACTTCTCTTGATTGTCCTTGATATAGGTGATGTCTGTTCGTGCTTGATTGATGCTGACGTTAGCGCGCTGAATTTCACCGGTCAGGCGCGCGTTCTCGCCAAAAGCATCGTCCCGCGCGCCGCCTAGAAGCGGAACGAGGATGGCAAACAGTACTCCAACAGTCACGATGACAGTCGACGAAATCAACACCGGCCGTGGAAGCGTAGTCAAAAGGCGAATCATGACTTGATCCTTTCGATACGATAGGCCGCCCGAAAAGCGTCCACGGTCTGCGTAAGCGACTGAGACTCGCTCGTTCCAAATCCGCCGGCCAGACTTTCCTCCGCCTGCGCTCCTACGGGCTCGGTCGTCATAGTGATTGTGTAGCCCGCGCCGAACTTGTCACGCAGCCGACCCTCAATTCGCCGGGCCGTCTGAACGGCTTCCTCCGCGCGAGTGATGACGGACGCCAAATTGACCTGGATCTCCATACCGTATGCTGCCTTGGGCGAGAGCGTAACCCCACTCCCATCTCGAGGAACGGCCATGCCAGCTGTGCCAAACCGAAGATCTCTCACCACCGCATCAGTCTGCAGGGCTTGCGCGATGCTCTCTAGAAGGGGCACGACGTCGGTCTTGCCGCTGTCCAAAGTCTCCGCAATTTCGATGACGTTCCTCATCTGTGGGGCCTGGTACGGCAGCGTTGTCAACGCCGCCTGCTCTGCGGACAGCGAACTCTGAAGCTGGGTCAGTTGCACTTGCAGATCGCCATTCTTGCCGTTCATGTCCACGAATTCGTACAGCGTCCATCCTGTCCAGCCGATGAAACCCGCGACGAGCAATCCGGCGGCGTACGGCGCGGCCGCGAAAGCCAGTTCGCGCAGGTCGTCCTTCGTATCGCCCAGGGCGGCCGCGCGCGTTAGCGGCAGCAATGACTTACGTTTCGAGACAAACCACGCGGCGTGCAGCACGTCGCAGTAGGCCTGGTCTTCCTTACCCAGAGAGCCGAGACTGAGGAGGGCTCCCGCCTCGTAGGGCGTGTAAACTGACACCGACCGCGCACTTTCCCAGTCCAAGTCCTCCAGCACCGCTTTGTTTTGGGGCGTCGTGAGGACGACGAGATCAAGCGCGTCACCGACCTGGTAACCGAGGCGGCGGATATAGGTAATCGTCGCCTTGAAATCACGCACGATCATGTCGGCGAATTCGTCTGGCGGCGTGTCGGCCGGCGGCGCCTGCGTCAGGCGAGTCAGGCAGAGCCGTCCGTTCTTCTCGATGATCTGTCGCAGCCCTCCGGTGACGTTGATTCCGATCATGTGGCGCCAGCTGTTTTTCCCCGCTTCCGGCGGCGGAGCGTCCTTCGGCGTCAGCTCACTAACAATGTCGACGTTCTCGGGCGCGATAGAATGGATACCCCCTTTCTCGTTCGGCAGGCTCGCGACGAAATCCATCCATCCTGGTATACGACCGTCAAGAGGGACCGATGCGAATTCGTACAGAAGTGTCTTCTTCTCGGTTTCCTTGACGACGCGCGCACCGCGCAAGTTCGCGCCGGGGAATGCCATGGTGATATGGCGCGCGAGCACCTTGCGGCGGTCGAGAATATTGACCTTCGGGATCTCTTCTTCCTTGAAGGACTGATCGAGCGTATCGATGATCACAGACACGCGGCACTTTGTATCCTCTGCCAGCGCCTCACCCAGTTCTTCCTGCGCCATGGCAGGATCGGGCGATCCCAGCCAGGCATTTGCAACTTTGCCGTCAACAAAGCGCGTCAAAACGACATTGTCGTCGCCAATATTCAGAACAAATTCACCCTTCGCCATGACCTTCGGTCCCTCCTATCCCGAATTCTATCCGCCGAGATTTCCAAGGCTGTCGTAAATCGGCCCCATGACCCCGGCGACGATCCAACCCATCACGATTCCCGAGATCATGGTAATGGCTGGTTCGATCATGCCGATCATGGCATCGATAGATTCGTCGACGTCCCTGTCATAGAAGCCGGTGACGTTGCTCATAACGCCGCCCAAATTGCCGCTGTCCTCACCGATCTTGACCATGCGGCAAACTAGGCTCGGGAACTGACCCGAGTTTCGCATGGCCTGAGAGAGCGGCTCGCCGTTCTGCACCTGCTGGCGCACGGTTTTCATGGCTTCTTCCAGGCAGCGGTTGGTGACCACCCGCTGCGCCGTCTCGAGACACTGTAAAATTGGCACGCCGCTTTGGAACATCACCGCGAAAAAGTGGGCAAACCGGGAAATTGCCAACTTTGAAACTAGCGGACCGAAGACCGGAATGCGCAGCAGCAGGCAGGCGATCGCGTAGCGCATGGCATCGGTGGAATTTGCGAGCGCGATTATGGAGCCGACGATTGTGATGGGAGTCAGGAGGATCACGTACCAATAATTCTGAACGAAATCGGACGTGGCGATCAGGGCCACGGTGATGGCAGGCAGATTCGCATCGTTAGATCTGAGGAATTCAACGATCCCCGGCACGACCACGCCCATCATGAACATGAGCATGCCCATGATCAGAACGAGGACCACGGCCGGGTAACGAACCGCCTTGACGATACGCTTGCGGATGGCGTCTTCCCAACGTACGTGGCGGACCAGGTGCTGGAATGCTTCCGTGAGGTTGCCGCTTTCCTCACCGGCGGCGATCAGCGCCGAGTACATTTCACCGAAAACTTTCGGATGCTTGCCAAACGCCTCCGAAAGCGGCGTACCTCCCTGCACATCGTTGAGCAAGGTTGCGACGAGGTCTCGTAGGCGCGGCGTGTCGGTTGAATCGCGCACGTCGGTGAGCGAGTCCACCAACGGCACTCCGGCGGCTTGTAACTGCTCGAGGTGCACGAAGAGTTGAATTTTCTCGCGCGCATCGATGCCCTTGGCCATGGCATTGCTGAGCGCGTTGGTCTTCACCGCCTTGCTGTCGATCAGCATCAGCCCAATCTGCTCGAGCTGCTGATAGAGGTCGGTCTCGTTGTTAGCCGTAAGCTTGCCGCGCACCTGCTTGCCGGTCTCGTTCAGCGCGCGATAGGCGTATTGGGGCATGAGACCCGGATCCTTCGGCTAGAACCGGTCGGTGAAGTCGACGATCTTCATCGCCGCTTCCAGGCTGGTCGTGCCCTGGAGCACCTTCGTCACGGCATCTTCGATCATCGGCACGAAACCCGCCTTCTCGGCGGCTTTCTTGATCTGGCTGAGGGGGGCATCCTCGAGCACGAGTTCGTCGACAGCGTCATTGAACGGCAAGATCTCCGACGCAGCGATACGGCCCTTGTAGCCGCTCTTACGGCAGTTATCGCAGCCCTTTGGATGGGCGATCATCGGTGGATTGGCCGGATCGACGCGCATGAGTTTGCATTCATGCTCGGTCGCCGGCTTCATCTCCTTGCAGTCGGGGCACAGTTTGCGTACCAGGCGCTGGGCGATAATGCCGATGATGTTGCCGGACATCAGGCTGGGCTTCAGACCCAGGTCGATCAGACGCGGAATGCAGCCGGCGGCATCGTTGGTGTGCAACGTGGTGTAAACTTGGTGGCCGGTCATGGCGGCGCGCAGCGCCATCGTCGCCGTCCCGGAATCGCGCACTTCGCCGACGAGGATGACGTCGGGGTCCTGGCGCATCAGGGTACGAATACCTTCCGAGAAGCTGAGCGACGAGCCTTCACGCACCTGTGCCTGTCGAATAAGTGAGAGCTCATATTCGACCGGGTCCTCGAGGGTCATGATGTTGGTGTCGAGCGAGTTGATGTAGGCCATGATGGCGTACAGCGTCGTCGTCTTGCCCGAGCCGGTCGGTCCGGTGACGATGATCACGCCCTCGGGCTTTTGCGTCATCTTCTTGATGAGATTGTAGTTGTGCTCGGTGTAGCCCAACTTATCGATGGTCACGAGCGTTTGCGACTTATCAAGAATACGCAACACGACGTTCTCGCCGTGAATGGTCGGCAGCGATGAAGCGCGGAAGTCGACCTTGCGGTTACCGATTTCGAGCGTGAAGCGGCCGTCTTGCGGGTTTAGACGGTCGGCGATGTTCATGCCGCCCATGAGTTTGATTCTGTGACAGGCGGCAGCCCAGTGACGCTTGTGCAGCGTGCGGATCTGCGTCATTTCGCCGTCGATGCGATAGCGCAGGCGCAAGAAGTTACCTTCGGGCTCGAAGTGAACGTCAGACGCGCCCGACTTGATGGCGTCGAGTAGCAGCGCGTTGACCAGGCGCACAAGCGGATGCAGATAGCCGCCTTCGGTCTGTTCGACGTATTCGGTTTCCTCGTCTTCGCCGGTCTCCAGAGACTCAAGTTCTTTCAGAATGCCTTCGATCGAAAGTTCGTGGCCATAGTATTGGTCGATGGCCTTCTGCACTTCGGTGTCGGAGCACACCAGCGGCTGCACATTGGTGCCGGCCGGGAAGAAGCGCTTGACCTTGTCCATGGCCAGCACGTCGTAGATGTCGGCCATGGCCAGACGCAGCGTCTTGCCGTCGAAGGCGACGGGGAACGCGCGGTAGCGTGTCGCGGCTTCCTTGGGCAACAGGGCGAGCGCCTCGGCTTCGACGACGGTCGAGCCCGGCACGAAGCGTTGGAAACCTGAACTTTCCGCCAGAACGGCGGACAGCGCCTGTTCGGTGATGAAGCCGAGCTCGACGAGCAGTTCGCCGAGCAGCTTGTTGGATTTGGCTTTTTCCTGGAACGCGACTTCGAGCTGATCCTTCGAGATCAGTCCACGCTCGACAAGCAGGTCACCAATACGTGCTGTTGGCGCGGGCTTTGCGCCCGGCGCGCCGACTTTATCACCGTCCATGCGGCCCCCAAATCCAAGCGATTTTGCCGCTAAAATTCTATAGGAAGAGGACCTTCAAAGCGAGGCTTTACAAAGCCGCAGGGAAGCAAATTAAGTACGTCTTTCCAGTGTCGTATGGCGCAGCGTCTGGTTGGGAAAACGTGTTCTTGGCACCCACTGGATCCCACTGAGAGGTCGCGCGAAAACTACCGGTGGAAATGACTGCGTCGTCCAATCGCTTATCTATCAACCCAGCGTCTGCGCCCGGCACATCGGTCAAGCATAGGACATGTTCAAGCCCTAGATTACGCTCGGCAAACCCGACGGTGCCGCCGTAAATATTCTCGGGCCGAGCCGAGGGGCCGACGAGGTGAGGATCGCCGTCGACGAGTGTGGCGGCACGTAGGTCGCTCCACGCCATGTACTGCTCGCCTGATGCGCTGCTCGCGTCATCGTACAGGCCGTTGATGAGGCCATCGCCCGCCATCGATACGATTGCGCCGTTAAATGTAAAAAGAGCAGGATCGCGTTTCCATCGCCGCGGCGCGGCAGCGTCGTCACCGGGCAAGGATCCAAATTCGCTCTGGTAATGCGCGACGGCAGATTTGTACTGATTAATCTGCTGCACGGTCACGAAGGCTCGCATCGGCGCAATAAGGTTGGTCCCCTTGAGGGTCAACACGATGATCACGCCCAGGAGGAGGACCACGATCGCGATTTCAAGGCCGCCAAAACCGCGTTGTCGAGCGTGCGACATGATATTTCCGCGAAGTTCGAAGCGAGCATCCACCGCGTGTGGGGACGCGACATCTGTTCGAAGCACTTTGCACAGCATAAACTTTATGCCGCATAAAAGAGAATGGCGCGGAATGCTTCAGCACTCCGCGCCAGACGTCCCGAGGTTATTTTGATTACGCTTATTCGACCGCGAATACCAAGTGGCAAGCCACCGCTGTTGTGCTCGCGACGTAGTCGGCAGCAGAAGCGCCGCAGTCGGTGCCCACTTGCAGCGAACGAATGTTACCGGCATTGGCATTGCCGTCATCATACTTGCTGTCGATCTGGTAGGCGCGTTCCGGCGAAAGGACGCCATCGGCGACACCGCCAGTGAGACCGTTTCCGGGGGCGACCCAGCGGGACAAACGCAACCAATGCGCCCGCTTGGAACTGCCCCCGGTTGCAAGACCTTCGTGCGTGCCATAGACCATCGACAGGCCTGACTGCGGGAAGGCAGATGCGGGCAACGGAGAGCCGGTATTGCAAAGACCCGAGAAGCACGACGGGTTGGTGTTGCTCATGGAGCCACCAGTACCCAGGCCGGCAGCCAGAAGCATGTTAAAATATTGGAATGGCTCATCGGTCGCATTGTTTTCCATTGTATCCAGCCCGGCCACGTTGGTCTGAGTGGTGCCAATGACTCCGCTATCGTCGCCGCCGTCAAGCAACCCACTGTTCTGCAACAGAGTGACGCGACTGAAGTCGCCCGGAAGGCCTTTAAAGCGATCAACGAACGTCGTGGTTGCGGCCTTAAAGCGGTCCACTTGACTAATCATGTTCTTCTGACGCGAGCTCTCAATGAGCTCCTGTCCCTTTAGGATACCACCGACGATTAAGCCGATGATGACCAGCACGATCGACATTTCGATCAGTGTGAAACCGCGCTGGCTGTGCGGTATAGCATTACCCATTTGTGACCCCCGGTAGAAAAGGAACGCCGACGCGCCATTCGGGCGAATCTGGCTAAATCGGTATCATAGCTATGCAACCAACACCAGAGCTATGCAACCAACACCAGAAGAATTAGGCTGGTCATTCCCTTATACAATCCAGGCATTTAGCAGACGTTGGCTGCAACTAGACTGCCACTATCTCTGCGACTAATAGGCGGCTATCCGGGCGAGCCGTGCAATCTCTGGATGAACGAATCGATGAAGAGAAGCTCATCGGTTCGCATACCCTGACCCCGCTGCGCCCGTACTTGACGGATCGCAGATTCGGCCGCCGGCAACCGTCCCATTTTTTCCATCAAGATGGCTGGCATCATAAACACCCAATTGGGGGCATCGGCGGGATTGAGCGTGGCGAGGCGCTCGGAGATTTGCAGGGCATAAGGCAAATCCCGCAGACGCTTCTCCGCAATAACCAGCGCCTGGGTCAGCCAAAACCATTTTGTCGCTGGCGACCTTGCAACGTCCCGCTCGACAAATTCCATCAAGCGGCGCACGTCGTCGGTTTCCGGCGTTTGGGAGAAATATCGGACTGCGAGATACAAATGATGTTCACCGCGCGGATCGAGTTCGCCAAGGGCGTCCAGCCAGCCTATGACATTGGAGTAATTGTAGTAGCGCATGGGTGTCATCCGCCCACCCGTGTCGCCGGCATTTTGAAGGTCCATGGTCCAGAGGCGATAGAGAAACTGCTGATCGCCAAAAGACATCGCCGCGCGCGCCGCCTCCGAAGGGGGAGCCGTAATGATCTCAAGCTCGGGACGTCTGGTCCGATTCTCCCACGCAACTCCGGCATGCGCTGCGGCCAGAATGCAAAGCACAATAGCGCTTGGATTAATCCAAGCGGACACGCCCTTCATGCTCAAAACTGCTTTCGCGAAAGGTCAAAAATAGCTGCCATTAGGACCAGGGCGAGGAAAAGCGCCGATTGCACGGCGACGAAAACGACGTCGTCCCTCCCGGGACCGTAGATGATCCAGCGCGTCTGAGCAAATAGGTCAAGGCGCGGAATGAACAAAGTGATGAGATCTAGTGTGCCGTTGACGATCCTCTGGGTCGGACTATCGTCGACCACCTGCCGAATGCCGATAAAAAAACCCATGAGGCGGGCCAATGCATAAAAGCCCAACACGAACATCACCGTGGGTGTGGCGCGCTCCAGCATCAGGCCCGCCAATGTCGCTACCGCCATAACTAGCACGCACTCGGCAAGGAGTGACGCCGACCACATCACAGCACCCACGTAAAAGCCTGATGCCACCAGAACGAGCAAAGAAAACGCGGTGGACACAATGGCCGCCACGACCGCAAGGCCGAGCCAATACGCCACCACAAACCGGGCACGCGAGATCGACCGGGCGAGGATTGCTTCTACTTCGCGGGTTTCAAAGAGAGCTTGGATATGAAAGGCGGCAAAGACCGTCAGTCCGAAAACGAGCACAACACGACCGCCACCGGCGGCAAAGGCCTGGGCCGTTTGCAACTGTTCGGTCAGCGCGGCCCCCCCCATGAACATAGCCAAGGCGGATACGAGGGCGAGCAGCAGGATCAAGCCCGTGAATAGTCGATCACGAAGGGCCGTTATGATGACGAGGCGAACCGTGGCAATCATGCGTCCCCGTACAGGCAGCCCGGCAAACCCGGGCCTTACTCAGTCTAGGCTTAAAATGCCACCGGCCGGGGATCGGGTGCAAAGGTCCGATAAAGGCGAATATCCTCATCAGCGACCGTTCCCGGACCGTTCGTCAGAGTCGCGCGGATGAAAACAACCAACTCAGTCACCTTGTTCTGCTTAATATTCTCCGAGACTAATTGCCCGATCAGCGGGATATCCATCGCTCCGGGGATGCCTTCTCGAGTTGTCTGAACATTCTCCTGCATCAAACCGCCCATCACCACTGTTTGCCCGGATTCCATCGAAATCAGCGAATCCATTTCGCGGGCTTCCACAATCGGAATGGGCGAAGAAATATTCGGAATATTAGAATCGCTGTTCTGCGCCACAGCGATGGTAACTGCGACACCGGGGTCATTGACGTAACCGGTGATGCGGGTAATCGAGGGCCTTAGCGTGAGTGAAATGCGTTTACTGATGGGATCGACCGAAGGCATGACACTCATGATCAAACCAATGGGAATGGTCTTAATCTGGCTGGTCACCGTGGTTTTGGCCGCGGTCGTTGACGTTGCATCGGTTACGTTCACGGTGAGCTGAAAGAACACTTGATTCTGCGCCACCTTCAGCTGAGCCATCTGATTATTGAGGACCGTCAGGCGCGGGCTGGATAGAGTGCGAACGGCGCCGAATTCTTTCACAAGTTGGACTGCAAGCGAAAGATCGCCCGTAGCGACCGGACAGGCCGGCGAGACCGGGAAACAGCCGTTGGCCCAATTTGCCGCGATTGTCGGTCCGGAAAACTCGGGTGGAACAACATTGCGCGCGAAGTTCGAATTGACCGTAAGCTGCCGCGCCGGATTGTTGGGACCAAAGACGGTATTCCAATCTACGCCGGCACGATATTGATCGCTGAGCGTGACTTCAAGAACCTTCGCTTCGATCAAAACCTGCTGATTCAGCGCATCCCTTACATCGCGCAGGTACCGTGCAACGGCCTTCTGCTGACGCTGATTGGCAAACAGCGTGATGATACCCGCTTGCGGATTTAGGCCGTAGCGCGCAGCCGGGGTTGCGCCTCCGCCCGCGCCGCTGCTCCCTGCACCCGCCGCTAAGGCGGGCTGACCGGCGGCGGGCGCGTCCGCTGCGAGATTCGCGTCAAGCTGTTCTTGCCTGCTGCCATCAGCAAGTGCTTCTGCCTGACCGAGGGGCTTTGCAGCTGCGCCCAGTCCGCGGCCTGCGCCGCCGGCTGGTTTTTCCGCCTCGCGCGGCGGCGATGGTGCGGGCCGTGGCGCGGCTTCGGGAACAAAGCTCGCCGCTATATTTGATGTAACCGCCGCGTTTCCGCGGCGGGACTGCACACCCTGGAGAAGCTGATCAATGTTCGTGCCAATGGTGCCCCAAAAGTCCGCGCTGGTATTGGAACTGACGTTGGTCGTGGATTGGTTGTTGCCACCGGTCGCACCCCCGCTGCCTATGGCCTGTGACAGCGAGGAGGCATCTGAAGATGAACTCGTGCTCGAGGTCGCAGTTCGCGCGATGTTGAGAATGTCCATGCGGTACTGCTCAAGATACGGGTCGTCCAGCTCAACGCGGAGCGTATTACGCTCGAATTTATATCGCAGCTCAGCAAGATCAACGAGACGATCAATCACTTCGATGAACGGCCGGTCGGTCGCGGTCATGATGACGCCGCCCGAGATGCGGGGGTCGAGTTCGAGGTCCACTTGGGCTTTACGGGCAAGCTCAATGAGAATGTCGCGCACCGGCGTGGTTTCAGTCACCGCGATCGAGACGCGGCGCACGTCGGCGAGCTCGGGCGCGCTCGGCGCCGCGAGCACCGACTGGAATCCCGGGATCGGCGGCTCGTTGCCGCGTTCTTCCGACGCGGGGGCACGCCGGCCGAGTAGGCCTTCGTAATCGGATTTCGGGATATCGCCGGCGGTATCGAAGTCGTTGTACTTGCCTATCGTGCTGCACGATCCGAGAATCGCGCAGAGCGCGACTGCGGCGACGCCGCTGGCCCACCGGCGCGCATTCCTGCGCGGCATGGCCGACATAGACAGTGCCCCCGCAGAAACGGACGTGCTGCCCAAAGCCTTCATCGTAAAACCCCCAACTCGCGATACTACTGATGGCTGCATGCCGCGCGGGCCTGCTGCCGTCGCGGTGCATCCATTTCATCCAGGTTTCTCAAGGCCCCCCCAAGAGAACCAACCGGTCGGGCACCCGTCGCTGGGGGGCTCGCGCGGCAGCATGAACCATAGCAGACCGTTCACCCGATTTACCACCCGCAAAGGGCGATTCAACCGCGAAAAACCGCAACCTAGGCGGCAGTGAGAAGGGCGCCAATCAAGTGTGACCCGGCGGCTAACGCCGCCCAATAGCTCGCCAAGATCGCCGGCCCAAAAGTCATTTGCGTGCGCCAGTTGGCAGGACGGACGCTGAGAAGTCCTATGACGACCGCAACGGTGCCGGCCATTCCCGCACAGGCGAGAAAGACCGGCAAGGGAAGCGCAAGGGCCGCGATGGCAAGCAGTTTCGTGTCGCCCATGCCCAGGCCAAGACGGCCGGATATCGCCTTGTGTACGGCATCGAGCCCAAAACCAAGGACGAGCGTGACCGCCGCGGCGATCATCCCGGTCAGAAAGTCTTTGTCCCCTTCCCAGCGCCAGGCGACGGCCAGAATGGCGAGCGGCAGCAGCAGACTGTTAGGCAAGCGCTGGTGTTCGATGTCGATGATGGCGAGCGCGAGCATGATCGGGGTCATGGCCAGCAGCAGAACCAGGTGCGGAATGTCGGGCGCGAGCGCCCCCGCACCGACAAAAAGCGCCGCGGATAGCATCTCGATGGCCGGGTAGCGCCACGACACCCGGGTGCGGCAGTGGCGGCAGGCGCCCTTATTCAGCGCCCAGGACAGCACCGGTATGAGGTCTGGCACAGCAAGGACGTGGCCGCAGGCCGGACAGTGTGAGCGGCCATGAGCGACGCTTTCACCACGCGGCAACCGGTACGACAAGGCCGTGACAAAGCTGCCGAAGATTAGACCGAACGCCGCAAGCAGCGCATAGAGCGCGCCGCTGGAAGGCAATGCGGTCATGCGGGGACGGGTCTACTGCGGCGTGGCGGCGGCGGCGCCGGCAGCCGGGGCGGCGGCGGGCGGCGCGATAAGAGTGCCGCGCACCTGAGCCATTACATTCTGCGCCCAAAGCTGCGCATTGGAATTGAAGGCGAACAATGCCACCACCGCGGCGATTTCAGCGGCAATGACGCCGTAAATCACTTGCCGCACCCAACGACGGCGCAAGCGGATGGGTTGCGCAAGCTGGGGCGAGTCGTCGATCGCACCTTCGGCATGTTTCTCCGCCACCTGGATGGCGCCGTCGCCGTAGGCCACCAGCAGCGATTTGTCGGCGAGGATGTTGATGACGCGTGGCACAAAGCTCGCGCTCTGGGCCAACATCTCCATGGCGCGCTCGGTGAAAATTGGGAAGTCGATGCCCTCAACCCGGCTCATCTTCACGCGGTGATTTATGTAGTGCACCGCCTCGCCCATGTTGAGCGGCCCGGTGTTGAACGAAAAGCCGATACGCTGGTTGATCTGGCGCAGGTCGGGCCGCTGCAGGAGTTCGTCCAGTTCCGACTGACCGAACATGACGATCTGCAGGAGTTTATTGCGTTCGGTCTCGAGGTTGGATAGCAGGCGCACCGCTTCGAGGCCGGCCGGACCGAGGGCTTGCGCCTCATCGACAATGAGCACCGCATTGCGCCCAAGAGCATGCTGCTCCAGCAGGAATGTATTGAGCGCCTGCAGCATCTGCGGCTTCGAGCCGGTCTCAAGGCCGAACTCGGCACACACCAACGTCACCAGGCTGTCGGGATCCACCTGCGGCGCGTTGAGGTAAGCGACCGCGTCATTCGAGCCGACAAGTTTGCGCAAGAGCAGCCGGCACAGCATGGTCTTGCCGGTGCCAACGTCGCCTACAACCTTGAGAATGCCGGTATTGCGCGCGATGCCGAACTGAATCGACTGAATGATCTCCACATGCTTGTCGATGGGGAAATACTGGTTCGTGTTCGGAGTCAGGGTGAAGGGATGTTCCTTCAACCCGAAATGCGCCAAGTACGGCATGCCAGTGAGCCTGGTTGTGAACCTGGTTTAGCGCGTCTTGAGGTAACGCACGCGCCGTTCGATTTCTGTCGACGAAAGTTCCGGCGCAGCCCGCCCGCCAGCCAGCGAGCCTAAGACGGATTCGTAAGCAACGACCGCTTGATCGCTAAGTCCGAGATGATCGAGCACGAGCGCCATGTTGTACTGGTACATAACGGACTCCGGCGACATTTGCGTCGCGCGCCGCATGTAGCCAAGAGCTTCGTTCATCGAACCGAGCTTCGCGTAGGTCAGGCCGATCTGCGCTTTGATGGGACTGAAGGCAGGATACGTGCGTTCGAGGTCGAGCAGGCGCGTGAGCGCTTCGTTGGGCGAACGATCGCCGACCGCGACCGTCAGATTGCTGAGCGCTTCGCGGTTGGTGGGGTCGAGCTTGAGCACTTGCTCGTAAGCCGTGTTGGCCTCGGCTGCTTTACCCATCTTTTGCAGAGCCGCGCCACGCCCGCTGAGCGCCAGTACGCTGTTGGGCTCTTCCTTGAGCGCAGCGTCGTAGAACGACAACGCCATATCGTAGGCACCGCGCACGAGCGCGTCATAACCCGAGCTGACGTTGTCGCGGGCGCCCTGTGAAACTTCACGCACCTGGACTGCATTGCCCACGCCTGAAAGACTGAAATCGGTGCGCTGAATCGCGATAGGCGGGTTGAGGAGCCGCGCGCGCGAGTTCGCCGGCAGATCGGGCATGGGTTCGGGTTTCGCCGGCGGAAGCGAAAGAGCCGGTGAGGTTTGTGGCGCAGGCTTGGGAGCGGCGGCAACCTTTTCTTCAGCAGGCGCGGGTGGCGCTGCCACTTGCGCTGGCGGCGGCGCTTCGGCGACTTGCGGGGCAGCCGGTGCTGCGGGCGCGGCATCAGCTTGCGCCGGGGCAGCCGCAGGCGCGTCCGAGGCAGGCGCGACTGCAGGCGTTTGCACCGCTTGCCCTTCTGGCGCGACCGAGGGAGGCGCTGTTGGCGCTTGCGCGGTCTGTTGTTCGGGGGATGCTGGCGTGGAGGGCGCAGGCGCGGCGGGGGGCTGTTGCGGCGGCGCCGGAGGCTGCATTACGGCCACGCGCTCCGAAGTGCCGGGCGTGACGCGCGTAACAGTGGGAGCTTCACTCAGGAAGAAGGTCGCGCCCAGCCCAGCGCCCAGCAACACGACCACACCCAGGCCGGCAATGCGCCAATTGATCCCACGGCCACCGGCAAGCTTGATGGCGCCCGAGCCGGCGATACGGCCAGCATCGAAACCTGGTCCGCCCGCGGCTTGGCGTTGCTC
Organism: uncultured bacterium; assembly: GCA_903888485.1. Classification (GTDB taxonomy): domain Bacteria; phylum Pseudomonadota; class Alphaproteobacteria; order Rhodospirillales; family Rhodospirillaceae; genus SHVO01. The sequence goes on along the minus strand of CAISTS010000046.1, from coordinate 61,205 downwards.
GTTTTCTTTCTCGGCCTTTTGCAAGGCCTTGAACAGCACGCTCATGCTGCTTGTCCCACCACACCGCTTGCGGATGCTGTTGAATGAGTCCGTCGCGGCGCCCCAATCGAATTTAAGCCCCTTTGGACGAAGGTTTTTCGCCCTGGAAACGCCCGCCGAACCTATACAGAAATCCAAAGAGTGGCAAGCAGCGCGACCTGCGCAATCCTTGATTGGAAAGTCTGTAAATCCGCCAGAATCTAACGCCCAATTTACAACCGCGGAACATCGAACGATGCCGGTTTCTCACCGGCAACGTGACGCCGCCACATCTCTTCAAAGGCCCACTCGAGTTGGCGGACGTAACGCGGCGTGTCGAACAGCGGCGCGGCGCGGCCGCTTTGCCGCAAACGTTCTTGCAGTGTGAAACGGAACGCAGCATCCAGCCCAAATCTCACCGCAACATCTTCGTATTCGCTCGGGGAACTGGTGACGAGCTCGGGCAGCCCTACGTTGCGCAGTAGGCTTGCGCCCACTCGGCTTTGAAACGAGCGCCCCAGCATCGTTATCATCGGACACCCAAACCACAGCGCGTCGCTTCCGGTGGTATGTGCGTTGTAGGGGTGCGTATCGAGAAATAGATCGGCGACGCGATAACGCGCGAGATGGTCCTCGTGAACCATGCGCGGGGCAAATACGAGCCGCGCGCTGTCGAGGCCGCGCACCGCAGCTTCGTGCCGCAGGCGCTCCTGCGTTCCCTCGTCGGTGACGAGCAGCCACAGCACGCTATCCGGCACTCGGGTAAGAATGCGCATCCAACCGGCGAACGTTTCCGGGAGAATTTTGCGCGTTTCGTTGAAACAGCAAAACACGACTCCGTCCTGCGGCAATTCGTACTCCGCGCGCGACCGTGAAAGTGGCGCTGCCTTGGTGCGGTCGTTTGCTTGGTAGCTGTGAGGCATGAATACACACGCCTCGGCGAACTGGGGCTGTTGCGATTCGTCAACAATAGAGCGATCGACGATCACATAGTCGCGCAAGCGCAACCCCATAGTACCGGGGTACCCAAGGTAGTTGACCTGCACGGGCGCCGGTCTATGTCCCATGATACGAGGCTGACAGTACTGCGTGAAACCCGTGACATCGATAAGGACATCGACTTCGTCGGCGCGGATTTTGCGGGCCAGATTTTCGTGTGTGTCGCCCGCCAGTTCGGTGAACTTGTCGCAGGCCTCACGCATGCGGTTGGCGAGCTTGGAGTTTTGCGGCGGCCAGATTGCATATCCGCGCACAGTGAATCGTCTGCGGTCGTGCAACTCCAATACCTCGGCCATCAGTGTCGCCACGGGATGATCCCGGAACTCCGCCGAAACATAGCCCAGTGTAAGCTTACGCTTTTCACGCGGCGTCGCAGGAGCGAGCGGCCGACAGCCCGTTGTCAGCGCCTCGTGTACGTGTTTGGCGCAATCAAACGCCAATTGAGAGTCGTCGGTGAAGTGGAGCGCCATTTGCGGTTCAACATATACAGGCGCGGCGCGTAAAATATCGTGCACCTTCGGCGTTAGCTCCGTGGAGAAACGCCAGTCGCATAGATGAAGGCTATTCCACAACGCGAGCGCACAAAGCGCATGCGAAGCGCTGTCATTCGCCATGGCCTGCCGCGCAACATCGCTCAACTCTGCGCGGCGACCGGAACCTTCGAGAATCATGCACAGCCACAGGGCCGCTTCACCATCCCACGGTGCCAGTGCAAGCGCGTACCTAAGGAAAAGCTCTGATTCGGTAAACCGCTGCTGGCGCAGGAGGACGCGGCCAAGTTTCCTGGCAAGCACGCCAGACCGCGGCTTGGACAAAAGTTGCGCGCGCAATTCCGGCTCGGGCGGATCGAGCGGCATATATGCATTCTCGACCGCGTTGCCCATAGCTTTGCGGGCCGCGTGCGACATACGCGCGCGCCACGATGGCTCGGCTTGCTCCATCCATGGGGTGAGGACCCGGGCAGGAAGGCCAAGCGAGACCGCGGCGGCAGCGAGCTTGTCCCGGGCGGCCGCGTACGCCGGAGTTAGAATCGCGGCCTGGGCGAAACATTCATAAGCATCGCGTGCATCCGCTTTCACGAGGCCGAGATGGAACCACGCTTCCGCATAGGTCGGGCAGATGCGAAGGGCCTGTTCAAAATGCTGGGCAGCTTGTGCCGCCCGTGCTGCCGCAGCGTGAGCGATCCCGAGACGGTTGAATTCAACAGCGGTCGCAGCAGTCTGTTCAGCCGCCAGCCTCTCGGCGGCCGGAACCGCGAAGTATGATCGCGCGCCGGCGCGCCAGTCCGGGAGCGCGGAATTCATTGCCTTTCGGAGGTTTTTTTATCGATCTGCGAGATTAGATCCAATCGCCCGGCCTGTCGCGCCACTTCGGACAGGAGGGCAAGCACTTGAGGGTGCTTCACGCGTTTGAGAACCCACTGCGCGAGCAGGACGTGCGCGACGATGCGCAGCAAAACGCCGGGCTCTTCCGGCGCGCCAACAATCGGCGCTACCGGAGAGATTTCTTCCCCGGCATCTCCTCTGCCAGCGCGCTGTTTTTTCTCCGCACTGCGACGTTCTTTTCTATTCATGCTCTGTCCCTGGCGTCATAGCGGGCGGGCATCTCTTCAACCTGTTTTATCGAAAGCCTCTTGGAAATTCGATCTTAAAGTGGTCACTATCTTCGACCTCGTTCGCCTTCCCGGAACTGACCATGAACAAGCCCGGTGTCGATGTACATTGACAACAAGATCATCTTTGTCGCGGGCTCGACGGGCATGACCGGAAGCAGCATCGTGCAAACGCTGCTTTCCGCAAGTCCAACGGTCCGCATACGCGGATCCTATCGTAGCGATCTGGGGCGCTTCATTAAGGATGCGCGCGTCGAATACGTTCACGCCGACCTGCGAGATCGTGACGATTGTGCGCGCGTAGCGCTAGGATGTGACGCAGCAGTTCTTGCAGCGGCCACAACGAGCGGCGCGCGTCAAACTGCAGAAGAGCCGTGGCGCGTCATCACTGACAATATCGTGCTAGAGGCGCGCTTGATTGAAGCCGTGTGCCTCGCGAATGTACGGCGCGTTATCTACGTCAGCTCAACAACCGTCTACCAAGAGCATCCAGGGGCCATCCGCGAGAACGAGCTGAACCTGAATATAGACCCGACGTCCGCCTACCTCGGTACAGGTTGGGTCAACCGATATGCCGAGAAGCTCGGCGAGTTTTGGCACCACCAGCTGGGCGTAGATTTCCTGATTGCGCGTGCGGCGAACATCTTCGGCCCTTTTGCAAAATTCGATCTCTTCACGGCTAATTTTATCCCGGCGTTGATCCGCAAGGCGGTAAACAAGATGGATCCGTTCGAAGTATGGGGCAGCCCCAACGTCACGCGGGACGTGATCTATGCTGATGACTTCGGCACGGCTATTGCGGCCCTGCTCAACGCCACCGACGTCAGGTTCGATGCCTTTAACGTTGGGTCGGGACGCCGTACCACGGTTGGTGAAGTTGTTGATTGGGTCCTGAGATACTCTGGACATCAACCCGAACAAATCATTTGGCATAACAATAATCTGACGACACCTTCATTTCGCGCTCTTGATTGCTCGAAAATTCATGATGTGACGGGCTGGAATCCAGCGATGGGTATAGACGAGGGCGTAGCAATCACCGCCCGATGGTGGCAAGAAAACCAGTCAACATGGGCCCGCTGAACTAAGCCGGCTGCCATACTACTACCGAATAAGCCTCGTGAAAGACGCTGCCGAAGCCCAGCCGCCGTTGGTCGAGGATTTTGATTCGGCCGGAACGTTCGAACGCGTGTAAGTTCGTGAGGAACCCGGTGAGGTATTTGCGGGCGTTATGGAAGGCAATCGCCAGCTGATCGATCGGCCGGCGCGGATCGTAGAATTCAAGAATCGGCTCAAGATGTATACAAATGCCGGGGCGAGAACGAACCAGGAAATCGGTAAAGCGTTCATGCCGCTCGCCGGTCTGCTCTAATGCACAGAATGTAAAGACCGCAGCATGCTGCAGAAAATTGAGCGTCTCGTCAGGAGCAAAGAAATCGAACAGCCGGCCCTCCATCCGCAGCGCTTTTCGGCGGGCGATGTCATCGACGAGGGCCACGGACGCGGGTGCCCAATCCAGGCCGACAAGCGACAGGTGGGGATAAAGTTCCGCAAGGTCGAGCAGATTGAACGCACTGCCGCAGCCGAACTCAAATGCCGACTGGCGCTGTCCGATCCAACAGTCAAAAAGTATCCGGCGAACGACCGCGTAGAAGTCGAGTTCCATCCGCGCCGAAAGGGGAATTCGGAAATCTCCATCGAGCCTGATGATGGGCTCGCCAGCCACAAAATCGGGCTCGAGTGTCGCCGCATCGAAGTTGCCCGCCGTCGCTTTTGTGCGCTGTCCCTCCCAAACTCTGGCCCACAAGTCACGCCGAGACTGGTCAAGCACGGGTGTTGGCGCGGCGGCAATGCGCGCTTGGATGCGTTTGATTACAGCTTCGCGTTCTTCACCGCTCAGCGCGCGGTGCCTGAAATCCGACTGGGCGATTTTAGCAAGGGCGGAGGCTGGCAGTTGCGATCGCTGCAGCCCGAACATCTGGGCGATGCGTTGGCTATCCAGTTGCCATGTTTCGGTCCCTAGGGTCTCCGGCATGCCAGTCATGGTTCCGTGGTTATGGGCGAAGGAGGTCAATTTCGCAGCGTTTCGCGTGCCGCCCGGGATTGAAAGTGGTTCCTTTGCGCGCATAAGTGCAGAGCAAGACGTAGCGGGAGTTGCTCGATTGATTCTGGTGCGAACCATGCACCACGTTGCCATGCAAAAATACGGCCGAGCCCGCAGGTGCAGAGATATCGATCGGCTTGGTCTCATACTGTTCGGGGTAAACAACTTCGCGAGAGTACCCATCGATATCTTGATCTTGGGTTGGCGGAAGTCCCGTCTCACGCACCGGCAGCAACCCCAACATATGGCTTCCGGGATACACGAAGAGCCCCCCATTTTCGCGACCGACGTCAACGAGCGGCAACCACGCCGACGCAAAGTGATCCGCCTCGGCTCGGACGAAGAAGTTATCTTGGTGAGCGGTAAACCCGCGGGTGCCGGGTTTACAAAAGAACATCTCGGTTTGCAGGCCCGCCGGCGGCTTACCGACCAGTTGTTCAACACACTCGCCTACCCGCGGATGCCGCAGGACATCCAGGAAGAAATCGGCCTGACGGTGCGGCTGCATTACAGGCTTAAACACACCTTCTTTCGGGCCGGAAAGTTGGTGAGCCGCTAGAATGACTTGCTCACATTGCTCGCGCGTCAGCACACCAGGAACGACGACGTACCCATCCGCCCGATATGCCTCCTTTTGATACTCTTGCAACACGTCTCGGGATCCTGACTCGCCACGGCGCCATGCTCCTGGACCATCCGCTACCAGTGTTATAGCAATGGCACACTCTGCCAGAGGAGCTCCTGAATGCGTTTGATTTACGCCGATCCCGGCTTGATGTCCAATGTAGGACATCACGCAACGATTTGCCGCGGCGTTCTGTCGCAAGCCCATGATCTTGGGCTGCCAGTTTTAGTCTTCGGCGGCGTTGACCTCAACCCAGGCTTGGCTAACGAACTGGGAGCCACACCACTTTTTCGCGTGTCTCCCTACTGTGCCACGGATGGCGACGCCTTGTGCGGCTGGCTGAACGCATTTCTTCAGGGAGCGCACTTTACCAGCGAGGACTTCGCTCGCCTTCCCGCCCTTGCCGCCGATGACGTGCTTTATCTGACGGGTTGCGCGCCGACCCAGCTATTAGGTTTGATTGACTGGCTTGCCACGCTTGCGCCCAACACGCGCCCGCGGACCGTCGGCGATCTCATTTACAACTGCGGCCTCGAAAAGGGAGTCAAAGACGGGAAAGGCTATTGGATGGACCGGGACCCGCGGGTTGATCCGCGCGCCCTGCTCTACCGCTTTGTTGGCCTGCATATGAAGAACTTGCAAGTCACCAACGTGCGGTTCGTAACTGAGCATCCAGGATTGGACAAGGCCTACTCCGAACTGCTTCGCACGCAGGTGGAGTTTAACCCTGCCCTTCCGCAGGCCTTGCCGCCGCGGCTCATCGATCGGCGCGGCCGGCGCCCGATTACCCTCGGCGTGGTGGGCCATCAGCGCCAAGACAAGGGGTATCCTCTGATGCCAGACGTGTTCCGCACGTTGTTGAGCAGGCGGACCGACATCCGTGTGTTAGCTCACAACAGCAATACGGCTAGCCTGCCACAAGCGCAAGAAACCATGCGCGCGTTAGCCAAAGCGCATCCCCACGTTACGCTCGACGAGCGTCAGCTGGACAAGTTTGCGTATCAATCGGTGCTGGACTCGATAGACCTTATGCTCTGCACATACAGTCCTGCCGTATACCAGTCATCGCTGTCCGGCGTTGTCATCGAATGCATGGCGAACGGCATACCCGTCGTCGTACCTGCCAAGACGACGCTGGCCGACGAACTCATAAAATACGGAGAAGCCGGCACGATCGCCGAAGACCATACCAGCGTGGCCATCGTGGAAGCGACAAACCGCGCGCTCGATTCGTACGACAAACTTGCCGAAGCCGCCTTGCACGCCGCCAAGCGCTGGGCGGACGACAACCGCGGTCGCTACCTGCAAAACGTGCTCGACTGGGCAAAGACCTAGTCCGGGATTTCGGCGACGTCCTTCACGTCACTGGCGGAACGTCGAGCATCGACGAAGCGCCCTACGATCAGGTTGGCTTTGTCCGGATGGCGTTCAAGACTCGCCGCCAACGCATTTACATCGGCGCGAACGCCGACAGTGTCAATGTGAGCCAACGCGTGCACGAGCGCCGACATCCGTTCGCGCTCGCGCGGCGAGAACCGGTCGGCGACCTCCAGAGCAAACTCGTAGTACTCAAGCGTTGCGCTGATCAAGAAAAGTGCCTGCATTGACCGTTTGGATTTGGAGTCAGCACCGCTTCTCGTCCGATCGAAGGGGTCGCGAAAGAACGCCGCATCAGCCCAATGGAGCCGTTCGCGCCCACTCTCGTTGATCTTGTTCAAACGCTTACGCGACCTGTGATTGAGGGTGTGAAAGCCATAAAAGGAAAAACCAAGGTCCCGCAGGAAGCGCTCCACGTCTGAGAAGCGGGGCTGCTCCTCGTACGCTTCGCAAAATTCCACCTCCGCAACGACGCATTGCGTACGCGCAAGCACCGCAGCCGCGCCCTCAAGGATATCCAACTCGCTCCCTTGCGTGTCGAGCTTGACGAATTCGGCAATGTTGTCTTGGCCGCTTACTACGGCATCGAGGGGCTGTGTAGGTACTGTCTCAGTTGAAAGCAGACGCATGCCCTTCGGGTTATACCGATCGACAAAAATTTCATTGGGTTTGTAGAGGGACGTGTTCGTGGGAAGGCTGGTGATGTGGAGGACGCGCGGCTCGGTCCTCCGGCCAAGAGCAATAGGCAGCACGCTGCAGCTTGCCCACGGGGCCTTGAATCCCTGGTCGCCGTTCATACTCTCGCACTCGACGGCATCGGGCTCGAAACCGAGGAAGGAGCATACGGCGGCGATGGGTGCGGCGGGGGGCGGGGTATCGCGCCGCGCACCGATATCGACGTAGCCGAGCGGGGCCGCCGTGAAAACACGCGCGACTTCGCTGCCAACGAACAGCGGATGATTTGCGATCGAGTTGTAGACGGGGACTTTCATGCGATGAGTTTGGCCTCGTTGGTGCTGGTACGCGCCATTTTGCCACGGTTGAAGGTCAGAATTGAAAGGTCAAAGCGCATTTTGTAGCCTACAATTTGAGACGCGCCCTTAGGAACTGTTCCCTTGACGAACGACGCCCCGCGATCACGCGGCTTCTTTGCCCCACACCGGCAGGTTTTCGGGCCTGCGGTTCTTCGCCGCTTGCGGGCCTCCTTCTATGAACTTACGGCAGGATCGAGCCAAGACGCCACCTCCGAACGTGAGTTGCGTGCAATGGCCCGAGGCGAGGGTTCCGACACGCTGCGCCTCCGCCAGCGCTGGTTCGACGTATGGCGCACGCCAAGTCCAGACTTGCTTGAGATGGTGCGCCCGTTCACATGGGTAATTTTTCCCCCTCAGGTGCGTCACGTATCGTCGACAAGTCATTTCGTACCCTGGCACCAAGACACCGCATACATAAGCTTGCTCGGACCTTTACGGCACACGCGCATTGTGACCTGCCATATTCCCCTGGATGATGAGCCGGCGCGGCGCTCGACTTTGCAGTTCACCCGCGCGCCTCAGTCTGAATTAACCCACCAGCCGCGTGACGGTTTCGCTGCGGGGCTGGATATCGCGCCGGAGGATGTCGTCCATTTCGAACTTTCGCTCGGGGATTGTTTGTTCTTCGGCGATCATGCCGTTCATCGGACGTACACACCGCCGGGGGCCCTGATTGACCGGCGATCGCTCGAATTCCGATTGATCGATCCCGAGGATTCCATTGCTAACAAGGATTACTTCGATATCGAACTTGGAACCTTCCGACGCCGCGACGGGCCAATGCCGGAAAAACTTCCACTCTAACAAGCTCGAGGATTTGCATGGCCGACAAGCGCTTCTCCGGACGCAAGAATTTTGCCCAGGATGACGAAATCGAAAGGAAGCTCGATGAGCACTTCGCGCGCTTCGGGGTTCAGCCGACCGACATATGGCGTGACTTTCCTCTCTATACGCGCCGGGTCTACCTGAAACGTTTCCTGGCTCATTATGAGCTCTTCCGCATGACCGTCGACTTGCCGGGAGACATTGTCGAGCTTGGTGTATTTCGCGGCGCGTCGCTGATGTCGTGGGCGAATTTTATGGAAATTCGCAACATGGGTGATCGGCACAAAAAAGTGATCGGCTTTGACACCTTCCAGGGACTCACGGCGCTCCATGAGAACGACGGCGCCGCGGCTACCGAAGTCCAAAAGGTGGCCGGCGGCTACGATGGCGGCGACTTCGAAGAGGCGCTGCGCGACGTGATCTCGATTTTCGACGCCGACCGATTTATCCCCTACAAGGCTCGCGTTCAGTTGGTGAAGGGCGATGTCGCGCAGACTATCCCCGAGTACGTTGCGGCTCATCCCGGAATGCGTATTGCGCTGCTCCACTTCGACGTCGATCTCTACCAACCGACAATGGTTGGCCTCAAACACTTGTGGCCTTTGGTTGTGCCCGGCGGCGTGGTCGCATTTGACGAATATGGAATTCCCCCTTGGGAAGGCGAAAGCAAAGCCGTCGATGAATTTTTCGCAGGTACGAATACGCCTCTGAAGCGATTCGATTGGTGCCCAAACCCGGGGGCTTACGTAATTAAGGGCTCCTAAACCTCGGCAGGCACTTCGATCACCTGCGGAGCGCCACCCGCGACGTACGTTTCCCACATGCGCTCGTAAGCCCACTCGTACTGCCGAACGGTCTGCGCGGGATTGAACAACGGGCTGTCGCGCCGCGCGCGCTCGAGCCGCGTCTTGAGGTCGTGCAACTTCTCCGGCGATGTCGCGAGGTCGACAGCCAGCGCTTCATAATCGGCGAGGGATGAAACCGAGAGCTCGGGCACGCCGACCGCACGCACCAAGCTCCCCGCCCCTCGCGATGACATCGTCTTTCCAGGCATGTTGACGACAGGGCATCCCATCCAGAGCGCATCGCTTGTGGTGGTGTGGCCCCCGAGGCGTAGCGTATCGAGCGCGATGTCGACCGCGCCATAGCGTCCGAGATGATCTTCATAGCTGCCGAAGCCGGCAAATACGAGCCGCGTCGGATCGACACCCTGCTCGGCCGCCCGCCGAAGCAGATTGTCGGTGGTGTCCTTGTGCCAGCTTCGCAGCCACAACACGCTGCCCGGCACGCGCGCGAGAATTCCCATCCAGGTATCGAAGAGTTCTGGGGTGAACTTGCTCGCCGTGTTGAAGCTGCAGAAGACGACGCCATCCTCCGGCAGCCCGTAGTCACGGCGTGGTCGCGCGCGCGGCCGGGGACGCTTGAGGTCGTTGATCTGATGGGCGAAAGGCAAGCGCACGATCTTCTCGTCGTACCAGTCATCCAGATACGGCGGTGTCACGACGGCATCACCGATGTAGTAGTGGATGAACGGCGCACCCATCGACGCAGCGTGGCCGAGGTTCACCTGGATCGGAGCCGGCTGGTGCGCGAGAATCTCCGGCCGGCCGTTGCGGGTATAGCCTGTGAGATCGGCCAGAATGTCGACCTCATCTGCGGCGATTCTCGCCGCCGCCTCAGCGCTCGGCACCTGCCACAACGACTCCATCTTGTCGAAGGCCGATGTCACGCGCCGCTGCAACGCCGAGCCATCGTCTCCCCAGAGTGAATAACCGAATACACGGAACCTCCTCCGATCGTGCATCTCGAAGAGCGGCGCCAGAAGCGTAGATACGGCGTGCTGACGAAAGTCCGCGGAAATGTAGCCAATCGTGATCTTGTCGCGTTTTGAGGCCGGGCGCGCGTGGACGCGCGGCGCGATCCCACGACTGATCCTTGCCACGAGAGCGCGCGACGCCGCGCGCTGGATCTCCGGATCGTCCCAGAGCGAAAGGGCTGCAAAGGGCTCGATGCTTCCTGGCGACTGGCGCAGGCTGTCGGCCGCCGCGGCACGGAGCGTATTGTAATCGCGCCAATCGCAGGCGTCGGCTTTCAGGCGCAGGAGCAGCGGCAACAGCCGATCTTCCTGCGCCGGCGCATTTTGAAAACGCGCGAGCAGCTCGATCGCCTCGCTGAGCCTATACGTCGCGTCGAGCAGTTCGGCGAGGGCAATGGCGGCGCGTTGATGAGACCGGTCGCGGCGAAGAGCGTGCCGGAAAAAGTGTTCCGCTTCGATCAAGCGATTGTCTTTTTTTAAGCCAACCGCAAGTCGCAAGGCGGCTTCGGCATCGCCGGGCTTGTGCGTAAGGCGGGCACGAAGCGCGGCTTCATCCATCCCATCCGGAAGCGGGGCGCGCCCCTTCAGTAATGTGCCCAATCTCTCCTTTAGCGTAACCCGCCATGGCGAGGCGGGCATGGACCGGCCGAGCTGCGCCGCGAGCCGCTGCGCGTTTTCTTCCGCTTCGGTATAAGAGGGCGTGAGGGCGGCCGCGTGGGAGAAAGCCTCGAACGCCGCCGCATCCGATCCCAGACTCTCCAGCGCCAGCCCTTTGTTCATCAACGCTTCGGCGTAAGTGGGGCATAATGCAAGAGCCTGGTCAAAAGCGCGCAGCGCTTTGTCGGGCGCGCCGCCAGCGCCGAGAATCACGCCCAAGGCATTGTAGCTGACCGGATCACGCGGCGATTTCTGCAGCTTTTGCTGTACGAGATGAAGCGTTTGCTTCATCTCGTCGGCGGTCGACGTGTTTTCAAAAATCAGGCCGGGCATGGTTCCGCGCTAAACCCTGGGGTCAGCGCGCTTCGGCGCGCCGCGACCGACGCTAAGCCACAGCCTCGGAGATGCCAATACCCGCGTCACCCAGCCATCCGGGCAGCCGCGCTTGGGTGTGCTTGCATGGATCGAGCATATGTTCGGTGAGGCACATGAACTCTGCGGCGATCATGCGCCGCCCGTATCGCACGGCATGAGAGATGGCCTGGGCCTCGCCCATGACTGCGCCCATGGGCGGAATATCGATCTCGTGATGCGGTTCGCCGTCACCGAGGAACCCGCTGTTCGAAATGACGTTCGCCACGATATCCGCGTCGTCCGGCATGCTGTCGGGCAACTTGCTGCGATATCTCTTGAGGGTCTCGCCCATCGTGAACGACGTCCACCACTTGCGCGGCTGGCTGTCGATGTTGATGAAGAGCTTCACCCGGTGAAAGCGACCCTTGGCTTCGGGCGGCGTCGGCTTGCCCTTGAGAAAGCCATCGACGTGCATGCCTTCGTCCACCGTTTCGGTCAGACGCCAGGTGATGTTGGCTTCCGTGAGCGAGCGATAACGCGGGAACAACTGGTTCAAACCGCGACGGATCTGATCGTTGACACTGCGGATTTGGGTCTGGGCGTAAGTTGCAATCATGCGATCGCCGAAAATCTGCAGAAGGACATGCGTGTGGTCGAACATGATCTTGTCGCCGCTGCGGATCAGGATGGGCCTGTCGAGCCCATTCACCGTGCCGACTTTCTTGAATTGCGCTGGCACTTGGACCGCGCGGAAGAAGTCGACGTCGATGTCGAGCGGAAAGCGCGGGAAACAGACGATGTTGAGATCTTCGTAGCGCTTGGCGATCAGGTCGCCATAGGCCATGGCGTAAGCCTGGATCGAGTCCAACTCACGCAGCTCGAAAAAGTTATCGGGAACCGCACCGTTCTTTCGGATCATGCCTAGCTCATCCTCGGGTGCGCCGTGCACACCCCTCTTGGTTCCCACCAGTCTACAGGGATGGGCTTAACTTTTCGTTAGAGCCTTGGCTGCGCGGACCAGCTATGCCACCCCATACCCGGCTATTTTCGCTGGAAATGGGCCCTGAGGCCAGTATTCCACGGGCACCCTCCCGGGAGCTTAGTGAACCAGCACAAACCGAAACATCGGACCGGCAAATCCGGGGCTTTCCCGCTCGAGCCTGATCAGCTTCTCGCGTGTGAGTTCCACGCCCACCATCGGGTCCGGCACTGCAAAGTCACGCAGACGCAAGCCGGACGCATCGACCAGTTCGAAAATATCCGAGATTGTGTAGTTGTGTTCCTGCACATGAAACAGCATATCGCGGCAGCCCGACATCGAATAGAAATCCTCGAACACCATCACCTGCTTTGCGGGATGTTCTTCCGGCAGGCTGTATTTCAGTTGCCGCAATGCGCGAATCCCGTCGGCCGTTGGCTGAAGGCCGAGCGCCTGGCGCAAGGCGATGCCCGCGAGCACCGATACGCGGCCCATCCTTGAGTACAGCGCCAGCTTAAGAGTGCCCCCCGGTTTCAGCACTCCGGCGAGCGCCCTAACGCCGCTCACCGGACTTTGCATGTGAGGAACCGACCCCACCGCCGAAATGTGGTCAAAGCTGAGCCCCAACTTCGCGACGTCTAGAATGTCGGTTTGTATGAAGCGTGCGTTGGATACGTTGTATTCCCTCGCCTTCATGAGCCCGTACGCCAGGCTCGCGAGGCTAATATCTATCCCGACGTAGCGCGAGCGCGGCGAAGTCAATGCGTTGGTGACAATTTGCCGGCCGCTACCGCAACCGGCGATCAAGCACTCCAGCGCCTCGTCGTTCTGTTTTTTATGCGCAGCTGTGTCCAACGCGGGTAAGGGTTCTCCTCGTACATGGCCTGCACGGCGCGATGTGTCGTTCGCGATCGGTAACAACCGCTCGACATTCGCAATCGGGAGCGCGTCCCTCTTTATCGCCCGGTAGCACCCAATGATCAGATCCTCGGCCACGCTCCTGCCCAAGGACAGCTTTCCGAGTTGCTCCTCTTCCTGCGGTGAAACGGCAAAAACGAATTCTGTGCCGTGGCAGAAGGTCGCGAGCGCCGCCAAGAATTCGGTAAGTCGCGGCTCCTCTCCTTGCCCATCACTGGCGCGCGCAACGCCGTGAGCGCCCCCGCCTGCTCGCGACCATAGAGCGCAGCGCGGCGCAGATTTGCGCACAGGCTCTCCCACTGGGGCTGATCCAAGTGCTGGATCGTCTTCCATTCCAAGGTCATAGGCGTGACTTAACATGGGCTAGGTGTGGCTGGACGTGACGCCCCACGGCGCCCGCTGTGGGCCCCCTGGGACGATCGCTTTTTCTAAGCTCGCTTGGCCCCCGGTCCAACGCTTTTCGCACTTGCACACAGGAATGTTGCGGCGCACAATTCGCACTTGGGTCGGCCTGGGGTGAAAGAATGACGCGCTATCGCATTACCTTTAGGGACAGCAAAGGGCAGTCAGTCGCGAGCGACTTTGACGCCAAGGACGACAGTGAAGCACCGCGCGGCGGTAGGGCACGTCTTCCTGCCCGAGCCGCGGGTTATGAGATCTGGCGCGATGATGGCACCAACCATGGAAAGCTGGTTTTTGCGGAGTGGTCCCTGATTCAGAGTTCAGAGACCACGTGAGCGAGGGTCGCTTGCGACGCCCTTTGATCCGTGGACCGGCGATAATCCGTCACAACGCCTGACCTCGAATACTGAACGAGAGAGTTACCACCAGACCGAAAAAGGGGGGGCCTTGGGAACGGAGGAAAGACCGCTCATCATCGATCTCGAAGCTTCCGGCTTCGGCGGCTTGAGCTATCCCATCGAGGTGGGAACCGCCGCACAGAACAATTCAAAATACTGCTCATTGATTTTGCCCGCGGAGGACTGGACTCACTGGGATGAGGGCGCGGAAAAGGTACACCGCATTGCCCGGGATATTCTGGAAACTTACGGAAAGCCGCTGCGCAGCGTTGCCGAGGATCTGAATAATCTATACGCGGGCAAAACGCTCTATTCGGACGGATGGGTGGTGGACAAACCCTGGCTCGTGAAACTCTTTCATGCCGCCCGTCTCAATATGGCCTTCTCCGTCAGTCCGCTCGAAATGATCCTTTCGGAGCCACAGATGAAAAAGTGGCACGAAACCAAAAACGAACTCTTGAAAGAAACCAAACAGCAACGACACCGCGCCAGCTTTGACGCCTGGATCATTCAGGAAACTTACGAGCGTACCCGCGGCAAATCGGCGCTTACCCGTTGAGCAGCGGCGCTTGCAGAGTGACTGCCGCGTGAACCTGCAGGCCGACGCAAATCGTACCAGGTACAGTTTATTCCTTAAGCGATTGCGTGGCGCCCACTCGGGCTGCTATCGCAGCCCTCCGTGGCGCTCAGTTTTTCTAAGCTCGCAAGGGGCTCGCTAAGAAAAACTGGCGTACCCGGAGGGAGTCGAACCCCCGACCTTCGCCTTCGGAGGGCGACGCTCTATCCAGCTGAGCTACGGGTACGTATGCGGCGCAATCTAAAGCATCGGACGCCCCCGCGCAAATTTCACTTTGGCTCGAACACAACTTCCATCGTCCCGCCAAAGGGCGTCGCGCGCCACTGCCCCATCAGGCTGCGGTAGCGCGCGGCCGCGCCGGCGACGAAGGCTTCGGTGAGCCAGGGCGGCTGCGCATCGCCGCTCGCGGCAAACGCTGCGGTAAGGTGGGGCAGGAAATCCGTCGCGGCAATCCTGCCCTGCACGTAACCGGTCAGCGGCCCGACCACACGTTCAACGTCATGCAGGTCGCGCGTGGCCTCCGTCGGCGCGCACAAAACGGAGACAGTGACGATGATCGGAGAGTTTAGTGAACCGCAGGACCAAGCGCCGCGCTCCCTAGCACGGCGGGCATTCCTTGGCGTCCCGCAGGCGCGCCAGGGCGCCTACGTCCGCGCCGGAGGGAAGCGGCGCTGCGGGGTCGTTGAGGAAGGCCGCGATGTCGGCGAGCACCGTCGGCGCTTCCTTATCGCGCAGGATCATGTGCCATCCCGCAGGGTAAAACGCGGCGTGCACCGGCGTTTTGGCCTCGGTCAGCGCTTTCAGTGCCGCTTTGGTCGGCTTCTTAGGAATAATCTGGTCGTTGTGGCCGTAGAGATAAAGCACAGGCGTCTTTTTCATCTCATCGGCCGCGTCGAGCGCTTGGTCCATCAGCTCGGAGAGGCCGTAGACCGCATCGATACGCGTGCGCTTGATGAACAGGGGATCGCGCCCGTTGTCGCGCAAGGCTTCGAGGTTATCACTCGCGAGGCGCCCCAGCCCCTCGCCCGTCGGCCGCCAGCCCGGAACGATGCGTGTCCCCAGCCATAGCGCGGCGCGATAGAGCGGCGGCATGGTCGACTTCGCCCACACCGCCGGCGCGGCCAGGATGACGCCGGCCACCGGCGGCGATGTGCCCTGGGCCAGCGCCGTCATCACCACCGCACCGCCCATGCTCTCGCCAAGGCCGTACAGCGGCGGGACCGGGTGGCGTTCCTTGAGCGCGATGGCGAACTCCTTGAAGTCACGCACCATCACGTCATCGCCGGGCCACAGCCCGCGATAGGGCGACGTTCCGAACCCACGCTGGTCGTAGGCATAAACCGCAACGCCGCGTGCCGCGAGGAAGGGCCCAACGCCGGGCGCCCCAGGTACCTTGTCGAAGGCTTTGCTGTAGTCATTGAAGCCGTGCACCGCGAGCACCACGGCCGTTGGATCGCCGTCGGGCATCCAGCGCCGGAGCTTGAGCTCGGTGCCGTCGGAGGTGATGAAGGCAGTCTCGGTGAGCCGCGGGGCCGTGGCGCCAGGACCGGCCGGCACCATACGCGGCGCGCATGCCGACAGCACGACGAGCGACACGACGGCGAGGATCCGCAGGATCATGGGCCCCTACTGCGCCGCCGTGGCCGAACTGCCGGTGGTGAGCTGCAGGAAAATATCCTCGAGCTCAACCTCGTCGGTGCGGAGGTCGGCCACCGTGATGCCGGCCGCGCGCACGGAATCGAGTATGCCTTGCATGGCGCCCGCGCTGGGCCGGTAGTTGATGTGCAGCTCGGTCGGCGTGCTGAGCGTCGTATGCAGGCCATTGAGGGCGGCGGGCACGTCCTGCAGGGGGTGCGCCAGCGTCAGGATCACCGCCTTGTTGTCGATGCGGCGCAGGAGCGCGCGCGTTGTGTCGCAAGCAACCAAGCGGCCATGATTGATGATGGCGATGCGGTCGCACAGCGCCTCGGCCTCTTCCAGGTAGTGGGTCGTGAGCAGGATCGTCGTGCCGCGCGCATTGAGCTCGCGCAGGTGCCGCCAGAGATGCTGGCGCAGTTCGACATCCACGCCTGCCGTGGGCTCATCCAGCACCACGACCGGCGGCGTGTGCACCAGGGCCTTGGCGATCAGCAGACGCCGCCGCATGCCGCCCGACAGCGCCCGCGCATAGGCGTTGGCCTTGTCGGCAAGACCCACAACCTCGAGGATTTCCATGGTGCGCCGCTCGGGCTTGGGCACGCCGTAAAGACCCGCCTGCACTTCGAGCAATTCGTAGGGGGTGAAGAACGGATCGAGGTTGAGTTCCTGCGGCACGACGCCGATGGCGCAGCGCGCGCGCCGCTCTTCCTTGTCGATGTCGCAGTCCCAAATCTTCACCGTGCCGCTGGTCTTCTTCACCAGCCCGGCCATGATGTTGATCGTGGTCGACTTGCCGGCGCCGTTGGGTCCCAGCAACCCGAAGAACGAGCCGCGCGGCACCTCCAGCGAGAAATCGGTCACGGCCTGCTTTGCGGGGCGTTTGCCCCGCCCGGCATAGCTCTTGTTGAGATCGCGGATTTCCACCGCTAGATCGGGCAAGACCATCTCGGCGGCGGCGGGGCTGGGGTTCATACCTGATGGGTAAACCCGACCAAATCGGCGGTCAATGACCCATGCATACCCCTCACAGTCTTGAAATATCCAACCTTGAAATATCGCGGCGCGGGCCGCATAAACGGAGCCCTGATCTGCCGCCAACCCTCCGGGATACCCGCTATGACCGAGCCCTTTGAAACCATCAAAGTCGAGACCACCACCGTCAACTGCGACGGCGGCGGTGGGTCGCTGGGCCACCCGCGCGTTTATCTGCAGATCAAGCCCGAGGTTGGCGAGATCGAGTGCCCCTACTGCAGCCGCCGCTATGTGCTGAGCGCAGGCGCCAAGGCCCACGCCGCCGGCCACTAGGCGCGCCCTCAGGGTCGCATGGCCGTAAAAAATACCGCCGACATCGCCAAGCGCCTCTACCTGATCGACGGATCGGGCTACATCTTCCGCGCCTTCCATGCGCTGCCACCCATGACGCGGCCCGACGGCACGCCGGTCAATGCCGTCTACGGCTTTTCCAACATGCTGATGAAGCTGATGGACGAGTTGCGCGACGATACGGTGGAAGAACTGATCGCCGTGGTCTTCGACAGCAAACGTAAAACCTTCCGCAACGAGATTTACAAAGACTACAAGGCGCACCGTCCGCCGCCGCCGGACGAACTCATCCCGCAGTTCGCGATCATCCGCGACGCCGTGCGCGCCTTCAACGTCTGCTGCATCGAGCTCGAAGGTTTCGAGGCGGACGATCTCATTGCGACTTACGCGAAAGTGGCATTGGCCGCGAAGATCGATGTCGTCGTCATCTCCGCCGACAAGGACTTAATGCAGCTGGTCAAGCCGGGCATCACCATGCTCGACCCCATGAAGAACCGCGACATCGGTCCTGCCGAGGTCATGGAGAAATTCGGTGTCACGCCCGACAAGGTCATCGACGTACAGGCCCTGGCCGGCGATTCCTCGGACAATGTGCCGGGCGTGCCCGGCATCGGCGTCAAGACCGCCGCCGAACTGATCAATCACTACGGCGACCTCAAAACGCTGCTGAAGAACGCCGGCGAGATCAAGCAGCCCAAGCGCCGCGAGAACCTCGTCAACAATGCCGAACTCGCGCGCATCTCCAAGAAGCTAGTGACGCTGCGCGATGATGTTCCCGTCGACACGCCGCTGGAGAAACTGGCGTGGGTTGAGCCCGATCCCAAGACGTTGCTCGATTTCATCAGCGCGCAGGGCTTCAAGAGTCTTACGGCGAAAGTCACCGCGCGCCTGGGCGGAACCCCGCACTCGCTGGCGCCGGTGCCGGTGGCCGAGCCGGGCGTCCCGCAAAAGCGCGCTGCCGCGCCGGCGCTTGATCTCGACAACCCCACCTACACAGCGGTGCAGACCGCGGCCGATCTCGCGCGCTGGGTGGCCGTCGCGCGCGCCACCGGCTGGGTCGCCCTCAGCGTTTTCACCAAGGGCGATGCGATGCGGGGCGAGATGTGCGGCATCGCGCTGTCGATCACGCCCGGTTCCGGTTGCTACATCCCGCTGGCCCACGGCGCAGGCGCGCAAGGCGCGCTCGACCTCGCCGGCGAAGCCGTGCAGCAGGTGCCGCTGACCGAGGCGATCGCGCTTCTGCAGCCCATGCTCGAAGACCGCGGCGTGCTCAAGATCGGCTACGACGTCAAACGCGCCATGCACGCGCTCGGGCGCGCGGGCGTGCGCGTTGCGCCCGTCGATGACGTGCTGGTGACGGCCTATGTTCTGGAAGGCTCGGGCAAGGACCTCGGCCTCGATGATCTCGCCGCGCGGCACCTCAAGCAGCGCACCGTTGTGTGCACGGACATCTGCGGCACCGGCAAGAACCAGATCACCTTCGATAAAGTCGCGCTCGACAAGGCGACGCACTACGCCGCCGAGGACGCCGATATCATCCGCCGCCTGCACGCCCTTCTGAAGCCGCGCCTGCGGGAAGAACGCCTGCTCGCGGTGGACGAGACCATGGATCGGCCGTTGCTGACAGTCCTCAAAGACATGGAGGCGCGTGGAATCCTGGTGGACCGCAAGGTGCTCGCCCATCTCAGCGAAGATTTCGCCAAGCGCATGGGCACGCTCGAGATCGAAATCCACAAGATGGCCGGCGAGCCTTTCAACATCAATTCGCCCAAGCAGCTCGGCGAGATCCTGTTCGAGCGCATGAGCTTGCCGGGCGGCAAAAAAGGCAAGACCGGCGCTTACGGTACCGGCGCCGACGTGCTCGAAGAGCTCGCCGAACAGGGCCACGACCTGCCGGCGCGCGTGCTCGACTACCGCCAGATCTCCAAGCTCAAAAGCACCTACACCGATGCGCTGCAGGAAGTGATCAATCCCAACACCGGACGCGTGCACACCTCCTTCGCGCAGACCATCGCCTCGACCGGGCGCTTGTCTTCCATCGATCCGAACCTGCAGAACATCCCCATCCGCACCGAGGAAGGCCGCAAGATCCGCACGGCGTTCGTTGCCCCGAAAGGCAAGAAGCTGCTGTCGGCCGACTACAGCCAGATCGAGCTGCGCCTGGTCGCTCACGTCGCCGACATCAAAGCCATGAAGCGCGCGTTCAAGGACGGCGAGGACATTCACGCGGCGACCGCGTCGGAAATGTTTGGCGTGCCGGTCAAGGGCATGGACCCGATGATCCGCAGGCGCGCCAAAGCCATCAACTTCGGCATCATCTACGGCATCTCGGCCTTTGGCCTCGCGCGCCAACTCGGCATCTCGCGCGGCGAGGCGCAGGAATATATCGGCGCCTACTTCGGCAAGTTCCCCGAAATTCGCGACTACATGGAAGACACCAAGACCGAGGCGCGCAAACAGGGCTATGTGACGACCCTCTACGGCCGGCGCGTCTACATCAACGGCATCGCCGACAAAAACGGGGCCGTGCGCGGCTTTGCCGAGCGCGCGGCCATCAACGCGCCGATCCAGGGCGGCGCAGCCGATATCATCAAGCGCGCGATGGTACGCCTGCCCGGCGCGTTGACTGACGCCGGACTTTCCGCAGAAATGTTGCTGCAGGTGCACGACGAGCTCGTCTTCGAAGTGACCGAAGCCGAAGTCGAGAAGACCAGCGCGCTCGTCAAACGCGTCATGGAAGCCGCCGCCGTGCTCGATGTGCCGCTCACTGTGGACGTCGGCGTGGGCGCAAACTGGGCGACGGCGCACTAACGCATTGGATAAGCACTTCCACAGGGGAGGTCAGCATGTCGATGTATTTGCCGAAGCATTTCAAGAACGAAAACCTGGCGGCGGTACATGCCGTCATCCAGACATCCGGGCTTGCCACGCTGGTGACAACCGGCGCGGACGGCATTCAAGCCAGTCACGTACCGATGGTCTTTGAACCTGGCGAGGGGGCGCAGGGTGCGCTTTATGGCCACATCGCGCGCGCTAACCATCAGTGGCGCGAGACGTCCAGCACGCCCGCACTGGCGATTTTCATGGGGCCGGACGCCTACATCACGCCCAGCTGGTACCCAAGCAAAGCGGTGATGGGAAAAGTCGTACCAACTTGGAACTATGTCGCTGTCCATGCCACGGGCCCGGTCACGTGGTTCAACGATGCCGAGCAGTTGCTATCGGTGGTTACCCGCCTGACCCAGCGCCATGAAAAAGACCGGCCCAAACCATGGGCGGTAAGTGATGCTCCGCCCGAATTTACCGCTCAGCTGCTGAAGGCCATCGTCGGGTTTCGGCTGGAAATCACCACACTGGAGGGTAAGTGGAAGATGAACCAGAGCGCGGCGCCCGGTGATCGCCGCGGCGTGGTGGCTGGGTTGAAGACGGCGGGGCGAGAGGATGTCGCAGACATTATAGAAAAGGCATCGCCTTGAGGCCATTTCGGCGCAACGCAGGATACTGAGGCCGGCAAGCGCTCAATGACCTTGCATCGGCTGTGCGTGAGCCTTGGCAGGACCGCCTTTGAAATGAATGGCGAGCTTACTCGCCAGGACCTCGGGGTCGGTCTCGGACGCATAGGTGAAGTTGATGTCGTCCGCCGCAAAGAAGGCGACATCCACATCATCGATCGCGCGTCGGGCCGGGCGGCCCAGGGGACAGTCCCACCCGACATAGGCGCCGTGCGCCAGTTGACCGCCCCGGAACGCCCGGACGTCGAAGCCGTAGCGATCCCGCACGAAGTCGCAATCCGCCAACGCTTCGTAGAGCGCGATGTTTCTGTCAAAGAACCGCACGAGGTTCGCGCCAGCGCGGCCAACGATCATGCCGCCATTGATCGGCATCAGAGGGTTGATGCGCCAACTCAGCGCCACGTCGAAGTCGTGCTGGAACAGCGCCGAAAAATCGCGGTTGAGCACGATGTCGGTGTCGATGAACAGCATCGGTCCGGAAAACCGCCCACATGCCGCCAGGGCGCGCTGCACGCGCAAGCGTTCGTACATGATCCACTCGCGCCGCACCGGCAGGCGCACGACAGCATCGACACGGTCGCCCAGTGGCATCGGCGAATGTGGGTCGGTGATCATCACGACCCGGCATCCGTGCCAGTGCTTGCGCGCGGCCTCCACTGCGATACGCGTGATGCCGAGATAGTCGATCTCGGCATTCTGCTGCAGGGACTGGAACGGGTGCGGACCTTCTTGGTCCACATGGTAGAGCATCACCACCGGCTGTTCGCCGCCGAAGGACGCCAAGGCGGTGCGCAGCATGTCGGTATAGGGCGATGGGAGAGGGCCTTCCGTCGACAGCGTGAATAACGTACGCAACCGCGCGAGCAGCGGAAGATCCTGCGACCACGCGCGCACCAGCTCCGATTGCGGCGCGGCGCGATGGGCGGCGGCGATATGAGCCAGGGCTTCTTCATCGCGCCCCTTGGTGGCGAGAATCAGGGCCAAACCGACGTTTGCAGCGACGTCGTCCGGCTTGGCCTTTCGCACCAGGGTGAACAACGCCTCTGCTTCGTCGAGCACACCGGTATTCATGAGAACATCGGCGAGTTGCACCGCGATGCCGGTGTCGGCGGGCGCCTGCTTCAAGGCCGCGCGATAGTAGGCCACCGCCTGATCAAAACGGCCGACGCGGAAACAAAGCAGGCCAAGGAGGGACGGAAGCGCCGGCTGTTGTGTGCCGAGTGCTTCTGCCTTGAGCAAGGCCCGCAAAGCGTCCTGATTGCGCTTCTGCCGGCCGCAAACCATGCCAAGCAGAAACCAGGCCGTGCCGCTGCCCGCGTGATCGATGACGAGCTTTTGCAAAACGTCTTCGGCCTCGGCGAGCCGGTTGGCATTCAGGAGATTGGCGGCGGCGGAAAGTCTCTCTTCGCCGCTTTGTGGAGACGTCATCAATTCACCGCTGCAAGGCGTCGGCTGGAAGTGGCCTGGTCAGCACATAGCTGGCCACCGCCACGATTACCGCGCCTACACCGGCAGGCACAAGCCAGGTACTACTGGTAAACAGCACCACAACCCACGACCCCAACATCGCTCCCACGGCGGCACGTTTCGACCGCGCCGAGATCGCGCCCTGCTCTTTCCACGCCCGAAGCGGTGGGCCGAAGCGCGGGTGATTGAGCAGCCAAGCTTCAAGCTTGGGCGAGCCGCGCGTGAAGCAGGCCAGCGCCCCGATCAGGAATACCGTTGTCGGCATCACCGGCAGGAAAGCGCCGATGACGCCAAGACCGACACATATCCAGCCGGCGGTAATGAAGAGTGTGCGTGTCACGGTTTATCCAGACAGGGGCTCTCAAAGCACAGCATATCCAGAGGATAGAAGGTTTCGCGCGCGGTTCAACTCGCCGGGCGTGCATGCTACGATCCCGGCTCCCGGGAGGGTCCATGCCAAGACTGCGCACGCGCCAATACGGGAAGGTCGTGACGTTTGCCGCCGTCCTGGCGAGCGCCACCGCCTATGCCGCGGGCAGCCCCTCGGCAACTAGCGAAGAGAGATCGAAGGCATCACCGTGCTCGGCGCGCGCATGAAGCGGTTTCTTGAACAACCGGACATCGCCGCGCGCGAATGATGGCCTCATTCTCATCGCGAATGCTTGGCGTTTTTGCTCTCCTTGCGCCGCTGCCCGCCGAACCTGCCGCGAAGCAGGACCTTGCCTGCTTCGCGCCCGCGGCCGCCGAGGAAAAGATCGTCCTCTGTACATCGGTGCTTGCCGACATGACGCTGCCGCCGGCCACGCACGCCCTCGCCCTTCTTGCCCGCGGCGAGGCCCATGCGACGCTCGGCGATTTCGTGAAGGCTTACGCCGACACCAACACCGCGCTGCTGCTCAACCCGCACGACGCTGCAGCGCTGGTCACACGCGGCAAGCTGCGGGAAACCTTGAATACGCCCGACAAGGCCGAGGAGGACTACACCGCCGCGCTCAAGGAGGATTCCGGCCT
This sequence comes from uncultured bacterium, assembly GCA_903888485.1. Taxonomy (GTDB): domain Bacteria; phylum Pseudomonadota; class Alphaproteobacteria; order Rhodospirillales; family Rhodospirillaceae; genus SHVO01. The sequence goes on along the minus strand of CAISTS010000046.1, from coordinate 37,559 downwards.
CGCCGAGGCATACGCACGGCGCGGCAAGCTGCGCTTGGAGCGCGGCGCCAACACCGAAGCGCTGGCCGATCTCACCGAAGCCCGGCGGCTCAATCCGGGCGACGGCGAAACCCAGTCGCTCTTCGCCGCCGCGCGTCTCAAGTCCGGCACTGGCGACGATGCGATCGCCGCCTTCACCGCCGCGCTGGATGCCAAGCCCGGCGATCCCGCGGCCCTGCGTGGCCGCGCCACGGCCTACGCCCAGCACGGCCTGTACAAAGAGGCCATTGCGGATTTCACCTCGGCGCTGGTGGTCAATGCGAGCGATCTCGCCGCGCGCGAGGGCCGCGGCGTTGCGTACTTGCAGAGCAGCAACTTCAACGCCGCCATCGCCGACTTCACCGCCCTCGAAGCGCTCAAGCCCGGCGATCCCGCGCCGTTCTTCTTCCGCGCCACGGCGCTGCTGCAGATCAATGAAGCGGTCGCGGCCGACGAGGACTTCACCTTCTTCCTGAAAAAACATCCCGCCGATGAGGAGGCGTTGCTGGGCCGCGCGCTGGCCCGCCAGATGCTGGCCAACCACACCGGCGCCGAAGCCGACCTCTCGCTCATTCTTGCGCGCGCCCCCGATGCCGCCGTGGCCCTGGCGATGCGCGGCTTCATCCGCGTCATACTCGGCAAATGGAAGGATGCGAGCGCCGACCTCGCGCAGGCCGCGCGCCTGCCCAATGCGCCGGCCGACGTTGCGCTATGGCGCTTCATCGCCGAAAGCCGCGCAGGCCTGCCCGCCGCCACCGCCCTCACCGCCGCCGCCGAACCCTTCGCGCCGACGACCTGGCCGGCACCGGTCATGCAGTATTTCCTGGGCAACGTCTCCGGGGACCAGGTGCTGGATGCCGCCGAGCGGGAACCTGCCTTCGCCTTAGAGCGTTTATGCGAGGCCTACTACTACCTAGGAGAGGCCGCTGCTCTCCTGAACGACAGTGAATCCGCACACAAAATGCTTACCGCCGCCATTGGCACCTGCAAGATCCGTCACACTGAATATGCCGGGGCAAAGGCCGCGCTCCAACGTCTTGCGAACGGTTCGCAGAAGCCGGCCAAGGGCCCGTGATTCTGATATAATCCGCGCCGGCTCACGCACCATCGCGGCGACATACCTTTGCGGTATTTTTGCCATAATGCGGGACTGAGATGCACGGGTCGGTTGATTGAGGGTAGCTAAGGCTACCGAGGGAAAAGGGTGAAACCGTGGCTTACCGCATTGCACTGGTTGATGATGATCGTAACATTCTGACCTCGGTCTCGATGGTTCTCGAGTCCGAAGGTTTTCAGGTGACGACGTATCGTGACGGCGTCGACGCGCTGCGCGGCCTAACCGCCGAGCCGCCAGATCTGGCCGTACTCGACATCAAGATGCCACGGATGGACGGCATCGAGCTCTTGCAGCGCCTGCGCGAGAAGAGCGGCATGCCGGTGATCTTCCTCACCTCTAAAGACGATGAAGTCGACGAACTCCTGGGTCTGCGCATGGGCGCCGACGACTACATCAAGAAGCCGTTCTCGCAGCGCCTCTTGATCGAGCGCGTGCGTTCGATCTTCCGGCGCATCGAAGCCCAGAAGGCCAGCGCCGCGTCGCCCGGCACGGCTTCGGCCACGTCGCTGGCGCGCGGCGAGCTGGTGCTCGACCCGGCGCAGCACCTGTGCCTGTGGAAGAACGCGCCGGTGAACCTGACCGTCACCGAGTTCCTGATCATCCAGGCCCTGGCGCAGCGCCCGGGCCACGTCAAAAGCCGCGACCAGCTCATCGATGCGGCCTACGGCGAGCACATCTATGTCGACGACCGCACCATCGACAGCCATATCAAGCGGCTGCGCAAGAAGTTCCGCGAGGTCGACAAGGACTTCTCTCATATCGAAACCTTGTACGGCGTAGGCTACAAATACAACGAGACCAACGCCGCCGCCTAAGCTAACGCCCTAATCCGGGGCCGGCGACGCGTGGAGAGGGCCTCGCGGGTGCGACATTCGTTCGAAAAGCAGGCGTCCGAAACCAGCCTCAATGATTTACGCGGCGGCAGCGGGGCCGAAGCTGCGCCGGTGCTGGCCGATCCCGCGCCGTGGCGCATGCGTCTGTTCACGCCGCTCACCGTGCGCTTCCTCGCCGTCAATCTGGCGGCTCCGGTGCTGCTCGTGCTTGGCCTGCTATTCCTCGACGAATACCAGGACACACTCATCGCCACCGAGCTCGATGCCTTGCAGACCCAGGGTGAACTGATCGCCGCGGCCGTCGGTGAAGGCGCGGTGGTGGTCGCCAAGTCGCGCGGCCGGCGCAATGCGGACAACGACGACTTCGGTCCCACGGGCGCGCCGCGCGTCATCGATCCCGAAGCCGCGCGTTCCCTCGTGCGCAATCTTTCCGGACTTGCCAATGTGCGCGCGCAACTCTTCGACCACACCGGCGCGCTCGTCGCCGACACCCGACTCTTACAGGGCCCCGGCGGCGAGGTGCAGGTGCTCGACCTGCCGCCCATCGACAATGACGGTCCGGTCATGCGCTTCGCCCGCAAGGCCTATGACGCCAGCATCGGGCGCTACGCTTACGACCGCAATCTCGAGCCCTACATCGAGAAGCCCAAGCCCAAAGCCGCCGACTACCGCGAAGCTGCCTACGCGCTCGAAAAGGGCGAGCCCCAGGGGGCGGTGCGTCTGCGCAGCGACCGCCAGAAGATCCTGTCCTTCGCCGTGCCGGTGCAATTCTACAAGCAGATCGTAGGCTCGCTGGTCGTCAGCCGCGACGGCGCCAACGTCGACAAGCGCCTCTTCGCCGTGCGCGGCTCGATCCTTGGCATGTTCGCCTGGGTGCTGGCGCTGACGGTGCTGACGTCGATCTACCTCGCCAACACCATCGCGCGGCCCGTGCGCCGCTTGGCCAGCGCCGCCATGCAGGTGCGCATGGCCAAGAACCGCCGCTATCCGATCCCCGATCTCTCGCGCCGCCACGATGAAATTGGCGAGCTGTCAGAGGCCTTGCGCGAGATGACGGACTCGCTCTGGAAGCGCATGGACGCCATAGAACACTTCGCCGCCGACGTAGCGCACGAGATCAAGAATCCGCTCACCAGCTTGCGCAGCGCCGTCGAGACCGTCGCGCGCGTCAAGGACCCCGAGCAGCAAAAGAAGCTGATGTCGATCATCCTGGAGGACGTCGCGCGCCTTGACCGCCTGATCACCGACATCTCCGATGCCTCGCGCCTCGATGCCGAACTCAGCCGCGCCGAGTTGCATCCGGTCGACGTCGGCCGCCTGGTCGATGCGCTCGCGACCGTGCAGAACGCCAACGACAACCCCGACGCGCCCAAAGTGCGGCTGGTGTCGGAGATCGACCCGGCGCAACGCGACAAGACGAGCCCGTACGGCACCCTGGTCGTGCTCGGCCTCGAGACGCGCCTCGGTCAGGTCTTCCGCAACCTTATCAGCAACGCCGTGTCCTTCAGCCCGCCGGCGGGCGTGATTTGCATCCGCACCATGCGCGACCGGCGCCACGTGAAGATCGTCGTGGAAGATCAAGGTCCGGGGATTCATTCCGGCAAGGAAGAGGATATCTTCAACCGCTTCTACAGCGAGCGTCCCGAAGGCGAGAAATTCGGCATGCACTCGGGGCTGGGACTCTCGATTTCCAAGCAGGTCGTCGAAGCCCACCGCGGTACGATCACCGCGGAAAACATCGTCGAGGACGGTAAGATCAAAGGCGCGCGGTTCACGGTGAGGCTGCCGGCGGCCTAAAGATTCAGCGCAAAGCCGATCAAAAACGGCAGGCTAATGAACGAGATGATGGTCGAGATGAACACCATCGCCGCCACTTCCTCCGGCTCGTTCCCAAACTGCTCGGCGAACATGTAGGTGAACACCGCGATCGGCATGGCCGACTGGATGATCACCGAGCCGCGCGCAGCACCCTCGAGGCCGAGCAGCGTAGCGATGGCGAAGCCGACGACAAAACCGCCGCCGAGGCGCATCAGCGAGAAACCCAAGTTGCGCCCGACGCTGGCGACGCGCAGCTTGGCGAGCGCCGTGCCCAGCGACAGCAGCATCAGCGGAATCATCAAACCGCCCAAGAGGCCCATGACGTTCATGGTCCACTGGGGCGGGTGAACGTGAAGCGCCATCAGCACGCCCGAGAGCGCGATGGAGATCAGCACCGGGTTGGTGAATAGACCCTTCACCGAGAGCTTGCCGCTGGCGATGGAGACTCCCACGCTGAACTGCAGGCCCGCCATGGTGGCGAAGTAGGTGACGGCGTAGGCAAGGCCGTCCTGGCCGAAAGCGAACAGGCACAAGGCGACGCCCATGTTGCCGGAGTTCGGGAACATCAGCACCGGCGCATAAATCTTGGCGGGCAGCTTCAGCGCGCGGGACATCCCCCAGCCGATAAGGCCCATGACGGTGATGAGCAGGATTGGCGCAGCGACGATGCGCGCCGCGGTGCCGAGGTCGATCTCGCTCTTCAGCAGCGTGCTCATCATCAGGCAAGGGCCCCCGATGTAACTGCTGATGTAGGACATCGCAGCCGTATCGAAGGGCATGCGGCGGCGCTCCCAGATATAGCCAAGCAGGGAGATGAAGATGACCGGCGCGATAACGGTGAAGATCTGGGCTATCATGCGGGCGGCACCATAATCGCGCCTTGTGGCCCCCTCAAGCGCCCTTACAAGCATGGCTCCTCGCGCATAAACTCATGGCTATGGCTCTCATCCATGCTTCCTGCGTCGCCCTGGCCGGCAAAGGCGTGCTCATCCGCGGACCTTCCGGCATGGGCAAGTCGGACCTTGCCCTGCGCCTGATCGACGGCGGCGCGGAACTGGTGGGCGACGACTATTGCGACCTGTCGGTGGCCGACGGCCAACTCGTCGCCACCGCCGGCCCGAACATCGCCGGCAAGATCGAGCTGCGCGGCTATGGCATCGTCGCGCTGCCCTTTCGTAAGTTCGCAGCCGTGTGTTTGGTGGTAGACTTGGCGCCCGAGGGAGACATCGAACGCATGCCGGAAGAATCCACCTGCACGCTTGAAGGCATTTCCGTGCCCCGGCTGATCGTCGATGCGCGCAGCGCCTCGGCGACCGCGAAGATCCGCATCGTCCTCAGCAGCCTTGCATGAAGAACACCGTGCCCAAACCCGAAGGCGGCAGCATGCGCCGCGTCGTCCTTGTGACCGGACTGTCGGGTGCAGGCAAAAGCTCGGCTTTGCGGGCGCTCGAAGACACCGGCTTCGAGACCGTCGATAACCTGCCGCAAGCCCTCATCAGCGCCGTGGTCACCGCCGGGCATGGGCCCATGGCCATCGGCATCGATGTACGCACGCGCGATTTCGATGCGGCGGGCCTGATCGAAACGCTCGATCAGCTGCGCGAGAACACCAAATTGCCGATCGGCATCGTCTTCCTCGATTGCGACACCGAGATCCTTGTCCGGCGTTTCTCCGAGACCCGCCGCCCCCACCCCGCCGGCGAGGACCTGCCAGTGCCCGTTGGCATCGAGACCGAGCGCCGCCTGCTGGGGCCCTTGCGCGAGCAAGCCGAGCTCTTGGTCGACACCTCGCGCATGACGTCGGCCGACTTGAAGCGCGTGCTCACCGGCCAGTTCTCGGGCGCCATGACCCGGCCCATGCGCGTGTTCCTGACCTCGTTCGGATATAAGTACGGCGTGCCGCGCGACGCCGACCTGGTGTTCGACGTGCGCTTCCTCAAGAACCCGCACTATGTCCCTGAGCTGAAGTCGCATACCGGTCTTGAAAGCGAGGTCGCGGACTTCATCACCCGCGACCCGGCGCTGGAACCCTTCCTCGAGCGGTTGGTCCAACTGCTCGATCCCTTGCTGCCGCTCTACGAGAACGAGGGGAAGAGCTACCTGACCATTGCCGTGGGCTGCACCGGCGGCCAGCACCGATCGGTCTATGTGGTCGAGCGGCTGAAGGCTTGGCTCGCCCGCAAAGGCGCCACCTTCAGCGTCCGGCACCGCGACATTTACGCCAGCCGCACCCCGTCCGACGTTTAACGTATTGATATTAAAAAGTTATATGGCAAAGCCCCGCGCTTATTTCGCAGTCGCAAACAGGCCGGTGATTGGTTAAGCTGCGCCGCCTTAATACCCGGACGAGGTCCGGGGCCGGCGCAGATGGGGAAGCGCCGGGCAAAGCCAGGAACTTCGTTTTTTCATGTCGCAATCCAGGCCGTTGATCGGACTCGTGCTCGTCACTCATGGGCGTCTCGCCCTCGAGCTGGTCGCCGCGATGGAGCATGTCGTTGGCCCGCAGACCCAGGTCGCCACGGTCTGCATTGGCCCTGAAGACAACATGGAGCAACGCCGCGCCGACATCGTCAAAGCGGTCGAGACCGTCAACGCCGGCTCGGGCGTGGTGGTGCTGACCGATATGTTCGGCGGCACGCCCTCGAACCTCGCCATCTCCATCATGGACACCGCCCCCGTCGAGGTCATCGCCGGGGTCAACCTGCCCATGCTTATCAAGTTGGCCTCCGTGCGCGGCACCGATCCCTTGCAGAGCGCCGCCGTGCAGGCCCAGGACGCCGGACGTAAGTACATCAACGTCGCTTCGGCGCTGCTTGCCCAAGAAAAGCAGAAGACCAAAAAAGCAAAGTAAGCTCGGTTTGCGCGCGCTCCATGCCGGTGCGCCTGAACCCGCGTACCTGATGGTGGGAGCCCCATGAGTCACGAACTGCGCCGCAGCGCCGAGATTCTCAACAGCAAGGGCTTGCACGCCCGTGCGGCGGCGAAATTCTGCAAGACCGCCGGGCTGTTCGAGGCCGAGATCCGCGTCAAGAAGGGTGAGAACGAAGTCTCCGGCAGTTCGATCATGGGCCTGATGATGCTGGCCGCAAGCATCGGCACGGTCATCGAGATCACCACTTCGGGGCCGCAAGCCACCCAGGCCATGGACGCCCTGTGCAAGCTCGTCGCCAACAAATTCGATGAAGAGTAAAAGCCAAGCCAGCGTGGGCGCACGCGAGCGCATTTTCGAAGGCCTGCCGGTCGGGGCGGGTGTGGCGATTGGCGTGGTCTATCGTCACGACTCCCGCGCCGTGGTGCAGGTGCGCGAACGCAAGATCCCGGCGAACAAGGTGCGCACCGAGCAGCACCGCGTGCTCGAGGCCGCGCACGAGGCCGGTGGCCGCATGGAAGCGCTGCAACTCCAGGCCAAGCGCATGTCGGGCCCGGCGGGCGAGGAACTCGGCTACATCCTCGAGGCCTACCAACAAATGCTGTCCGGCTCGCGGCTGGTGCGCGGCGTGCAGAAGCGCATCGCCACGGAGCGCATCAACGCAGAAGCGGCGGTGATGAAAGAGATCGGCCTCATGGCCGAAGCCTTTGCCGCCATGGAAGATCAGTACCTGGCCGCGCGCATGGCCGACATTCGTGAGGTGGGTCGCCGGCTGGTGGAAAGCCTGGGCAAAGAAGTCGAAATGGGCTTCGAGAACCTGCCGGCCAACGCTGTGATCGTAGCCGATGAACTGTCGCCCGCCGACACGGCCCTCCTCGATCCCAAACGCACGGCCGGACTGGTCACCATGCTGGGCGGCGTCGAAAGCCACACCGCCATTGTCGCCCGCTCGCTGGGGCTGCCGGCCGTGGTCGCCGCCAGGGACATTCTCGCCGAGGCCCAGAGCGGCGAGACCATCATCGTCGACGGCGGCACGGGCCACGTCATCCTCGATCCCACGCCCGCAACGCTGGACAAGTACCGCCGCAAGCGCGCCGGCTATGTGAAGTCGCAGCAATCCCTCAAGAAGCTGAAGACCGTACCCGCGGTCACGCGCGACGGCTTCCGCATTCACCTGCAGGCCAACATCGAGCTGCCGGGTGATGTCGACCTCGCGCTCGCCGCCGGCGCGGAAGGCGTCGGGCTCTTCCGCAGCGAGTTCATGTTCATGAACCGGCCTGATATGCCGTCGGAAAAAGAGCAATTCGCCGAGCTCTCGGCAGTCGTGAAGAAAATGGCGGGCCGCCCTGTCACCATCCGCACCCTCGATGTCGGCGCCGACAAGCTCGGCGACGGCCTCGGCATGAAGCCGGGACCTAACCCTGCATTGGGTCTGCGCGCCATTCGCTTCTCGCTCAGCCGGCGCAAGGTGATGTTGATCCAGCTCTCGGCCATCTTGAGGGCGAGCGCTTATGGCCCCGTGCGCATCCTCTTGCCCATGGTTTGCATCGTCGAAGAGGTCCGCCAGGTGCGCCGCATGCTGACGCGGCTCATCGCGCAGCTCAAGCGCCGGGGCGTCAAGATCGCCGATCCGCCGCCGCCGCTCGGCGTGATGATCGAAATCCCGGGCGCGGCGCTGGCTGCCGATGCTTTGGCCGCCGAAGCCGACTTCTTCGCCATTGGCACGAACGACCTGACCCAATACACCCTGGCCATTGACCGCACCGACGAGCAGGTGGCCTACCTTTACAACCCACTGCACCCGGCGGTCCTGCGCCTGATCCAGTTCTCGGCCGAGGCGGCCCTGGCAGCCCGTATCCCCGTGTCCGTCTGCGGCGAAATGGCGGGCGACGAGCGCATGACGCCCATCCTCCTGGGCTTTGGCATCACCGAGCTGTCAATGTCCTCGACGTCCCTGCCGCGTGTGAAGAAACGCATACTCGAGCTTAACCTTTCGGCCATCAGTGGCCGTGTAAGACGTATCACCAGTGAATCCGACCCGGCCCGGGTCCGGGCGATTGTAGAGGAATTGGCCAAAGCCGGCTGAGCCGCCGTTGCTGGCCCCCCGTCCGGCTGCTATATGGCCGCCACCTGACGCATATTGGAGAGCAAGCGCTATGAGCGACTACCTCGTGAAAGACATCGGCTTGGCCGATTGGGGCCGCAAAGAGCTGGCCATCGCCGAGACCGAAATGCCGGGCCTGATGGCGCTGCGCACCGAATTCGGCAAGTCCAAGCCGCTAAAGGGCGCGCGCATCGCGGGCTCGCTGCACATGACCATCCAGACGGGTGTGCTGATCGAGACGCTGAAGCATCTCGGCGCCGACGTCCGGTGGGCTTCATGCAACATTTTCTCGACCCAGGACCAGGCCGCCGCCGCCATCGCCAAGGCCGGCACGCCGGTGTTCGCCGTGAAAGGCGAAACCCTGGAAGAATACTGGGACTATACCCACAGGATCTTCGAATGGGCCGACGGCGGTACGCCGAACATGATCCTCGACGACGGCGGCGACGCGACGTTGCTGATCGTGCTGGGCACCGAAGCCGAAAAGAACCCGGCGCTGATCGCCAAGCCCACCAACGAAGAAGAGACCGTGCTGTTCGCCGCCATCGCCAAGCGCAACAAGGCGCAGCCCGGCTGGTACGCGAAAGTGCTTGCCAACATCAAGGGCGTCTCGGAAGAGACCACCACGGGCGTGCATCGCCTGTACCAGATGGCCAAGGACGGCCGCCTGCACTTCCCCGCCATCAACGTCAACGACAGCGTCACCAAGTCGAAGTTCGACAACATCTACGGCTGCCGCGAGAGCCTGGTCGACGGCATTCGCCGCGGCACCGACGTCATGATGGCCGGTAAGGTCGCCATGGTCGCGGGCTTCGGCGACGTGGGCAAGGGTTCTGCCGCTTCGCTGCGCCAGGCCGGCTGCCGCGTGATGGTCTCGGAGATCGACCCCATCAACGCGCTGCAAGCCGCCATGGAAGGCTATGAGGTGACCACGATGGAAGATGCCGCGCCGCGCGCCGACATCTTCGTGACCGCGACGGGCAACCTCGACGTCATCACCGTCGATCACATGCGCAAGATGAAAGACCGCGCCATCGTCTGCAACATCGGTCACTTCGACACCGAAATTCAGACCGAGGCGCTGCGGAATTTCAAATGGCACAACGTGAAGCCGCAGGTGGATGAAATCGAATTCCCCGACGGCAAACGCATCCTGTTGTTGGCCGAAGGTCGCCTCGTCAACCTCGGCTGCGGCACGGGCCATCCGAGCTTTGTCATGAGCGCTTCGTTCTCGAACCAGGTGCTGGCGCAGATCGAACTCTGGACCAATGGCGCGAGCTACAAGAATCAGGTTTACGTGCTGCCCAAGCACCTCGACGAAAAGGTTGCCGAGTTGCACCTCGCCAAGGTCGGCGCCAAACTCACCAAGCTCAGCGCGCGTCAGGCCAGCTACATCGGCGTGAAGCCCGAAGGGCCCTTCAAGCCCGACACCTATCGCTACTAAAAAGGCGGCATAAGATAGCGAACGGGGGCGCTCCATTGTGATGGACGCCCCCGTTCTCATTATTGCCGTCGGCGCCGTCATCGCCGGTTTCGTGCAGGGCCTCTCGGGCTTTGCCTTCAGCCTGGTCGCCATATCGATCTGGGCCTGGACGGTGGACCCGGCGCTCGCCGCGGTGCTCGCGGTCGGCGGCGGACTGACCGGCCAGATCATGGCTGCCGTCACCGTCCGCCGCGGCTTTGAAGCCAAAGCGCTCACCCCGTTCCTCGTGGGCGGCCTTGTCGGCATTCCCTTAGGCGTACTCGTCCTGCCGCTCTTAGACGTTCACCTGTTCAAGGCGATCCTGGGCGCGCTCCTGATCGTGTGGTGTCCCTTCATGCTGTTCTCGGCGCGCTTCCCCGCGCCGGCCGCCAAGGGCCGGCTTGGCGATGGCGTCGCGGGCCTCCTGGGCGGGGTCTGCGGCGGGCTGGGCGGCTTCGCCGGCGCCATACCGACGGCGTGGTGCACCCTCAAGCGCCTGCCCAAGGACAGCCAGCGGAGCATCGTGCAGAACTTCAACCTCGTCGTGCTGGCGGTCACCATGACCGGTTATGTGGCCACAGGCACCGTCACCGCCTCCATGCTGCCGATGCTGGCGGTCGTCATCCCTGCCATGCTGATCCCGGCCTTCCTCGGCGCGCGCGTCTACATCGGCATCAGCGAAACCACCTTCCGCCGTATCGTGCTCACCTTGCTGACACTCTCGGGCGTGGCGCTTCTGTCCTCTGCGCTGCCCCAACTCTAGTGGCGCAGAAAATCCTTGTCGATCATGGCCGACCAGAGCGTGCCGAAGGCGCGCGCTTCTTCGCTGGTGGACTGCGTGATCGCCGCCAATGTTTCGCGGTGTTGCGCCGCGCTGCCGTCGATCCAGACGAGCTTGCGGAACAGATTGAGGATCGTATTTCCGTCCCGGAGGGCGCCCGACTGGATGTCCGAGGCGCCCGCGAGGTCGCTGAGGGTCGTCAGGAACGGGAAGATCGCGTGCGCCTCGAGCTTTCCGTCTGCCACGGATTGGTTCAGGAACGAATCATAGGCAACGTCGAATGACGTGACGGCGTCCATGATGCCCAGGAACTTTGTCTTCGCCCCTTCATGGACGAGGTAGGCTGCGGAGCTGAAAAACGGCAGCTCGCGCAAATTCAGGGTTTTCACCGCGCGCGTGGCGTCCATCTGGATTTTGAGCACCGCGAGCTCGATCATCGATCCCATGTGCGCGACGCTGATGTCGGTGAACCAGAGGTCCCAGGCCGTCGGCGGCCGCGCCAGCAAAGCCTCCAGCACGGCGAAGGTCTTGTCGCTGAAGATGACATCGTCCTCGAGAATAAAGACGGGCCCCTCGTGCGCGAGGCTGCGGCGCACGGCCTCCTTGTGGCTGAGAAAGCAAGCCTTCTCGGCCGGCCGGATGCGCCCCGGTACCGCCGCCTTTTCGACATAGGCCGCATCGAAGGCGGCAATCCGCTCCAGGCTCCAGCCGGGACGTGCGGCGCGCTGGAAGCTCGCTTCGATGGATTGCCGCCGGTCGGTGGCACGGTCGAGGTTGATGTAGAAACATTTCATAGATGGGTCACGGGCGAGGCGGTCCGATCCAAGGCGGCGCGATGTTAATTTGTCTATGTCGCGCAATCTACGGACGATTTCCGACACCCGGTCGCCTGGAGGGCGTTTTATGGTTCTCGCCATGAGTCTCCGAGGTTAGAATCAACCCAAGCTCATTGCTTCAGAGGGGATGCTTGCCCGGCACCTTGCTCGAATTCCTCACGCCGCCGGTCATGGTTGGCGTGATCGCTGTTTTGGTGCTGGTCCCGCCGGCGGCCATCGCCCTGTGGCGTCAACATCAGCACTGGCGCAAAGCCGAGCGCGCCGCCGGCCAGGCCGGGTACACCCGCGCCGCATTCCAAGCCGCACTCGAGACCGCGCCCGAAGGTTATTTCGCCTGGTTCCACACGCCCGCCGCCGATGCGGACGAAGACCCCGCCGCGTTGCCGGTGTTTCGTGAAGGCGGCTATTGCTCGCGCCGGCTGGCCGTTTTGCTGGATCTTTTCCGCGGCCTCGAAGCCAACTTCGAGGAAGTCGTCGAAGGCTTCGACGCCGCTTCGCGCGACCGCATGCTTGCCGCCATTCAGCGCCTGCGTTCGGGCGGGGACGGATTCCAGATCGATCTCGCGCACACAGGTACTGGACGCCGCATCCAGGCGCGCGGCGTGCGCGCCACCGACGAGCAAGGCCGCACCATGGCCGATGTGGTCTGGATGAGCGATGTCACCGAGGGCGTCGCCGCCGTCGATACGCTGACTCAAGAGACCGGCGCGCTGACGCGTGAACGCGATCTGCTCAAAGCCGCACTCGACGGCGTGGCCGAGCCGGTGTGGCTGCGCGACGACGATCTCTCACTGATTTACTGCAACGCCGCTTACGTGAAAGCGGTCGATGCGCGCAGCGCCGAGGACGTGGTGGCGCGCGGGCGCGAGCTTGCACCGCGTGTGGCCGTGCGCGAGGCCCGCGCCCTCGCCGCAGCCGCGCGCGCCGCCGCCGAGACCCGCCGCGCGCCCTTCCACATGGTCATCGACGGCAGCCGCCGCCTGATGGAAGTCACCGAATCTCCCGTGGAGACCGCGGGGGCGCCGGCGTCGAGCCAGGCGCCGCTGTTCTCGGACGGCAGCGGCAGGCTGACCGCCGGCTTCGCCTACGACATCACGCGCCAGGAAGAGCTGGAAACGCGCGTCAAGCGCGAAGCCGCCGCGCACGCTGAAGTGCTCGAGCGCCTGACCACCGCCATCGCCATCTTCGGTCCGGACACGCGCCTGGTGTTCTTCAACACCGCCTTCTCGCGCCTCTGGCGGATCGACCCCGCCTGGCTGCTGGACGGCCCGCAGTACGGCGCGCTGCTCGACACCCTGCGCGGCGAGCGCAAGCTGCCAGAGGTGGCCGACTTCCCGGCCTATAAGGAAAAGGAACTCACGCGCTTCAATTCACTTATCGAACCGCTGGAAGACGTGCTGCACCTGCCCGACGGCGGCACGCTGCGCCGCGTCATCGCGCCGCATCCCATGGGCGGTCTGTTGACGACCTACGAGGATGTCACCGACAAGCTCGCCCTCGAGCGCTCCTACAACACCTTGATCGCCGTGCAGCGCGAGACCATCGATAACTTGCAGGAAGCCGTCGCCGTCTTCGGCGCGGACGGCGCACTGCGCCTCGCCAACCCCGCCTTCGCCGATCTGTGGGAACTGAGCCTGGAAGCGCTGCGAGAGGGCCCGGCCATGAACGCCGTCATCGACGCCTTCCGCGAGTTCTTCGAGGACACCACCGTGTGGGCACGCCACCGTGCGGTGATGCTGGCCGCGCTGGCCGCCGACCGCGAGCGGGCCACGCAACAAGGGCGAGTCGTGCGCAGCGACGGCTCGGTCTTGGAATTCATTTCCGTGCCACTGCCCGATGGCGGCGTCTTGTTCTGCTACAACGACGTGTCGGCGCCCGAGCGCGTCGCCCAGGCGCTACGCGGCCGCGCCGAAGTGCTTTCCGCGACGGATAAGCTGCGCACCGAGTTCATCACCAATGTCGCCGCCGAACTGGAAGGCCCGGTCTCGGCCATCTCGTCGCTGGCCACACGCGTGGTCACCAAGAACGGCGTGCAGAGCCTGGCACCCGCCGCGCTGCAGGAGATCATCGGTTCTGCCCGCGCGCTGAAGACCTTGATCGAGGATGTGCGCGATCTGTCCGGTGTCGAAGCCGGCCAGCAGACCCTGCGCCTCGACAGTTTCGACATCCGCGATGCCGTCGAACGCGTCGTCTCCATGACGCGCGAGGCCGTCAAGCGCCGCAACGTCAACTTCACGGTGACCTGCCCCGCCTCCACCGGCTGGATGGTCGGCGACGCCGTGCGCATCAAGCAGACGCTCTATCACATCATCAGCGGCGCTTTGAAGAACACCACCGGCGAGCGCATCGAACTCGGCGTACGCCGTGAGGGGCCCGCCGAAGTTACCTTCGCCGTGCGCTATGCCACCGCCGAGAACCACGCGGCCAGCGGCCCGGGCCTTGGCGTCTATCTCGCTCAGCGCATCGTCGAGCTGCACGGCGGCAAGCTCGAGATCGTCGCCGACGGTCCCAACACAATCGTCGCTTGCCGCCTGCCCGCCGGCACCGCGCAAGCGCGGCCGGAGCCGGCGCTGCAGCGATGATCGCACGCGGATGATTACTCTCGCCTCCGAAGCCGATACGCTCGCCCTGGGCGCGGCCATTGCGATACCCGCGCGCCGCGGTCATGTCATCGCGCTGTCCGGGCCCCTCGGCGCCGGCAAGACGACCCTCGCGCGCGGCTTCATCGAAGCGCGTGGGGATACCGAGGAGGTCGTGAGCCCCACGTTCACGCTGGTCCAGGTGTACGAGGCCCTTGAGACACCGATCTGGCACTTCGACCTCTACCGCCTGGAGAAACCCGAGGACGCGCTCGAATTGGGGCTTGAAGAAGCCCTGGCAAGCGCTATCACACTCATCGAGTGGCCGGAGCGATTGGGGCCGTTTCTGCCGGCGTCGCGCCTTGACCTGACGCTGTCGGCGGCTGGCGCCGGACGCAACGCGGAACTGGTTTATCGCGGAGTTGGGGAATCGCCTTGGAGCAACGTGAGACTTTAATCCGCGCCTTCTTGCAGCAACATGGCTGGGGCGACGCCAAGCGCGGGCGGCTCGCCGGCGATGCGTCGTTCCGCAAGTATGATAGGCTCGAAGATCACCGAGGCCGCGTCGTACTTATGGATGCGCCGCCGCCCCAAGAAGACGTGCGGCCCTTTGTGCGCATCGCGCGCCACCTTTGCAAACTCGGCTTTTCCGCGCCCGCCGTGCTGGCCGAGGATTCGGACGCCGGCCTTCTGCTGCTCGAAGACCTGGGCGATGACACCTACACCCGCCTGCTGGCGCGCGGGGAATCCGAGCGGGAGCTTTACACGCTGGCCATCGACGCGCTGATCGCGCTCCACAAACGGCCCGACGCCGTGCCGGAGGGCGTGATCCCCTACGGCCTGCCGCGTCTGATGGAGGAAGTGGGCCGCCTGCATGCGTGGTACTTGCCGCTCGTTGGCGCGCCGCCCTTGTCCGCCGCCGCGATCACGTCCTACGGGCGGATCTGGGAAGAGGTGTTGCCGCTGGCCTGGAAGGCGCCCACGTCGCTCATCCTGTTCGATTACCACGTCGATAATCTGATGCTCGTCCCGGGCCGCACCGGGATCAAAGCCTGCGGCATGCTCGACTTCCAGGATGCAGTCTCGGGCCCCATCACCTACGACCTGATGTCGCTGCTGGAAGATGCGCGCCGCGATGTGGACCCCGCGCTGGTGACCGACCTGAAGCAGCGCTACCTCGCGGCCTTCCCGGCGCTCAACCCCGAGAACTTCGGCACGTCCTGGGCCGTGATGGCGGCGCAGCGGCATATGCGCGTCATCGGCACTTTCGCGCGCCTCAAGCTACGCGACAACAAGCCGCACTACCTCGTGCACATGCCGCGCCTGTGGCGCTACATGGACCGCTGCCTCGCGCACCCGGTGCTCGCGCCGCTGAAGGCCTGGCTCGATGCGCATGTGCCGCAAGCCCAGCGGCGGGTGGCCGCATGATGCCCCAGGGGATGCCAAGTACCGCCATGTTGCTCGCGGCGGGCCTCGGCACGCGTATGCGCCCGCTCACCGACACGCGTCCCAAGCCGCTCGTGCAGGTCGCCGGCAAGGCGCTGATCGACTGGACGCTCGATCAACTGGCCGCGGCCGGTGTCGCGCGCGCTGTCATCAACGTGCACCACTTCGCGCCGATGTTGGCAAAGCATGTCATCACCCGCAGCGCACCGGTGACGCTGGTTTCCGATGAGAGCGAGCGCCTGCTCGATACCGGCGGCGGCATCGTCAAGGCGCTGCCGCTGTTGGGGTTTGAACCCTTCTTCGTCTTCAACTGCGACGCCATCATCCGAGATGGCAAGACTCCCATGCTGAACCGCCTTGCGGATGCGTGGGACCCGGCCAAGCTCGACGTGCTGATGCTGGTTCATCCGCGCAAGACCGCCCATGGCTTCGACGGCGCGGGCGATTTCTTTGTCGATGCGGACGGCCTCATGACCCGCCGCGGCACCGCGCCGGACGCGCCTTTCGTCTATGCCGGCGCCTACATCCTGCATCCGCGCCTGCTCGACGACGAACCCGCGCTGCCCTTTTCCATGAACAAGATCTGGGACCGGGCCATCGCCGCCGGGCGCATGCGTGCGCTGACACATGACGGCACCTGGCATCACGTCGGCACGCCGCAGGCGGTCGGCGAGACCGAGGCGCTGCTGGCGGCGTCATGAGCTGGCGCAGGGACGCGGCTGCGCGCTTCGCGGCCGGCAAGCCTGCGGTTTTCACCATTCCGGCCGAAGCCGCCTTCGTCGATGTTCTTGCGCGCGGGATTTTGGAAGACACTGCCGGCGATCCCTTGGCGCTGGCTGCTATCACCGTACTGCTGCCTACGCGGCGCGCCTGCCGTTCACTGCGCGAGGCTTTCCTGCGCTTGTCGGAGGGCAAGCCCTTATTGCTTCCGCGTCTGATGCCCCTCAACGACCTCGACGAGGAAGAAGCCCACTTCGCGGGGTATAGCGCCTCCGCAGCCGCAACCGACATCCCCCCGCCGATCTCCGGCCTCAAGCGCCAGTTGATGCTCGCGCGGCTGATCGCGCCCTTGGAGCCCAACCCCGAGCAGGCCGTGCGCCTCGCGCAGGAACTCGCCAAGTTCCTCGACGAAGTGCAGACCGAACGCGTGTCGTGGGAGAATCTCAAAACCCTCGCGCCTGAGCGCTACGCCCAACACTGGCAGGAGACCCTCGACTTCCTCGGCGTGCTGCAAAGCCATTGGCCGGGCATTCTCGCCACCGAAGGCGCGCTCGATCCCGCCGAACACCGCAATCGGCTCTTTGCCGCGCAGGTGGCGGCCTGGAAGGCAGGCGCCGTGCATGGACCGATCATCGCCGCCGGCTCCACCGGCAGCATCCCCGCCACCGCCGATGTGCTCGCCGCCGTTGCGACGTTGAAAGATTCCTGCGTCGTCCTGCCGGGCCTCGATCAAACGCTCGATGATGAAACCTGGGACTCGGTCGATGAAACTCATCCGCAGCGCGGGTTGAAACAGCTTCTCGCTCATGTCGGGGTGAACCGCGATGCCGTGCAAACCTGGCCTGGGAGCGCACCCGCCGGCACACGCACCCGATTCCTGGCCGAGGTCATGCGTCCCGCCGCCACCACCCATGCGTGGGAGCACCTTGGTGGCTTCGACGCGGGCACGCTCACGGGTATCAGCCGCATCGACTGCGCCACGCGCCGGGAAGAGGCTGAGGCCATCGGCCTCGTGATGCGCGAGGCGCTGGAGACTCCCGGGCGCACGGCCGCACTGGTGACGCCCGACCGAGACCTCGCCGAACGCGTCGCCGGTGAACTCGCGCGCTGGGATATCGACATCGACGATTCCGCCGGCACGCCGCTGCCGCGCACCGCGCCGGGCGCTTTTCTGCGCCTCGTCGCCACGATGGTCGCCGAAGATTTCGCACCGGTCGCGTTGCTTGCCGCTTGCAAACACCCGCTCGCGGCAGGCGGGCGCGATCCCGCCGCCTTCCGTGCGCTGACGCGCCTGGCTGAACGTGAAGTTTTGCGCGGTCCCCGTCCAGCGCCGGGCCTTGGCGCGCTCGCCCAGCTTGCCGGTGACAACAAGCAGATCATCGCCTGGCTGAATTTGCTCGAAACCTGCTGTGGCCGCTTTGCAGCGCTGATGCGGGAAAAAGAAGCCGCGCTTGGGGATCTCCTTACTGCGCACATGGAAGCTGCCGAAGCTCTGGCCGCGACCCCCGAGGCGCCGGGGCCCTCGCGCCTCTGGGCCGAGGACGCGGGTGAGGCCGCTGCGGCTTTCGCCGCCGACCTCGCACTCTGCGCGGACCAACTGCCACCCATCGCGCCCGCGGTCTACCCCGGCCTGTTCGAAGCGCTGATGGAAGGGCGCGTGGTGCGCCCGCGCTTCGGTCGTCATCCGCGCCTCCATATTCTGGGTCCCCTCGAAGCCCGCCTGCAGCGTTTCGATGTGCTCATCCTCGGCAGCCTCAATGAAGGTACGTGGCCGGCGCCCGCCGTAGCCGACCCTTGGATGAGCCGTCCCATGCGCACCGATTTTGGCCTGCCCTCGCCGGAGCGCCGCATTGGTCAGGCCGCGCACGACATCGTGCAAGCCATGTGCGCGCCGCGCGTGGTGCTGACACGCGCCGAGAAGGTCGAAGGCACACCCACCGTTCCGTCGCGCTGGCTGATGCGCCTGGGGCGCGTCATTGCGGCCGCCAAGCTCGAAGATGCATTCGCCGCACAACGCGGCGACTGGCGCGCCTGGACCAAGCCCCTCAGCGCGCCCGCCGCTTTCGCAGCCACATCGCCGCCGGCACCGAAACCACCCGTGGCCGCACGACCGCGCCGACTGTCGGTCACCGACATCGAACGCTGGATGCGTGATCCTTACAGCGTCTATGCGCGCCATATCCTCAAGCTAAGACCGCTCGACCCGCTCGAGCAGGATGCCGGCGCCGCCGACTACGGCACGCTGATCCACGGCGTGCTGCAGGATTTCATCACCACACATCCGACCGGCGCTCTGCCAGCGCGCGCACTGGATACGCTGCTTGCACTGGGGCGCGCGCGCTTTGAAAAAGAAGCCGCGCGGCCCGGTATCATGGCCTTCTGGTGGCCGCGCTTCGAGCGCATCGCACGTTGGTTCGTGAGCCATGAGCAGCCCCGCCGCGCGGCGCTCGTCCAATCGGTGGCCGAAGTGACCGGCACGCTGACCATAAATGCGCCCGGTGGACCATTCCTGCTGAGCGCCAAGGCCGACCGCATCGACCGGACCCAGGACGGGCGCGCCGTCATCATCGACTACAAAACCGGCACGCCGCCGCGCGAGGCTGAAGTTGTGGCCGGCTTTGCCCCGCAGCTGCCGTTGGAAGCGGCCATCATGGCCGCTGGCGGGTTCGAAGGCCTAGCGGCGGCACCGGTAGCCGCGCTCGCCTTCTGGCACCTCCATGGCCGGCAGGACGGTGGCGATGAGAAGGCCATCAGCATCGGCGCGGCGCAGCTTGCGGCAGAAGCGCGCGAAGGCCTGGCCGCGCTGGTCGCCAAGTTCGACGACCCGGCGACCGCCTACGAGGCACGCCCCAATCCCGCCCATGCGCCGACCTACAGCGACTATGAGCACCTGGCGCGCGTCAAGGAATGGGCCGCCGGCGAGGACGAAGCATGACCGCCGATCCTATTTCCATTGCCACGCGTGAGCAGGCGCGCGCGATCAAACCGGGCCTCTCGGTCTGGGTTAGTGCGTCCGCCGGTTCGGGCAAGACCAAGGTTCTGACCGAGCGCGTACTCGCGCTGCTGCTCACCGGCACGGCGCCGCAGCGCATCCTGTGCCTCACCTTCACCAAGGCCGCCGCCGCCGAGATGAGCAACCGCATCAACGCGCGCCTTGCCGCCTGGGTGACCCTGGGCGAGGACGCGCTGTTCGCCGAGATCGCCGCGCTGCTTCCCGAGCAGACGGCGGCGTCCGACCGCAAAGCCGCTGAACGCTTGCTAGGCCGCGCACGGCGGCTGTTCGCGGAAGTGCTGGATGCGCCGGGCGGCCTTCAGATCTCGACCCTGCACGCCTTCTGTCAGTCGCTGTTGCGCCGTTTTCCCGTGGAAGCGCGCGTGCCGCCGCATTTCGCCCTCATGGACGAAAGGGATGCGCAGGAAGCGCTCGAGCGCGCTTTAGAAAACACCATCGCCCATGCCCACGCCGGCGACGACGAGGATTTGGCCGCCGCGCTGCAGGTCATTACAGCGCGCTGTCGCGAAAGCAACTTCTTTGAACTGATGCAGACGCTGGTCGCGGCGCGCGCCAAGCTCAAGCGCATGATCGAAGACAGCGGTGGCATCGATAAAGCCCTCGCCGCCATGCGCGCGCGGCTGGGCCTGATCCCGGGAGAGACCGAAGCGCAACTGCTTGAAACGGCTTGCCACGACAGCGCCTTCGCTTGCGACGATCTTCGCCGCATCGTCGATGTCATGGCGCGCGGCACCAAAACCGACCAGAAACGCGGCGCGGGCATCGCCGCTTGGCTGGCGGCGCCGGCATTACGCGTGACGACATTTGAAGCCTATACCGATCACTTCCTTACAATCGAAGGTGTTGTGTTCGAGAGATTGGCGACAAAAGCGATTGTTGCAGAAGTGGGTGGCGTTTTACTCGCCGAGGCCACCCGCCTTGAGGCCCTGGTCGCGCGGGTGCGCGCCTTACGCGTCGCCGAAGCCAGCGCGGCCTTGATCCGCATCGGCGCTCACGTCCTCGACACCTTCGAGCTGGAGAAAATCCGCCGGGGATTGATGGACTACGACGATCTTATCCAGACCACGCGCCTCCTGCTCGCACAGCCTGGTGTGGCTGATTGGGTGCTCTATAAGCTCGACGGCGGCATCGACCACATCCTCATCGACGAGGCGCAGGACACCAATCCCGACCAGTGGGCCATCGTCGCGCCGATCCGCGACGAGTTCTTCGCCGGCGCGGGACGCGAGGACATCAGCGAAAAGCCGCGCACCGTGTTCGCAGTGGGCGACAAGAAACAGTCGATCTACAGCTTCCAGGGCGCGGCGCCGGAGAGCTTCGAGAAAGAGCGCGCGGCGGTCGGCGGTAAACTGAGAGCCGCCGGGATTCCCTGGGACGAAGTCGAAATGGACGTCTCGTTCCGTTCGACCGATGCCGTCTTGAAGGTTGTCGATCACACCTTCCAGAGCGGCGGCTCTGCGCGCTACGGCGTCGCCCGCGACGACGAACAGATTCACCACTATGTCGCGCGCATGGGCCAAGCCGGCCTTGTCGAGTTGTGGCCGCTGATCGCGCCTGCGCCCGGCGACGAAGTGGCGAGTTGGAAACCGCCGGTGGAACGCACCAAGGGCGACTCGCCGCAGAACCGTTTGGCGGCGCAGATCGCCAAGAAAATCGAAGCCATGATCAAGGGCGGCGAGATGCTGCCGTCCCGCGCGCGCAGGGTCCGCGCGGGCGACATCATGGTGCTTGTGCGCCGGCGCACAGGGTTTGTCGAGGAGCTGGTGCGTCAGCTGAAGAAGCTGGATATCCCGGTCGCCGGTGTTGACCGCATGGTGCTGACGCAGCAGATCGCCATCATGGACCTTGTCGCCCTCGGCCAGTTCCTGCTGCTGCCCGACGACGACCTTACGCTCGCCGCTGTGCTGAAGGGCCCACTCATTGGTTTCTCGGAAGACGAGCTTTTCGCCGTCGCTCACGATCGCGGCAAGCAGAGCCTGTGGGAAGCGCTGACCGCGCACGCCGGTAGCGCGTCGCCTTTCGGGCGAGCTTATGAAGAGCTGGCCGCCTTGCTTGCCAAGACCGACTACCTCACACCTGCGGGCCTCTATGCCCATGTGCTGGTCGCGCGCGGCGGACGGCGCAAGCTGCTCGCGCGCCTCGGCATCGACGCCGACGACCCCATCGACGAGTTCATGAACCTCGCGCTCGCCTACCAGAACACCCACGCGCCGAGCTTGCAGGGGTTCCTGCATTGGCTCGCGGCCGGCGACACCGAGATCAAGCGCGACCTCGAGCAAAGCGGCGGCGATGCCGTGCGCGTCATCACCGTGCACGGCGCCAAGGGCTTGCAGGCCCCCATCGTGTTCATGCCCGATACGGCGCAGGCGCCGACCTTGCGAGACGCGCTGCTATGGACCGATGAGGCCGCGCCACTCCTGTATTGGGCTGCCAAAGCCGACGAACTCGACCCCGCCACCGCAAGTCTGCGCGACCTCGCCAAGCAAGCCCAGGAACGCGAGTATCATCGCCTGCTTTACGTCGCCATGACGCGCGCCGAAGACCGGCTGTACGTCTGCGGCTGGCAGGGCAAGAGGAGCAGCCGGCCGGACAGCACATGGTATGGCTTCGTCGCTGAAGGCTTGAAGGGCCTCGGCGCGGAGAAGGACGGCGAAATCCTGCGGGTGACCTCGCCGCAGACAGCGCCGCCCAAACCCGACCGTACCTCGGACGCGCTGCAGACCGCCGCGCCGATCCCCACTTGGGTGAGCAAACCCGCACCGGCCGAAGCTTCGCCGCCGCGCCCGCTTGCGCCGTCCCGCGCTATCGCCGATCCCGCGGCGCTGTCGCCACTCAAGGACGACGGCAAACACCGCTACCAGCGCGGCATCATTATCCACCGCCTGCTGCAGAGCTTGCCCGATCTGCCGCCCGCGCGCCGGCGCGCCGCTGCCGAGGCTTTCGCCAAACGCCCCGCTTGGGGTCTCGCACCCGAGACCATGGAGGCCATCGTCGCCGAGACCCTGCGCGTCCTGGACGATCCCGCCTTCGCGCCGCTGTTCGCACCCGGAAGCCGCGCCGAGGTCTCGCTCGCCGGCCTCGTCGGCAAACATGTGATCTCGGCGCAGGTCGATCGCCTCGCGGTTACCGCAACCGACGTGTGGCTCATCGACTACAAGACCAACCGCCCGCCGCCGCGCGAAGCCGCCAAGGTCGATCCGGCTTACTTGCTGCAGATGGCCACCTACCGCGCCGCGCTAACCGCCATCTATCCTCAGCACCGCATTCGCTGCGTGCTGCTGTGGACCGACGGGCCCTTCACCATGGAGCTGGAAGCAGCCGCCATGGACGCTGCCCTCATCCACGCGGGCTTGATATAGTCGCCATATGGACGACACCCGCCCCGACCAGCCGCACGCCGCGCCCGACTATCGTTTGGGCGTGGGCGGCGTCATGCTGCGCGAGGCCTGGTATTACGCCGCGCCGGCGTCGGCGCTCGCGCGCGGCAAGGCCGTGCACCGCACGCTGCTGGGCGAGCCGGTACTGCTCGGCCGTGACGCGGGCGGAAATGTCTTTGCGCTGCGCGACACCTGTCCGCATCGCGGCACGCTGTTGTCCAAGGGCAAGTTCGACGGCCGCGAGGTCGAGTGCCCCTACCACGGCTGGCGTTTCCGCACCGACGGCCAGTGCACCGCCATTCCGTCGCAGACCGCCGCACAGCGTCCCCAGCCGGGGGACATCCGCGCCGAAGTGTTTCCGGTCCGGGAGCACCAAGGCAACGTCTGGATTTACATGGGCACACAGCGCGGCGCACTCCCGCCCGTGCCCGAAGTGCCCGCCATAGGCAACAAGCGTCAGCTTTATGTGTCGATGGTCTTCGACTGCAACATCGACTTGGCCGTCATTGGCCTCATGGATCCGGCCCACGGCGCCTTCGTGCACAGCTCGTCACTGTGGCGCAACGAAGCCAGCATTCATGAAAAGCACAAAGCCTTCTCGCCCCTGCCCGAGAGCGAAGGTCTCGGCTGGCGCATGGACCGCCACACCGCCTCGCGCAACAGCCGCGCCTACGCGCTGTTCCTGGGCGGCGCGCCGGAGACCGAAATCTCCTACCGCTTGCCTTCCGTGCGCATCGAACACGCCCGTACGCCGCGCTACAATTACTGCGGCTTGACGGCTTGCACGCCCATCACCGCCGACCGCACGGAAGTCCACCATGTGATGTACTGGGACGTACCGGGCGCGGCGATCATGCGCGCCATTATGCGCCCGATTGCAATGCGCTTCCTCGACCAGGACCGCCGCGCGGTCATGTCGATGGTCGAAGGCCTCGCCTTCGATCCCAAAACCGTGCTGGTCCAGGATGCCGACACCCAGACACGCTGGTATTTCCGCCTGAAACGCGAATTCCTCGCCGCCCAGGCCGAGGGCCGCGCGCCCAAAAATCCGATCACGCCGGTGACGCTTTCGTGGCGAAGTTAGTCAATCGCGCGTTCGTGAAAGGTGATTATTCCGAGGGAACCGCAGAGCGGAGAAGCCGTTTCTCCACAGCTTGACGCACCGGTTACCCCTCCCTAGATTCCATCCACCCCAAGCCCCCATTAAGGACAGCGCCCCCATGAAACAGGTTTCCGACCAATCCTTCGAGCAGGACGTCCTCAAGGCCGAAGGCCCGGTCCTCGTCGACTTCTGGGCGGAGTGGTGCGGTCCGTGTAAGCAAATCGCACCGTCGCTCGATAAGATCGCCGCCGAGATGGGCGGCAAGGTGACCATCGCCAAGATCAACATCGACGACAATCCGCAGACGCCGACGCAGTACGGCGTGCGCGGAATCCCGACGCTGATGATCTTCAAGGGCGGCCAGGTCGCCGCGACCAAGGTCGGCGCCCTGCCCGAAAGCAAGCTGCGCGAGTGGGTACAGTCGTCGATCTAATCCACGCTGCGGCAAACGAACAAAGCCCCGCCTTCACCGGCGGGGCTTTTGCTTTTCAGATTTTGCGGCTGTCGTAGGCCCAGTGCAGCAGCGCCTGGCGCTGACGCGGGCGGCAGAAGGGATCGCCGGGTTCGCAGGCGCGCTTTACTTGTGCGACGTGCCGAGTGAAGGCCTTCCAGCGTTTGATCTGGCGCTTGTCTTCGTCGGGAATGCGCCGGCCCATGTAATAGCGGCAGTACCATTGGAACCAGCCGCGCGGGTCTTCGTGATAGATCCAGCCGTTCCTGCGCCACACAGATAGCGGCGTGCTGGCATCGACACCGAAATAGTTGAGCGCATTATCGCGGCCCTGGGGCGATAGCTTGGCGCGCGCGAACCAGCTCTTGGGAAACTCCTTGCGGCAGTCGGTCATGTACTTGCCGCCGAAGACGCCAAGCGCCAGCATTTCGGCGGGGGTCAATTCCGGCTTGAACTCCGGATCGAAGTCACGGCCCCGCCGCGCGACCAGCTGGTACTTATAGCGTTTCTGCATGCGGTCGTTGACGACAACGACCTTGGGATTTTTCGTCATGCTTGTGCGGTGACGCCGGCACGCTTCAGGGCAGGATCGACCAGCGCGTAAAGCAGCAACGCCGCCATCAGCACCGCAGCGAGCACGAAGGGCGCGGCGTGCAGGACGCCGTAGAGCGCCATGAATACGGGGCCGAGGATGAAGACGCCGCCGCTGATCGACAT
Source organism: uncultured bacterium (assembly GCA_903888485.1). GTDB lineage: Bacteria > Pseudomonadota > Alphaproteobacteria > Rhodospirillales > Rhodospirillaceae > SHVO01. The sequence goes on along the minus strand of CAISTS010000046.1, from coordinate 12,316 downwards.
GATCGCGCCCGCGGTGCGCGCCTGGTCACTGAGCCCCACGGCCAGCGAGGCGCCCGCGCTGTAGCCCGGACGCAAGAACGCAACGCCGAGCGAGAAGACCGCAAAGCCTACGACGATCGCCCAGAAGGCGGGCGTGAACGCCACCATGGCCGCGCCGAGGGCCGCCATCACCGCGCCCCAGCGCAGGAGCTGACGTGGGTTCATCTTCAGCAGCGGCACGAGGCCCCACTGCGCCGCCACCGTGGCGATGGCGCTGGCGGTCATGGCGATGCCGATGGGACCTAGCGCTTCCGCCGGGGTCACCTTGAGTTCGTCGATGACGAGGAAGCCCACGGCCTGCGTCAGGCCGACCTGGCACGCGGAGACGAGCAGGCAGGCCACCATAAAGCCGCGCACGCGTGCATCGAATACGATGGGCGCGGCCTTTGGCGTCTCGGCCGCATTGGGGTCCTTGGGCTTGAAGCCCGGCGGCGGCCAGGTCTCCGGCAGCCAGCGCACCACCAGCACCAGCACGACGAGCCCGAAGGCGGCGAAAATGAATAAAGGGCCGGCGAGCCCCACCACTGGGAACACCAACAGCGGCGCCACCAGCGGTCCGAAGATCATGCCGAAGCCAAAAGCACCCGCCAGCGCCGAGATCGCCTGGGTGCGCACGTCGGCTTCGGTGCGTTCGGCGACATAAGCCTGCTGCGCCGGCGCCAGCGCCGCCATGAAGACGCCCATGATGCCGCGCCCGAATAGCAGGAGAACGAAGGTCACCATCGGCGCGATGATCTGGCGCGCGCCGAACATGATGACGATGCCCCAGATGGTCATGGAGACCGCGAAACCGGCAAGGCCCACCAGCAGCATGGGCTTCCTGCCCACGCGGTCCGAGCGCACCGCCCAGAACGGCGTCATGACCACCATCATGATGGCCGAGAGCGCGAAGATCGCCGAAACCATGGTGTCGGCGAGGCCAAGCTCGCGGCCGATGGCCGGCAGCAGCGACTGCATGCCGGCATTCCCGATCGCGATGGTGATGGCGACGCCAAACAGCATGGCGAAGGAGAACACCGGCAGCCGGCCCGACGCCGGCGCCTTCGCGCTGAACAACCCCATTGAACCGATTCCCCCCCTCGCGCGGGCGTGTTATGCAAAAACCCGCACGACTTAAGTCTACATGGACCAGGGCATGAGCGGAACTACCGAGGGCTACGTCACCGATACCGCCTATGTCGCCGAGTTCTATGGCGACCACGCGCCCACCCATATGAACTTGGTGGCGGCTGCCAACGGATTCCGCCCGCGGCCTTTGGACGGACCTTTCACCTGGTGCGACTACGGATGCGGCAACGGCCTCACCGCCGTCGTGCTGGCCGCGTGTTACCCCAATGCCTCGTTCCACGGCGTGGATTTCTTGCCTGCCCACATCCGCTCGGGCGAGACTCTCGCGTTGCGCATGGGGCTGAACAACGCGCATTTCCTGCAGCGCAGCTTCACCGACCTCAAACCGACCGACCTGCCCGATTTGGACTTCGCCGTCATGCACGGCGTCTTGTCTTGGATCAACGACAGCGTGCGCGACGCCGTGCTCGACGATGCCGCGCGGCGCCTCAAGCCCGGCGGGTTCCTGCTCACGGGCTGCAACGCCATGCCCGGCTGGGCGGCGAAGCTGCCCATGCGCAACATGGTCTATTCACTGAGCAAAGACGGTGTCGATTCACTGGAGCGCGCGCGCATCGGCCTTGAGTGGCTGAAGCGCCTCAAGCACGCGCAGGTCAAATACTTCCGCGACAACCCGGCGCTGGCCGAGGCCGTGGAGGAATTGGAACGCATCGACCCGCGCTACATGGCGCACGAGTACTTCAACGAACATCTGCGCGCCTTCTACTTCGCCGAGCTCAAGTACATGATGGAAAAGCGCGGGCTGCGGTTCGCCGGCTGTGCGCGCCTGTTCCTCAACATGGTCGACCTGTCGGTGGCCATGGAGCTGCAGGACGAGTTTCGCGCGGTCACCAGCCGCGCCGAGCTGGAGGCCAAACGCGACTTCATCCGCAACGAGACCTTCCGCCGCGACGTCTGGATCAAGGGTGAGTCTCTGAAGACCGAAGACGAATGGCTCGCGGTCAACCAGGACCAGGTCTTCGGCACGCTCGAGCCGCTGCCCGCCATCGACCGCGAGGTCGCCTTCGGCGACATCCAGCTCAGCTATCAGAACGAGCCCTTCGCGAGCCTGCTGAACACCATTGCCAAGGGCGCGCTCAGCGTGCGCGGCATGGAAGACATCCCGAACCTCGCCGGGCTCTCGCCCTGGACCCGCGCCGAGGCGGCGCGCCTGCTCGCCGCCGGTGGTCAGGTGATGAGCTTCTCGCACACCACGTCGCCGGTGAAGGTTCCAAAGGGCGCGAAGCTCTCGATGCACCAAGCCAACCGCGGCATGATCAAGGAGCTCGGCATGAGCCTGCCGCGCGTTGCCCTCGCCGCGCCGGCCGCCGGTACGGGCGTAGAGATGACCAATATCGACGCGCTGCTGTTGCTCGCGCGCTGCGAACAGCCGACGAACGCTGTCAAAGTTGCAGCCAAAGTCTTTGGCGCAGATGCCGGCGATGTCGTCATAGGCGGCAAGAAACTCAAGCCATTCGAGGTCGAGAAGCTGCTGACCGACCGGCTGAAGGTGATCGAAACCACGCTGCTCGATAAGTACGCCGAGCTCGGCATCATTTCCGTAGAGGCCTGACGTGTCCGCTCTGTTTTCACCGCTCGATCTCGGCCCTTTCGCGCTGCCCAACCGCATCGCCATCGCGCCCATGTGCCAGTACAGCGCCGTCGATGGCTGCGCCACCGACTGGCACCTGCAACAGGTGATGCAGTACGCCATGTCGGGCGCGGGCTTGGTGGTGCTGGAAGCCTCCGGCGTCGAGCGGCGCGGGCGCATCACCCATGGGTGCCTTGGCATCTACAGCGACGCCAATGAAGCCGCGCTCGCGCGGGTGCTCGCCGCCGCGCGCGGCGTCGCCGTGCCCGGCACGCGCTTCGGCATCCAGATCGCTCACGCCGGCCGCAAGGCTTCCACGCAGCGCCCCTGGGAGGGCAGCGGCCCGCTCAGCACCAGCGAGGATCCCTGGCCGACCGTTGCTTCATCGGCGACGCCCTTCAACGCCGGCTGGCACACACCCACGGCGCTCGACGAGAACGCCATGGCGCACATCCGCCTCGCCTTCGTGCGTGCCGCACAGCGCGCGGTGCGCCTCGGCTTCGACGCCGTCGAACTGCACTCCACGCACGGCTATCTGCTCGACACGTTCCTGTCGCCGCTGGTCAATACACGCACCGATCAATACGGCGGCAGCTTCGAGAACCGCGTGCGTTTCCCGCTGTCCGTCGCGCGCGCGGTGAAGGCCGCGCTGCCGGCGCACGTCGTCCTCGGCGCGCGCATCACCGGCACGGACTGGACCGACAATAAAGGTTGGACACCCGATGAAGCCGCGCTCTACGCCGCCGAGCTCAAGGCCATCGGCGCAGCTTATATCTCGGTTTCCACGGGCGGCATCGTGCCCAATCTTCCGATCCCCCAGGGGCTCGGCTATCAGGTGCCGCCAGCCGCGCACGTCAAAGCCAAGGCGGGCGTGCCCACCGCGACGGCCGGCCACATCGTCGACGCGACCCAGGCCGAGGAACTCGTCGCTACGGGCAAGATCGACTTCGTGATGCTGGCGCGCGCAATCCTCGACAACCCGCGCTGGCCCTGGCACGCAGCCGACCGTTTGGGCGCGAAGATCAACTATCCGCCGCAGTTCGCGCGTATCGCGCCTTCGCTGTGGAAGGGCGCGACCGCCGCGCGTCCGCTGGACTTCCCCGCCAGCAAGACCTCGTGATGGACACCCCGGTTCTGCCTTACCTGCTGCTCGCCGCCGCCGGCTTCATCGCCGGTGTGATGAACGCGGTGGCGGGTGGCGGGACGTTCGTGACCTTTCCGACGCTGGTGTTCACCGGCGTGCCCTCGGTCGTTGCCAATGCGTCCAACGCGGTCGCGCTGTTCCCCGCCAGCTTCGCCAGCGCCTGGGCCTACCGCAGCGACTTCAAGCCTTTCGAAGGCGTCTCCTTCAAGGCGATGACCATCGTCAGCGTGATCGGCGGCATCGCCGGCGCGCTGCTGCTGGTCTATACGCCCGAGCAAACCTTCGACGTGCTGGTGCCCTGGCTGCTCCTGGCCGCGACGCTACTGTTCGCCTTCGGCCCGCAGATCGTGCCGCGCTTGCGTACGGTGTTGACCATCGGCCCGGCGGGCTTGCTGTTCATCCAATTCATAGTCGGCATCTACGGGGGCTACTTCGGCGGAGCCATGGGCATCATCATGCTTGCGGTCTACAGCCTCTTTGGCCTCTCCAACCTCAACGCCATGAACGCTACCAAGACGCTCATGGCCGGGATCATCAACGGCATTTCGGTGCTGGTGTTTGTCGGCGCCGGCAAAATCGTCTGGCCCCAGACCGCGACCATCCTGGTCGCGGCGCTGGCGGGCGGATACCTCGGCGCGCGGGTCGCCCGCAAAATGGACCCGAAACATGTGCGCATGGGCATCATCAGCATCGCGACCGCCGTGACAGTCGCGTTCTTCCTCAAGAATTATCTCTGAGCACTTCGCCGGCGAGGTAAAGCGAGCCGCAGATCAGCACACGCGCGCGGCCGCTGCCGCTGGCGGCAATCGCGCGGATCGCGGCGGCGGGATCGTCGGCCGTACTGACGTCCTTGAAGCCAACGCGTTTGGCGGCCTCCGCGAGTTCCGTGGGCGGAAGCGCGGCCTCGCTCGAGGCAATCGGCACGCAGGTGATACTGGTGGCACGCGGCGCGATGGGCCGCAGGTAGTCGTCGGCGACTTTGGTGGCCAGCATACCGCACACCAAGTGCACGGGCGCATCGGACCAGAGATCTGCCACCATGTCCGCCACGGCTTGCCCGCCGCCGGCATTGTGGCCGCCGTCGAGCCAAAGCTCCCAGCCGCCCGGGAGGGCAGTGACAAGCGGGCCGCGTCTCAACTTCTGAGCACGCGCCGGCCAGGAGACGTTACGCATACCGCTCCGCAAAGCGAAAGCCGGGATGGCGAAGGGCGACTGATCGAGCGCCGCCAGTGCGAGGCCGGCATTGCCGATCTGGTGGCGTCCGGGTAATGCCGGCAGCGCCGTCTTCCACGTGTTGTGCTGGCCTTTGAACAACAGGCCCGCGCCATCCGCCGCGACGCTCCAGGTGTCGTTCTGCACGCGCAAGGGGGCGCCGATGTCGAGGGCGGCATGGGCGATCACCTCGGCGGCCTCCGGCGGCTGTGCGACCGAAACGCAGGTCACACCCGGTTTCATGATGGCGGCCTTCTCGCCGGCGATCTTCGCAAGGGTATCGCCCAGGTATTGCATGTGATCCATGGAGATCGAACTCAGCGCCGTGACCGCGGGCGTCGCGATCACGTTGGTTGCGTCGTAGCGCCCGCCGAGGCCGGTCTCCAGCAGCACCACGTCCGCCGGGATGCGCTCGAAGGCCATGAAGGCCACGGCTGTCGTCACTTCAAAGAAGGTAATCGGCTTGCCCGCGTTGGCCGCCTCGACGTGTTCGAGCAGGGCCAGCAGCAAAGCCTCGTCAATGGTCTCGCCCACCAGCCGGATACGCTCGGCAAAGCGCACGAGATGCGGCGAGGTGTAGACGTGCACGCGGTAACCGGCGGCTTCCAGCACAGCGCGCATGATCGCCACCGTCGAGCCCTTGCCGTTGGTGCCGGCGACGTGGATGACTGGCGGCAGGCGCTCGTGCGGATTGCCGAGATCGCCCAGCACCCGGAGCATCCGCCCCAGGGAGAGGTCGATGAGCTTGGGATAAAGCTGCGTCAGCCGCGCGAGGGCGGCATCGACTTGGGACTGGATTTCGCGCTGTTCCGACATACGCGGCGATTATAGGAAATGCCGCGCCGTTTGCGAGCCGCAGGTTACTCCGCCGGAGCGCCGTCCGGGTCGTAGTGCATGTCGGGCACGGTCGGGTCCGGCGGCACCAGGCGCGAGGCGCTTTCGCGTTCGCGCATCTTGCGGCGCTGGGACGGGGCGAGGCTTACCACACCCGCCGGCTTGCTCTGGAGGAGCAGGCCCAAGAGCTGCACGAGCTTGGCGCGCAGTTCCGGGCGCGGCACGACCATGTCCACCATGCCATGCTGCATGAGGTATTCGGAGCGCTGGAAGCCTTCGGGCAGCTTCTCGCGGATGGTCTGTTCGATGACGCGGGCACCCGCGAAACCGATGATGGCGCCCGGCTCGGCGATGGCCACATCGCCCAGCATGGCGAAGGAGGCCGTCACACCGCCCGTGGTCGGGTCGGTGAGCACTGTGATGTAGGGCAAGCCCTTCTCGCGCACCTTGTCGACGGCGACGGTGGTACGCGCCATCTGCATGAGCGACAGGATGCCTTCCTGCATGCGCGCGCCGCCAGAGGACGGGATCACGATCAGCGGCGCTTCCTGCAGCATGGCGACATCGGCGGCGGTGATGATCGCCTCGCCGACGGCCTGACCCATGGAGCCGCCCATAAAGTCGAACTCGAATGCGGCGATGACGACGCCGCGCCCGCCCATGCTGCCGTGGCCCACGACGACGGCATCCTTGAGGCCGGTCTTGGTGCGGGCATCCTTCAGGCGGTCAGCGTACTTTTTCCGGTCCTTGAACTTCAAGGGATCGGCGGCCACGTCCGGCAGCTCGACGTCGGTGTATTGGCCGTCATCGAACAGCATCTTGAGACGGTCGCGCACCGGCATGCGCATGTGGTGGCCGCAGTGCGTGCACACCCGCAGATTCTTCTCCAGCTCGCGGTGGAAAATCATCTCGTTGCACTTGGTGCACTGATGCCAGAGGTTGTCCGGCACTTCCTTGGCTGGCTTTTGGCGCAGGCGCTGGATCTTGGGCCGAACGAAATTGGTGAGCCAGTTCATGGAGCAGTCCCCGTTCAGGAAGTGCCAATTATATCAGAAATTCCCACGAATGTGCTTCCGGCCCGGATTACAACCCTTTAGGGCCCGGCTTATGGCCAAGCGCCGTGCACGCCCGTGGCGAGCGACTTGACGAATTCGAGCACCTTCATGGTGAGTCCCGCCTGCGGCTTGCCGGTCGCGTCCACACCCTTGGCGATGATGTCAACGATGGCCGAGCCTACGACAGCGGCATCGCAGTGCGCGCCGATCGCGCGTGCCTGCTCCGGCGTCTTGATGCCAAAGCCGACCGCAATCGGCAGATCGGTATGTTTGCGCAGGCGCATGGTCGCGACCTTCACCGCATCCTCGTTGGCGCTGGCGGTGCCGGTGATGCCGGTGATGGCGACGTGGTACACGAAACCTGAGGCTTCCTTCAGGATCGTCGGCAGGCGCGCGTCGCTCGACGTCGGCGCGGTCAGGAAGATCATGTGGATGTCGTTGGCGCGCAAGTGCACCGTCAGCTCTTCCGACTCTTCCGGCGGAAGATCGACGACGATCACACCATCAACGCCCACGGCCGCCGCGCGCTCGGCGAACTCCTGGTTACCGTAGTGATAGATCGGATTGTAGTAGCCCATGAGAATGATGGGTGTATCGATCTCGTTCTTCCTGAACTCGCGCACCGCTTCGAGCACGTCATCCACGCGCGTCTTGTGCTTGAGCGCGCGCTGGCTGGAAAGCTGGATGGCCGGACCGTCGGCCATGGGATCGGAGAACGGAATACCGATCTCGATCAGGTCCGCGCCGCTGGCCGGCAGACCTTCGAGGATGTCCATGAACACATGGGGTGTCGGATCGTTGGCGGTGATGAAGGTCACCAGACCTGCGCGCTTGTGCTTCTTCAGAAGCGCAAAGCGCGCCGCGATACGGTTGGAAGAGTCCACCACTTTGGCTTTGATCGCCGCGCTCACAGCTTGGCTCCTAAGGCATCGGCTACTGTGAACACGTCCTTGTCGCCACGGCCGCACATGTTCATGACGATGATGTGCTCCTTCGGCAGGGTGGGTGCCACTTGCGCGACATAAGCCAGCGCGTGCGCGGGCTCCAGCGCCGGCAGAATACCTTCGAGCTTCGAGCAGAACTGGAACGCCGCGAGCGCTTCGTCGTCGGTGGCCGACACATAATTCACGCGGCCCTGGAAATGCAGCCATGCGTGCTCGGGGCCAATGCCGGGATAGTCGAGGCCGGCGGAGATGGAGTGCGCATCCTTGATCTGGCCGCCTTCGTCCTGCAGCAGATAGGTGCGGTTACCGTGCAGCACGCCGGGCGAGCCGCCGGTGATGGACGCCGCGTGCTCGCCGGTCTTGATGCCGCGGCCCGCCGCTTCGACGCCGTACATCTTTACATCCGCATCGTCGAGGAAGGGATGGAACAGGCCAATGGCGTTGGAGCCGCCGCCGACAGCCGCCACGAGACTGTCGGGCAACCGGCCTTCGGCTTCCAGCAACTGCTTGCGCACTTCTTCTCCGATCACCGATTGGAAGTCGCGCACCATGGTCGGGTACGGATGCGGACCCGCCGCCGTGCCGATGAGGTAATAAGTGTCATGCACGTTGGCGACCCAATCGCGCAGCGCCTCGTTCATGGCGTCTTTCAGCGTCGCGGTGCCCTTGTCGACCGGGCGTACTTCGGCGCCCAGAAGCTGCATACGGAACACATTGGACTTCTGACGCTCGATATCCTTGGCGCCCATGTAGACGACGCATTGCAGGCCGAAGCGCGCGCACACCGTCGCGGTGGCCACGCCGTGCTGGCCCGCGCCGGTCTCGGCGATGATGCGGGTCTTGCCCATGCGGCGCGCGACCAGGATCTGGCCCAGCGTATTATTGATCTTGTGCGAGCCGGTGTGGTTGAGCTCGTCGCGCTTGAAGTAAAGCTTCGCGCCGCCGAAGTGCTCGGTCAGGCGCTCGGCGAAATACAGCGCGCTCGGCCGGCCGGCGTAGTGGGTGTTGAGGTGCTTGAGCTCGGCGGCGAACTTCGGGTCGGCGCGGCAGGCGTTGTAGGCCTTCTCGACCTCGAGGATCAGCGGCATCAGCGTCTCGGCGACGTAGCGTCCGCCGAACAGGCCGAAGTGCCCGGCCTCGTCCGCCCCGCTCTTGTACGTGTTGCGCGCTTCCGCCACAGCCACCCTCATTCCAAAGTAGGCGTCTTATACTCTAAATTCGCTGCGCTGCGTGGGTAAAATATCGCGCAATTACAGCGCGTTAAGACTTTGCACGGTCTTGAGGAAGGCCCTGATCTTGGCCGGGCTCTTCACGCCGGGCTTGGTCTCTACCCCCGAGGCGACATCGACCGCGCCCGCGCCGGAGATCTTGATGGCCTGAGCGACATTCGCAGGGATAAGCCCGCCCGCCAACATCCAGGGCGTTTTACCGACGTAAGTCTTCATCAGGGTCCAATCGAAGGCGATGGCGTTGCCGCCGGGGCGCGTCGCGTCCTTGGGGGGCTTGGTGTCGAAGAGCAGCCAGTCGGCGTGGCCTTCGTAGGCTTGAGCGTCGATGAGATCGCGCGCCTGCCCGACGCCGATCACCTTCATCACTTTCAGGCCCGTGAGTTTCTTGACCGCATCGACACGCTCCGGCGTCTCGTCGCCGTGCAGTTGGATTATGTCGAGCTGCACGGCGTTCGTCGCGGCTTCTAGTTCAGCGTCGCTGGGATTGACGAACAGGCCCACCGTCTTCACGCCGCGCGGCACCAGTGCGGCGAGTTCGCCCGCCTGCTCGAAGGTCACGTAGCGCGGCGACCTTCTAAAAAAGTTGAAGCCGACAAAGGATGCGCCGCTGTCGATGGCCGCCTTCAGCCCGCGTTCATCGGAGAGCCCGCAGATTTTGACCAGCGTTTTCAAGTGGCCGCCTGAAGGGGGGCCAACTCGAGTGCCAGGCGCTGTGCTGCCGCCGCCGGATCGTCGGCGCCTGTGATCGGCCGTCCGACGACAAGATAGTCCGCGCCCACGGCCACGGCTTCGGCCGGCGTCATCACGCGCTTCTGATCGTTCGCCTCGGCCCAGGTCGGACGCACACCGGGCGTCACCAGCTTGAAGCCGGGACCCAAGTCACGGCGCAGCATCTCGGCTTCCAGCGGGCTGCACACGACGCCGTCCAATCCTGAGGTTTTCGCCAGTTCGGCGAGCTTGCGCACCTGGTCGCTGACGGCACCGCTGACGCCAATCTCCAGAAGATCGCCCGCGTCCATGCTGGTGAGCACGGTAACGCCGAGCAGCAAGGGCCGCGGCACGATGAGCTCATGCGCGATATCGGTTGCGGCTTTTGCGGCGGCGGCCATCATGGTGCGCCCACCCGAGGCCATCAGCGTCATCATAAAGGGTTTCACCTGCGCGGCGGCCGAACGCACGGCCCCGGCGACCGTGTTGGGGATGTCGTGGAACTTCAGGTCGAGAAAGAGCGGCAGCTCGGATGCCTTGTGCACCTGCTGTACGCCCTCGGGTCCATGCGCGCTGAAGAACTCGAGGCCGAGCTTGAGGCCGCCCACGCAGTCGGCCAGCTTGGCGGCCAGCGCCGTGGCTTTGCCGACGTCGGAGGTATCGACGGCGCAGAAGACGGGGTTACGGAGTGCGGGCGTGGTCATGACAATCACTCGCGGCAAAAGAAGCGGACAACACGGGCTAGGTGTTATCGGCACTCACCTGCTGTCGCGCAAGGCTCTCTTCAAGATCGCGCGTCTGACGCCTGAGCCTGCGCAGCTCGCGGCGCTTCTGGCCACCCACCAGCCACATGCCGATGGCGCCGGCGATGAAGCCCACGGCCAGGGCCAAGAGAATCACGGCATATAGGCCCAGCGCCAGTTGATATGGGAACGGCCAGATTTCGATGGTCACCGGCTGGCGGTTCGAGACCGCGAACAGGATAACCAGCAACGCCACGATGACGGCGATGATGCTGTTGATCAGTCTCACAAGCACAACCTAAGGGTTAGCCCGTTGATTCGGGCCCAGAACGTCTCAGACGTTCAGCATGTCGCGCAGCTGCTTGCCGGTCTTGAAATAGGGCACCGCTTTTTCCGAAACGGACACCGACGCGCCCGTGCGCGGGTTGCGGCCGACGCGGCTGTCGCGATGCTTGACCGAAAAGGCGCCAAAGCCGCGCAGTTCGACGCGGTCGCCGCGGCCTAAAGCTTTCGAGATTTCTTCAAAAATCGAGGTAACGATGCGCTCCACATCACGCTGATAGAGGTGCGGATTACGCGCGGCGATATGGGCGATCAGCTCCGACTTGGTCATGTGGTCCCTCGCCCCCAATGTCCGAAATGGGCTCCCGAAGCGCGGGGCGCGCCAAAAATCTCTTCCCCGTCAACAGGATGGCTATACGCCCTTTCAGAGTCAAGCGGGCTTGCGCAGTAAGTCACTCTAAAGAAACCACTTTTCCCGGCTTATGGGCAAAAACCGCAGAAAACCGCCGTCCATTCCCAAGAAAAATGCCCGCCGGATGGTCCGGCGGGCATTTCAGGCCACACTTCGCTGTGGATAACTTGGCTTAGGCCTCGTCGCCGTCGCCCTTCTTGGCTTTGGCTTTGATGGCCGCACCCAGGATATCGCCGAGGGAGGCGCCGGAGTCGGCCGAGCCGAACTCGGCCATGGCCTGCTTCTCTTCCTCCACTTCGCGCGCCTTGATGGACAAGGTGAGCTTGTGGTTCTTCGGGTCGATCGAGATGATGCGCGCATCGACTTTTTCGCCGACGGCGAAGCGGTCGGGGCGCTGTTCCGAACGATCCTTGGCCAGCTCGTTGCGCTTGATGAAGCCCTGCAGCGCGTCGTTGACCATCACTTCGAGGCCGTTGTCGGTGACCTGCTTGACGACGCAGGTGACCACTTGGCCCTTCTTGAGATCGCCAGCGGCGGCGGCGTGCGGATCTTCACCCAGCTGCTTGATGCCGAGCGAGACGCGTTCCTTCTCGACGTCAACGTCCAAGACCTTCGCCTTGACCATCTGACCGCGGTTGAAGCCCTTGAGCGCGGCTTCGCCATCGCCGTCGTAGGACAGGTCGGACAGGTGCACCATGCCATCGATGTCGCCGTCGAGACCCACGAACAGACCGAACTCGGTGATGTTCTTGACCTCGCCTTCGACTAGGCTGCCGACCGGGTGTTTTTCCTGGAAGGCGATCCACGGGTTCGCGAGGCACTGCTTGAGGCCGAGCGAGATGCGGCGCTTCTCCTGATCGACGTCCAGCACCATGACTTCCACTTCCTGGCTGGTCGAGACGATCTTGCCGGGATGGACGTTTTTCTTGGTCCAGCTCATTTCCGACACGTGCACCAGGGCTTCGACACCCGGCTCCAATTCGACGAAGGCGCCGTAGTCGGTGATATTGGTGACG
>CAISTS010000045.1 GCA_903888485.1 uncultured bacterium | reverse complement strand
TAAACCTCCACGACATACATCCCTTCGGCTTCCCTTCGTCCCGAGGACAAAGGAATGCCTTACCACTGGCTGGATTTTACTCCGCCGCAGCCGCAAATCGCCGCCGCTCCAGTGGAAGACTTTGTCACCGCCGCCTCCACGTTGCGGCCGGCGTCGGTCGAGACCTATCGCCGGTCCATCCGCTATGCCCATGCGGCCCTGGTGAGGAGCGGCGTTCCGCTCGACGCCATCACCTCCCTTAGCGTTCTCGTCACGCTCGAAAATGCCAAGGCGTTGTTGCAGAACCTTCTGGACCGCAACGGCGGCGAAATGAGTTCTACCATCCACGGCATCGCCCACGTGCTGTACCTGATCGCCGGGCCTGGCGGCCGGGCGCCCGAAGGTGTCGCGAACACTCTCAAGACCTTTCGCAAGCGGTTGGCGGTGCCTTACACGGGCCTGCGTGAGCGGCCCCGCGAGGCGTTGCGGCAGTTCGCCGACAAGGTCAACATCGAGGCGATCCTCGCCCTACCTTTCCGGATGTATGACCGCCTGCGGCGCAAGTCGACGTTCAGCAAGGCAGATGCCAGGAAGATGCAGGCCGCCATTGCGCTTGAGCTCTTGCTGATGCGGCCGATCCGCCGCAAGAATCTGACTGAGCTGCGCTTCGGCGACACCATCATCCGGCGCGGCAAGACCGTCTTCGTCCGTTTGCCGTCCGACACGGTAAAGAACAGCAACTACATCCACCACGCCCTCCCTCCTGAGAGTGCGGCGCTCCTGGAATTCTACCTCCAGAAACTGCTGCCCCTGTTCGGCCCGAACCCGAACGAGTGGCTGTTCCCTGGGGACATTCCCGGCGCTCATAAATCATACGAACAACTCGGTCGACAAATAACCAAGACCATCCGCGACGAGACCGGTCTTTACTTCTACCCCCACCTCGCCCGGCACTTCGCGGCAAAGCTTTACCTCGACGAACACCCTGGCGCCTTCGAAGTCGTGCGCAGGGTGCTGTCCCATAAGAGTCTGACAACGACGACCCGCTGCTACGTCGGCTTCGCCGACGATGCGGCCGTGCGCATGTATGACGAACTCATCTTGCGTATCCGTCAGTCCATTGAAAAGGGGATCAAAGATGCCAAGAAATGACAAAGACTCGCGCCGGCGGTGTATGCCACTCGCGGAATGGCCCGACGATGATAGGGCGGCTTGGGAAGGCGCCATTCGTATCGCCGGGCCCTTGGACGACCCCAGGTTAGCGGCCCACTGGAGTCCTAAGACGCGGCACACCACGATCAGCGCGTATGGTCGATATCTTACATTCCTTGATTTGAACGGATGGCTCTTCCCGGGAGAGCGTGTTCAAGACCGTGTACCGTTCGACTGGTTGAAGGCCTACATCGACGAGATCATGGTCCAGGTAAAATCGGTGACGGCCGCGGGACGGATCAGAGGCTTGGCCGAAGCCCTGCGCGTCATGGTGCCCGGGGTCGAGTTCCCTGACGTCAAGCGCGCCCGTTACCGGTTGAAGGCCATGGCTATCCCAAGTCGGGACAAACGCAGTAAGATCGTCCCCAGCGAGCGTCTTGTCCAACTCGGCCTCAAGCTGATCAACGAGGCCGAAACCGGCACGTTCTTCAGGGACCCCGGGCGCGCCTGCACCTACCGCGACGGCTTGATGATGTTGCTCATGGCGTGCAGACCACTGCGGCGCGCCAACTTCGCCATCATGCAGATCGGCGAGCACCTGACCAAGATTAACGACGCCTACCAGATCGCCTATGACGCCACCGAAATGAAGGGCCAGCGTCATTATTCGAGCATCGTCAGCCGGGAGATCACGCCCTTCGTCGATCGGTATCTGGAATACTATCGGCCGATCCTGTTGAAAAACCTGCGGAGCAGCAGGGTCTGGATTGCCATGGGCGGGCACGAAATGGTCGAAGGCACGCTTTACCAGATCATCACGAGGCGCACGAAAGACGAGTTCGGATGGTCACTCTCCCCGCACCTGTTTCGCGATTGCGCCGTCACCAGCCTCGGCGACGAGAAGCCGGAGTTGGTCTGGGCGGGGATGTCGTTGCTACACCACGCGAACCCGCGCACAACCGAGAAACACTACGATCAGGCGCTGTCGGACAAAGCAGTCAACGACTATCAAGAAGTTGTTCGAAGTAAGCGCCGGGGCTTGACCCGCCGCCGCAGGAATCGGCAGGTTAGCTGTCTCCTGAAGGAGATTGCCTGATGCGCGCCGTCCTCTACGCCCGGTACTCATCCGAAAATCAGCGCGACGCTTCGATCGACGATCAAGTTCGCGAGTGCAAGAAGTTCATCAAGTCTCACGGCTGGAAAGTCGTGGAGGTATTCTCTGATCGCGCAATAAGTGGGGCAACACATCAACGTCCCGGCTTTCAAAGCCTTCTTAAGGCCGGGCGCGCTGGCGAATTCGACATTGTTGTGGCTGAAGCGCTCGACCGCATTTCCCGCGACCAGGAACATATCGCCGGGATGTTCAAGCAAATGAACTTCCTCGGTGTGCGCATCGTCACCTTGAGCGAGGGGGAAATCAACGAACTGCACGTGGGGCTCAAGGGCACCATGAACGCTCTTTTTCTCAAAGACCTCGCTGCGAAGATTAAGCGGGGGCAAAAAGGTCGAGCGCTGCAGGGCCGCGTGACGGGCAGCTTGGCGTACGGATATCGCGTGGTTAAGAAGATTGGTTCCGACGGGGATCCTGAACGTGGTTTGCGTGAAATTGACCCTGCCGCCGCCAAAATCATCAACCGCATTTTTCAGGCTTACAGTTCCGGTCGTTCTGCAAGGGACATTGCGAAGACGTTGAACGAGGAAGGTATCCCTGGCCCGACGGGTGGCGCGTGGAACGCCAGCACCATTAACGGCAGCCAGAAGCGGCGCGATGGGATTCTCTCTAACGAGACGTATATTGGCCGGCTGATTTACAACCGGCAAAGTTTCTTTAAAGACCCGGCAACAGGAAGACGAATTCCCCGTCTCAATCCGCCCGATCAGTGGATCGTGACTGAAGCGCCGGAACTTCGGATTGTGAGCGACGAACTCTGGGCGGCTGCACAATCGGTAAAGGCTCAATACCGTCGACTGCCCATTGGTCTGTGTCACCGGCCCAAGCGTCTGTTCTCGGGGATTTGTACCTGTGGCCTTTGTGGCGGAGCTTTCACCATAATCGGCACGAACCGGATGGGGTGTTCTACGAACCGTGACCGAGGGACCTGCGACAATGGCCGCACAATCAGCGTCCCCCGACTGGAGAACCGTGTTCTCGGCGGACTGGCACAAGCTCTCGAAGCGCCGGGGTACGCCGAAGTCTATGAAGAAGAGTTTCGAAAAGCCTATGGCGAGCTCGTTTTAGCCAACGACTCAACTCACGAAATCGGCCGGCGCGCCGATGAGGTTGTTGTTTTGGACCGTAAAATTGCGGCGTTGGTAGCGGCTATTGAGGCGGGCGGACGAATTGAACCTCTGCTCAAGCGATTGCAGGCGCTTGAATCCGAAAAGGCCGAAGGCACAACCCCGGTTCCCAAGAAATCAGCAAAGAGAACAACACGCCCGATCCCGGAGGATGTTCTCACACTCTTCCGCGACCAACTCCGTAACCTGTCAGGCGCGCTTGCAGCGGACGAGGACAGCCGGCGAGAGGCAGCCAGTCTCCTTCGCCCGATCTTTAGATCGATCCGGGTTACGCCGTTGGAGGGGCACGGAAACGTAAGAATTGATGTGGAAAGTCAGCCGCACATGGCGTGGCTGGTGTCGGAGAGACACCAGCCACATCATTGTATGCATTCAGTGGTAGCGGAGGAGGGACTCGAACCCCCGACCCCGGGATTATGATTCCCATGCTCTAACCAGCTGAGCTACCCCGCCGGAACTGAATGCATAGGCCGCGCAAGAATTAACGCCCGCGCGGGAGGGTGGGTTTTAAGTCCCGGGCTGGGAATTGTCAAACGGGCCAAGTCCTTGGCCCGCCATGGCAAATCAGCGCGTGGCCACGGCTTGACGGCGCAGGTTGTGGGGAAGCTGGGCCGGGGCGGTATCGCGGGCGATCCAGCCGCCGCCCAGCACCCGGTTTCCCTCATAGAAGACGCAAGCTTGGCCGGGCGTCACGGCGGCTTCAGGTGCTGCAAGGGCGACCTTCGCTGCCCCCTCACCCGCGCCGAATACGGTCGCGGCGATGGGCGCGTGGGTGTTGCGCAGTTTGACGCGCACCTGAGCGCCATCGGACGGCGGCGTGTTGCCGGCGCCCAACCAATTCACACCGTGCAAAGCAAAGGCGTCGCGCAGGAGCGTTTCCTTCGCACCGACGATCACGCGCGCGGCTTCGGGTTCGATGCGCACGACGTACAAGGGATCGGCCTCGCCGCCAATGCCGAGCCCGCGGCGCTGGCCGACGGTGAAATGGATGATGCCGTCGTGCTTGCCCAGGACGCGGCCGTCCACGTGCACGATCTCGCCGCCGCGCGCTGCTTCCGGGCGCAGCTTTTTGATCACCGCGGCGTAGTCGCCGGTGGGGACGAAGCAGATGTCCTGACTATCGGGCTTAGCAGCGATGTGCAGGCCGAACTTCGTCGCCAGCGCGCGCGTCTCACTCTTGTTCATACCGCCCAGCGGAAACCGGACGAAGTCGAGCTGCGCGTGCGTGGTGGTGAACAGGAAATAACTCTGGTCGCGATCGGGATCGGCCGCGCAGTGCAGTTCGGCGCCGCCCGGCGCGGCGATGCGTTGCACGTAGTGGCCTGTGGCAAGCGCATCGGCGCCCAGGTCCTTGGCGGCCTTCAAGAGGTCGCGAAACTTGACGGTTTGGTTGCACAAAACGCACGGCACCGGAGTCTCGCCATGGATGTAGCCGTCGGCGAAGCGATCCATGACGTCGGCTTTGAACGTGGTTTCATAATCGACGACGTAATGCGGAAAGCCGATCATGTCGGCGACGCGGCGCGCATCGTAAATATCCTGACCGGCGCAACAGGTCTTGCTCTTGGCGGTCATGGCGCCGTGATCGTAGAGCTGCATCGTCAGCCCGACGACGTCATAGCCTTGGGACTTCAGAAGCGCTGCGACGACCGAGCTGTCAACGCCGCCCGACATGGCGACGACGATGCGCGTCGCTTCCGGCGGTTTGGCGAAGCCCATAGAATTCGGCGCGGCCATGATCAGTCCATCATGTTGCGCGTCTGCGCGGGGAGCCGCACGACAAGACCGTCCAGCGCATCGGTCACGGTGATCTGACAGGCGAGCCGCGAGGTGCGCGAGACGCCGTACGTGAGGTCCAGCATGTCCTCTTCGGTGGCGTGCGCCGCGGGCAGCTTGGCGAACCATTCCGCATCGACGATCACATGGCAGGTGGAGCAGGCCATGGAGCCTTCACAGGCGCCTTCCATGTCGATCTTGTTCGCAAGCGCCACCTGTAGCAGCGAGATGTTGCTCGCCGCATTCACTTCCTTGCGGTTTCCGTTGCGCTCGATGAAAACGACCTTGGGCATGGCGGGTATTTATTACGCTGCGGCGCTGGACGCTAGAGGCTGCCAGGCGGCCAAGAAGCGCGAAACGTCTTTTTCGCCGTTTTCCCAACCTAAACTCACGCGAATGGCCGATTTGGCCTCGTCCGGCGCCACGCCCATGGCCAGCAAAACATGGGAGGGAGCAATCTTGCCCGACGAGCAGGCCGAGCCCGCACTCACGGCAATACCCGCCAAATCCAGCCGCATGAGTTGCGTCTCGCTCGCCACTCCCGGCAGCGCGAGGCAGGTCGTATTGGGCAGGCGTGGCCACGTCTCGGCATAGATGCGCGCGTTGGGCGCCGCCGCCCGCAAGCCTGTTTCCAACGTCGCGCGCAGCCCTGCGATACGCGCGGCTTCCGCCAGCAGGCGCGGCACAGCCACAGCCGCCGCCCCGAAACCGACGATGCCGGTCACGTTTTCGGTGCCCGCGCGCCGCCGGCGTTCCTGCCCACCGCCGAGAGTGTCGGGGGTAAGGTCGAGCCCCGGCCGCAGTACGAGCGCGCCCGCGCCCTTCAGCCCGCCGAACTTGTGCGCCGACAACGCCAGGCTATCGACGCCCATCGCCCGCATATCGAGCGCAACTTTACCCGGCGCTTGCACGGCGTCGCAGTGAACAAGCGCACCATACTTGCGTGCGACTTCGACGGCTTGTGTGATTGGCTGCAACACGCCGGTCTCGTTGTTGGCGAACATCAGCGCGACCAACATGGGCGCTTTGCGCTGCTGCAAAATCAGTTCCAGCGCGGCAAGGTCTATGACGCCATCACCATCGACGGCAATGACTTCGGGGTTGTGCGCAAGGATCGACGGGTGCTCGACCGCCGAAGCCAGCGCACCCTTGTGTGCCAGCCCGCGCAGCGCCAGCGCATTGGATTCCGTGGCGCCCGAAGTGAATATAACGTCTTGCGGACGCGCCTTCGCCATGGCGGCGACGGCCTCACGCGCTTCTTCGACAGCAGCGCGGGCGCGGCGCCCCGCCGCATGCACCGATGATGGATTGCCGTAGCGCCCGATGGCGGCGCTGACCGCGCTCGCCACTTCGGCCAGCACGGGCGTGCTGGCGTTGTAATCGAGGTAAGAAAGCGTGTCGCCGGCGGCAGGGCACATGGCGCCCTTTTACACCGCCGGCGCAAAGAGGTGTTTGAAATTAGGCCGGAAGGCGGTCGTTAGCCGGCACCGCGAGCTTTCCCGACAGCACGTCCTCGACCGTCACGCTGCCCAGAAAGCGCGCGACTTCGCGCTCCATGGCCTGCCACAAACCATCCATCTGCACGCGCAGCTGCGGGATATCGGTGGCGCGGCTGGCCGGCACGTCGCTCGTCTCGAACACGGCGCCATAGATATCCGCGATGGTGATCTGGCGGCTGGAGCGGGCCAGCACATAGCCGCCGCCAGGACCCCGGACGCTTTTAATCAGGCCGCCAGCCCGCAGCTTGGCGAAAAGCTGCTCGAGGTAGGACACCGAGATGTCCTGGCGCTTGGCGATGGCCGCCAAGGTGGTGGGCTGCGACGTGGGCTGGCAGGCCAAGTCCACCAAGGCCGCCACGGCATAGCGGGCTTTGGACGAATCCTTCATTTGCAGCGGTTCATTAGCACTTAAACCATTGATTACGCGCTTATTTTCCGCGTGGGCAGTAGATGCGAAAGCGTTCATGGCGAGGTCCCCTTAAGCTTATGAACAGTTTCTGTGGGGGTATACGCCACTCCCACAGATGTGGATCACGACCGCTTCTTCGACAGCGGGCTGAAAGGAACGCCGGGCACCCGGGAACCGTTGCCTCTTTTGTTGTGGGGTGATTTCAGGTTTGCACCTGGGGTCCCATTACCCTAAATAATCCGCCCCCACCCCCGGGTTCCTGCTGGTATTGTCGGGTCATCCCCGCCCCAAGGACTTATTTATATGCCTGAGGTTATCTTCACCGGCCCGGAAGGGCGCCTCGAGGGCCGCTATCACCATAGCGAAGTGCCCCGCGCGCCCATTGCCGTCATCCTTCACCCGCACCCGCAGCACGGCGGGACAATGAACAATAAGGTTGTCTACAACCTCTATTATGTCTTTGTGAAAAAAGGCTTTTCCGTCGTCCGCTTCAATTTCCGCGGGGTCGGCCGCTCGCAAGGTGAATTCGACAACGGCCAGGGCGAACTCTCCGATGCCGCCTCGGCGCTGGACTGGCTGCAGTCGGTGAACCCCAACGCACAGTCCTGCTGGGTGGCCGGATTCTCCTTCGGCGCCTGGATCGGCATGCAGTTGCTGATGCGCCGGCCCGAGATCGAAGGTTTTGTCTCGATCGCGCCGCCCGCCAACATGTACGACTTCTCATTCCTGGCACCTTGTCCGTCATCGGGCCTGATCCTTCAGGGCACCGAGGACGACGTCGTGCCCGAGCCTTCGGTGGAGAAGCTCGCTAACAAACTGAAGCTGCAGAAGAACATCATCATCGACTATCAGCTCGTCAAAGGCGCCAACCACTTCTTCAAGGATCACATGGATCACTTGGTGAATTCGGTGAACAACTATGTCGATGCACGCATGGGCACCGGCGCTTCGGGCAAGCGCAAGCAGGCCTAAGCTGATTTTGCTGTGAGCGTTTTGAGCGGCGTGGCGATGCGCCCGCCGCTCATAGGCTTGGCGATGCCGGTCGTTCCCGGGAATGTCAGCGGAAGTCCACGGAGTGCGCGCACGGCGAGATAAGCAAAGCCTTGCGCTTCCAGCGCGTCGCCGTCCCAGCCGAGTTCATCCACCGAAGCAACCGGAACACCGGTGTACTGCGCCAGCAGTTTCATGAGCACCGGATTGCGCCGTCCACCGCCCGCGACAAAGATCTTCTTGGGACAAGTGGGGCAATGCGCGAGGCCCTTGGCGACGGAAGCCGCCGTGAACGCCGTGAGCGTTGCCGCGCCGTCCTCATTGCTCAAATGCGAGAGCCGGTCGGCGCTGAAGGCAAAGCGGTCGAGTGATTTCGGCGCGGCCTTTGCGAAGTAATCGTGCCGCAGCATATCGTCCACGAGGTCCTGATGGACTTTGCCGCGCGCAGCGATGGCGCCGCCTTCGTCCATGGACACGCCGAGACGCGCGCGCACCCAATCGTCGATGAGACCGTTGCCGGGACCGGTATCGAAGCCAACCAAATCTTCAGGCGCGCTGCCGATACAAGTGATATTGGCGACACCGCCGACGTTGAGGATAGCGGCCGGCAATCCAGCGCGTTGCGCCAGCGCGGCGTGATAGATCGGCAGTAGCGGCGCACCCTGCCCGCCCGCGGCCACATCGGCGCTGCGGAAGTCAAAGGCGACCGGCACATCCAGCGATTCAGCGAGGCGCGCGCCGTCGCCCATCTGCCAGGTCCGGCGCTGCGCGGGCCGGTGCCATATGGTCTGGCCATGGAAGCCGACGAGATCCAGTGTCGCCGCCGGACGTCCCATGACGCGCAAGAGGTGATACACCGCCGATGCGTGCAGGCCGGTCAACTCGGCCTCGAGGTCGGCCGCGCCACTGCTGCCCGGCTCGGGCGCCCGCTCGACAAATGCGCCCAGGCGCGCGCGAAAACCCGGCGCATAGGGCAGCGTCACCGCCGGCCCGGGGATAGCCACGCCCTCGCCGTCCGTCTCCAGGTAGGCCGCGTCGATGCCGTCCATGGACGTACCGCTCATCAGGCCGATCACACGGGAGGGTCTGGAGGGGGTCATGCGTTGTCCCAAAGAGGCAGTTATGCTACTTGAGCCCGCGATTTCCGCGGGGGAATTCCCTTATATCATACACCCACGCAGCGACCCAGAAAACCGGCGGCACGCGGCCATGGCTCAATACAAGTCCGACCTCATTCAAACCCTAACAGCGCGCGGATTCCTGCACCAGTGCACGGACCTTGCGGCGCTCGACGCCAAGGCTGCGAGCGGACCCATCACCGCCTACGTTGGCTACGACGCCACGGCCGACAGCCTGCATATCGGAAATCTGGTCTCGGTCATGATGTTGCATTGGCTGCAGCGGACCGGCCACCGCCCCATCACACTGATGGGCGGCGGCACAACGAAGATCGGCGACCCATCAGGCCGCGACGAAACGCGCGTGCTTGTGGACGACGCTACCATCAGAGCGCGCATGGCCTCGCAGCAAACGGCCTTCCGCCGTTTCCTGAATTACGATTCGAGCGCGACGGGCGCGGTGCTAGTCAACAACGCTGATTGGTTGGATGATCTGCAATACATCCCCTTCCTCCGCACGGTCGGCCCACACTTCACCATCAACCGTATGCTGACGATGGACAGCGTGAAGCTGCGCCTCGAGCGCGAGCAACCGCTGACCTTCCTCGAATTCAACTACATGATCCTGCAGGGCTACGACTTCGTGGAACTGAACAAGCGGTTTGGCTGCACCCTGCAACTCGGCGGTTCTGATCAATGGGGGAATATCGTGCAGGGCGTTGAATTGGGCCGGCGTATCGCAAATGCCGAGCTGTTTGGATTCACGTGCCCGCTCATCACCACATCCTCGGGCGCCAAAATGGGCAAGAGCGTGTCGGGCGCTGTGTGGCTCAACGGCGATAAGTTCAGCCCCTACGACTACTACCAGTTTTGGCGCAACGCCGAAGACGGCGATGTCGGCCGATTCCTCAATCTGTTCACCGACCTGCCGCTCGATGAGATCGCGCGCCTGGAGAAACTTGAGGGCGCCGAGATCAACGACGCCAAGAAGGTTTTGGCGCTGGAAGCCACGACGCTGCTGCACGGCGCTGAAGCCGCAACCGACGCAGCCGAAACCGCGCGCAAGACCTTCGAGCAGGGCGGCGTGGGCGATGACCTGCCCACGATCGATATCCCTACGGCCGAGCTCAAAGCCGGCATTGCCGTCTGGAATTTATTCCAGCGCGCCGGACTTGCGGAGAGTAACGGCGAAGCGCGCCGTCTCATTCGCGGCGGCGGCGCGAAGATGAACGATGAAAGATGCGCCGACGAGAACGCGACGGTGACACTGGACGCTGTCAAAGACGGAATCATCAAGCTAGGCGCGGGCAAGAAGCGCCACGCCATCATTAAGGTGGCGGGTTAGCGCGGTTCAGGGACCTTGGCCTGGGCGCGGTCGGCCTTGCCGTTATCGTCGTGGGGCACGGACACATCACGCGCCGCGGGCTTTTTGAAAATATCGAAGATGTGACGCAGGAAGCCGGGCGCAAGCGCGGCCAAGGGATTGACGGAGGGCTGCGCCGTCGCCACGTCGCCGCGATAGCTGTAGGTCGCCGCGAAGATGCCGCCCCCCTTCTCGCCGCCCGTCATGATCGGCCCGATCAGCGGGATCGAGTTCAGCATTGAGTTGAACGTGTAAGCCGGGATCAGCGTCCCGTCGAAGTCCATTTGCGAGGTATTGAACGTGTAAGTGCCTTCGCCCGTGATGCCCATGGAGTTGCCGTACATCTCGCCGTTGCGCACAGTCAAGACGCCGCTTCCGTAGGAGAACGGCACGCGCAGCGTCGAGAACGAGACGCCTTCGCCGCGCAATTCGTCGAGGATGCCGGTGAGCGTGGCGACCGACAGCAATCGCGCCAGCACCGGCGCATCCTTGACGTTGAAGTTCTTGATCTCGGCGACGCCGCGCACCGTGCCGTCCGGCGCAAAATCGCCCTCGATGTCAAGCTTGCCGCCGACGATGTCGTCGAACAGACCGATGTTGCGCACGACGCTGCCGCCGGCGACGCTGCTGCCTTTGAATTTCCGCCCTGTGGCATCGGTGGTCAGCTTGAAGGTGAAGGGCGTGACGCCGTCGAGCTTGCTGTCGAAGTCGGCGGCTTCGATACCGGTATAGCCGCGCACGAACTCCAGCTTCACGTCGGTGAAGTCGCCGCCCTTACCCAGCCACGCCCGATCGAAGGCCGCGCGCACCTTGAGGGGCGTTTCGAATGTCGTCTCGCCGTTCTCGCCTTTACGGCGCTTGTCGTCGCGGTTCAGCTCGCGCCAGAAGTAGGTTGAATTGAATGTCGGTCCCGCGACGTCGATGGAGTATCCGCCGACTTCATCGACGTTGACCTCGCCGGAGAGCTTGGTTTCGCCCACGGTACTGGGCTTGATCACCAGCTTCTGCATCTTGCCGTCTTCGGCGAAGGTCACGCTGCCGGCGACATCGAAATCATCGCCGGAGGTGACATGGAACGACGGCACGGCGGCCAGGCGCGTCTTGATGAAGGTGGCCTCGACCTTGCCCTGCGCGGGCTTGCCGGGTTCCTTGTGCCAACCGAGCTCGGGCACTGACATGGCGGGCGCCGTGAGGTCGACATCGGCTTGGAGGACGCGCGTATCGTCGCGGTTCACCGTGTAGATGACTTTCGCAGGCACGGCGCCATCGACGTACGGCGGGACGAACGGAATGATCGCCAGACCGATCTTCGGCCGCTGCTCGTTACCGACGACGGGCTCAAGCGCATAACGGCTGCGGAACTCACCGCCGCCGAAGTTCTCGCGCCAGGTCACAGCGGTGGGAATACCGCCGACGACGGCCGTGCCATTCACGTCCATGCCGCTGCGGTCGAGCGCGACCGCAAGGCGGCCGGCGGTCAGCGGCAAGCCAAAGGCAATCTCGGGGATGGCGATGCGGTCGGTCTTGCCGGTCACATGAACGGCCAACTGGTCGAGCTTGAGATCCCTGATCAGCGGAAAGTCGAGTGAGAGTTGGAGTTCCGCGTCGCCTTCGGCGCGGCTTGCGTCCAGCCCCACCTGCTTGGCGTAGCCGAGCGGCGGGTTATCGATCAGGCGCATCACATCACCAAAGTCGCCGACGACCTGTAAATCGATATCGGCGAGTTCGTTGCCGGAGCCGCCCCCGAGATTGT
The DNA here is from genome assembly GCA_903888485.1 of uncultured bacterium. GTDB lineage: Bacteria > Pseudomonadota > Alphaproteobacteria > Rhodospirillales > Rhodospirillaceae > SHVO01. Next base: position 160,699 of record CAISTS010000045.1, on the reverse strand, counting down.
GCAGCCGCACGCGTCCGGACGGCACGCGCAAGCCTTTCTTCGAGATCGCATCGGGGACGAAGCCGTTGGTGATATCGATGACGACTTCCTTGGCGCCGATAGTGATCACGCCGTTGGTGTCCTCAACCTTGGGCATGCCGCGCAAATACTGCACGGTGATATCGGCGAGATCGGCGCGCAGCCGCGCTTCGGTGACATCGATCTCGGCCATTGATGGTCCAGCGAGCCGCAGCTTGAAGGCTGCGTCATGAATGCCGCCTTCGGTTAGGTTTTGTTCGATCCATGAGCGGGTGTTGGGCTTGATATCGACGGGCCAGTATTGCTTGAGGGCGTTTAAGGATAGCTCATCCATCTTGAAGTCGAGATCGACAACCGGCGCGCCGGCAAGGCCCGCACCCTTGCCGGTCATGGTGATTACCGGCGTCGCCTCGCCGCGGCGGTTGAGCTCGATACGGAAGGCCTGGATGTCGACAGTGTCGAGGTCCGCGCCCGCCGCGCCCTTAAATGCCAGCGATTTCACCGGATAAGTTTGCGATATCGGTTCGCGCAGATGGAGCTGGCCATCCTGGCCGTTGACGTCGAACGACAGCCCCATCAAGCGCGCGCCGCTGCCGGCGAGCTTCAGCGTCGCTTCGGCTTTGCCGTTCATGATGAGGTCGAGCATCGCCAGCGGCTCGAGCTGCGGCGCAAGGCCCGCGACACGCGCCGGGCGGAAGCCATCGACATTAATATCAACCTTCAAGCTGTCGTCGGCTGCGGCATAGCGGCCCTTGGCCGTGAGGTTCCAACGCTTGCCTTCTTCGATCACGGGCAGCGTGGCATCGACGATTACATCTGCGCCGGCACGCGAAAGGTTCACCGTCGCATCGGGCACTAGCCAGCGCCGGCCGGAGACTTCATCCACCAGCACCAGCGTGGTGCTCTCGATGGCGACGCGCTGCAGGTAGCCCGCCGGATTATCCCCGCCCGGCGCGCGTGTCAGCGCACTGAAAAGCGAGACGGCAACTGCGTTGCCGCTGGCAGTCTCCGCGGTCGGCGGCGCTTGCGAGCCGGGCACGCTGGGCGCGGGTAACGGCGCACCCTCGACGCCAAGGCCGAGCGTGCCGTCGGCGCGGTGCACGAAGCGAATGATGGGATCGGATAAACGGATCTGCTCGGGCGCGGCGACACCGCGCTTGAGCGCTGCGGTGCTGAGGCGCACCTGCATGGTCGGCAGACCGGCGATGACCGCACCCGCCTCGTTCAGCACACGCACGTCGCGCATTGTCACTTCGGGTGCGCCCGAGAACCCCTGCCAGCGGAACTCGGCGTCTTCGACACGGAAGCTGTAGCCGGGCGCAAGATCGCTCATGGCGCTCGCGATATACGGCGCCACGACGTCGAGCTTCAGCGCGCCTTGGCTAAGACGCCATGCCACCAAAGCAGCCGCGAGAAGCAACACCAGGAAGATGGCTTCAATGGCTCGAATCAGAAATCTGACTGCGCCGTGTGTCAACGCCGCGTGTCTCCAGCAACAAGGCCCGATTGGACTATGGCCCCGGGGCAGATGAACGGTGGCGGAAGTCGGCGAGGCGTGTTGAGGTGCGCTTTAGAAATACTTCCTCACGCCCGGCATCCGCCGCAGCTTGACCGCTTCCCTTCTATATCCCACTGTCGGCGTTAACGGTAGATAAACCTGCGAGTCGCACGTGATTAAGCTGACATCTGACGCCCCACCGCCCCATGATCTTGAGCGCGTCCCCCGCCTTCACAACGACTGGTTGGCCGCGGCCGATGGCCAGTCGCGCGAGGTTGCAGAGGCGATGCGCGCACTGCCCCAGGACCCAGCCTGGCGGCGCCTTATGGATGCCATATTCGGCAATAGCCCTTTCCTGTCGACGCTCGCGCTCGACCACCCCGAGGCCCTCCTCGCCTTTGCCGAACGGGGGCCAGATGCCGCCGTCCATGAGATCATCGCGCGTACCGATGCTAAGGAAGGCGATGCCGACGTCACCGCCGAGATGGTGGCACTGCGCCGAAGCAAAGCGCACATCGCGCTGATCATCGCACTCGCCGACGTCACGGAGTTGTGGAGCGTCGATCAGGTTGTCGTCCAGCTCAGCGCCTTCGCCGACGCCGCCGTGCGCCGCGCCTTGCGCGTCCTCCTGCGCCAAGCCGAGACGCGCGGGCACATCACGCTGCGCGATCCCGCCGACCCCGAAGCCGGCATCGGCTACGCCGTGCTCGCGCTCGGTAAACACGGCGGCTGTGAACTCAATTATTCCTCCGACATCGACCTCTTCGTCTTCTTCGACGAAGGCACGTTGCCTTATGTCGGCAAGAAGAGCGTGCAGGAATTCGCGGTCCAGCTCACCAAGGAACTCACGCGCGTGCTGCAGGAGCGCACGGCGCAGGGCTACGTCTTCCGCACCGATTTGCGGCTAAGGCCCGATCCTGGCTCCACCGCCATCGCCGTTTCGCGCGAAGCCGCGCAGGTCTACTACGAAAGTTACGGCCAGAATTGGGAACGCGCCGCCATGATCAAAGCGCGCGCCATCGCCGGAGAGATCGATCTTGCCAAGAGTTTCATCCGCGACTTGCAGCCTTTCATCTGGCGCCGGTCGCTCGACTTCCACACCATCCAGGACATCCATTCGATCAAGCGCCAGATTTACGCCCACAAGGGCGGCAGCAAGGTCGAAGTCGCGGGCCATAACATCAAGCTCGGGCGCGGCGGCATCCGCGAGATCGAGTTCTTTGCCCAGATCCAGCAGCTCATCTGGGGCGGGCGCTTCCCCGAAGCGCGCTCCTCCCAGACCCTGCCCGCGCTGGATGTGCTGACCAAACTGGGTTTTGTGGAGCACAAGGTCCGCGACGACCTCACCGCATCCTACCGCTATTTGCGCAAGCTCGAACACCGCCTGCAGATGATCGCCGACGAGCAGACCCAGACACTGCCGTCCGATCCGGTGAAACTCATGCGCGTCGCCAACTTCATGGGCCACACCGACCTTGCTGTCTTCATCGCCGAAGTCGAGAAGACCCTGCGCACCGTCGAGACCCACTACGCCGGCCTGTTCGAGGACAGTCCCTCACTCGCCGTCGATGGCAATCTGGTCTTCACCGGCACCGAGGACGATCCCGACACTATCGCCACGCTGAAACGCCTGGGCTACCAAAACCCCGCCACGGTCGCCGCGACCGTGCGCGGCTGGCACCACGGGCGCTACCGCGCGACGCGCAGCAACCGCGCGCGCCAACTGCTCACCGAGGTCATGCCGGGCCTCCTTGCCGCCCTCGGCAAGACGGCCCAGCCCGATGCCGCTTTCGTGCGGTTCGACCGTGTTTTTGCGGCCCTGCCGGCGGGCGTGCCGCTCTTGTCGGTGTTCTACAACAATCCCGATATCCTCGATCTCGTCGCCGAAATCATGGGCGATGCGCCGCGCCTGGCCGAACACCTCAGCCATACCCCGACGCTGCTCGACTATGTGCTGGCACCCGAGTTCTACGCCCCGGTCGGCAAGCTCGAGGTCCTGCGCGCCGACCTCGCGCGCGCGCTGGCAGCGGCGGAATCCTTCGAGGCCATGCTCGACGCCGCCCGGCGCTGGACCAACGATCAGCAGTTCCGTGTGGGCGTGCAGACCCTGCGCCGCATGATCGATCCCTTGCAGGCCGCCGAGCACTTCACCGACATCGCCGAGGCCGTGATCGGCGGACTGGTGCCGCAGGTTACCGAGGAATTCGCGCGTCAGTTCGGCCGCGTCGACAATTCCAGCCTCGCCATCCTTGGCTACGGCAAGCTCGGCAGCCATGAGCTGACGCCCACCTCCGACCTCGATCTCGTGGTCACTTACGACGCGGCCATGGACTCCCACTCGCACAGCGGCCCCAAGGTGCTGCCCGCGCCGGCCTATTTCATCCGCCTCGTGCAGCGCCTGATCACCGCGTTCACGCTGCTGACCAAGGAAGGCAAGCTCTACACCGTCGATTTGCGCCTGCGCCCCAACGGCGACAAAGGGCCGCTGGCCTGCAGCCTTGAGGCCTTTGCCAAGTACCAAGCCGACGAGGCCTGGACCTGGGAGCACATGGCTCTCAGCCGGGCGCGGTGCGTGTTTGGACCGAGCGACCTGTGCGGCAAAATCGAAACCGCCTCCGCCGCTGTGCTGGCGCGACCGCGCGACCGCCTGGCCCTCGTTTACGGCGTCGCGGACATGCGCGCGCGCATGCGCCGCGAGCAGAAGGAAGGCGGCCTGTGGGACCTGAAGCGCGCGCCTGGCGGCCTTATCGACGCCGAGTTCATCCTTCAGTTCCTGGCCCTCGCCCATCCCGAGGCGCGCCCCGCAAGCAGCCGTCCCGCCGATATCATCGCAGCCCTTGTCGCCGCCGGCGCCCTTCCCATCGACGATGGCGAGACCTTGAAAGTCGGTATTGCGCTTTGGTCCCGCCTGCAGGTTATGCTGCGGCTGACCACCGAGGGCGAACTGCCCGACGACAGCACGCCCATCGGGCTCAAACAGAAGCTCGCCGCTTCAGCCGGAATGCCGGATTTTGTCACGCTAGAGAGCCTGATGCGCGATACGGGCGCTGCCATTTCGGCGCTGTTTGCGCGTATCATCGACCAGCCGGCGGAGGAAGCTCGCGCCAAACTGGGACCCGAAGCGCCCACCCGCGCATAAATGGAGACGCATATGGCCACGAAGAAAAAGCCCGCCAAAAAGACGGCGAAGAAGATCGCGAAGAAAGCGGTGAAAAAGACTGCGAAGAAATCCGCACCCTTGGCGAAGTCGCTGCTCGGCAAAGCCGCGCCCGATTTCACCATGCCGACCGACGACGGCGGCTTCATCACCCTCAAAGGGCTGCGCGGCCGACGCGTGGTACTTTACTTCTATCCCAAGGACGATACGCCAGGCTGCACGACGGAAGCCTGTGACTTCCGTGACGGAATACCCAAGTTCTCCAAGACCAATGCGGTCGTCATCGGCGTTTCCAAGGACAGTGTCGCCAGCCATCAGAAGTTCAAGAAAAAGTACAGTCTCAACTTCCCGCTCGCATCCGATGACTCCAAGGTCGCCGAAGCCTACGGCGTTTGGGGCGAGAAGAGCATGTACGGGCGCACCTTTATGGGCATGATCCGCTCGACCTTCATCATCGACGAAGGCGGCGTGGTGCGGGCCGAGTGGCGCAAGGTGAGCGTGGCTGGACACGCCGACGAAGTGAACAAGGCGCTTGCGGTTTTGTGAGCACCCTCTGCGATAAGGCGGTGGCGATCCTTTCCACCGCCGATCCCGATACCAAAGTCTCCGCGACTTACGCTGCCGGCGACTCATGGCGCGCGGGCGCGCTGGAGGTCGGCCGCACAGCGCCACCTGATCGGCCCGCGCGGCCTGAAAAGCCGGAGCTCCTCCAACCCCGCGACATGCCACGCCGCTCGACCGGCCCCGTGGGCCGCATCGCCCTTGTGCATGCCCTCGCCCATATCGAGCTCAACGCCGTCGATCTCGCCTGGGACATCATCGCGCGGTTCGGGTCCGACATGCCGCGCGCCTTCAACGACGATTGGGTGCAGGTGGCTGTGGAAGAAGCCGAACACTACGCCGCGCTCGCCGCGCGTTTGAAAGAGCTTGGATCCTCCTACGGTGACCTGCCCGCCCATGACGGCTTATGGATGGCCGCCGTGCGCACCGCCGACGATCTCGCGGCGCGGCTCGCGCTCATTCCCATGACGCTGGAAGCGCGCGGTCTCGATACCACGCCACAGACCACCGAAAAGCTGCGCGCAGCGGGCGATGCTCCCACGGCTGACATCCTCGATGTGATATTCCGCGATGAGATCAAACATCTGGCTGTCGGCATTCGCTGGTTCGAACACCTCTCTCCCGACCCGCACGCGCGCTATCTTGAATTGATCAACGAACGCTTCCCCGGCGGATTGAGGCCGCCGTTCAATATGCCGGCGCGTCTGCAAGCCGGAATGCATGAGGAATATCTCAGGGCCTGGCTTTGAGCGCCTCGATCCTGCGCCCAAGCTCCGCACAATCAACGAGTTAGTCCCGGTCGAGCGCGTGGCGCGCATTCTTGGATGGGCAGGTCGTCGTACAGAGCAGGAACTGATGGCGCATGCCGAGCATGGCCACGAGGGGCGGCGCACAGCGGTCGCTGTCGGTATCCCACTGGATACTGATGACGGTGCTGCCCGGCCGCATGAAATAAGCGGCGAGCAAATCGGTACCGAGGACGCCGAGCAGCACTTCAGCGTCGGCGAACAGGGCGCGCTGCTCCAGAACCGAGAGCGCGCCCATATCTACGCTGATGAAATCGTTCTCACGCAGAAAATGGTCGAATTCTTCGCCGTTGATCGGCAGCCGCGTGCCGATTCCGGCTCGTGATAGAAATATCCGCTTGGGCTTGGCTGGCGCGTTGTCGGGTGGGGCATCGCCGGCAAGCACGCTCCTAAGGTAACGCACGTTGTGCGGATGCGGCGGCATGGACTGGCCCGGGCGGAAAACGTGGAGCGTGCGGAAGCGGTAGCGCGCGTCCGGGCGGCAGCGGATGATGTCGTCGTTCTTTACGCCGGCAAGAGCCAGAGTTTCTTGATACCTGGCGCTGGTGAGTGTGTCCGGAATCGCGATCTTCAGAGGTTGCTTGTCGCGTCCCTGGAGGCGCGGAATGAAGTCGATCAGCCAGTGGCCGACATGGTTATGGCCGGGCGCCGACACCAAAAGCACATCCTCATCGACATATTCGGTGTGATGGGATGAGCGGTAAGCCACCAGCTTGGCCGCCGGAAAATAGGCGTGTGGCGCATGATTGAACACCTGATTGATTTTGAAGTAACCGCTGTCCTGCAGCACCGTGCCGTCGGGCGCGATCGCGAAATCCCAGCCCGGCATCCACTCGCCGCCCGGGATATGCGCGAACAGGATGGGATCGGTGGTGTAGGTGAAGCGCCGCCCATGGGATGTCGTGCGCTCCAATGTGACCTGACGCGGCGGGTCCACTACCTCGCATGGAACCCCGGCCTCCCGGCACCACTCCTCGATTGTCGTGCAGGACGCCACCGTCATCGGCGTGAGCGAACCGGCATGCGGATACGTTGCTTTAAGAATGTGCGCAACCAGGGCCGCATCTCCCCCGCACAGTGCAGCCGGTAGCGCGCGGGTATACGCCTCGGAGGAAGCCCCTGCGTCGGCGAGCACGGCGCGGAATACCGGCAGCAAAGCGGCCAGCGCCAGCCTGCCGCCGTCGATGTCGCCCGATGAGAACTTCGCGTGAGCCAGGATTTCCTGCGCCGCGATGGCGTTGTCTTCGATGAGACCCAAAGCCATCGCACGCTGCGCGGCAATGCCGGCGAGTTGGTGGCGCTCGCCTGCGGCGTAGCAGCGCGCCAATCCCAACCAGGCCAGGGGGGGCCTCGGCAAACAGCAAGGTCGTGCGGCTGTAGTGCGCCTCGGCATCAGCCCACTTCTCGGCCATGAGCGCGATGTCGCCGCGGATCTGCCAGAAGGCTGGATTGGACGCGGCGCCCTCCGCCAGTGGCAGGCATACGGCCTCAGCACCGGAAAAATCCCCGGCCGCCACGCAGCGCTGAATTTGAGCTAGATGCTTTGCGCCGAGCACAGTCCGACCCGCCGTCCCATGCGGCAGAGTCTACGCGCGCCCGCGGTAAAGCTCACGGGTTTTATGCGTTCAGCACATCGCCGCCCGTCTTGATACGCGCAGCGAGAGAGGCGGCCATGAACTTATCGAGATCGCCGTCGAGCACGCCCTGTGAGTCCGAGGACTCGACGTTCGTGCGCAGGTCCTTGACCATCTGATAGGGCTGCAGCACGTAACTGCGGATCTGGTGACCCCAGCCGATGTCGGTCTTGGCGGCTTCCTGCTGCGCGATCTTGGCTTCCTGCTTTTCGAGCTCCAGCTCATACAGGCGCGAACGCAGCATTTCCCAGCACTTGGCGCGGTTCTGGTGCTGCGAGCGTTGGCTCTGGCTCTGCACGACGATGTTGGTGGGAATATGCGTGATGCGCACGGCGCTGTCGGTCTTGTTGACGTGCTGGCCGCCCGCACCCTGCGCACGGTAAGTGTCGATGCGGCAATCCTTTTCGTTGATTTCGATCTCGATAGTGTCGTCCACCACCGGATAGACCCAGACCGACGAGAAGCTGGTGTGCCGGCGCGCGTTCGAATCAAACGGCGAGATGCGCACGAGGCGGTGCACACCGCTTTCAGTCTTCAGCCAGCCGTAGGCGTTATGGCCCGAGATCATGAAGGTCACCGACTTGATGCCGGCGGTGTCGCCGGCGCTTTCTTCCACGTACTCGACCTTGTAGCCCTTGCGCTCGGCCCAGCGCGAATACATGCGCGCCATCATCTCGGCCCAGTCCTGGGCCTCGGTGCCGCCGGAGCCCGCGTGGATTTCGAGATAGCAGTCGTTGCCGTCGGCTTCGCCGGACAACAGGCTTTCAAGTTCGATCTGCTTGCAGCGTGCGTGCAGGTCCGAGAACATGGCGCGGGCCTCGGCGACAGCACCCTCGTCGCCTTCTTCATCGGCGAGTTCGGACAGCGTAATGGCGTCGTCGAGGTCGCGCTCGAGCTTGCGCGTCGAACTCACGGCGCTTTCGATTTGCGTGCGCTCGCGCATCACTTTCTGCGCGTCGGCGGGTTTATTCCAGAGATTGGGGTCTTCGGCCTTGGCGTTCAGTTCATCAAGGCGCAGGAGGGCACGATCCCAGTCAAAGATGCCTCCGGAGCAAGTCGAGGGAGCGCTTGATGTCGTTGACCTGCTTTTCGATGTCGGGGCGCATGGGATGGTCCTCGGAATAAAAGGGTATGCCGCGTTTTAGAAAAAACGCCGCTGTTAGTAAAGCCCACCGGCCGAAGGCCGGAAAATATAGAGGGCGGCCTAGTATAGGCCGCCGGCGGCGGGTTGGTTGGGCAGGTTTGCCCCGGGCGCGCCGTCGACCTCGTCGGACTGGCCCATGATGGTCACCTGCGTCTCGGGCGAGGTTCCGGTCTTGAAGCCTTCGAGGATGACGTAGCGGTCGCCCGGCTGCGCGGGGCGGCCGCTGTCGTGATCGACGCGTACCAGCGAGACTCCCGACGGCACGCGGAACGGCGTCGCCGGTTTGTTCTTGAGCGCTTCCTTCATGAAGTCGCGGAAGATCGGCGCGGCCAGGCCGCCGCCGGTTTCGCGCGGACCCAAGGTGCGCGGCTCGTCGAAGCCGATGAAGACGCCGGCCACGAGGTCGGGCGAGAAGCCCATGAACCAGACGTCGGCGGCATCGTTGGAGGTGCCGGTCTTGCCGGCGAGCGGCTTGCCAACTTGCATGACCGTGCGAGCGGTGCCGTTCTGCACGACGCCTTCGAGCAGGTGCACAACCTGATAGACGCTGGCGGGATCGGCGAGCTGCGCGCGGTCGTCGGGCAATGCTGGCGGACCGGCCTGATCCCACTCGGCCGCGGCGCAGGCCGGGCACGCGCGCATGTCGGTGCGGAAGATGGTCTTGCCGTTGCGGTCCTGGATGCGGTCGACAATCACCGGCGTCAGCTTCTTGCCGCCGTTGACGAGCTGGGCGTAGCCGGTGGTGAGGCGCAGTACGGTGGTGACTTCCGAGCCGAGAGCGCCCGACAGATTGGGCTGCATCTTGTCCACCAGGCCGAAGTCGGTCGCCGTCTTGACGACCTTGTCCATGCCGACGGCCTGCGCGACACGCACGGTCATCAGGTTCTGTGATTTCTCAAGGCCGACGCGCAGCGTGGCGCGGCCCAGGAATTCATCGGTGTCGTAGTTCTTCGGCTTCCACTTCGGCAGCCCCGGGCCCTGATCCATGACGAAGGGCGCGTCGAGCACCAGCGTCGAGGGCGTGAAGCCCTGCTCCATGGCGGTGAGATAGACGAAAGGCTTGAACGACGAGCCGGGCTGGCGCATCGCCTGGGTCGCGCGGTTGAACTGCGAGCGCGCGTAAGAGAACCCGCCGTTCATGGCGAGCACACGGCCCGTGTGGGGATCCATCACCACCATGGCGCCTTCGATCTCGGGCAGCTGGCGCAGGGTGTAGGTGCCGGCGGGATATTCGGTCTCGCCGTTCTTGGTGACGCGCTCGACAGCAACCACGTCGCCGAGAGCAAGTACCTGATTCGCCGTACGCACTGCTTCGCCGAGGTGTTGGTCGGGAAGATTTTTGCGCGCCCACTTCAATTCAGCGAGCGGAATGGTGCCGCCCTTACCGTCGCGGAAGATCACTTGCGCCTTGTCGTCCGCGACATCCGTGACAACGCCCGTGGTCCACTCGGCCGGCAAGCCCGGCGGGTCCTTGATGCCGCGCAGCTTCTCGGCGACGTTGCCGCCATTCGAGATGGTGGCGATGGGGCCGCGCCAGCCGTGGGCGCGGTCGTAGGCGAGCAGGCCTTGGCGCATCACGCGGTTGGCCAGCATCTGCAGCTCGGGGTCGAGCGAGGTGCGCACCGAAAGGCCGCCCTTGTACAGCGCCTCTTCACCGAACTTGGCGGCGAGCTCGCGGCGGATGCTCTCGGCGAAGTAGTCAGCGCCGGAAACCATCTCGGTCTCGGAGCGGTTCTTGACGACAATCGGTTCGGCCGTGGCGGCCTTGGCTTCTTCGCGCGTGATGTAGCCATCGTCGCGCATACGCTCGATGACGTAGTCGCGGCGCTCCTTGGCGGCGTCGTAAAAGCGCAAGGGATTGTAGTTGTTCGGGGCCTTGAACAGGCCAGCGAGGAAAGCGGACTCGGCGACGGTCAGCTCATCGAGCGACTTGTTGAAGTAGTTCATGGCGCCCGCGGCAACGCCATACGCGCCGAAGCCGAGGTAGTTCTCGTTCAGGTACAGCTCGAGGATATGATCCTTGGTGAAGGCACGCTCGATACGCAGCGACAGGATCGCTTCACGGATCTTGCGGTCGAAGCTGTATTCCTTGCCGAGCAGGAAGCGCTGGGCCACCTGCTGGGTGATGGTCGAAGCGCCCTTCATGCGCCGGTCGGAGCCGGTGAGCTTCTCGAATACCGCGACCACCACGGCGCGGGTCAGGCCGATGGGATCGATGCCCGGGTGGGTATAGAAGCGCTGGTCTTCCGAGGCGACGAAGGCGTTGGTGACGCGCTTGGGGATGGCGGCGATAGGCACGAAGACGCGCCCCTCGACGGCGTATTCCTGGACGAGCGAGCCGTCGCCGGCATAAACGCGCGTCATCACCGGCGGCTTGTACTCGGCGAGCTGGCGGTAGTCGGGCAGGCCACGGCTGAAATGGTAGAAGACGCCGACGGTCGCGATGCCGCCGAAGAACACGCCCAGCAGTACGATGCAGGCGAAGATCGTCAGCCCGCGCTTGAGCGTCATCTTCTGCTTCTGAGAAGCAGCTTTGTCCTTGGGAGCCTTAGCCATTGTCTCTCATCCGCTGTACCGATTTTGCCCGGTTTATGTGGCCCGCTGTCTAGCATAGCCGGGTCCACGCCGTGTGGTGATTCTTAACGCTGGAACCCGGTTTAATGCCCCGGAAATACGGCAAAAATCAGCCCTGTCGGGCAAGCCAAACGTTAAAGCCGGCTAGCGCTCTGGGTGGGGCTGAAATGGGCGTCCAAGCCCCGCACCACGGCCGCCATCAGCTTGGTCCGGTAGGCGTCCTTTTTCAGGGCCGTTTCGTCTTCTTTGTTCGAGAGGTAGCCCATCTCGATCAGCACCGACGGGATATCGGGCGACTTCAGCACCGCGAAGCGCGCGAAGCGGTGGCTGTTTTTCACCAGCTTGGCCTCCCGCTGCAGCTCGCCGATGAGGCGATCGGCCAGTTTGGTGGCCAAATTCATGCTTTCGCGTTGGGCGAGGTCCACCAGGATGTGGCGCACTTCCTGGCTCTCGTGGGTCAGATCGACGCCTATGATATTGTCGGCGCTGTTCTCCTGCTCGGCCAGCGCCTCGGCTTCACGGTCCGAGGCCTTCTCCGACAGCGTGTAAACCGACAGTCCGCGCATCGCCTTGTTGGCCATGGAGTCCGCGTGCAGCGAGACGAAGATGTCGGCCTCGGCGGCGCGCGCGATTTCGCGGCGCTCGGACAGTTCGAGCGAGACATCGCGCTCGCGGGTCAGGATGACCTTGTAGCGGCCCGTGGCCTCCAGGCTCTTCTTGAGCTGCTGAGCCGCTGCCAAAGTGATGACCTTCTCGTAAATGCCGCTGCCGCCGATGGCGCCGGGATCGACCCCGCCGTGGCCGGGATCGATGGCGACGATCTTCTTGCGGTCCTTCGGGTTGGCTTCGGGCGTTTTAACCGGTGTGACCGGCTTGGGCGGCGCGGTAGCCGCCTGCGCGCCGCCGCCGAACTGGCCGATGCGGTACTGCGGACCCAGCGCCGCCATGAATGCGGGACGGTCCGTGGGCTCGAGATCGATAACAAACCGAAAGGGCGTGCCGCCGGTGGCCGGCAAGACAAAGGCGTTCTTGATGCCTGCGGGCCCTGCCAGGTCGATGACCATGCGCGCGTTTCCGCTCTGAAACAGACCGAAACGCACGGCGCGCACCAGGCCAACAGCGCCGGGCATATCGCTCACCGCCCAGTCGAGTTCGGGCAGATCGACGACGACGCGATAAGGATCAGCCAAACGAAACAGGCCAAACTCGATGCTGTCGGAGAGCTCGACCACCAGCCGCGTATGGGTCTCATGGTTGTGCAGCCTCATGGTCGAGGCGATGCCAAGGGCCTTTCCGGCGGCGCGCGCCGCCACAGGCAACAGCAGCGCCGCAGCCGCTCCCGCCAGCACAACGCGCCGCGGAATTACCAATTTCCCATTCAGTTCCAAACGCTTATGGAACTCGTCCCCCGGCACATCGGCGGCCGTCACGGTGGACTGTGGTTTCACCGTCTCTGACATTTGACTCGCAAATCGGGTGTTAAGTCATTGACTCTCCACGAACATAACCGATCTGGCGCGCCCCGGCAAGAATCTTAGGCGATGGCGAGCAAAACGCCACGAACGCGGGGAAGAATCCTGGGGGGAATTAAGCGTTGCCCCATTGATGCTGACCCGTTTATGGTTGCCCTACTCGTGGTTACTTCCGACATGTCGCCGACAAATCCGGCGTCCGCTATCCTTCGGCTTATTGAGCCTCACCTCATTGAGTCCCCAGGGTTTTTTGTCCGGAGTAGACCCGTTTAGAAACGGGATTGGCCGGCAAGTCCGTCCCTTCCCAAGCAGAGCCCGGGGGCTCGTGTGCCGAGTTTTATGTTGAATCGCCCAACCCAAGCCGAGAACGTCCGCACTATCGCGGCGCTCCTTCTGGCTGACGGCGGTCCATCGTGCTTCACGCGCCCGCTTCGTTCCGGCGCCACCCCATCATTTAAACAAAACCGCCGCGGACGCGCGCATCAGGGCTTACATGCCTTGGGCCGCGCGGGGACCGCGGTGACACGGAGTACACGCTACTATGGTCAAGAGGATGCTTATCGAAGCCACGCACCCGGAGGAAACTCGGGTCGTGGTTCTGGACGGAACGCGTCTTGAAGAGTTCGATGTAGAAACATCAACTAAGAAGCAAATCAAAGGCAACATCTACCTGGCCAAAGTGGTCAGGGTTGAGCCATCGCTTCAGGCGGCGTTCGTTGACTACGGCGGGAACCGTCACGGCTTCCTGGCCTTCAGCGAAATCCATCCCGACTACTATCAAATCCCCGTCGCCGACCGCGAACGCCTTATGGCGGAAGTCGCGCGCCAGGAAGAAGAGGAAGAGCGCCGCCTCGCTCAGCGCGACGCACGCCGCCGCGCTCAGGCCGAAGCCGCCGCTGCGCGCGCCGCTGCGGGCCACTCGGAATCCGAGCAACCACCCGCCGGTGAAGCCGCCGCCGGCAGCGAAGTCGGCGGCGAGGACAGCCCGCCGTCAGTGAGTTCCGACGTTGTGACGGTTACGCAAGAGCATCACCACGACGATCATGACCATGGGCACGATCATCACCACGATCATGATCACAGCCATGATCACGACCACGATCACGCGCATGACCACGATCATGACCATGGGCACGATGGCCATGACGACCACGGCGATTCCATCCCGCTCGCTTTCATCCCGCCCGCCATCAGCGCGCCGGTCAGCGACGAGAACGATGACGACGAGCACGAAGACGATCACGAAGATAGGCACGAGGCCGAAGCCTCCGCCCACGGCGACGAAACCGCGCACGACGACGCCGCCGATCTGCCGCCGCCGGAAGCGCCCACCGAAGTCGGCGGCGACTCCCAACACCACGACTCCGAGGGCGGATCATCCGAGCAATCCTTCGCCGCACCCGCACGGCGCGAGCCCGCGCAGACGCCCGCGAACGTCGACACCGTCGGCGGCGATGAGGAAGAAGAGGCTGCGGACGAGAAGCAGCGCCGCCGCTTCGTCGCTGCGCGTCATTATAAGATTCAGGAAGTCATCAAGCGCCGCCAGATCATGCTGATCCAGGTGGTCAAGGAAGAGCGCGGCAACAAAGGCGCGGCGCTCACGACCTATCTCTCGCTCGCCGGCCGTTATTGCGTGCTGATGCCCAACAGCCCGCGCGGCGGTGGCGTTTCGCGCAAGATCACTTCGGCCCAAGACCGCCGCCGCTTGAAGGCGATCCTCGGCGATCTCGAACTGCCCAAGAATATGGCGGTGATCCTGCGTACCGCTGGCGCCGAGCGCAACAAGACCGAAATCAAGCGCGACTACGAATACCTGCAGCGCACGTGGAACAACATCCGCGAAGTGACGATGACCAGCCGCGCGCCGGCGCTGATCCACGAAGAAGCCAGCCTGATCAAACGCGCCATCCGCGACATCTACAGCCGCGACATCGAAGAAGTCTGGGTCGAGGGCGAAGAAGGCTACAAAGTCGGCAAAGACTTCATGAAGATGCTGACGCCTTCGCACGCCAAGAAGGTGCAGCGCTACAAGGACGACATCATTCCGCTCTTTCACCGCTATCAGGTGGAAAGCCAGATGGAGGCGATCAACAGCCCGACCGTGCAGCTCCGCTCGGGCGGCTCGATCGTGTTCGCCCAGACCGAAGCGCTGGTCGCCATCGACGTCAACTCGGGCCGCGCCACCAAAGAGCGCCACATCGAGGAGACCGCTTATAAGACCAATTGTGAAGCCGCCGATGAAATCGCGCGCCAGCTTCGCCTGCGCGACCTCGCGGGCCTGGTCGTCATCGACTTCATCGACATGGAAGACAACCGCAACAACCATTCGGTTGAACGCCGGTTGAAGGAAGCGCTGAAGGCTGACCGCGCCCGCATCCAGGTGGGCCGCATCAGCCACTTCGGCCTGCTCGAGCTGTCACGCCAGCGTCTGCGCCCCAGCCTGATCGAAGCCAACTTCCGCGTCTGCGCCCACTGCGCGGGCTCGGGGCTCGTACGGTCAACGGAATCCGCCGCGGTCTACTCGCTGCGCATGCTCGAAGAAGAAGGCGGCCGCCAGCGCTCCAGCGAAGTCACCATCACCGTCCATCCGGACGTGGCGCTGTACCTGCTGAACTACAAGCGCGAGGCCCTGGCCAGCATCGAGAGCCGCTACCGCATCAAGGTCTTTGTCTTGGGCGATGCGACGCTTGTGCCGCCCAACATCCGTCTCGACCGCGTCAAGGCCGTGCGCAACCTCGCCGAGGAACACGCCGCCGAACACGCGCAGCGCGAAGCACCGCGCGTCATCGAGAGCGTGGTCGAAGCGGAAGTCGAGGAAGAAGAAGACGAAGACGAGAACGAAGAGACGCGAGAGTCCGTACACGAGCAGCGCCCGCAGGGTGGACAACCCCGAGAAGGCGGCCGTGAGGGTGGTCGTGACGGCGGACGCGAAGGTGGACGCGAAGGCGGCGGACGCAAACGCCGTCGCCGTCGCCGTCGCGGCGGTGCCGATCGCCAGGAAGGCGGCGGCTTTGCCCCGCGTGAAGGCACGCCACCCCAGGGCAACGAACCGGCCGTGACTTCGGAAAATGCTCAGCCTTCCTCCTGGCAGGACGGCGGCGATAGCGCCGACGAACAAGGCAGAGAGCGCGAACATCATGCCGGCGGCGAGCCCGATCAGGGCGGCCAGCCGCGCGAAGAAGGCAAACGTGGACGTCGCCGTGGACGTCGCGGCGGGCGTCGTCGTCGTCGTGGCGGCGAAAACGGCCAGCCGGAAGGCGCGCCGCAACAAGGCGGCTTCGAGGGTAATGGCGGAAACGGCGGCGGCGAGCCCGTATGGAACGCGGCTCCGCAAGCTGAGCCGCGTTCGGAGAACGAGCCGCCAGCTTACGTCGCCGCAGCCGCTCAAGCTGTTGCCAGCGCGCCGGTTTCTGAAGCAACCCCAAACGGCAACGGCGAGAGCGGACCGTCGCGTTTCTTCCGCGCGATCAAGGAAACCTGGCGCCGAGGCGATGGCGCCGATGGCGCGGCGGAAGCGCCCGCAGAAGCGGCGCCACCTGCACCGGCGCCGGTCGTGACACCGCCCCCCGCGGCCAACGAACCGCCGCAGCCCTCAAAGAAGGGCTGGTGGAATAAGGACGCCAAGGAATAGCGCCTTCGGCATAACGCTAACTTTGGAACAGAACCTCACAACGTCGCGTTGTCTTATGGACACGCGACGTTTCTGTTTTGGAGTTATCCTGTGCTCCGTATTCTCTTGATTGTCGTCCTGGTGCTGATGCTCGTCGGCAGCTTGCCCGTTTGGACCTTCAGCAACGGCTGGGGCTACGCCCCTGTGAGCACCTTAGGGATCATCGTCCTCGTGGCTTTGGTCATCGCCTTCCGCGGCCGCAGCAAGGTTTAAGCGCGCCACTTCGCGAGCCGGTCGCAGGCTTCTTCCATATCCGCCGTCGCGCCGGCGAATGAGAATCGTACGAACTGATGCCCTTTGAAGGGATCGAAGTCGATGCCGGGCGTGGTCGCGACGCCCGCCTCGTTCAACATGCGCGCACAGAAGCGCGCCGCGTCTTCGCCGAAGTGTGAAATGTCGGCGTAAATGTAGAATGCACCATCGGCCGGCGCGAAGGTCGTGAACCCGATCTCGGGCAAACGCTTCAGCAATACCGCGCGGTTGCGCGCATAACGCGTCACGTTGGCTTCGAGCTCGTCCTTGCAGTCGAACACCGCGATGCCGCCGACTTGTGAAACGGTGGGCGGTGAGATGAACAGGTTCTGGGCCAGGCACTCCAGCGGGCGCATCATATCCTTTGGCACCACCAGCCAGCCGAGCCGCCAGCCCGTCATGCTGAAGTATTTCGAGAAACTGTTGATGACCACGGCGCTGTGCGAGATGCCCGCGGCCGTGGTCGCTTTCATGCCGTAGGTGATGCCGTGATAGATCTCGTCCGAGATCAGACGCACGCCGTTCGCATCGCAGAATGCCGCCAGGGCGCGGAACTCGTCTTCCGGAACAATCGTGCCCGTGGGATTGGCGGGGCTGCCGACGATGAGGCCGCTCGGCAGACGCGCCATTTTCTTCAGGTGATCGACCGTCGGCTGATAGCGCGTGGTGGCATCCACCTCGATCAGCTCCGGCACGATGCCGAGGCTCGTCAGGATGTGGCGGTAGGCGGGATAGCCGGGCGCGGCCAAGGCAACGCGGTCGCCGGCCTCGAAGGCAGCAAGAAAGGCGAGCACGAACGCGCCTGACGAGCCGGTGGTGACGAAGATGCGGCCCGGGTCTACGGCAGTATTGGAGGTCTCACGGTAGTGCTGCGCGATGCGCGCGCACAGTGCCGGCAGGCCGCTTGCCACGGTGTAGCCGAGCGGATCGCCCTCCAGCACAGAAGCGATCTTGCGCGCGGCGGCGCGCGGGATGCCCGTGGACGGCTGACCCACTTCCAAATGGATAATGCTGCGCCCTTGTGCCTCGAGGGCGGCGGCGTCGCGCATCACGTCCATGACGATGAACGGTGGGACCAGCGCGCGTTTGGCAACCTTGATCGTCATCGCGGGTCCTTCGGATCGAGCGTAAGGGCGTAACCTGCGCCGCGCGTATCGGCGGCGGCGCGGCAATTCGGTGTAGCATTTTCCGGGGGTGCGCAGGCGAGTTTGTTGACGAAACGCGTGCGCGCTTCTGCATCCAGCAGCGCGGCCGTCACGCGATTGACGGCGATGCTCGCGCCCAGGCGCGGTTTTGATGTGCCCGGTGCGTCCGGCGCCGGCGCCAGCAGGAAACCCACCTGCGCCGGCATGATCCCGAGACCGAAGACCCGGCCCATGGTCAGCACACAGGCCACCACGCCGCCGCGCCCATCGGCGATCACGAAACCCGTGGCGCCGCTCTGGCCCTCGACGGCGTCCGCGCCGCCGGCGACATCCTCCGGCAGGCTGAAGACGCTTTGCATACCGGCGCTCGTTTCGTTTGCCTTGGTCCAGCGCGGCGCGAGGGCGCCGAGGTCTGTGGCGCTCACCGCGCCGCCGGCAGCGGAAATGCCGTCCGCGAGTTCACGCGCAAACGGGCCCGCATAAAAATCGCCAGGGCCGCGAGCCCGAATGCGCGCCAGCGTCGCTGCGAGATTGATCTGCACCAGATTGTCGCCGGCCTGTACCACCTGCCGGCGCGCCGTCATGAAAGCCGTGAGCGCCGCACGGTCGCCCGCTAGCGCATCGCCGCTCGCGGCCAGGTCCTGGGCGAAGGCGCGGCTGACGCGCGTCCCGAACCGCGCGGCCGTCTCAGCGGGGGCCACCACACGCGCCCAAGGCAGCGATCCATACCGCGCATGCAGGGCAAACAAGCCGCGCGCCGTTGCCGGTACGGCGACACGGAACCGCGCAGAGCTGTCGTCGGCGGCCGCCGGTGCACGGAAATCCAGGGCCTCGGTTGTGCGCTTCTCAGCATCGTGCACCAGGCAAGCGCCGCCGCCGCCGAGACCCGCCTGCGACGGCAAGGTCACGGCCAGCGTAAGCCCCAGAGTCACCGCGGCATCAGCCGCCGCGCCGCCCGCTGCCAGGATGTCCCGCGCCGCCAGCACCGCCGCCGGCTCGTCGCCCGTCACCATGGCCGCGCCCGCTGCCGGCGCACCGCCGCCGGCTCCGAGCTGCACTTTGATCCGCGGCATACCCCCGCAGGCGCTTAGTCCCGCGCCGATTAGCGTAGTGATTACAAGGACTCCACACGGCGAAAAAAGCCCCCGGCAGGTGACCGGAAAATGCCATAATCCCCCGCTAAATCGTCCTGGTAATCCGGTCACTTAGAGCATCCTTTGTCCAAGGTCCCTGCCCCTTTGCACCCTGGCCGCCTCCACAGCTTCCGCGCCGCCCTTGCCGTGCTTTTCATGAGCACCGCCCTGTTTGCTACAAGCGAGGTGGGCAAGGCGCAAGAGTTTCAGTCCGGCACCTTCCTGTCAGACACCGAGATCGGCGCCACCTTGCAGGCCTATGCCAAGCCAATTCTGGAGGCCGCGGGGATGCGGGGCGACGAAATCCAGATCGGGATGGTCGTCGACGACAGCATCAACGCCTTCGCCACGCCCGGTAAAATGATCTTCTTCCACACCGGCCTGTTGCTGCGCGCCGAGAACGCCAACGAAGTCATCGGCGTCATGGCGCACGAGGTCGGCCACATCGCCGCCGGTCACGTGGTCATGGTGGCGAGCGACATGGCCGCGCCGACCGCGATCTCATTGCTGTCGACCTTGCTCGGCGTCGCCGTCGGCGTGGTCAGCGGCAACCCCGAGGCCGGCATGGCGGTGATGATGGGCGGCCAGCGCGCCGCCATCGGCTCCTATCTCAGCTTCAGCCGTGGGCAAGAAGCCCGCGCCGACCAGTTCGCACTCAAGGTCCTCAACGACACGCACCAGTCCGCGCGCGGCCTACGTGACTTCTTCGAGCGCCTGGCGGGCGATGAGCTGCTGATCACCGATAACCAGGACCCCTACGTCCGCTCGCACCCTTTAAATAGCGACCGCCGCAGCGCCATCGAGGCGGCCATGGCGAACTCGCCTTACACCAACGCGCCGCTCGATCCCGAGCTGGAGCGCCAACACCGCCGCTTGAAGGCCAAGCTGTTCGCCTTCCTGAAGCCGCAGATCACCGTCTTCCAGCGCTATCCGTCGACCGACAACAGCATTGAGTCGCGCTATGCGCGCGCCATCGCCTACTACCGCCGCGGCCAGTTCGATCAGGCGCTACCGCTGGTCGAGGGTCTTATCGCCGAAGTGCCGAAGGATCCCTACTTCTGGCAGATCAAAGGCGATATGCAGCTGTCGCGCGCCAAGGTCGAGGATGCCATCTTCGCCTATCGTGAATCGTTGAAGAACCTGCCCGATGCGCCCGAAATCCTCGCGGCCCTGGCTCACGCCGCTGTCGAAAGCGGCAAGCCTGAGTACGCGGGCGAGGCCCAGGACGCTTTGAAGCGCGCCCTGATCATCGACCCGGAAAACCCCAGCGCCTGGGATATGCTGGCGCGCTCTTACGCCCAGAACGACCAATTGGGCCTGTCCGCATATGCCGCTTCCGAGCGCGCGATCCTCTTGGGTCAGTTCGGTGACGTCGCCCGTTACAGTAACCAGGCCGAGAAATTGCTCGAAAAAGGCACGCCAACTTGGTATCGCCTACAAGACATCAAGATCCTGGCGCAAAACTACATGCGCGACATGCGCGACAGACGCCGTTGAGAGAGGACCACTCCATGCTTCGCATTGCTGTTGCTTTCATTGCCCTCACGGCATTTTCCAGTGGCGCCATGGCCGCCGAAAAGAGCGGCTTGTCCGAAGCCGACAAGGCCGAGATCAAGCAGCTCGTTCGCGACTACATTCTCGCGAACCCAGAGATTATCAACGAGGCGATCGATGCTCTGGACAATAAGATGGCCAAGGGCAAGGCGGAGAAGCGCAACGAAACCATCGCCAAGCGCCGCCAGGAGCTCTTCAGCCCGTCCGAAGGCACCATCATCGGCAATCCCAAGGGCGATGTGACCGTCGTCGAGTTCTTCGACTACAACTGCGGCTACTGCAAATCGATGTTCCAGGGCGTCGCCGAACTGCTGCGTGAAGACACCAAGATGCGTCTAGTGCTGAAGGAATACCCGATCCTCGGCCCCTCCTCGATGACCGCGAGCCGCGCCGCGCTCGCCGCCCGGAAGCAAGGCAAATACGCCGACCTGCATCTCGCGCTGCTCAACCACAAAGGCCAGCTCAGCGATCCCACCATCATGGATATCGCCAGCAAGGCCGGCCTCGACATGAAGAAGCTCGAGAACGACATGAAAGACCCGGCCATCACCGAGATCATCGTCAAAAACCACAACCTCGCGGACGACCTCGGCATCGACGGCACGCCATCGCTGATTATCGGCGATGCCTTCGTGCCCGGCGCGATCTCGAAGGACAAACTGGTCGAGCACATCTCGAAGGCGCGCAAGTAGATTTAGCCGCTGTTCCGCGCTGGGGAAGTTTCGTTGGATGAGTGAGAGCGGTTTTTCGGCCAAGGAGCGTTTGCGTTTCCGCAAACTGCTCGAAGTCGCCAATTCCACCACGTACAGCGGTGAACGCGACGCAGCGCTTGGCGCCGCGACACGCCTTGCCGAATCCCACGGCATGAACCTGCGCGAAGCGGCCGGCATGGCCGAGGAGCGCGCGCCCGAGCCCGGTCCGCGCGATCATCCGCGCCGCCCTGCGGGCTTCGCCGCCGATTTCGGGGCCGCCGGGCCGGAGTACATGGGGCGCTGGTGGCATCAAGGGAATCAGAAAGGCCCGGCCACCTACAGCTACCGCAGCGACGCCGAGCAGCACGCCGCTGAAAAGAAGCGCCGCGACGAAGCATTGGCCGATGCCATCCTGCGCGGCCTCGATGCCGAGGAGCGCAAGGCCGCCGAGCGCGCCGCCACGCGCGCGAGCCAGTTGCGGGTGCGCGCGGGCAAACGCGGCGCCTGGCGCGCGCGTCCGGAGTTCATCCGTGTGCTGCTGACGGAAACGGGTATGACCGCGAAAGAGATCGCCGCCGCCGCCGGCGTGACGATCTACGACGTCTTCCGCGAGAAGTTGTTGCTGCGCAGAGCCTAGCCAAAAAGACGTCGCCCTGGGATTTCTTCCCAGGGCCTAGGGTTTCCGAACGCGGCGGTTGCCCACACAGCATAAGAATTGAAAGAACAGAACTTGCGGCTCTGGGTCCTGGGGACAAGCCCCAGGACGACACCAGTGTGAGTTCTGCTAGCGAGCGGCCCTTACCGCTTCAGGTCGCGTACCGCCATCGTCATCTCGTCGGCGGTCGACAGCACCTTGGCGGCGCTGGAATACGCGCGCTGGGTGACGATCATCTTCGAGAACTGGTCGGCCAGATCGACGTTGGAGGCTTCCAGCGCGCCGGTGACGATATGTGTCGAGCCCAACGGCGAACCGAGGGCGTTGAGCTTCATCGCGCCGGCTTCGCTGGTCTGCACGAAGATGTTGCCGGGCTTGGCTTCGAGCTTCTGGTCGGCCATGAAGGTCGCGATGGGAAGCTTGTAGAGGTTGCGCAGCTCGCCGTTCGTGTAGCTGCCGATCAGAACGCCGCTGCCGTTGAAGTAGGTGTTATTCAAGCGCCCCGCGATGTAGCCGTCCTGCTCGACGTTGACGACCGTCAGACGGCCCCCGTCGGCGTAGGAGGTGACCTTGCTGAGGTCGAGCAGGATCGACTGCGGACCGTTGGCATCGGCGATTTCGATCGAGATCAGACCATCGGTCGGCGCCGCGAGGCGGCCGCGGGAGTCGAAGGTGACATTCGGCGGATCGAAAATGACGTCGACGGGCTGGTTGTTGATGTCCCTAGCGGACATGTCGAGCGTCCAGTCCTGGCCCATCTGCGCGTTGAAGCCGACAACCAGCGAGCGCGAGTTGCCTTCCTGATCGATGAAGGGCACGGCGACGTTCTGGCGGCCCTGGTCTTCCGAGGAGACATTGGCCTGCAGATCGACGCGCGTCGTCGATTTGGACGGGAAAATCGAATTGTTGCCGAAAAGCACCGGCGTCAGCGTCGAAAGATCGCTGGTTTCGGTGAAGTTGCCTTCTTCGTCCGCGGCCCAGCCGTAAACGTAGGCGCCGTTCGCCGTGACGAACTGCGTGGCCTGGTCGTTCTGGCCGTCGTTGTCGGTATCGACGCCGAGATCGACGGCTTTGCCGAACAAGGCGCCATCGCGCGTGTACTGCCAGCGGCCGCCATGCGCCGGGTCATTGACCAGCGTCGGATCGTTGACGGTGTTCGTCACCAAGAAGCCGCGGCCATTGATGGCGAGGTCGTAGTTGCGGTTGGTGGTGGTGATCGTGCCTTGCTTGTCGACCTGGCGATAATCGTAGGTGTTGACGCTGAAGAAGCTCTTGTCGACCGGCTTGACGTGGTTGAGCAACGTCGCGAAGTGCGTGTCCTGCAGCTTGTAGGCCGTGGTGTTCACATTGGCGATGTTTGTCGAGATGTTCGACATCGCCTGCGACTGCGACAGCATCGCCTGGACGGACGTGTTGAAGGTGCCTTGAAGACTCATCGCTCAACTCCGCTGCTCAAACTTCCCGGGCGCGCGGAAATACGCGCACACCTTGGGCTTCAGCATCTGAGAAGCAAGTGATGTGCCAGGGGGCGTTGTAGTCAGATCAATGACTTAGCGGACGTTCCCGGGCGGGGCCTGGGTAAAACCCGTCTGGTCCCGGCAGTTTCTGCCTAGATCAGACCAGCCAAGGGCGATGACGGATCGGCGTAGAGCTTCTTCGGCATGCGGCCGGCAAGATACGCAAGCCTTCCTGCCTCCACCGCGAGCTTCATGGCGCGCGCCATCTTGATGGGATCCTTGGCCGCGGCGATGGCGGTGTTCATCAGCACGCCGTCGCAGCCGAGTTCCATGGCGATAGCGGCGTCAGACGCCGTGCCCACACCCGCGTCCACCAGCACCGGCACTCTCGACTGCTCAACGATCAGCCGAATATTCACCGGACTTTGGATGCCGAGCCCCGACCCGATCAGCGACCCGAGCGGCATGATGGCGCAGCAGCCGAGGTCCTCCAGCTTTTTGGCAACGATCGGATCATCGCTGGTGTAGACCATGACATCGAAGCCGTCCTTGATCAGCAGCTTGGCCGCTTCCAGGGTTTCGGTGACTTCAGGATACAGCGTCTTCTGGTCACCCAGGACCTCGAGTTTGACGAGGTTCCAGCCGCCCGCTTCGCGCGCGAGACGCAGCGTACGCACCGCATCCTGCGCCGTGTAGCAGCCGGCGGTGTTGGGCAGATATGTGTATTTCTTCGGATCGATGTAGTCGGCCAGCATGGGCTGCTTCGGGTCCGAGATGTTCACGCGCCGCACGGCAACGGTGACGATCTCCGCGCCCGAAGCCTCGATGGCCTCGCGTGTCTCTGTGAAGTCCTTGTACTTGCCCGTGCCGACGAGCAGGCGCGAGCTGAAGCGCCTGCCCGCCACCTCGAAGAAGTCACCGCTCTTCACATCACCATTCATCAACCACCACCAATGAAATGGACTATCTCGAGCCGATCGCCGTCCTGGAGCGCCGTCGCCGCGAAGGCCGACTTCGGCACGATCTCGAGGTTGCGCTCGACGGCCACCTTGCGCGTGTCGATGCCGAGCTCCTGGAGGAGCCCTTCCACCGATAGCCCCGCCGCGACCGCCCGTGGCTCGCCATTCAGGATAATCTGCATCGCCTCGCCGAAAACTTTCAAGCCTTAGAAAGCAAATGATTTTTCGCCGGTGGCCGGACAACGGAGGTTGCCCTGTGCCGCCCGCTGGTATATCCCTGTCCCGGCACTGACACCACTGGAAAGGCCTCGCTTGAGCCTCCCGATCCTGGTCCTCAACGGACCCAACCTCAACCTCCTGGGCACCCGCGAACCCGAGATTTACGGGCGCACGACGCTCGACGACATTCGCGCCCTCGCCGAGGCGCGCGCCAAGACGCACGGGTTGTCGGCCGACTTCCGCCAGAGCAACGAAGAAGGCGAGTTGGTCTCCTGGATTCAGGGCGCGCGCACCAAGGCGTCCGGCATCATCATCAACGCCGCCGCTTACACGCACACCTCAGTCGCCATTCTCGACGCGCTCCTCGCATGCGGCCTGCCGGTGATCGAGGTGCACCTGTCGAACATTTTCAAGCGCGAGGAGTTCCGCCACCACTCCTTCGTCAGCCGCGCATCCACCGGCGTCATCTGCGGCTTCGGAGCCCAAGGCTACGAACTCGCCATCGACGCCCTCGCGAACATTCTCAGTAAGGCGAAACCAGCGTGAAGAAAACCAAAGCTAAATCCGCCAAAGCCAAACCCGCGGCGAAGGCACCGGCGGCGAAGGCCCCGGCAGCCAAGCCATCAAAGCCTTCACTGATCAACGCGCCCGCGATCCGCGAACTCGCCGAAGTCCTCGCCAAGACCGGATTGTCCGAGATCGAATACGAGTCCGGCGGCTTGCGCCTGCGTGTCGCGCGCGGCGGGGTTGCCTATGCGAGCGCGCCCGCTTTTGCACCGGCCGCCGCTGCGCCTGCGCCGGTTGCCGAAGCGCCCAAGGCGGCCGATCCCGCCACGCATCCCGGCACAGTCAAGTCGCCCATGGTCGGCGTACTTTATCTCGCGCCCGAACCCGGCGCGGCGGCATTCATCACTGTTGGCGATACCGTCAAGGAAGGTCAGACGCTGGCCTTGATCGAAGCCATGAAGACCTTCAACCCCGTCAAGGCGCCGCGCGGCGGCAAAGTCGTCAAGATCCTCCTCGAAAGCGGCTCGCCGGTCGAATACGGCGAACCTCTCGTGATCATCGAGTAAATGCCCAAACATAATGTTTGAGAAAATCCTCATCGCCAACCGCGGCGAGATCGCGCTCCGCATTCAGCGCGCTTGCCGCGAAATGGGCATCAAATCAGTGGCCGTGCACTCCACAGTCGACTCCGAAGCCATGCATGTGCGCCTGGCTGACGAGTCCGTCTGCATCGGCCCGCCGTCGGCGCGCGAGAGTTATCTCAACAAAGCCGCGGTCATTTCGGCGGCGATGATCACCAACGCCGACGCCATTCATCCAGGATATGGCTTCCTCTCGGAGAACGCCGAGTTCGCCGAGATGGTCGCCGATCACGGCATTGGTTTCATCGGCCCCTCGCCCGTGCACATCCGCACCATGGGCGACAAGGTCATGGCCAAGAAGACCGCGAAGGAAACGGGCATTCCCGTGGTGCCTGGCTCCGATGGCGCTGTTGAGTCCGCCGATGCCGCCGTGAAGATCGCCAACGACATCGGCTATCCCGTGCTCATCAAGGCAACCGCAGGCGGCGGCGGCCGCGGCATGAAAGTCGCCAAGAGCAAGGACGAAGTGCGCGAAGCCTTCCAGACCGCCGGCACCGAGGCCAAGGCGGCCTTCGGCAACGGCGAAGTCTACATGGAGAAGTACCTCGGCCGGCCGCGCCACATTGAAATCCAGGTGCTCGGCGACAAACACGGCAACGTGGTGCACCTCGGCGAACGCGACTGCTCGCTGCAGCGCCGCCACCAGAAGATCTTCGAGGAAACCCCCTCGCCGGCCCTCAACGCCGATCAGCGCGATGAGATCGGCGAGGTTGTCTGCGCCGCCATGCGCAAGCTCGGCTATGACAACGCCGGCACCGTCGAATTCCTGTACGAAGACGGCAAGTTCTATTTCATCGAGATGAACACCCGTCTGCAGGTGGAGCATCCTGTGACGGAAATGGTGACCGGCATCGATCTGGTGCGCGAACAGATCCGTGTCGCGGCCGGGCTTGAACTCGGTTTCAAGCAGAAGGACATCACCTTCGAAGGTTGCTCCATGGAATGCCGCATCAATGCCGAGAATCCACGCACCTTTGCGCCTTCTCCGGGACAGATCGCCGGATACCATGCTCCAGGCGGGCGCCGCGTGCGCGTCGATTCCGGCTTGTTCTCGGGCTTCAAAATCCCGCCGCATTACGATAGCCTGATCGCCAAGCTGATCGTGCAAGGGAGTACCCGCGAGGAATGCGTCATGCGCATGCGCCGAGCGCTCCACGAATACGTCATCGACGGGATCGAGACGTCCATCCCGCTGCACGTCGCCGTGCTGAACGAGCCCGATATCGTCAACGGCAATTACGACATCCGCTGGCTCGAGGAATTCATCGCGCGCGGCGGCATCGACAAGAAGTAATGGCTCCGGGGGGCACCCCGTGACCGACATCACCCCGGAACTCCTCCTCAAAGCCTACGCCTACGGGGTCTTCCCCATGGCCAAGTCGCGCGGGGATACGGATGTGTTCTGGGTCCAGCCCAAGCTGCGCGGCGTGCTGCCGCTGTACGACTTCCACGTTCCGCGCTCGCTGAAGAAGCGCCTGCGCCAGGGCACCTTCACCGTCACCATCGACCAGGACTTCGCCGGCGTCATGGCCGGTTGCGCCGAAGCCACCGACATCCGGTCCGACACCTGGATCAACGACCGCATCATCCAGCTCTTCACCGAGTTGCATGACGCCGGCCTCGCCCACAGCGTCGAGGTCTGGAAAGACGGCCAACTGGCAGGCGGGCTTTACGGTCTCGCCATGGGTGCGGCCTTCTTCGGCGAAAGCATGTTCAGCCGCGCGACGGACGCCTCAAAGGTGGCGCTCGCTCACCTCGCCGCGATCCTGAAGAAAGGTGGCTTCACCCTGCTCGACACGCAGTTCATCACCGACCACCTGAAGCGCTTCGGCACCATTGAGATCAGTCAGCAGGATTATTTGGCGCTGCTCTCAACCGCGCTCACCAAGCAGGGGCGCTTCGAGGGCCCGCTGCCTCAGCGCGACTTGGAAGCCTTGCTGTTCTCACAGCGCAGCACCCAGACGTCGTAGACGGCGTGGTCGAGCGCGGAGAGCGCCGGCGAGGATGCGAACATCCAGCCGCTGAAAACCTTCTCTTTCTTGCCGCCCTCGAGAACCTGCGAGATTTCAAGGAACGCCGCGTTCTCGGGCGTCTCTTCCGGCGGGCGCGTAACGCAGGTCTTGGCGACGATCTCGAGCGTGCCGAAGGTGATGGGCTCGCCGACCTTACCGGTCACGTTGTTCACACGCGCCGCGACCTTGTCGAGCCCACCGAGGACAATGGTGTCCATGGGGATGTCGGTGGCGTTCGCTGCGCCCGCAATGAGCATCCATGCCGCCAAGCAAACCTGGGTCCTGGGGACAAGCCCCAGGGCGACACGGGAGAGAGTGGCTGCCATCGCGCCCATCTACTTCGTCTCACCCGTGTTGGTCGCGAGGAAGATGATCTGCCCGACCAAGTCTTCCAATGACTGATAGTCCTTGGTCTTGCTGACCACGCCACCGGCGGCGATGCGCTCGCTCGCGCGGCCCGGCACGAGGTTGACGTATTTGCCGCCCAGCAACCCGTCGCTGACGATGGACGCCTCGGTGTCCGCCGGCAGCACGACGCTGGGATCGATCGACATCGTCACTTGGGCCTGGAAGGTCTCGGGGTTCAACGTCTGGCTGGTGACGGTGCCGACGTCGATGCCGCTGATGCGCACGTCGCTGCCTCGTTCCAGCCCGCCCACCTTCAGGAAGGTCGCCTTCACCTCATAGCCGGTCACGGCCTTGAGGTCGGCGATGGAGTAGGCGAAGGCGAGGAACATCACGGCCACGGCCAGCACCACGGCGCCGAGCACGGTTTCGATGGGATTGCGCTTCATTGCGGCTTCTCACTGGTTTCAGGCGCAGCGGTGCGCGCCGCCTGGGCGCGCTGCACGATCAGTGCGATGAGGTCTTCGATGATGACGGAGTCTTGCGTGTACGACATGCGCGCGCCGTTCTTCAGCATGTCCTCGGTGCCGCCCGGCACCAGCTCGATGTATTTCGAGCCGAACACGCCATCGGTCTCGATGATGGCGGCGGTGTCGTCGGGCAGATTGATGGGCTGGGTGATGCCGAAGGTCAGCACCGCGCGCCGGTCGCTATCGAGCGAAGCCGCCGTCACAGCACCGACATTGATGCCTGCGACCCGCACAGGCGTGCCGACGAACACACCGTCCGAGCGGCCGTAGGCGGCGGTGAGTGTCAGCGCGTCGCCCGTCTCGGTTGGCTTCGCGCCGCGATTGGAAATCGCCGCCAGCAAAAACACGAGCACAAGCACGAGGGCGGCGACGCTGCCGGTGATGTACTCGCGGCGTTCGGTCTTGGAAAGAGAAGCGGCCTTTTCGGCGCTCACTGATCCCTACTCGGGCTTCCAGGCCTGGTAGTCGTCGGCGGCCTTCTGGCGCACGCCACCGCGCGCGTCCGCCCCCGGCGGCATGTAGGCTTGCGCCGTGCCGGTGAGGTTCGGCTGATGCGGCTTCATCCAATCGCGCGTCGGTGCTTCGATGGGCGCGTCGGTGGTGTGATGCAGCCAGGCGTGCCACTCCGGCGGCACCTTCGAGGCATCGGATTCACCCTTGTAGATGACCCAGCGTTCTTGGCGACCGCCGCTGCGCATCTTCTTGGACTTGTAGTAGGTGTTGCCGTAGGCGTCCTCGCCCACAAGCTCGCCGTGCAGTTTGGTGTGCAGCCAGTTGCCGAAACTCATTGCCGATCAACTCCTTGAGGGGTCGGTGTACCCCGCCCACAAGGCGGCAATATGGCGGGATTCCGGGGGCGGGTAAAGCGGGGGAAAGGGCGGATTTCCGCCTTCCCCGACCCTCGGATCGGCAACCCGCTTAACGGCGCGGCTGGCTCTGCTCCAGCCGGTCGAAGACTTCCTTGGCCTGCGGCGTGAGCACGTCGGCGAAGTCGGCCATTTCGTAGTAGGGACGAATTTCGATCTCCGACGGGCCGGGCATGGGGTTCGGGCACTTCTTCACCCACTCGACCGCCTCGGCCATGTCCTTCACTTCCCAGATCCAGTAGCCGGCCACCTGGTTGTTGGCCCCAGCAAACGGACCATCGATGACCGTGCGCTTGGCACCATCGAAGGCCACGCGTTTGCCCTGGCTGGTGGGCTTCAGGCCGTCGCCGTCCTTCATGATGCCGGCCTTCACCAGTTCTTCGTTGTACTTACCCATGGCCTCGAACATGCCGGGCTCGGGCATCAGGCCCTTCTCGCTGTCGGCCGTCGCTTTCACAAACACCATCACGCGCATCGCATCCTCCTGTTTGGCATCCGGGCCTGAGTGCGGGCCTTCGAAGGTACGACGAACGGAACCGGCGGGTGCCGACATTGGTTCCGCATTCGTCTGGACCTGTGGATAAGTCGGAGTCTGGCACCCAAAAATCTGACCCCGTCCAGCCCAATATCTTGTGGGTAAGCCCTTGGGGACTAACAATCCTTATTGTTTCTTTATGGCCCCTTCCCTTACCCTAGTGGTCGGTCGCGGGACCACCCCCTAGGGGTAGTCCACGCAGGGGACCGAGGGGAAATAAAGCTTGGAAAACCAAGCCACTAGCTGACCTCCCGCCGCTTGCGGGGGTTCGGGCTTTTCCCCCGCTGGAATGTGTCGAGTACAGGGACGAAGGACCTCCGCATGCGCATTACGCGGCGTTTCACCACCGAGGGCAAATCCCCCTACGACGGCATCGCCTTCCGTGGCCATACCAGCGAGATCCGCAATCCCGACGGCTCGGTGGTTTTCCGCCAGGAGAACACACAGGTCCCGGAGGCCTGGTCCGAGGTCGCCTGCGACGTGCTCGCGCAGAAATATTTCCGCCGGGCCGGCGTGCCGGCCAAGCTCGTGCCCGTGGCCGAGAACGATGTTCCTGATTTCCTGTGGCGCAGCACCGCCGCTGTCGCAGAACTGCGCGATCTGCCCGAGGCCGAGCGCACAACGTGCGAAACCGATGCGCGCCAGGTTTTCGACCGTCTCGCCGGCACCTGGACTTACTGGGGTTGGAAAGCCGGCTTCTTCGACAGCGACGCCGATGCGCGCTGCTACTTCGACGAGATGCGCTACATGCTGGCCACGCAGATGGGCGCGCCCAATTCACCGCAGTGGTTCAACACCGGCATCCATTGGGCCTACGGCATCGACGGCCCGTCGCAGGGCCACTACTACGTCGATTATCGCTCGGGTCAACTGACCGCCGCGCGCAGCGCCTATGAGCGCCCGCAACCGCACGCCTGCTTCATCCAGTCCATCAGCGACGACCTTGTCGGCGACGGCGGCATCATGGACCTGTGGGTGCGCGAAGCGCGCCTGTTCAAGTACGGCTCGGGCACCGGCACCAACTTCTCGAACCTGCGCGCCGAAGGCGAGAAGCTCTCGGGCGGCGGCACGTCGTCGGGCCTGATGAGTTGGCTGCGCATCGGCGACCGCGCGGCCGGCGCCATCAAGTCGGGCGGCACCACGCGCCGCGCGGCGAAGATGGTGATCCTGAACGCCGATCACCCGGACATCGAGACCTTCATCGACTGGAAGGTGCGCGAGGAGCAGAAGGTCGCCGCCCTCGTTACGGGCTCGCTTACCACCAAGAGGCACATCAACGCGATCTTGCGCGCCGTACGCCATTGGGACGGGGGCCTCGCCAATGACCAAAATGGCGGCCGTTTCGATCCCGCCGTCAACAAGCAGCTGCGCAAGGAAATCAAAGCCGCACGCGCCGCCGCCGTCTCCGAGAACATCGTCCAGAGAGTCCTACAATTCGCGCGCCAAGGCCACACCGCCAACAACTTCCCGGTATTCGATGCCGATTGGGACAGCGAAGCCTACGCCACCGTCGCCGGCCAGAACTCCAACAACAGCGTGCGCGTCACCGACGACTTCCTGAAAGCAGTGCAGGAAGACGGCGACTGGAACCTGACCGCGCGCGTCGGCGGCAATGTCGTCAAAACCGTCAAAGCCCGCGGACTTTGGAACAAGATCGCCGAAGCCGCCTGGCAATGCGCCGATCCCGGCCTGCAGTTCGACACCACCATCAACGACTGGCACACCTGCCCGAAGTCCGGCCGCATCAATGCTTCGAACCCCTGTTCGGAGTACATGTTCCTCGACAACACCGCCTGCAATCTCGCCTCGCTCAATCTGCTGGCGTTCCGCAAAGCTGACGGCAGCTTCGATGTGCCGGGCTTCGAGCACGCCGCGCGCCTGTGGACCATGGCGCTGGAGGTTTCCGTGCTGATGGCGCAGTTCCCGTCCAAGGAAATCGCCGAGCTGTCGCACCAGTTCCGCACGCTGGGCCTCGGCTACGCCAATCTGGGCGGCCTCTTGATGGCCAACGGCTTGGGCTACGACAGTGAAGAAGGGCGGGCGCTCTGCAGCGCCATCACCGCGCTCATGACCGGCGTTGCTTACGCGACGTCGGCGGAAATGGCCGAGGAACACGGCGCGTTCCCCGCCTTCCTGCCCAACCGCATCGATATGCTGCGCGTGATCCGCAATCACCGCCGCGCGGCCTATGGCCATCACGACGGCTACGAAGGCCTTGCCACGCCGCCGCAGGCGCTGAACGCTGCCGATTGCCCGGACACCGCCCTGGTAGGCGCGGCCAAGCGCGCCTGGGACCAGGCGCTGGCACTCGGCGAAGCACACGGTTTCCGCAACGCCCAAGTCACGGTGATCGCGCCGACAGGCACCATCGGCCTCGTCATGGATTGCGACACCACGGGCATCGAGCCCGACTTCGCGCTGGTGAAGTTCAAAAAGCTGGCGGGCGGCGGCTATTTCAAGATCATCAACCGCATCGTGCCGCTGGCACTGAAGACCCTTGGCTATGCGCAAGGGCAGATTGACGAGATCATTCAATATGCCGTCGGCCGCGGCACGCTCAAGGGCGCGCCCGTCATCAACGCCACGTCGCTCGCCGATCGCGGTTTCGACAAAAACGCGGTCGAAGCCATCGAAAAGGAGCTGAACGACGCCTTCGACATCAAGTTCGTCTTCAACCGCTACACGCTGGGCGAGGCCTTCTGCATCAACAAGCTCGGCTTCGATTCCGAGCAACTCGACGAAGTCGGCTTCAATATGCTTGAAGCCCTCGGCTATTCCAAAGCCGACATCGACGCCGCCAACGCCTACGTCTGCGGCGCCATGACGCTGGAAGGCGCGCCGCACATCACGCCCGAACACCTCGCGGTGTTCGACTGCGCCTCGCCCTGCGGGCGCAGCGGCAAGCGCTTCCTGTCGGTCGCGAGCCACATCAGTATGATGGCGGCCGCCCAGCCCTTCATCACCGGCGCGATCTCCAAGACCATCAACATGCCGGGCAGCGCGACGATTGCCGAGTGCGCCGATGCCTACATGAAGTCCTGGAAAATGGGCCTCAAGGCCAACGCGCTCTACCGCGACGGCTCGAAGCTCAGCCAACCGCTCGCCGCCAGCCTGCTTGATGACATCGACGACAGCGACGACGACACCGTTGCCGCCGTGGTCCAGGCGTCCGCCACCTCACGCGCCGAGATCGTCGCCGAGCGCATCATCGAGCGCGTCATCGAGCGCGAACGCCAGCGCCTCCCCGACCGCCGCAAGGGCTACACCCAGAAGGCTCTCGTCGGGGGACACAAAGTGTATCTGCGCACCGGCGAATACGACGACGGCAAGCTGGGCGAGATCTTCATCGACATGCACAAGGAAGGCGCCGCCTTCCGCAGCCTGATGAACAACTTCGCCATCGCCATCTCCATCGGCCTGCAGTACGGCGTGCCGCTGGAGGAATACGTCGACGCCTTCACCTTCACGCGCTTCGATCCCGCCGGCCCGGTCGAGGGTAATTCGTCCATCAAGATGGCGACCTCGATCATCGACTATGTGTTCCGCGAGTTGGCGGTCAGCTACCTCGAGCGCCACGACCTCGCCCATGCCGAGCCCCACGACCTCCTGCCCGACGCCATGGGCGACGGCGAACAGGGCGAGAAGTTCATGCAGATTGCCGAGATGGCCGGCAAGACCGTCTCGAAAGGCTTCGTGCGCTCGTCGAACCTCTACTTCCTCAAAAACCACGGCAAAAACAAAGAAGCCGCCGCTCCCGCCGAGCAGGTCATGCAGGCGCCCGTAGCCATGGGCGCCAACGCCGGCAGCGGCATGGCCATGCAGGAAGAAGTCAAAGTCACGCGCGTCACGGAAGTCACCGAATCCCGGCGCAGCGCGGTGAGCATGGCGCGCACCAAGGGTTACCAGGGCGATGCCTGCGGCGAGTGCGGCAACTTCACGCTCCTGCGTAACGGTACGTGTTTGAAGTGCGACACTTGCGGCTCCACCAGCGGCTGCTCGTAAGAGGCAATGCCGCTCCCGCCCGCCCTCGTCAAACGCCCGCCGTCCGATCCGGTTCAGGTCTCCGGTTTCCCGCCCACCGCTGCTGTTCCTGTGCTGGGCGCCTGCTTCGGCGAATTCCTGCGCCGCGTGGTGCCCAGTCACACCGCCTATTCGCTCGCGCGCGGCGTCTGCGACGACGTCACGGCTGTGCTGCGCGCCGAGCTTTTCCCAAAAAACACCGGCAGCATGAACGACCATCTTGTCGCGGGCGCCGTCGGCAAGCGCACGTCGGTCGCGCCGATCGCCGAGGTCGATGTGCTGTATCTCCTGCCCGCAAAGCTTCAGGCGCAGAAATCAGGCGACGCACTCAAGATCGTCTGGGCCGTGCTCAAGAACCGCTTCGAGGGTGTGACCATCGCCGAGACCGGCGTGCTGGTGCCGCGCGGCAGCCTCACTGTGAAAGTGCTGCCCTGCCGCGAACACGGCGGCGCATATCTGATCCCCGGCATCCCCACGCTCACGCGCGCCACGGGCTGGAGCATCACCAACCCCATCGCCGAGGCCGCGACCTTGCGCCTCTCCGACAGCCTCTACGGCGGGCGCCCGCGCCTGCTCATGACCGCCCTCAAGTCCTGGCGCATGCACGCGGGTGTGCCGATTTCATCGTTCGTCCTGGAATTATTGGCGCAGGAATTCTACGCCGGCGCGCCGCGCCCCTATGAACTGGAACGCGCGCTGGTGGACTTCTGGGCCTGGGCCCGCCAACGCCCGCGCGGCACCATCAAACCGCCCGGCGGCCAGACCGAGATCGACGTCGGCGAGGACTGGCACGGCAAAGCCAAATCCGCCTACTGGCGCGCGACGCTGGCCGATCATCATTTGAAGGCTGGAAAAGTCGCGGACGCCGCCGCCGAGTGGCGTCAGGTGCTGGGAGATGCGTTCCCGGTGCCGGGTTAGCGGCTCCTACTTCTCCGCCGACGCGATCAGCGCTTCGCAGTTGGCGTCTTTGCCACCGCCGGTGTCGATCAGTGCGATCAGGCTGGCGAGCGGCGTAAGAAGCGCGCCGAGGGCGCCGGCGATGCCGCCCTTCAGGAAGATGTTCTTCGGGTCGGGCCCAAAGGAAGGATGGGCAAAGGTGCCGGTCAGCAGCAATTTCGAGCGCAGCGTGATCGGCGAGACGTCCTTGGGCTTGGCGTGCACGCGCATGTAGAGCACTTCGCGGCCCAGGTCGATGATGCCGCTGCCGCGGAAGATGGTATCGTTGGTGTCGGCGACCATGCGGCGGATGTCCGTGGGCTTATCTTTTGACAGAAGGATTCCGAGCAGCTCGGCGACGTCGATCCCCATAAGCTCGACGACAAACAAGCTGATCTGCCCGCCGCCGACCGCGAGGCCCACGTCACCGTTGGCGGTCGAAAAGGATGCGATGCAGAGAATTACCGGTGCCGTGCAACTCGATCTTGCCGCCGATGGCGCCCCAGCTGGTGCTCTCGCCCCCTGTTTTGCCAACGAGGCGGCTGAGGGGATAGCTCTGCACGGTGGCGACCGCATCGGCCTTCATGGGCCGTGCGCGGGAATTGACCGTGAGATCAATGCTGATCTTGCCTTGATTGACGCCAAACACGAGCGGGTTGAGCTTGCATATTCGGCCTTCATGAAGGGCGGCTTGTTCGCGGGCACCGGCTGGCCCGCCCGGCACATCGGCCACCAAGAGGTCATCAAGCGCGCACTCCAGCGGGAAGAACTTCACCTCCAACACGCCGATGGTCACCGGACGCCCCAGCGCGGCGGTCGCGCGGCGTTCAGCGAAGCTCTTGAAATCAAACAGAAGCAGGAAGACGAAGGCCGCGGCGAGAACCCCCAGCACAACGGCTCCGGCAATGGCGAATGGGCGATGGCGGCGTTGCATGACAGGCGAACGCGCCCGAGCGGGATCAGTTCCGGTAGTAATTGGCTCCGCTACAATTTCCGGCTTTAGCCGCGAGGCGCTTCATAGAGAAAGCGCGTGCGGACGGTCCCCGGAATGTCGGCCAGCTCCTTGCGGATACCCATGCCCACTTTGACCCGGCCAATGACGTCGGTCACCACGTAGCCAATATTGCCGTCGGTGCGCAGGTACTGGCCGGCGATGTTGATGCCCCGGCGCGAGAACACTTCGGTGATGCGCATCATCACACCTGGCTCGTCGCGGTGGATATGCATGAAGCGCGTGGTGTTGGACTGCGGCGGCAGGGCGACTTCGACGAAGTTCACCGCACCCAGCGTCGAACCGTTGTCGGAATACTTCACCAGCTTCTCGGCCACTTCGCCGCCGATGTTGGCCTGGGCCTCTTCGGTCGAGCCGCCGATGTGGGGCGTGAGGATCACATTGCGCAATCCTTGCAGCGGGCTCTTGAATTTCTCGTCCGGTCCCGCCGGCTCCTTGGGGAACACGTCGATGGCCGCCCCGGCAATGTGGCCGTCCTTCAGCGCGTCGGCCAGGGCCGGGATATCAACCGTCGTGCCGCGCGAGGCGTTGATGAAGAAGCTGCCCTTCTTCATTTTGGCGAACTTGGCAGCCGTCATCATGTTCTTGGTCTCGGGCGTTTCGGGCACGTGCAGCGTGACGACGTCGGAGGCCGCGAGCAGTCCATCGAGAGAGCGGCAGGGCGTCGCATTGCCGAGCGCCAATTGTTCGACGATGTCGTAGTAGCGCACCTGCATGCCCATGGCCTCGGCCATGATCGACAGCTGCGTGCCGATGTGGCCGTAGCCGACGATGCCGATGGTCTTGCCGCGGATCTCGCGCGCGCCTTTCACCGTCTTATCCCAGCCGCCCTCGTGAGCGCCCCAATTGCGCTGCGGGATGCCGCGGAACAGCATGATGATCTCGGCCAGCACCAGTTCGGCCACCGAGCGTGTGTTGGAGTACGGCGCGTTGAATACCGGCACGCCAAGGGACTTCGCAGCTTTCAGGTCGATCTGGTTGGTGCCGATGCAAAAGGCGCCGATGGTCAACAACTTCTCGCCGGCGGCGAGCACATCCTTGGTCAACTTGGTGCGCGAGCGAATGCCGAGGATGTGTACGTCCTTGAGCTTCACCTTCAACTCGTCGGCGGACAAGGCATCGCGTACGCTTTCGACGTTGCCATAGCCCTGGCGCTTGAACAGCTCGATGGCGCTCTTGTGGATGTTCTCCACGAGGAGAACGTTGATCTTGTTTTTGGGCAGGGAGAGCTTTTCCAACGGGTTGCCTTTGGGTTGGTAATTGCGCTTGTGTGGGAGGGCGTAGCATATTTGACGCTCATATATAAAGTGCATCAGGAGCCTAAATGGCCAACAACCCCGAAGCAGAGATCAAAGCCCTCGGCCTTACGCTGCCGGTGGCGGCTTCCCCGGTGGCGAACTACGTCCCTTTTGTGCGCACGGGCAATCTGTTGTTCGTCGCCGGGCAACTACCGCTCGAAGGCGGTCAGGTAAAATACACCGGACTGGTCGGCGATGGCGTCACCGCCGAGACGGGCTATGAAGCAGCCAAGCTGTGCGGGCTCAATCTGATCGCACAGGCCAAAGCGGCTTGCGGCGGGGACCTCGGCAAGGTCACGCGCGTCGTCAAACTGACGGGCTTCGTCGCCTGTCCGCCCGGTTTCACGGACCACCCAAAAGTGGTGAATGGCGCCTCGGACCTGATGGTCGCGGTATTCGGCGACGTGGGGCGTCATGCCCGCGCGGCCGTGGGCGCACCCTCGCTGCCGCGCGGCGCCTCGGTCGAAGTCGAAGCCGTCTTCGAAGTCGGCTGAAGCCCGATTTCCCCTTCTCGACCGCACATGAAATAAAACGTAGAACAGCGCGCGCCCCGCTGCGGCCTTCGATGGAAACGTGTGATGAACAGACGCGCCGACACTCCTGCGCCGAAAGCCGCCGCCTTTACCGGCTATCAGAAATTCGTCGTCGGCGTGCTGGCGTTCCTTCAGTTCACGATCATTCTTGATTTCATGATCATCTCGCCGCTCGGCGCGATCGTCATGCCGGCCCTTGAGATCACGCCGCAGCAATTCGGATTGGTGGTTTCATCCTATGCCTTCAGCGCCGGCGCCTCCGGCGTGCTGGCGGCGGGGTTTGCGGATCGTTACGACCGCAAGAAAATTCTGCTGTTTTTCTACGTCGGCTTCATTTTGGGCACGGCCTTGTGCGGCCTCGCGCAGGATTTCCACGTCCTTCTGTTCGCGCGCATCGTCACTGGCATCTTCGGCGGTGTGATCGGATCGGTGGTCCTGGCCATCACCACCGATCTCTTCGCGCTCGAGCAACGCGGACGCGTCATGGGGGTCGTGCAGACCGCCTTCGCCGCCAGCCAGATCTTGGGGCTCCCGGCGGGGTTATATCTGTCCACTTGGTGGGACTGGCACGCGCCCTTCATGCTGATCGTCGTCATCGGCGCCGTCGTTGGCGTTGTCATCGCCCGCTACATGCGTCCTGTGGATAGGCACGTCGGCTTGAAACAGGAACGCAGTCCCTTTGGCCATCTGCGCGCGACAGTGACTGACCCGCGGCACCTGCTCGCGTTTTGCACCACCGCATTGCTGGCGACGGGCGGCTATATGC
This sequence comes from uncultured bacterium, assembly GCA_903888485.1. Taxonomy (GTDB): domain Bacteria; phylum Pseudomonadota; class Alphaproteobacteria; order Rhodospirillales; family Rhodospirillaceae; genus SHVO01. The sequence continues at coordinate 122,098 of CAISTS010000045.1, read as the reverse complement.
TCATGCCCTTCGGCAGCGCCTTCACGGTCAATAACCTGAAGATCGGCATGGAACACCTGCCGACGATTTATCTCGTCACCGGCATCTTCACGATTTTCATCGGCCCCGTCGTCGGGCGGGCGAGCGACCGCTTCGGCAAATTCGTTTTGTTCACCTTCGGCACGATGATCTCCATCGCCATGGTGCTGTTCTACACGCACCTTGGGCCGACACCCCTGGCCGAGGTTATTGTCATCAATGTCCTGCTGTTCGTCGGCATCTTTTCGCGCATGATCCCGGCCCAGGCGCTGATGACCGCCATTCCCGAAGTCACCAAACGCGGCGCATTCAATGCGATCAGCGCATCTCTGCAACAGGTGTCGGGCGGCGTGGCTGCTGTGGTAGCCGGCAGCCTGGTCGTACAAAGCGCGAGCGGAGAATTAGAGCATTTCCCGCGGCTGGGTTACGTGGTGGTGGCAAGTTCCTTGATCTCACTTTTTCTTATGTACCGGATTCATCGCGCGATCCCGGAGAGACCCGTAAAACTCTAGGACCGACTTCAACGCGGTGCTGTGCTCATGGATGACGAGAAAGAAACACGTCAAGAGTGGTCGCTGAAAGTCATCCCCAGCATCAACAGCATCGATGCGGGCGCGTGGGATGCCTGCGCCGGGACACAGAATCCCTTTGTCAGGCACGCTTTCTTCAGTGCCCTGGAGGACTCAGGTTCGGTCGGCGCTGAAGCCGGCTGGCAACCGCAGCACCTGGTGCTGGAAGACGCGGCGGGACGTGTGCTCGCGTGCGCGCCGCTCTATCTCAAGAACCATTCTTACGGCGAGTACGTCTTCGACTGGAGCTGGGCCGAGGCTTACCAGCGCGCCGGCGGGCGCTATTACCCGAAACTCCAATGCGCCGTGCCGTTCACGCCGGTGACCGGACCGCGCCTGATGGTGCGCGGAGACGTGGATGCGCGTGAAGGCCGTCTTGCCTTAGCGGCGGGCATGATGGAGCTGGCAAAGCGGCTCAAGGTTTCGTCGCTGCACATCACGTTCCCCACCGAAGACGAAAGCGCCCTCATGACCGAGTTGGGATTCATGTCGCGCATCGGCGAGCAATATCATTGGAAAAATGAAGGCTACGCGGGCTTCGATGAATTTCTCGCCGAGCTGTCGTCCCGCAAACGCAAGGCGATCCGCAAGGAACGCGAGATCGCCAACGGCGCCGGCGTCGCGATCCGTACGCTTGTAGGCACCGAGATCACCACCAAGCACTGGGACGCCTTCTTCCGCTTCTACATGAACACCTCGGACCGCAAGTGGGGCCAGGCCTACCTGAACCGCGAATTCTTCGAACTGCTGGGCCAGCGCATGGGCGACGCCGTGGTGTTGGTGATGGGCGAAGAGGACGGCCGGCCCGTGTGCGGCGCGCTCAATTTACGCGGGGACGATACCTTGTTCGGGCGCAACTGGGGGACCGTGGTCGACGTGCCGATGCTGCACTTTGAGGTCTGCTACTACCGCGCCATCGATTTCGCCATCGAACACAAGCTCGCCTGGGTCGAGGCCGGGGCACAGGGACGTCACAAGCTGCAGCGCGGTTATCTGCCGCGGCCCACTTACTCTTGCCACTGGATCGCCGACCGCGGGTTCACCAAGGCCGTCGAGCGCTTCCTGGTCGAGGAGCGCGCGGCCGTGGCCGCCGACATCGAAGCACAGATCGATCTGGGCCCCTTCCGCCGCGAAGGCTAATCCTGCTTCGGCGTTCCCATGAAAATGAAGTGGGACGGGATGTCCTGCACCCCGACGGTTTTGAAGAACGGCGCGAGTTGTTCTTGCCACCAGACCTTGGACTCGACGATGAGGTGGGCGTTGCGTCCGTCGGGCAGCGTCTTGTTCGCCGGGATCAGCGCGATCTTGAGCACGACGCCCTTGGGGGCGAGGTCGCGCATCGTCGCGAGCGCGCCGGTGAGGTAGTCGGGCTCGATGTGCTCCATGACGTCGAGGGCGACCAGGAGATCGAAGGGCTGGGTCGGCAGCGAATCCTTGCCGGGCACGGCGGGGTCGAACTCAAGGACCGTGATGTCGGGCGCCGAAGTGGCCAGGGCCTGCTTGAGCGCGCCTTTGCCGCATCCGAAGTCGAGCACGCTGGCAAAGCCGTTCTGCCGGCACAGCGCGAGGATGGTGGGCGCATCGAAAGCCGCTCCGACGCCATACTCCGGCTTGTCCTCGTGCAGCTGCCGGTTCATCTCGGCATAGGCGGGGGAAATAACGGGGGGCTTGGTCATGAGAGGGTTCTGCCTGGGCCGGGATGGGGCGTCAAGGCTGGACGATTCCTTACGTACCAGGTACATTAAATTAGGTACCAGGTACGAATTAAGGGGGCTTCATGGCGCGGCGACCGAGGATTTTTGTGCCCGGGCATCCGGTGCATGTCGTTCAGCGGGGCAACAACAAGGGCCAGGTGTTTTTTAGCTCCAAGGACGCCGAGAGCTACCTGGGTTGGCTGAAGGAAGCCGCGGTGGAACACGGCCTTGCCGTGCACGCCTACGTGCTGATGAACAACCACGTGCACATGCTCCTGACCCCCGAGACAGCGTTCTCCCTGCCCCGGGCCATGCGCGATCTCAACTGGGCCTACACACGCCATGTGAATCAGGCGCAAGGGCGCACGGGCGGCCTGTGGGAAGGTCGCTACAAGGCCTGTGTGGTGAACGCCGAAGACTACTTTTTCGCCTGCAGCCGCTATATCGAACTCAATCCGGTGCGCGCGGGCCTCGCCAAAACGCCCGGCGCTTATCGCTGGTCCAGCTACAAGCACAACGCCGAAGCCAAGGACGATGCGGTGATCAGACCGCACGCGCTTTACACGGCGCAAGGGGCCACCCCCGAGGCGCGCGCGGCGGCGTACAAGACTCTGTTCGATGGAGCCCTCGGCGCTGAGACGCTTGAAGCCATCCGCGCCGCCCTCAACGGTGGCTGGGCGCTGGGCAAGGACGCCTTCCGCGCCCTGGTCGACCGCCACGCCGGACGCCCCCTCTCCAGCCCCCGCCGCCGCGGCCGGCCGCGGCTGATGCACGCACTCGCGTCCTAATTTAAATTGTACCCGGTACGAAAATATTAGGTACCAGGTACAAATTAAATTGTCTTGTTCAGGATTTCCTGCGGGTTGCCGTGGGTGTCGATGGCGACGTAGGTGAAAAGCCCTTCGGTGACGTGGATAGGCTCGCCCAGGCGCTGGCGGCGCACCCAGGTCTCGACCGTCACGGCGATCGAGGTACGCCCGATCCGGGTGATGCGCGTGTAGCAGGTGACTTCGTCGCCCACGTGCACGGGCTTGTGGAACACCATGGCGTCGACGGCGACGGTGGCCACCCTGCCCCCCGCCTGCCCCGCCGCGTGGATACCGCCGGCGATGTCCATCTGCCCCAGCACCCAGCCGCCGAAGATATGCCCGGACGGGTTGGTGTCCGCCGGCATGGCGAGTACACGCAGCGATAATTCACCTTGCGGCTTTTCGTGTGGCACGGCTTTGGGCATGTGACGGCAACTTACGCTATATATTGTGGACGCACGCGAACATCCCTACTTTACGCGGATTCCCACCCAGACTTGAGTGTTTTGTACGCATGGCCGACCTGTTCGATCAGAAGCGCGGACCCAAAGCCGCCAAAAACGCCCCCAAGGACTCCGCCAAAGAGGCCGGCGGCAAAGGCGGCGGCTATACCGCCAAGGACATCGAGGTCCTCGAGGGCCTCGAGCCCGTGCGCCGGCGCCCCGGCATGTACATCGGCGGCTCCGACGAGAGCGCCATGCACCACCTCATCGCCGAAATTCTCGACAACGCCATGGACGAAGCCGTCGCTGGACACGCGACGACAATCGAAGTCCACCTCGGCGAGGACAACGAAGTGACGGTGAAGGACAACGGCCGCGGCATGCCCGTCGATCCGCACCCGAAGTTCCCGAAGAAGTCGGCGCTGGAAGTAATCATGACCACGCTGCACGCGGGCGGCAAATTCTCCGGCAAAGTTTATCAGACCTCGGGCGGCCTGCACGGCGTCGGCGCCAGCGTGGTCAACGCGCTGTCGAGCCAACTCACCGTCGAAGTCGCGCGCGACCGCACGCTCTACACGCAAACCTTCAGCCGCGGCCTTGCCAAGAGCAAGCTGACCAAAGGCGGCGCGGTGAACCGGCGCGGCACGACTGTGATCTTCACGCCCGACACGCAGATCTTCGGAACCGCGGCGCACTTCCTCCCGGCGCAGGTCTACCGCATGGTGCGCTCGAAAGCGTACCTGTTCGAAGGCGTGAAGGTGCGCTGGTCCTGCGAGAAAAGCCTGCTCAAGGGCGACGACAAAACGCCGGCGGAAGAGGAACTGCATTTCGAGAATGGTCTCGGCGACTATCTCAGCCACGTGCTCAACGGCCGCAAGCGGCTGGTCGAGGGTTTCTTCTCGGGCAAGGCCGAGCTGAACGAAAAAGACAACGACATCGGCGGCAAGGTCGAATGGGCGGCATGCTGGCCCGACGACGAGAACGGCTTCCTCAATTCCTATTGCAACACCATACCTACGCGCGACGGCGGCACACACGAGCAAGGCTTCAAGACCGCGCTCCTGCGGGCGCTCAAGGGCTACGCCGAGCTCACCGGCGCCAAAGGCATCAGCAGCGTCACCGGCGAGGACGTCTGGGGCGGCGCCTGCATCATGCTGTCGGTGTTCATCAAGGACCCGCAGTTCCAGGGTCAAACCAAGGACAGGCTGGTGAGCGTCTCGGCCAGCAAGCTGGTCGAGACCGTGATCAAGGATCACTTCGACCACTGGCTGTCGGGCGACGTCAATACCGCCAACACGCTGCTAGAAACCGTGATCGCGCGCGCCAGCGAGCGCGTGAAGAAAAAGCAGGACCAGGACTTCAGCCGCAAGTCGGCCACCAAAAAGCTGCGCCTGCCCGGCAAGCTTACCGACTGTACGCGAAGCTCGCCTCAGGGCACCGAGCTGTTCATCGTCGAAGGCGATAGCGCCGGCGGCTCGGCCAAACAGGCGCGCAGCCGCGAGACGCAGGCCGTTCTTCCGCTGCGCGGCAAGATCCTCAACGTCGCGTCCGCCACCGACGACAAGATGCGCGCCAATCAGGAGATCCAGGACCTGATCGAGGCGCTCGGCTGCGGCATTCGAGACAGGTATGACGAAAGCAAACTGCGCTACGAGAAGGTCATCATCATGACCGACGCCGACGTCGACGGCGCGCATATCGCAAGCCTGCTGATGACCTTCTTCTATCGCGAGATGCCCGAGATGATCGACAACGGGCATCTGTATCTCGCCTTGCCGCCGCTCTATCGCCTCAGCCAGCGCGGGAAGACCATCTACGCCATGGATGACGCCGACAAAGATCGGCTGATGAAAAGCGACTTCGACGCGCGCGGCAAGGTCGAGGTCAGCCGCTTCAAAGGCCTCGGCGAAATGCCCCCAAGCCAGCTCAAGGAGACCACTATGGAGCCCGGGCGGCGCACACTTTTGCAGGTGAAGCTCGCCGGCCCCGAAGAGAAAAGCACCCAGCGCGCGACCGCCAAGCTGGTCGAGCAGCTCATGGGCCGCAAACCGGAAGAACGCTTTCGCTTCATCCAGGAAAACGCCAAGTTCGCGGCGGCTTTGGACATATGACGCACCTAAGTACCCAACTCGAATAGGAACCTATTCGCGCACCCCCGCTAGCCATCGCTCGCGAAGCTATGCCAGACTTCTCCCCCCACGGGTGGAGGGGCGCTATGCGATACATCATTCTCGCGGCGGCGCTATTGGCAGCCGGCACGGCCGGCGCCCAGGAAGAGAAAGCGGAAATCAATATCATCAACAACCGCTCCGAAGCGGTGGCGATGCGCTTCGACTACGCCTTCCGCCAGTACACCTGGAATCTGATCCGGGCCAACATCGACGCCAACGATGAGGTCACCTACCGGTTCCCCAGCAACATCCCGGGCTGCGAGCGCCTGCGCGAATGGCGCATCACCGACGGCCTGCTGGTGATCTCCAACGCGCGCGGCATGATCTGCCAGAAGCGCATCAGCCTATGCGACAAGATCGGCGCCACGATGGAAGTGGGTACGCAATTCTGCGATTGGAGTGTGCAGAAGTAGAGGCTTATTTACCTGGTACGTAAGCTTGGACTCACCGCAAAAACAATCGCGGGCGGTAGGTGAAGTAGCTGCGTTCCACGTCGGAAGGCTCGCGGCGTAACAGGAACCTATAGCCTTCCTCGACCTCGCCGCCAGCGGTGATCAGCTTAGCCCACATCTCGCACCCCTGGGCCATAAGCGTCGGCGATGCGGCGGCATGCAGCGAGACGATCCACGTCGGCAGCCCGCGCGCCACCGCGCCACTGATGGGCGTGTCGTGCGCGATGCACTCGGCCTGAAATTCCTCGAGTTCGGCGGCGTATTCCACGAGGCGCGCGCGCACCGTCTCGTCGATGGTCTGTTCTCCCGCGAACACGGCATCGGGAAACGGGATATCGACCTGGCGCGTGGTGTCGAGGGTCTTCTTGGCGTAAAGCGCGGCAGCGAGAATGCCGCCCAGCTCGGACGCACCGGCGCGGCGCACGACCTCCAGCTGCTCGGCTAACTGTTCGGGCGGCGACTTCACTTCCACCCGGTTGTTGAACTTATCCATCAGCAGCTGCCACAAGGACTTCTGCTTTTTGATGGTCGGCTTGAACGACGAGGAGCCGGGGTTCTGGCGCTCACGCATTTCAAAAAGTCCTAAGCCGGCAGTTTTGTGACGACGGACAGGTCGAGTTCGGCGCCCGGCAGCGGCGCGAAGTAAGCATCTACCATTGAATCCGTCACTTCGGCCAGTGTGGCCGGCTCCCACCGGGGCGCATTGTCTTTATCCACCAGTAATGCACGCACGCCTTCATAGAAGTCATGGCCCATGGCGCCGCCCCGCGCCATGCGGCTGGCGATGCGCCATTCGAGGCGCATGCAATCGTCGAAAGCCAAGTCCCGCCCCGCGCGCACCTGCTTGAACGTCACTTTCATGGCGAGCGGCGAGTATTTGCGCAGTTGGCCCAGCAGTTCCGTGGCCCACGCCCCGCCATCGGCAGCCAATGATTCAATGATGGCCTCGACGGAGTCTTGGCCAAAGTGCTGGTCGATATCGGCGCGCTGGGCGGTGATCGGAGCTTCAGGAACGGGTTCTTCAAACCCGGCGATGGCGCGCGTGACGTCGTCGTGGGACACGGCTTTTTCCAGCGCCGCTTCGAGCTCGGGCAAACGGCCGTGCGGCACGAAGTGCTGCGCCAGCCCGAGGGCGACACAATCGGCGGCCTTCAGACGCCGGCCCGAGAGGCCGAGGTAAACCCCAACGGCGCCCGGCAGACGCGGCAAAAAGAAGGTGCCGCCGACATCGGGGAACAGGCCGATAAAGGTCTCGGGCATGGCGAAGGTGGTGCGGTCGGTGGCGACGCGGTGCGAGCCGTGGATCGAAACGCCGACGCCGCCGCCCATCACATATCCATCAAGCAGCGCGACATAGGGTTTGCCGAAATGCTTGATCTGCGCATTCATCTGGTACTCCTTGTGCCAGAAGATGCGCGCGAGATCGCCGTCCGCTTGGCGATCCTTATAAAGGCTGACGACGTCGCCGCCCGAGCAGAAAGCCTTCTCACCCGCGCCGGCGATCACGAGCGTCTTCACCGCCGGATCGGCCTGCCACGCCTGGAGCTGCGGCAGGAGCGCGTGACACATCTCGTTGGTGAGTGCGTTCAGCGCCTTGGGACGATTGAGGAGTATATGAGCGGCGCCGCCGCGCCGCGTAAAGAGGATGTCGTTATCGACGTTCGGCTCGTTCACGTTGTTCGCACCATGAGTGGATGATCTTTTGAAGCGCTGTCAGCCCGTCGGTGAGCGCCGCCGGACCGGGCTGAAGGATTATCGAGGACTTGATTTCGTGCAAGGCCCCCGCGCGCACGGCCGGCACGTCGGCAAAACCGGGGCGCGCCTTCACCTTGGCCGGGTTGAACTTCTTGCCGCACCACGAGCCGATAATGATGTCGGGCGCGCGCGCGACGACATCGGCAGGCGCGACAATGCGTTCGGACGCCGCCTTGCCGGTGCTTTTCTCGGGGAAAATATCATCACCGCCCGCGGCCGTGACAAGCTCGGACACCCAGGAGATGCCGGAGATCAGGGGATCGTCCCATTCCTCGAAAAAGACCTTGGGGCGGCACGGCAGCTTCGCGGCAGCCGCGCGCGCAACGTCAAGGTCCCGCTCAAACCCTGCCGCGAGCGCCTCCGCTTTGTCCCCTGCCCCGACCATGGCGCCTAGCAGACGGATCATATCGAGAATGCCTTTGATGCTGCGGTGATTGAAGGCGTGCACTTCGACGCCCTCCTTGACGAGGTCGCTGACAATCGCGGCTTGCAAATCGGAGAACGTCAGCACGAGGTCGGGTTCGAGCGCGAGGATCTTCGGCACGTCTGCAGAGATGAAAGCGCTGACGCGGGGTTTCTCTTTGCGCGCCTGCGGCGGGCGCACGACGTAGCCCGAGACTCCGACAATGCGGGCTTGCTCGCCGAGGAGATACAGCGTCTCGACGGTCTCTTCGGTCAGGCAGACGATGCGGGACGGCGGGAACATGCGCCATCACTGGATGAGCGACCGAGAAAAGTCAATTACGCGCGGGCGCGTTTGCGATAGGTCGATGGCGCCTCGCCCGTCCAGCCCACCACGGCGCGGAAGAAAGCTGAAGGTTCGCTGTATCCCAATTCAAGCGCGATCTGGGCCACGGGACGCGTCGATTGTTCGAGGCGCGCGAGCGCAAGATCGCGGCGCACGGCGTCCTTGATGGCGCGATAACTGGAACCTTCCTGCTTCAGGCGCCGCTGCACGCTGCGCAGCGACAGTTGCAGACGGTGCGCAACTTCGTCGAGGCTCGGCGGATCGGCGATCTGTGTCAGCAGAACCTCGCGGATCTGACGCACCATCTCGTGGTCGCGGCGGTAGAGCATGGCGATCTTACCGGGCGCGCCTTCAAGAAACCCGGGGACGTCATTGGCGTCGCGCACGACGGGAAGCGCCAGCAGCGCGGGCGCGAGGCGCGCGACCAACCTGTCGCCGCCGAAGGTCGCGTGCTCGGTATAGATCAGCGCGTAGTCGCCCGCGTGGGCCGGACGGGCATATGGAAACTGCACTGAATCGAGCGCAAGGCTGCGCCCTACCAGCCAGCAGGACAGCCCGTGAACAAGACGCAGCAGCCATTCGAAGGCAAAGACACGCGCGGGCGGCGGCGTGATACGGCCCGTCTCGCTGATCTCGATCGTGCCTGCGGTGACGGTAAGGACAAGATCAGGCAGCACCAGGCGCAAGAAGCCCGCCGCGCGCGCCAGCGCATCGGCCAACGTGCCCTGGCCGACCATGGCGCGGCAGAGGAACTCAAAGGTGCCAAGATGCAGCGGCCGGGAGAACAGTCCGAAGCCTTCGTCGTCGAGACGGCGCACGACGTTGTTGTACAGCGCCGCGTAGTCGGCGAGCGGCAGGCGCAGGGCCGGGTCCTTCAGCAGCGCCGGCGAGACATTGTCCGCCTGCAGCAAAGCCTTGGCGTCCGGTACGGCGGCCAGCATGCCTGCAACGAAGCCGCCGGCGACTGAGGCACGGGGATGCGAATGGCGGTTCATGATGTCGTATTATGCACGATTATGGGCAGGTGCGGCAATGGACTTGCGCAAACCTGGGGCCTAAATTGGGGCCATTGCGCCGAGAGGCGTACCCCGTACCCTGTCACGTTTTGCAAGCTAGCCTGAAGGACCTGCCATGAACCAGATGGTGCAGCCCGCCAAGTCCGCGCCCTATCGCCCGCGCAACCGCGTGCGCTTTGTCAGCGCCACCGCGCTGTTCGACGGCCACGACGCGGCCATCAACATCATGCGGCGCATTCTTCAAGGCAGCGGCGCCGAGGTGATCCACCTCGGGCACAACCGTTCCGTCGGCGAGATCGTCAACGCGGCGATTTCCGAGGACGTGCAAGGCGTGGCCATCACCTCCTACCAAGGCGGGCACAACGAGTTCTTCAAGTACCTCGTCGATCTGCTCAAGCAAAACGGCCGGTCCGATATCAAGGTCTTCGGCGGCGGCGGCGGCGTGATCACGCCGGACGAAATCGCCGATCTGCATAAGTACGGCGTCGCGCACATCTACTCGCCGCAGGAAGGCGCGGCGCTGGGCCTGCAGGGCATGATCAACCAACTCGTGGAACGCTGCGACGTCGATGTCGCCGTGGACGCTCCGCAAACCGAAAAAGACGTGATGACGGCCCTTGAGTCGGGCGATCGGCTGAAGCTGACCCGCATCATCACCGCGCTCGACAACGGCGTTGTGGGCGAAGACGTGCGCCAGAAGATCGTCGCCGCCGGCAAGGCCAAGCTGACACCGGTGCTCGGCATCACCGGCACGGGCGGATCGGGCAAATCGTCGCTAGTGGACGAACTGGTGCGGCGCTTCCGTTACGACCAGCGCGACAAGCTCAAGATCGCCATCATCTCCATCGACCCGTCACGGCGCAGGACGGGCGGCGCGCTCTTGGGTGACCGCATCCGTATGAACGCCATCGAGCACCCGAACATCTTTATGCGCTCGCTCGCCACGCGTGAAAGCGGCGGCGAAATCTCGGCGGCTTTGCCGGAGATCATCGCGGCCTGCAAGATTTCGGGCTTTGACCTCGTCATCGTCGAGACCTCGGGCATTGGCCAGGGCAGCACCGCCATTGTCGAGCATTCGAATGCTTCCCTGTATGTCATGACGCCGGAGTTCGGCGCCGCGAGCCAGCTCGAGAAGATCGACATGCTCGACTTCGCCGACTTCGTCGCCATCAACAAGTTCGACCGCAAAGGCGCCGAAGATGCGCTGCGCGATGTCTCCAAGCAGGTCCAGCGCAACAAAAACCTGTTCTCCACACCGCCCGATAAGATGCCGGTGTTCGGCACCATTGCCGCGCGCTTCAACGACGACGGCGTGACCGCGCTGTATCAGCGCATTGCCGCGCGCCTGAAGGAACTCGGCCTGCCCATGGGCGAGCACGCGCTGCCGCCCTCCACCACGCGCCAGTCCACCAACCAAACCGCCATCGTGCCGCCGCAGAAGGTGCGCTACCTCGCCGAAATCGCCGAGACCGTGCGCGGCTACCACGCCCACGCCGCCGAGCAGAGCAAACGCGCCCGCGCCCGCCAGGCGCTCCGCATCTCCAAAGACGCGTTCCAGGCGGCCGGCAAGCCGGTCGCCGACTTCGATGACGTCATCAAGGTCGCGGACGAAAGTCTTGAAAGCGATGCACGACGGCTGCTGGCCGATTGGCCCAAGATCAAAGAGAGCTACAGCGGCGACGAACAGGTCGTAAAAATCCGCGACAAGGAGATGCGCACACAGCTCACAAGCCTGTCCCTCTCCGGCTCGCGCATCCCGAAGGTCGTGCTGCCACGCTTCGAGGACGACGGCGAGACGCTGAAGTTCTTGATGAAGGAAAACCTGCCCGGCTTCTATCCCTTCACCGCCGGCGTGTTTCCCTTCAAACGCGAGGGCGAAGACCCGACGCGCATGTTCGCCGGCGAAGGCGATGCCTTCCGCACCAACGCGCGCTTCAAGAAGGTCTCAGAGGGCATGCCGGCCCATCGCCTGTCGACGGCCTTTGACTCCGTCACGCTGTACGGCTGCGACCCGGATCTGCGCCCCGACATCTACGGCAAGATCGGCAATTCGGGCGTTTCCATCGCGACGCTGGACGACATGAAGGTGTTGTACTCGGGCTTCGATCTCTGCAGCCCTACCACCAGCGTGTCGATGACCATCAACGGCCCGGCGCCGACCATTCTCGCCTTTTTCTTCAACACCGCCATCGACCAGCAGGTGGACAAATTCACCAGGGAGAACGGCCGGGCGCCGAACGACGCCGAGTACGCCAAGGTGAAGGCCAATGCGCTGGCCCAGGTGCGCGGCACCGTGCAGGCCGACATCCTCAAGGAAGACCAGGGCCAGAACACCTGCATTTTCTCGACCGAGTTCGCCCTCAAGATGATGGGCGATATCCAGGAATACTTCGTCCAGAACAGCGTGCGGAATTTCTATTCGGTCTCGATCTCGGGCTATCACATCGCCGAAGCGGGTGCGAACCCGATCTCGCAGTTGGCCTTCACGCTGTCGAACGGTTTCACGTTCGTCGAGACCTACCTCGCCCGCGGCATGAAGATCGACGACTTCGCGCCCAACCTCTCGTTCTTCTTCTCGAACGGCATGGATCCCGAATACTCGGTCATCGGGCGCGTCGCGCGCCGCATCTGGGCGGTGGCGATGAAGCGCAAGTACGGCGGTTCCGAACGTTCGCAGAAGCTGAAGTATCACGTGCAGACCTCGGGCCGCTCACTGCACGCCCAGGAAATGTCCTTCAACGATATCCGCACGACGCTGCAGGCGTTGATCGCCATCTACGACAACTGCAACTCGCTGCACACCAACGCCTATGACGAGGCCATCACGACGCCGACCGAAGAGTCCGTGCGCCGCGCCATGGCCATCCAGCTGATCATCAACCGCGAATGGGGCTTGGCCAAGAACGAGAACCCGAACCAGGGCGCGTTCATCATCGACGAACTCACCGATCTGGTCGAAGAAGCGGTGCTGAAGGAGTTCGAAGCGATCTCACGGCGCGGCGGCGTTCTCGGCGCCATGGAAACAGGCTATCAGCGCAGCCGCATCCAGGAAGAATCGCTGCATTACGAAAGCCAGAAGCACGACGGCACTTACCCGATCATCGGCGTCAACACGTTCCTGAGCCCGCACGGCGACGCAGGCCTTGGCCCCATCAAACTCGCGCGTTCGACCGACGATGAAAAGCAGTCGCAGCTGAAGCGCCTTACCGACTTCCATACACGCAACGCGGCGACCGCGCCGGAACTCCTCGACCGGCTCAAGAAGACCGTCATCACCAACGGCAACATCTTCGCGGTGCTGATGGACGCCGCACGCGGCTGCTCGCTGGGCCAAATCTCGAACGCCCTCTACGAAGTGGGCGGGCAGTACCGGCGCAGCATGTAGGGGGGCAGGACTGTGACAATAACACCCGCGTTCACAACAAAGTGAGCGCGGGCGCCCCCCCCCTGACAAACCGCACTATTTGGCGGCTGGGCGTGCCGGTTGCCGGGACGTTCCTATAAAACGCATTGCAGCATAAGCATTTCTGCAACCTTAAGACCGGGACCGGCCCTTGCCCTGGCGGGCCCACTTTCGTATTTATGCTCTCGAAATTCGGGACCTTTTATCTCAAAATTGCATAGCACCAAGAACAGGGAGAACACCCATGCCCGACACCCATGTCGAACGTCCGATAAGCGAGGCCGCGCTGGAAGTCCAAGCGCTGGTCAAGCGCTCGCGTGCCGCTCAGGCCCAGATTGAGAACTACACCCAGCAGCAGGTCGACGACATGCTGCGCGCCGTGGTGTACGCCGTTGCCCGCGCCGACCGCGCCGAGAAGATCGCCAAGTTCGCCGTTGAGGAGACTCAGCTCGGCAACTACGACGGCAAGCATCTCAAGATCTTCCGTAAGACCCGCGCCGCCCTCATGGACATCATCGACGACAAATCGGTCGGCGTCCTCGAGGAAGACAAGGCGCGCAACATTGTAAAGATCGCCAAGCCCATCGGCGTCATCGGCGCGCTCGTGCCTTCGACGAACCCGGAAGCCACGCCGGTGATTAAGACGATCTTCGCGCTCAAGGGCCGCAACTCCATCATCCTCGCGCCGCACCCGCGCTCGAAGCTCACGAACAAAATGGTTTGCGACTTCATGCGCGACGCGCTCGTCGCCGTCGGCGCGCCGGCTGACCTCATCATCACCATCGACACCCCGTCCATGGACAAGACCAGCGAGCTGATGAAGCAGTGCGACCGCATCCTCGCCACCGGTGGCTCGCCGATGGTGAAGGCCGCCTACTCGTCGGGCACGCCGGCCCTCGGCGTCGGCGTCGGCAATGCCGTCGTCACCGTCGACGAAACCGCCGACCTCAAGGACGCGGCCACCAAGATCCGCATCTCGAAGACCTTCGACAACGCCGCCTCGTGCTCGGCGGACAACGCCGTTGTCCTCGTCGACAAGATCTATGACGAGATGCTGAACAACCTTCAGGCCGAGGGCGGCTACGTCCTCAACCCCGAAGAGAAGAAGAAGCTCCAGAACCTGATGTTCGGCGAAGGCCACCTCAACGCGAACATGGTGGCGCAGAGCGCGGCCAAGATCGCCGAAATGGCTGGCTTCAACCTGCCCGCCGGCAAGGTGTTCCTGATCGTGCCGGAAACCGGCTGGGGTCCGGACAGCCCGTTCTCGGGCGAGAAGCTGTCGGTGGTTATGGCGCTGTACCGCGCCAAGGACATCGACGACGCCGTCCGCATCACCAACAACATCCAGTCCTACCAGGGCCAGGGCCACAGCTGCGGCATCTACTCGAACAGCGATGCCAACATCAACAAACTGGCCAACGGCACCAAGACCAGCCGCATCATGGTCAACCAACCGCAAGCGCCGTCGAACAGCGGCAACCTGTGGAACGGCATGCGCCAGACCTTCTCCCTGGGCTGCGGCTCGTGGGGCGGCAACAGCGTGAACCACAACATCTCCTGGCGCGACCTGATCAACGAAACCTGGATCAGCCGCCCCTTGGCCAAGACCAAGGAAATCCCGAGCGACGAAGCGCTGTTCGGCTCAGTGATTGGCAAAATCAAATAAGAATTCGACATCACGCCTAACGACAAACGCCCGCCTGGGAGACCAGGCGGGCGTTTTTGTTCGAGCAATGAGATTCTAAACCTTTTAGATTCCTCTCGGCAGGCAACGCTGGAACTACCCCATGTCGCCAATCCGCGTGCGGCAGCTTCTTTCGGGAAAATTAGGTACCGGGTACGATTAATTCCAAAGCACAATTAATCTCGCTGGAAGTAGCTGGGTAGGTCGCCCTTGGTTTCCCGCAGTATTTCAACAATCGCCCGCCTATCAGCAACCGCGAGCCTGGCATAGCGCGGGTTCGCATCGCCGCCCGACAACACCGTCCACAAACGCTTGTAGATCGCCTCTTTCGCCGCCGCCGGTAAGTTCACGAACGCCTTTGAATAGATCATGTAGCTGCACGGATACTTCAGCAGCCGCGCCTTAAGCTGAAGGTGCCGCAGGCTCCGGCCCTTCTTGTCGAAGGGACCCAGAGCCGCGAACTTCGTCGCGAAAGCCGTGGAGCCTTTGATCTCGCCAACAATCTCCACTTCGCCCACGAAGAGCATGTAATCGACGACGGCGCGCGCGTCGCTCTCGAGGAGGTCCCGTCTGTAGGACGCGCTGGCGGCGCTGTCGGGCTGCTCCTCCAAAATCCGCGCGTCGATCCCGGCGCGCACCAGCAAATTGGTCATGCGCACTTGACGGTTCATCACCATCAATGCGGCGACATCGCTTGAGTCGGCGGGATACGGATTTGTGTCGAATTCCGAGGTGAGGCTCGCAAGGGCGCTCCCGGGCGCGTTTAAGGGCATCACTTTGGCCTCGCGGTCCGCGAGCCGCAGGTTTCCCTTATGCCGCACTCGCCCTGCCTGCCCCGTCACGTACCAGCCGGCCCAGCGTTCCTCGAAGGGCGTCGTGTGATCGGAGACGTCGTTTCCAAGCCACGGCATAGTGGCGCCGCTGACATCGGTCGGCACGCTCCGCAGCAGCATGCCCGGAACACCGAGGCTACTGTGCGCGATGTGGCAATTGAGGCACTGCTCCTCGCGGCGCTCAAATCGCGGCCGTAAGGCGTCCCGCTGTTCGATTGTGTAGTACACCAGGCCCTCATTGCCGGTGACGGCGATTTCGAGCAGCGGGGCGGTGCGGATAAATCCGATGCTCACATCGTCATTGAAGTAAATCGCGCGCGGGGTTTGCGGCGATATGAACCCCTTCTGAAGGCTTGTCCGTGAGAACACCACGCTTTGCGACTCAGGCATTATGCCCAGCGCTTTGAGCACCGACGCGAGGTAGCCGCTCTGCGGATCGAAGGTGAGACTTTTCCGCCCCGCGATGAGGTCGTCGTTGAGCTTGGCGACCACGTCGTCCGATCTATCGGCCTCATGATCAAGCCCACGCCGCAACAACGGATAGGGCACCGTGCGCTCACTCGGCGACAACCGCGCATCGCCGAGCACCTGCGCGGACGATGCGTTTGCGTTTATGAAGCACTCGGCGAGCAATACCAGTAGCGTAAGCGCAAACAGCGACCTGCCGCGGGTCACACACTCATCTCCGCTCGCGCGCCTTCATTCCGGGTCTTACAACGACGCGCCGTCGCCGTGTCAGCGCAGGGTTCATCTTTGAGTGCCCCACAATAGTTGGATTGCACGGGCCGCGAGGACAGCACAATGCCGCCGCTTAGCCGCTTCGGCGGCTGGGGTTTATTGCGTTTCGTTCTCTTCACGACCGCGATGGACATGATTGGCCGTCACGAATTCGGCGTCTTCAATCTAGCGATCTGCGCCTTGGCGCATTCGGACATGACCGTCAGATAGCGCGTCACGCCCTCGGTGCCGATCACGTAAGGATGCGTCTCGCCCGGTTTGCGCACGGCCATGATGCGCGCGCGGATCGAGGCGTTGTCGAACTCGGTATGGTTGGTCATGAGGATGTTGGCACCCGCCGCCATCGCCATGCGCGCAAACTTGTCTTGCGTGTCGACGTACGTCGTCAGTTTCTGTTGATCCTTGTAGATCAACTGCAGAGCGGTGCCGCCGGAATAGGCCACGGTCATCGGCACGCCGTTGTCTTTCACCGTGAACAGGAACGACGTCGTACCCGGCGTGTGGCCCGGCGTGCTGACCAAGGTGACAGTGGCATCGCCGAGGGTGATCTTTTGGCCGTCGGTGGCGACGATGTCGCGCTTGGGCTTGCCGCCCGGCATGTTTTCCTGCTTCTCGACGCCATCCCAGTCCGGTCCGCCCATGACAACCCGCGCGCCGTAGCGCTGCTGCATGAGCGCAGCGCCCTCGTCGTGGTCGCCGTGGCCGTGCGAGATCAGCACGTATTTCACATTGGCGGGGTCGAGACCCATTTTCTTGAGGCCGCCGATGATCTCGTCCTCGATGGTGTAGTTGTAGAGCGTGTCGATGAGGATGATGCCCGCGCTGGTGGTGAGCGCCCAGGCCGAGTGCTCCTTCGTGCCGAGGAAGTAGAGGTTGTCGAACACCTTGGCCGGCTCAGCGTACCACGTGGCGCGGTCCGGGATGACGCGGGCGCCGCCGCCACCGCCACCGCCCGTGCCTTCGGGCGCGATGCAGGTGCGCACCAGCACACCCTGGAAATCGAGCCCCGCAGCCTTCTTGGCGGCGCGCAAATGCTCGTCAACGCTGTCGGGTGCGGATGCCGACTGAACCGTTGCGCTGGCCAAGCACAACCCCGCAAGCACCCCGAGAACACGGCCAAATTGATTGCGCCCAACTTTCGAGTTCATAGTTCGCCTCCCCCTGTTCAACTCTGGCCCTAGAGTAGCGCGGGTACCGCCCCGAAAATACAAGCAATCGCGCGCATAACCCTGTCCTTCCCACACTTCCTTGTGAGGTTTGGAACGGACCGGGGCGCAGGGTCGTTGCCCATTCATCATGGCAACCAAGATTCTGACACGGCGGCTGGCGATGCTGGCGCGCGCCGAGGAACTCCGCAAGGCGGCGCTCAAGGCGCGCGACCAGAAAGCCAAAACCGAACTCATGAAGCTTGCGTCCATGTGGCAGCGGCTCGCGCAGATGTCGCGCGGGACGATGCTGTAGCCGGCCCCGCGGGCCACAACTCTGTAAAGAGACCTGACTCCCCCATCTCCCGGAATCCAAGGTTCCTTACAGCTGATCGTCGATCTGCCCCCGCTTTCCGCGCTTTTTAGACTGGCCCAGGGTTTGCATAACCATGGGCAAAGCGGGGTTCATCTTGGGCCGTGCAGCATCAGGAGCTTTCACAGTGTTTAAGCAGTTTACGATCCAACGGCTGACCAGCGCGCTCAAAAGCGTCGCCGTCGTTGCCGGCCTTTGGGCAGGAATGATGATGGCCGCGCCGGTAGAAGCCGCGCCCATCACCGACACATCGTTCGGTATCGCCGGCGCCTTCCGCCTGCCGGCCGGCAAGCATCTCGGCAACACCAACGCCATCTATATCCGCAACGGCGGCGCGATCTCGGTTTACGCGCCGGATTCCATGGATCTCGCCGGCTTCGCGACCCTCGGCATGACGGGGATCATGAAGGACCTTCCCAATCTCTCGGGCTTCACGCCGATTTCTAGCTTCATCAGCCTGGCGAGCGGCGTCATCGTCGACCTCAACTCGTTGACGATCTACGGCCGTATGGGACCCCGCCCGGGCTTCATCAACATGGCCGGAGACGTGCTCATCCACGCTCCCGGCTTCGATGCAACTGCCGGCGTCCTGAGCTTCAGCGGCACGAGCACCGACAACATCTCCTTTACCTTGGCCGTGACGACCTCGGCTCATACGACGCCCGTGCCGCTCTCGGGCTCCGAGTGGATGCTGCTCTTGGGAATGGTCGCCTTGTTCTTGACGACGCGGCGCAACGTGCAGGGCCGGCGCGCCTAGAGCACGATCGGGTCAGGTTGAATCAATCTGACCCGTGAATTGGGCTCCGATTCAAATATCTAGCGCGCGATAACCGGAAAAACCGGTCCCCACTTTTCCCTGTCGCGCGCCGGGTCATACGCCGCTAGATCATTTTTGTAGTGGCGTAACCACAGGGTCCCTGGCCTGCACCCAGGGACCCTGTTCTTTTCCGGCACAAAAAAGGGCCCTGCACGTTCGCAGGGCCCTTTGCGTTGGCGAATTACCGTTGAACTATTGCGCGCTGTCGCGCGTATCGCAGTGGTCGAACAGCATGTTTTGGGCGACCAGCGGCCTGGTCGCCTGTCCCCCATCCGAAACTAATGACCAACCTCGCGCATTTGTTTCAGTCCGGAGTTACTTACGCATGTTTTTTCAGGGCCTTGCGGGGCATCCTGGCCCAGCCTCGCGCATCGCGGGCACCGCGGTGGCTCGCCTCGAAGCCGGCGGCAACATAGGATGGCGCGTCAAAACGTGCCGGGGGCGATGTGGACAAACTGAAGGATATTCTGAATGCGGCCGGCGATGCCGCGCGGCTGGCCGGGCAGCTTGAGCGCGAGCCCGCGCCCCTGCCCGACGGCTACGTCTCACGCCTGGTCGGCGATCCCGCGGCCGTTCAGTGGTACCGCGCGCGCCGGGCGCTGTCGTTCTACGCCTGGGACCTCTATGCCGCGGCGGCGATCAAGCACTACCGCGCGCAGAACCCAAAGGCCGGCACGCCGCATCTCAACGCCTTGCGCTGCGTGGTGAACGGGCTGATCCCCGCCGACGCCGAGCGCCTGGAAGCGGCCTATCTCGCCTGCAAGGAAGTGCCGTGGCGCGACGAGCGGCCCGAGGGCTACTCCTTCGATCCGTTTGAAAGCCCGATCTCGACGCCGGCTTACCGCGACAAGATGATGACCCACCGCGAAGCCTCGCCCGCATTCGAGGCTGTTCTGAATGAAGCGCTGGCGACGCAAGCTCCGAAGATCGAGGCCGTGCTGGGCCACTATTGGGCGGCGGGCGCGGTGCGTTTGTTCTCGCACAAGCCGGGCAAGGACGGCGGCCTCCACACCGACGCATGGCCGCTGTCGCTGAAGAAAATTATGATCTACCCCTCGGGCGCCGGCCCGGAGCAGGGTTCGACAACGCTGGTGCTGCAAGACAAGGGCGCCATGAGCATCACCGGCGGCAAAGGCGTGTGGGCGATCTTCGAGAATTCGGTGCTGCCGCACTTCGCCGCCGCGCCCAGGGCCGGCCAGGCGCCGCGCCCGACGATCGAGATCACTCTCCTCCCGGCGTTCCGCACCGATCCGACGGTGAAGGCGCACGGCATCCATGTGGGCTATCCGTGGTTGCCGCCCGACATCGAAGGGTTGGAAGGCGCCGGCGTGCCCAACGGCTTCACCAGCGCAGAGATCAAGGAGCGCTCGTTGTTGCGCACGCTGCTGCTGGCGCTCGACATGCCGCGCGAGCCGGCGGGCCTTGTGGCCGCCAATCTCGGCTACCGCGACACCTAGCGCTTCGGCAGGCTGTCGAGCAGCGCGTAGCAGCTCGCCTTGTTGGGCGCGTCGAAATGGTCTGGGATGATCGGCAGGTGGCCGGCGAGGGAAACGTCCCTGTAACCGTCGCCGGCTTTCTGCAGAAAGAAAAACCCGATCGCGGCGGGAACGGCGCGGCCGAAGAAGCGGTGGCACGCCAGCGCGACACCCGGATGAAAGCTCGCGCCCGTCGCGGGATCGGTGACGAAGTCTTCCTTGATCGAGCGCTCCACAAACGCGGCGTCGACCTGGCCGACCTGCGCTTCCAGGTCGTCGCCGCAGAAGATACCGCCGTCACGCACCAATACTGAACCCAACGTCAGGTCGGCCATCACCGCGTCGTAGTAGTGCGAGCCGTCGATGTAAACGAGATCGTAGGCGCCCTTCGCGAGGTCCTTTAGGACCTCGGCAGAATTGCCGCGCTTGACCTCGAGCGTCACCGCGCCGGTGATCGACTGGGTGTTGTGGCGAAAGAGCGCGAATGGGATTTCAGTTTTGCAGAGCGCCTCGAACTCGGAATAGGCCCCGCCCTTGGCCAGATCGCCTTCGGCGATAAAGGGCGCCCAGGCATCGACGCAGGTGATGGCGCCGCCGTGCGGTGAGAAGCGGCGGAATGGCCTGCGCCCAGGTCAGCGCGCTGGAGCCCACCCACGAGCCGACCTCGAGGATGCGCACGGGGCGGTCCTTGGGGATCGCGGCTTGGAGCGCACAGGCCATGAACATGTGACGGCGTGAATCGCCCTGGAAACCGAAGGTGCGCCCGGCAAAATATGGCTTGTTGCCAAAAAGAGCCGTCAGGATGATGGCTGTAGGGGTGGTCAAAGGAACTCCGCGCATGAACGTGAGGGCGAAGCGTATCGGGGGATAGTTAAGGCGGGGTTTGTGAGATTTAAGAGCTGTGGCGAAGCCATCCGAAGCTCGCCCGAAACAACGAGCCCTCCTTCGCTAAAGCTCCGGAGGGCATCCTTCACTCGCTCTGCGAGCGAAGGATGGTGGTCGGTGCAGGGATCGAACCTGCGACCTTTCCCATGTCAAGGGAACATTCTACCGCTGAACTAACCGACCAATTCCACGCATCTCCGGCGGTTAGGGCCCGCCGGGGAGGCTTGGTTTAATGGCTTGCCCCCGCCTTGGCAAGAGTGTGCGGCAGCGCGAGGCGGGGCAAGGACTTAGGGCCCAAAACCGTGCCGCGAACCGCCCCTGAACCGCCCGAGAACCCGAGGGTTGCGGGGACCGGGTGAGGCTTTAATATCGGTCCATGGTCGTCTCACTCCAGCCCCCCATTCTCGCGGCGCCGGCGGCACCCATCGAGGTGCGCGAACCGGCCAAACTGACCCTGCCGCTGGTGTTCGCCTCGCCACATTCGGGGGCGCACTACCCGCCGGATTTCGTCGATGCCGCCGCGCTGGAGCTCAGCGCCCTGCGCCGCTCCGAGGACGCCTATGTCGATGATCTGTTCGCCGCGGCGCCGGTCATGGGCGCGCCGTTGCTCTGCGCGCTGTATCCGCGCGCCTTCTTGGACGTCAACCGCGAGGCCTACGAGCTCGACCCCGAGATGTTCGACGGCCCCCTGCCTGCCTTCGTCAACACGACGTCGGCGCGCGTCGCCGCGGGCCTAGGCACCATCGCGCGCATCGTCGCCTCGCGGCGCGAGATCTACCGCGGGAAGTTGTCGTTTGCCGAGGCCGAGCACCGCATCAACGGCGTCTACAAGCCCTATCACCGCGCCCTGCGCCAGTTGGTCAGCCGCGCCTGGAGCAGTTTCGGTTTCTGCATTCTGGTGGATTGCCACTCGATGCCATCGACGGGATTGCCTTCCGAGGCCGACGACGGCCGCGGCATCGACGTGGTGATCGGCGACCGCGGCGGCATGTCCTGCGCGCCCCAAGTGACGGCGTGCCTGGAAGATGCTCTGGAGGCGCGCGGCTATCGCGTGACCCGCAACAACCCCTACGCCGGCGGCTTTACCACACAACATTACGGTGACCCCGCTAATGGCATGCACGCCATCCAGATCGAGATCAACCGCGCCCTTTATATGGATGAGACAACCCTGCAGCGGCGCCTGGTTTTCAAAAAGCTGCGCGAAGACCTCGCCGACGTCGTCGCGGCTCTGGCCGCCTTGGCGGCGCGCGAGTCCGAAGCGTTACGTTACCAGCGACTTTCGGCGGAGTGATGACCACGCGCGCCGGTTGAAATCCGTTTGTGCTTTGCGATACCTGAAATATAGTGCGAGACCTGTCTCGGCCGCCGGGCGACGCCCGCGCCGGCACCCTTCCGGAGATTTGCGTAAGACATGATTGAGATCGGCACACTGACGCTTTACCGCGAAAAGTCCGTGGTGCACCGGGTTGAAGAGCTCAACGCCGACGAGGAAGAAGGCGGCGGCGCGGCGCCTCCGGCGCTGATCATGCGCTCGAACCGCATCACGATCCCAATAAAAACCGCGACCGAATCCGTGCATTGCGTTGTGCGCGGCCAGAACATTCCCGGCACCATGCGCATGGCCGCGGTGGTGGTCGATGAAATCCGCCGCGACGCCAACGCCCTCAAAGACCCCGACGCCATCGACTGGGAAAGCATGTGGCGGCGCAAGGTGTCCAAGTTCGAGAACGATTATAACCGCCAGCAGTGGGTGTCGGTGCACATCGGCGGCAATTGCGTATTCATGGGCGGCGAAGGCCGCGAGGGCATCGCCGAAGTCGAGGCGCTGGCTAACGGCGAAGAGGTCACCGAAGCCATCGTCAACGAGGCCGCGGGCAACGTGCTCGGCGCCCTCGAAGACTTGATGGTGGAGCACGACAGCCAGACCGCCGTGGTGTTCACGCCGGGTGCGGCCTATCACCGCGCCGCCATCCTCGAACGCCGCGACCGCAAGACAGGGGCGTTTAGTGTCTCGGCGCACCACCCCTCGCCGCAAAAGCCCGTCAGGCTTTCGGCCTTCGTCAGCTTCTGCGCCGACATCAATGAGGCGCTGACGCACAAGGCGTTTTTGGACCGCGTGCAGGAGTTGATCGCCGAGAACGCGCTGGCCGGCACCAACATCACGCCCGCACTTGCGCAAGCGACGCGCAACCGCCGCCGCGAGCTCATCGAAGCCATTGAGCGTTTCGAGGAAGTTGCGAAGATCTCATATCGCCCGGAGCGGCCGAGCTTCGCTTAGAAGAAGCTTTATTTATTGGTCGCATTCTCTGCGCAAAACCGGGAACCACTTTTGCGGAAAATGCTCCTCACTCCGTGAAGTGGAAGAAGCCGCGCACCGCGAGCAGCGCCAGCAGCAAGATCACCGCGACCGCTTGTGCCGCGACGCGCAGGCGCATCAGCTTATTGGCATACTTACGGTTAAATTCGCCGCCGGCGATGAAGCTGGCGATTCCCGTAAAAAGCACAATCAGCACCGCGATCAGCGTGATGCCTAGCAGCACTTGTAAAAAAGCTTCCATTCCAATCCTTTCGCAAGCCAGTGCGCGCGTTAATCATCGCGTCTTGAGTGTTCGCCTACAACCGGCTCCCTTAGACCGTGCAAATGTATGCGATTCCAAGGGTTTCCATAACATGAGCGTCATCGTTTCCGTTGCTCCGCATTCGCCGAGACCCTATGCTGCAGATGCGTCGGGGTCGTGGGGAATATTTGGGGGCTTCATGTTGGGGCGCATCCTAGTAGTTGATGACAATAGCATGGTGCGGGAGTCGTATACCGAACTTCTGCGCCATCGCGGATATGAAGTGGTCTCGGCCGGCGACGGCGCCGAGGCCCTTGATGTGTTGCGGAGCGAGAGCGTCGATCTGGCCATCGTCGATGTAATGATGCCGGTGATGGGCGGCCTTGAGCTGCGCCAGCACTTGCTTGAAATGGCGCCGGTGGTTGAGACCATTCTCGTGACCGGTCAGCCGGACCGTCTCGAAGATCTGCTGGAAGACGACTGCGAGTTCCAATCGGGCCGCGTCGCGGTGCTGTACAAACCCGTGCATCCGGTCAAGTTGCTGGCGGAAGTCGATAAACGCCTGACGTTTGCGCAAGCCGCCCTGAGCTGACTTTACGTCAGACTGAAAAGCTTTCCCCGCAGCCGCAGCGGCCCTTTTCGTTCGGGTTTTCGAAGACAAACCCGGCTTCCATCTTGCTTTCTTTATAGTCGAGCAGCGAGCCCAGGAGGTACATGACCGCCTTGGGGTCGACGAAGACGCGCGCGCCGTTGTGCTCGACCACGTCTTCGAACTTGCGCTGCTCTTCGGCATACTCGACGACGTATTTATTGCCCGAACAGCCCTTGGCGGAAACACTCACGCGCACGCCCACAACCGGCTTCGTCGCTTTGGCGATGATGTCGTTGATGCGCCGGGCCGCCGCGTCGGAGACTCGGATAGGCGCCGGCGGTAGCTTACGGGGTTTGGTGGACGATGTTTCAGTGGTGGTCATGACAACACCTCATATAGGTCAAAACATATCCAGCGCCACTTTGGCGACTTCCGACATGTTGGCCTGGGTCCATGGCGGGTCCCAGGTCATGGTGACTTCAACTTCGCCCACACCGTCGACACGCGCCACGGCGTCGGCGACTTCCTTGGGCATGGAGCCCGCCACCGGACAGGCCGGCGCGGTGAGAGTCATGCGGATCGCAACATCACCGTTGTCTGCAACCTTCAGGTCGTAGATCAGGCCGAGGTCGTAGATGTTCACCGGGATCTCCGGGTCGTAGACCGTGCGTAGCGCCTCGACCACCTCGTCCTCGTCGGCCGTCTCGATCTCCGGGTTCTTCGGTGCACCGGACTTGATGGTATCGCCCTCTTTGGGCGGATCGCCTTCATCGGCGGACATTTCATAGGGAGGCATCATGGCTACTTCTCGGTCGTGGTTTGGGTTTTGCCTTCGAGGCAGGAAATCAGCGCGTGCCAGGCGAGCGTCGCGCATTTGACGCGCACGGGAAATTGCCGCACCCCCGACAGCGCAGCGAGTTTATCGACGGAGTCCGACAGCGCCGGCGCAACGGCGGCTTTGGCCTGATCGGTGTCGGCCTTGCCGGTGCAAAGATCGCGCACGGCGGAGAACAATTGCTGCGCGGCGTCGATCGGCTGGCCTTTGAGCGCCTCGCTCATCATCGAGGCGGACGCGATCGAGATCGCACAGCCCTTGCCCTCAAAGGCGATGTCTTCCAGCGTGCCGTTGCCGACGCGCGCGGTGACCGTGATCCGGTCGCCGCACATGGGGTTGTTGCCTTGCGCCTTGCATGAATGATGCTCGACAACGCGGAAATTGCGCGGCGTCTTGCCGTGATCGAGGATGATTTCCTGATACAGCGAGCGCAGGTCGTCGGCGAGCGTCTCCGAGCGCCTCACAACAGCACCTCCTGAGCGCGGTGCAGCGCGGTGATCAGCGCATCGACCTCGTCCATGGTGTTGTAGAGCGCGAAGGACGCACGCGTTGTGGCGGTGACGCCTAGGATTTCCATAAGCGGCTGGGCGCAGTGATGACCCGCGCGAACGCAAACGCCCGAACGGTCGAGAATGGTCGCAAGGTCGTGCGGGTGCGCCCCTTCCATGACAAAGGACTGCACTGCGGCCTTGCCCGGCGCGGTGCCGATAAGCCGCACGCCCGGCACCTGTGCGAGGCGGCTCATGGCATGGCGCAGCAGCGCGTTCTCGTGCTTGGCGACCGCCACGCGGTCGAGTGAATTGAGATAGTCGATGGCCGCCCCCAAGCCGATGGCTTGGGCGATCGGCGGCGTGCCGGCCTCGAACTTGGCCGGCGGCGGCGCCCAGGTGGTGCAGGCGAAAGTGACGGTGTCGATCATGTCGCCTCCGCCCTGGTAGGGCGGCATGGCTTCCAGCAGCGCGAGGCTCGCCCACAGCACGCCGATGCCGGTGGGGCCATAGAGCTTGTGGCCGGAGAAAACATAGAAGTCGCAGCCCAGGTCCTGCACGTCGACATGCTCGTGCACGATGCCTTGGCAGCCGTCGAGCAGGAGTTTCGCGCCGTGAGCATGGGCGATGTCGGCGACCTCGCGCACCGGCAACACGGTGCCGAGCACGTTGGAGACGTGCGCGACGGCGACCAGCTTGGTCTTCGGTCCGATGGCCTGCTCAAATGAGACCAGATCGATGCTGCCGTCGGGGTTGACCGGCGCGATCTTGAGCACGCAGCCGGTGGCGTCGCGCAAGAGCTGCCAGGGCACGATGTTGGAATGGTGCTCGACGGCGGTGATGACGACTTCGTCGCCGGGCTTGAGGAACGCGCGGCCCCAGGTGGCGGCTACGAGATTAATGGCCTCGGTCGCACCCTTGGTGAACACCACTTCCTTGATCGAGGATGCATTGATGAAGCCGCGCACCTTTTCGCGCGCCGCCTCATAGGCTGCCGTGGCGGTCTCGCTCAGGTAGTAGGCGCCGCGATGAACGTTGGCGTACTCGTGACTGTAAACACGGGTCAACGTGTCGATCACCTGGCGCGGCTTCTGAGCCGAGGCCGCGCTGTCGAGGTAAACTAGCGGCTTGCCATGAACCTCGCGGGCGAGGATCGGGAAGTCGGCGCGGACTTTCTGTACGTCAAAGGCCAAGGGCGCGGTCATCTGCTTGTTCATGTGCGGCGCGCCTTCAGCCAACGCGTGACGTCCGCGGTGAACAGCTCGCGCATACCTTCGTGATGGATCTCGGCCATGGCGTCGGCCAGGAAGCCTTCGATCAGCAGGCCGCGCGCCGTGGCGTCGTCGATGCCGCGCGAACGCAGGTAGAACAGTTGATTCTCGTCGATCTCGCCCGTGGCGGCGCCGTGGGCGCACTGCACATCGTCGGCGTAGATCTCGAGTTCGGGTTTGCAGTCGATGGCCGGACCGCGCGCGAGGAACAGCGCCTTGTGGACCTGGCGTGCATCGGTCTTCTGCGCATCGCGGGCGACATGGATGCGGCCCTGGTAGACGCCGTGGGATTCGCCGTCGACCACACCCTTGAACACCTGCGACGAGGTGCAATTCGGAAAGGCATGGTCCATGAGCGTCGTGAAGTCGTGATGAGATGTGCCGTCCAGCGCATAGGCGCCGTTGAGGCGCACGTTCGCGTTCTCGCCGGTAAGGGCGACACGGATCTCCTGGCGTACCAGGGCGCCGCCGAGGCCGAGGTGGAATGCTTCGAAGGTGCCGCCGCCCGCAACCTTCACCAGGGAAGTGGCAAGATGGAAGGCCGCGCTGTCCTCATCGACGCTGACATAGCGCCGCACGGTCGCGCCTGCGCCAACCGTGATGCTAGTGACGGGATTGGAGAAATACGTTTGCCCCGGCAAGCCGACATGGGATTCGACCAACGTGATCTCCGCGCCGCTTTCGGCCGT
The DNA here is from genome assembly GCA_903888485.1 of uncultured bacterium. Classification (GTDB taxonomy): domain Bacteria; phylum Pseudomonadota; class Alphaproteobacteria; order Rhodospirillales; family Rhodospirillaceae; genus SHVO01. Next base: position 94,634 of record CAISTS010000045.1, on the reverse strand, counting down.
CACGGTGATGCGCGGATGCAGCGCCGCAGGTTCCGCGCCCGACGCACCGATAGAAATGATGTGGATCAGCTTCTTGACCTTGGCCGTGACGTGGATGACCAAGCTCTCCGGCGCATAGGCCGCGTTCAAAGCGATCAGCGACGAGCCTTCCTTGGCCGCGACCTTGCCATGAGTAACTTCCACGCCCTTACCGAGATCGACAGTGGACAGAGTTTTGCGATAGGCGCCATTGACCAGCACGAGGCGGGCCGCTCCCGCAATCATCGGAATATTGCGCGGCAGCGTGTCGAAGCCGACGCCTGTCGCCGGCGTGAAGGAAACCTTCGTCAGCGCGCGCAGCGGCGTAAAGCGCCACTCCTCGACCTTCGGGCCGGGCAGCGCGCCGTTCCACGCTGGCACGCCGAGGCGTTTCGCGTAGTCCGCGCCGAAGGGATGGTCTGTGAGCAGCGACGGTTTCATATGTTATGCAGCAGCATTCAAATACTTGGCGTAGCCTTCGGCTTCGAGCTCAAGGGCGAGTTCCTTGCCGCCGCTGGCGGCAATGCGGCCGTTGGCCAGAACATGCACATGGTCGGGTACGATGTAGTCGAGCAGGCGCTGGTAGTGCGTGATGACCAGGAAAGCGCGGTCGGGCGCGCGCAAGGAGTTGACGCCTTCGGACACCACACGCAGCGCGTCGATGTCGAGACCGGAATCGGTCTCGTCCAAAATCGCCACGCGCGGCTCCAGCATGGTCATCTGCAGCACTTCGGCGCGCTTTTTCTCGCCGCCGGAAAAACCGACGTTGAGCGCACGCTTGATCATGTCGTAGGGCATGCCCAGCGCTTCGGTCTTCTTCTTGACCAGCTTCATGAACTCCATGGCGTCGATCTCGGATTTGCCCTCGGCCCGGCGCTTCGCATTGAGCGCGGTCTTGAGGAACGCTGAAGTCGTGACACCGGGAATTTCGACCGGATACTGGAAGGCGAGGAAGATGCCGGCGCGGGCACGCTCGTCGGGCTCCATGGCGAGGATGTCCTTGCCGTCGAGCAGCACGCCGCCCTTGGTCACCTCGTAACCTTCGCGCCCGGCGATGACGTTGGACAACGTGCTCTTGCCTGTGCCGTTGGGACCCATGATGGCGTGTACTTCACCGGGTTCCAGCGTCAGGTTGACACCCTTCAAAATCTCTTTGCCGGCGACGGACGCGTGCAGGTTTTTGATTTCAAGCAAAGACATTAGCCGACGCTGCCTTCCAAGCTGATGCCGACGAGTTTTTGCGCCTCGACGGCGAATTCCATGGGAAGCGTCTGCAAGACCTCCTTGCAGAAGCCGTTGACGATCAGGGACACGGCCTCTTCCTGCTTCATGCCACGCTGCATGCAGTAAAAGAGCTGGTCGTCGCTGATCTTCGAGGTTGTCGCCTCGTGTTCGGTCGTGGCCGTCGGGTTGCGGCTTTCGATGTACGGCACGGTGTGCGCGCCGCACTTATCGCCGATCAGCAGGCTATCGCACTGGGTGTAATTGCGCGCCTTGTCTGCCTTGGCGCCGATCCGCACAAGCCCGCGATAGGTGTTGTCCGCGCGGCCCGCAGAAATGCCCTTGGAGATGATCTTCGAGCGCGTGCCCTTACCCAAGTGGATCATCTTGGTGCCGGTGTCGGCCTGCTGGCGGTTGTTGGTGATGGCGACCGAGTAGAACTCGCCCACTGAATTATCGCCCTGCAGGATGCAACTCGGATACTTCCAGGTGATCGACGAGCCGGTCTCGACCTGGGTCCACATGATCTTCGAGTTGGCGCCGCGGCAGGCGCCGCGCTTGGTGACGAAGTTATAAATGCCGCCCTTGCCTTCGGCATCGCCCGGGTACCAATTCTGCACCGTCGAGTATTTGATCTCGGCGTTGTCGAGGGCGATCAGTTCGACCACGGCGGCGTGCAATTGGTTCTCGTCGCGCTGCGGCGCGGTGCAGCCTTCGAGGTAGCTCACATAAGAGCCTTCGTCGGCGATGATCAGCGTGCGCTCGAACTGGCCTGTGTTCTTCTCGTTGATACGGAAATAGGTCGACAACTCCATGGGGCAGCGCAATCCCTTGGGGATGTAGACGAAGGAACCATCGGTGAACACGGCAGCATTGAGCGTGGCGTAGAAGTTGTCGCTATAGGGCACCACGGAGCCGAGATACTTCTTCACCAACTCGGGATGCTTATGCACGGCCTCGGAGATCGGCGAGAAGATCACGCCCATCTCTTCGAGCTTCTTCTTGTAGGTGGTCGCCACCGAGACGCTGTCGAACACGGCATCCACCGCAACACCCGCCAGCATCTGCTGTTCGAGCAGCGGAATGCCGAGCTTCTTGTAGGTCTCGAGCAGCTTGGGATCGACCTCGTCGAGGCTCGCCAGCTTTTCGCGCTTGGGAGCGGCGTAGTAGTAGGCGGCTTGATAATCGATCTTTGGGAACTGCAGTTTCGCCCAGGTCGGCTCTTCGTCGGCCAGCGTCAGCCAGTAGCGATAAGCCTTCAGGCGATATTCGAGCATCCATTCCGGCTCGTTCTTCTTGGCCGAGATAAATCGGATGATGTCTTCGGACAGGCCCTTGGGCGCCTTGTCCGATTCAATGTCGGTGACGAAGCCGTACTTGTATTGCTCGATGTCTTTGACGGTCTCGGCGGTTTCGCGGGTGACGGCCATGTTATTTGGCCTCCGCGCGTACGACGGACTGCACCGGCGGGCGCGGGACGCCGAAGTCGGCGACGTCGGCCACCATGTCGGCGAGGGTCACTTCGCCGAGCGCGGCGCGCACGGCGGTGTTGACCTTGTTCCACTTGCCTTGCACCGGGCAGACGGACTCGATGCCGCACTGCTCGTCCGAAGTATCGGCGCAGGCGGTGAGTGCGATGGGGCCTTCGACGGCCTGGATGACGTCGGCGACAGTAATGTCGGAGGGCGTGCGTCCGAGCGCATAGCCGCCGCCCGCGCCGCGCTGGGATGTGACCAGCCCGCCCTTGGCGAGCGCCTTCATCAACTTGGCCACCGTCGGCAGGGGAATTCCGGTACGGTCCGACAGGTGCTGGCTGGAACGCACGACGTTGCTGCGTGCGATTTCAATCAGCACGACCGTGGCGTAGTCAGTCAACTTATTGACTTTAAACATCTTTTTCTGCCGATGGTCCATCTGGGACCAAATCGGTCCTGTTTACCGGGGTGTAATAGGGTGTGGGCTAGCCTTTTTCAAGAGGCAAATGCCTGAAAGGACAATGATTTGGCGCGCCTGATCCTGCTGACCCAGAGGGAGTTTGCCCCGGCTGTCGCCCCGACGCTGCAAGCCGCCGGCGGCAATGTGACCTTGGCAACGACGCTGACCGAGTTGGAAGCAGCGCTGGCGCAGCCGGCGCGCGTCATTTCGTTTGGGTCGGGCATCATCGTGCCAGCGGCGCTGCTCGCGCGCCTGTCGCTGGGCGCCTACAACTTTCATCCCGGCCCGCCGGAGTACCCCGGAATATTTCCTTCAGTATTCGCGCTCTACGCGGGCGAGAAGAACTTTGGCGTGACGCTGCATGAAATGGCGGCGGTGGTGGATTCAGGCCCCATTGTCGCGGTCGAGCGTTTCGCGATTAAGCCCGAATGGGACCGGCTCGCGCTGGACACGGCGACATTCACCGCCCTCACCCATTTGCTCGCGCGTTGCGCAGGCCATCTCAATGACACAAACACGCCGCTGGCTCACGCAAGCGAAACGTGGGGCACACCGCGCCGTACGCGCAAGGACTTCGATGCGCTTTGCCGTTTGCCTGAAGACGCGAGTGCGGAGGAATTCATACGGCGTTACCGCGCCGTCGGCGAAGGGCCCGAGCACGCGCTCACGGTGTCGCGCTTTGGGCGCACCTTCGCGCTGCAGCCCACGCGGGGTGGCGACGTGGTCAGAGGCGGGCAAAAGTCTATCTAACGTCCACCGACAAGCGCGCGAGATAGCGGCGCGCGTTGTCGCCCTGGATGAACAATCCCGAGGCGCCGGCGAACATGTTGAAAGAGTAGGTGTTGAGGACGTTCAGCACCTGCAGGCGCAAAGTCGCCGGCTGGCCGAAAACCGCGAAGGTGCCGCGTCCGCCCAGATCAAATGTGGTGTTAGACGGGTTCTTGAAGGTGCCCAAACGATTGCCGGGCTGCGCGCCGCGGTGCTGCATGGCGGCTTCGAAGGTGATGCGGCGTAGCGCCGGCGGCGTGTATTGCACATTGAGCCGGAATTGGCGCGGCGTTGTGGCCGTGGGGGTCGGCCCGATGACGCCGGCATCGACGGCGGGTCCAGACACGCGCGCCTGCAGGAACATCGCGCCGGCGACAACGGTAAGACCCTCCGCGACCTGACCGGAGAGCGACAACTCGATGCCACGGTTCCACACTGTGCCGACACTGGTGTAGATGTTAGCCGCGTTGCGGTCGAGGAAGGGCTTGGTCAGCTCGAAGACACCGGCAACTAATCGCAGGCGCGGGGTGACGACGTAGCGGAAACCGGCGTCATATTGCTCGGTGAGACTGGCCGGCACCGCCGCGCCGTTGTTGGCGGCGTTGGGCGGCGCTTGTGGCGCGTCCTCAAGGCCGCGCGCGTAGCTCGCATAGAGACTGAGCGCGCGCGTCACGTAAGCTGCAACGGTGCCGTTGTAGAGCCAGGGGCGGTCGCGGGTGGTGGTCTGAACGCCCGTGGGCGGCGACAGCGTGCGTTCATAAAACGTGCGCTGCAAGCTGAAGCTGGCTTCCCCGACGTCGGCCCATGCGCCGGCATAGTTAACGCCGAGCGCGCCCTGCTTGCCGTCGTCCTTGCCGAGAGCCGTGAACTGCAGCGGCGGGATCGGGAATTGAACGTTGTCGCCCCACATCACTTTACCCAGGAAGGTCGGCACGCCACCGCCGTATTCGCGGTGTGAGTCGTAACCACGCGCCGAGAATTGGATGGTATGGCGGCGCGGACCCTCGGCGTAAGAACGCGCAAGTCGCGCCTCACCCGAAAGCGCATGGTTGTTCTGCGGCAGATCGACGATGGCGTAAGCGTCGGCAAGACCTTCGCGCGTCATGTTCTGCAGGAGGTAATCGCCGCGCTGCAGGCGCCAGCTGTGGGAGCGGAACCAGCCTGCGCGCAGCACCCAGTCGCTCATGGTAAGCCTGCCGATGGCACCCGTCAGCGAATCACGGTGATCCCATTGGATCCAGTCCTGCCACGTATGCGCCCGGCGCTTGACCTTGGGCGGCGTATAGGGACCAGCCGTGGTGATGTAGGCGAAGTTGTCCCAATCGTCCTGCATTAGGTAGTTGTAGAACGGAATCAGCTCGAAATTGTCCGAAGGCCGCCAATGCAGCAGCGCGCCACCCGACAAAACCATTCTATCGACGCCCGCGCCCATCATGGTCGAGCCGCCGCCTATGCCGACGACGGCCCCCAACTTGTCCTTCACCAGGGGAATCTGCGCATCGAGTTCGCCGTTATAGGTCTCGTAAGGACCATAAGTGGACACGAAGCTAACCACCCGCTGCTCGCCCGGCAGACGGAGCTGGAAGTCGACCACGCCTGTGGGCGCGACGAACGGATAGGACTGCGCGGCGATGCCGACACGCACCGTCGAGCCCCGCGACAGCCGGGTATCGACGGCCGTCAAGCTGCCGGCCACGCCCGGCTGATAGATGAACAGCCCTTCGAGGCGCACGTTGCCGGCCTGCACCGGACTGAAGCCGCGGGCGTTGCCCGTGGTGTAAAGGCCGATGGTCTCGTTGCCGACTGTGGTGCCGAAGGCGTCCTGCGCCGCGGCGACCGCGTTATCGCTGGCACGTTGGGCGGATGCCACCGCCGGCACGCAGGCAAGCGCCGCTGTCACGAGCCAACGGCAGGTTCTCCCCCGCATACACCACTCCCCACAAGAGCTGCGTTACACTACGGATGTAACGCAGCTTTTGCGAGGACCGAGTTCAGAACGCAGACCGGACCATGAAGCGCACATCGCGGCCGGGCAGCACGACCGTGTCTTTATTGAGAGCGATGGCATTTCTCTGCAGGCGATCCGTGAGGTTACGCCCCACCAGCGAGACCTCGATGTCGGGCCGCGACGCGAGCGGACGCCAAGCCAGGGACGCATCCAGCGAGGCAAAGCCTTTGGTCGGCGTTTCGGCGAAGCCGATGCGGTTTAGCGTGCCGGTGTATTTAAGCATGACGTCGGCATCGACCTGCGCGCTTGCCCAGGCCAGTCCCGCCCCAACGTGATAGGGCGGAATACGCGGCACATTGAGATTGGACTGGAACGAGGCGCGGACGTAATCCGCCAGCACTACGGCAGCGACGGTGCCTGCCGGCGCCTGGTACAGCGAAACCGTGGCCTTGGCCTCCGCGCCAAGGAAATCGGCGTCACGCTGTTCATAGAATAGCTCCTTGAGCTCCTCGCCGTTATGCGGCGCGCAGTTGCCGTCCTCATCGCAAGTGTTCCCGGTCAAGCGCCCATAGATGTAGTTGTCGAACCGTGCACCCCACACTGCTCCTTCAATTTCGACGACCGACGACCGGAAACGCAGCGTTGCTTCAATGGAATTCGCGCGCTCAATGTCCAGTGACGGATCGCCGGTCTCGAAAGTCAGCGGACCGTCGTGTGGTCCGCGCGCGAACAGCTCGGTCTGCGCCGGCGCACGCGCGGCGCTGGCCACAGTCAACCCCAGCGTGATCGCCTTGGATGGATCGAACACGACGCCCGCCGAACCGCTGACCGGCGTGAAACCGCGCGCGACGGGTGTGTTGGAGGCCGGCGTGCCATCAACCTCGACTCGTTCGACGCGCGCGCCGAGCTGCAGGCGAAGTTTCGGCAAAAGCGGCACTTCAGCAAAGCCGAAACCGGCGGCGCTTTTTGTCGTCGCTGGGAACAGGAAGTCACCACCCTCGCCCAGCGCCGAGAACTCCTTGTGCTGGACTTGTGCGCCGAGGGCGGCCGCCGAGATCGGGCCCATGGCCGAAAACAGCGCCTCGGCGCGGCTGTCCCATTCCTTGTCGAGGAAGGTGGACAGCACCGCGTTGCCCGCGGTGGGATCCTTCTCGCTGTGGGCGTAGTCGGCATAGCCACCGTCGACAGTGAGCGTGGTCAGCGCGCCGGCGTCGAGCGCAAACGACGAGCCGAACAGGCCCTTGGTCTGTTTCATATCGATGAACGTATCTTCGCCGGGAATGCCGTACTTGGTTTCGTAGCGCACGCCGGCGGCGCCGAGACGGCTGTCGCCGAAGAAATATGAGCCGCCGCCGGAAAAGCCGAATCCCCGGAAGTAAGAGTTGCTTTGCGTTCCGCCGGGAATGTCGTAATCGCCGGCGCGCCGGATGAATCCGTCGGCGTGGACGGCGAACTGCGGCCCAAGCGCGGCGTCGAGCATGCCCGAGCCCAGCTTGCTCTGGCCGTTCGAACCGTAACTGCCGGTGATCTCGCCGGTTACGGGCTTCGCGGGCATTTCCAGGGGTATGCGATTGTTGATGGCGTTGACCACGCCGCCGATAGCCTGGCTGCCGAAGCGCAGCGTCGCCGCACCGCGCACGACCTCGACGCTCAAGGCCGACAGCGGATCAATCGGCACGCCGTGATCGGGGCCGACATCTGAGACGTCGAAGCTGCCGACGCCGTTTTCGAGGATGCGCACGCGGTTGGCGTCGAAGCCGCGGATCACCGGGCGGCTGGAGCCGGCGGCAAACCCCGAGCCGGTGACGCCGGGCACCTCGTCGAGGACGTCGGCGAGGCTGGCGCCGCCGTGGCGCAGGATTTCAGCCCGGTCGACCCGCCCGACAATGGTGGCGATGCTGTCGGCATCGCGGCTGAAGGGCGAGGCCGTGACGATGATCTCGTTGTTGGCTTCACCTGCGCTGGCGGCGTGACTGATAGCGACGGCGGACGCCGCGATGAACGCGGCCGTCCGACAATAGGAACGGAACATGACTGTCTCCGACAAATTGAGAAAGGCGCCCGCGAGAACGCGGACGGAGCTCGGGTGTCAGGCGGAGACGGGGATGGGTGGTGCGCGCGAACGGAACGCCACCTCGGGCGCGGCGGAAATAGGTGCCGAGACAACAAAGGTATCGACGAAGCCAAGCACGTACTCGGCAGGTGCGATGGCGGGTGCAGTCGGAGCTGCCGCCATGCCGGACGCGACTTTGCAGAGCGTGCAATGTTCGCCGACCGCTGCGGAGGCGCTTGTGAACTTGTGCTCGACCGTATGCAGCGCAAGTCCGATCTGCGCCGCCATCAAGAGGGAGGCGAGGACCGACCAGAGGCGCAGCCGTTTTAAGGTCCCGAGCATCATGGCGCTGTCAGACACCGAACGATATTACCCGCAAGTTCGCGCATCAAATTAAAGTACAGCTCGGGGCCCGGCGCAAGGCCGCTGCCCTCGGGATCGAGCACCCCACTCCGCGCGCGCGTGCCAACAGTGAGCGCCGCGATTAATTTGGGCTCGAACTGCGGTTCGGCGAAGACGCAAGTGCTGGGCAACGCTGCGATTTCCGCTTTCAGGTGTTGCAAATGACGCGCGCCCGCCGGGCGCTCCGGGTTAGCGGTGACATGGCCGCGCACATCCAATCCATAGTGCTCACCAAAGTATTGGTAGGCGTCATGAAATACAAAGAAGGGCTTGTCCTTGATAGATGCGAGTTTTGCTATCACTTCGACGTCAAGCATATCGATCTTGGCGGCGAGTTCACGCGCGTTCGTGCGGTAGCGCGCCGCATTCGCCGGATCGGCGCCAGCGAGTGTTTCAGCCATGGCGGCAGCGATGACCTTGGCGTTGGCCGGATCGAGCCATACGTGACCATCAGTGCCGATGCGTTTGGTCCCCGGCGCATCGCCAAGCGCAACGATGCGCGCCTTGCCGCCGAGAGCACCAAACGGGCGCACGAGGAATGTCTCGAAGGTCGGCCCGATCCAGAAGACCACGGCTGCTTCGCTCAGCAGCTTGGCGTCAGACGGCTTTAAACTGTGGATATGCGCCGAGCCCGCGCCCTTGACCAGCACTTCGGGCGACCCAGCGCCTTCCATCACCGCCGCGGCCAGCGCATGCAGCGGTTTGATGGACGCGACCACCGGCACATCGGCCCACGCGACCGACGTCCAGAGACACGCCCATAGAAGTGCTAGTGCTTTACTCATACACCGTGCCGGTATAATGTTATGTTATAACATTTACAAGACCTCGCCATGCCCAAGCCCGCCGCCTTCCCCAAACCCGGCCACAACCACGCCCGCTGCAGCAGCGATGCTTTGCGCAAGGCGGAGGCGCTGTGCGCCGCGCGCGGTGTGCGCCTGACCGACATCCGGCGCGAGGTGTTGTCGCTGGTCTGGCAAAGCCATGTGCCCATCGGCGCTTACGACATTCTCGCGAAACTCAATGAGGGCGGTGGAAAGACTGCGCCGATGGCGGTCTACCGCGCGCTCGAGTTCCTGATGGAACAGGGCCTGGTCCACCGTCTCGCGAGCTTGAATGCCTATATCGGCTGCGCCCACATGGACGATGAGCACGCCGCACAATTCCTGATCTGCAAGAAGTGCGGCACCGCGGCGGAACTGGAGAATGCGCCGCTGACACGCGCCCTCAACCAGGCCGTCGCCGAACGCGGCTTCACCATGGACAGCCAGGTCGTAGAGATCAGCGGCCTGTGCCCGCACTGCGCATGAAGCGGGAACGCCTGGTCGATATCCGCGAAGGCTGCATCGTGCGCGGCGGGCGGCATATCCTCGACCGCGTCGACGTCGTCGTGCACAAGGGCGAGATCGTGACGCTCGTCGGTCCCAACGGCGCAGGCAAATCCACGCTCGTGCGCGTCGCGCTCGGGCTCGAGAAACTCGACGGTGGCACGTTCCACCGCACGCCCGGCATCAAGATCGGCTATCAGCCGCAGAAGATCGCCCTCGACCGCACTCTGCCTTTGTCCGTGCGGCGCTTCATGACGCTGACCCAAGCGGCCAGCGACGCCGAAGTCAAAGAAGCGCTGAACGAAGTCGCGGTGCCGCACCTGATGGAAGCCAGCGTACACACGCTCTCGGGCGGCGAATGGCAGCGCGTGAAACTCGCGCGCGCCGTGCTGCGCCGGCCCGATCTGCTGGTGGTCGACGAGCCTACCCAGAACGTCGACACGACGGGCGCGGTGGAGATTTATCAGATCATCGCGCGCCTGCGCGCGGCCACCGGTTGCGGCGTGCTCATGGTGTCCCACGACCTCAATGTGGTGATGGCGGCGACCGACCAGGTCTACTGCCTCAACAGCCATATCTGCTGCGCGGGCCACCCCGCCGACGTCAGCCGCGACGCCGAGTTCCAACGCCTTTTCGGCCCTGCCGCCGCCACGACCCTGGCGATCTATCCCCACAGCCACGATCACAGCCACGCGCCCGATGGCAGTGTGCAAGGTGGCCATGCCCATCCTGGGCACGATCATCACCACCATCATTACCCGCATTGACCATGGAAACGCTGCTCGACAGTTTTGCCGCACGCGCGCTTCTCGCCGGCCTCGGCGTGGCTCTGGTCACCGGTCCCTTGGGCTGCTTCGTGGTCTGGCGCCGCATGGCCTATTTCGGCGATACACTCTCGCATGCAGGATTGCTCGGCGTTGCGCTCGGCCTCGCCTTGGGCGTCGACCCCGCCGTCGGCATTATTGCCACTGGCCTCGTCATTGCACTTCTGTTGATCGCGCTCCAGCATCAGCGCCGCCTACCCGCCGATACACTGCTCGGCATTCTTTCCCACAGCGCGCTTGCGCTCGGCCTCATCGCCGTCAGCTTCATGGAACAGGTGCGCTTCGACCTCATGGGTTATCTGTTCGGCGACATCCTGGCCGTCGCGAATGACGACCTGTTGTGGATCGCCGGCGCGTGCCTTGCCGTGCTGCCCACCCTGGCTTTCATCTGGCGCCGCCTGATCGCGCTCACGGTCGATCAGGACGTGGCCCTGGCCGAAGGCGCGGGCCACATCAGCGTGCGCATCGCTTTCATGGTGCTGATGGCGCTGACCGTCGCCGTCGCCATGAAGATCGTCGGCATCCTGCTCGTCACGGCCCTTCTCATTATCCCCGCCGCGGCTGCGCGGCGCTTCGCGACCAGCCCCGAGGGCATGGCGGCCGGCGCCGCGCTGATCGGCATGGCGGCGGTCGCCGGGGGCATCGCGGCGTCTTTCGCCTGGGACACGCCGTCGGGCCCGTCGGTGGTCACGGCCGCCGCGCTGCTGTTCGCGCTCAGCCTCGCGGCCGGCGGCGCGCTGCGCCGCGCCTAGTTGCAACCGGATCCCGATATCGCGCGTTACTCGGGCCGGTGAACCGGCCATAATAAGCCGTCCCTTTTCCACGACCGGCTTTCATGACGTCCGTATCCATTCCGGCTTCGACCGCATCGCGCGCGCCGCATCTTTTAGCGGTCGCGAGCCCGTCGGCCGACCTCGATCAATTCGCGCGCGAGGCCTTGTGGATGGCGCAGGAGCGCGACCTCGACCTGACGTTGGCCATCCGGCACGTGCCGAACCTATGGGCACAACTCATGGGCCTGACCGCTGCCGATGACCTCATCGCCTTCTGCGAGCGCTGGAACATCACGCTCGTGCCTTGGCGGACCACCGGGGATATCGAAAAGATCATGGCCACCTGGCCGGTGCGCAAGCCGGAGGGACTGGTGCTAGGACCGCGGCGTGTTTGGGGCACCAACGCCGGATTGCCGGTGGGTGTCGCGAACCGGCTCGAGCGCACGGCCCGCGCGCAGAACATCGAAATTATTCCCGACCCCGCCCAAGAACGCGCCGCGTCGCACGTGTTTGGCTTGGCGTGGCGGCTCGACGAGCAGCGGCCGTGGTATCACGACTATATTCTCAGCGCCTTCGCCGTCTCGCTGGTGGCGATCATGGTGCGCTGGTTCGGTGCCTACTTGCCGCCGAGCGCGCTGGCCCCACTCTTCCTGATGGCCGTGGTCTACAGCGCCAACGCCTATGGCATGGCGGCGGCGGTTTTCTCCACGCTGCTCAGCGTCGGTTTCTACAGCTACTTCTTCAGCCCGACTCCCTACGAGCTCAACGTCGGCCCCGAGACCGCGGTACTGATGATCCTGTTCCTGCTGGTGGCGGGCATCACCAGCAACCTCTCTGGGGGCCTCAGGCAACAGGCCAGCCGCGCCCAACGCCAGGCCCGCGAAGCACGTGCCCTGTTCCAGCTCACGCGCGACATCGCCATCGCCGGCGACACCGCGGCGATCTTCCGCGCCATCGTCGTGCAGTGTAACGACATCTTCGATTGCGACACCGTTCTGCTGACGCCCTTCACCGGCGGCGAAAGCGATGCGTCACTGCGCACGCGCGGCGCCGCGCTGCAGGCGGCCTATCCGCCGCACGCCACGCTGACCCAGGACGAGATCGAAGCGGCGCGCTGGACCTACAACTAGCGTCAGCCATCGGGCCGCGGCTTCAGCACGTTTTCAAATCTAAGCGTCACCTTCCAGCCGCTCTTGACGGCCGACACGACCGTCGCCGTGCTGGCGCTGAAGAATGCCGCGCCGACACTGGTGAGCTCGGCGGGCTTTCGGCGCGTCATCGGCTCCATCTGCCGCCTCGCGGCGCTGGCGGTGGAGCACACCTTGCGCAAGCAGGAGCTCGAGACCGCGCGCGTCGTCTCGCAGACGGAAGGGCTGCGATCGGCGCTGCTCTCGGCCATTAGCCACGATTTCGGCACGCCTCTGTCCTCGATCATCGGCTCAGCCTCCAGCCTGCTCTCCTACGGCAAGACCTATTCGCCCGAGGTGACCGACGAACTGCTGACCACCATCCTCGAGGAAGCCGAGCGCTTGTCACGCTTCGTGAAAAACGTCATGCAGATGACCCGGCTGGAATCGGGTGCCCTGGTGCCACGCATGCATTGGGCCGACGTAGAGGACCTAATCTCGACCTCGCTCGATGCTGCGCACCGGCGTTTGCGTAATCATGAGATCTATGCGGACGTCGGCGACGTATTACCACTTGTACATGTGGACTTCGTGCTGATGGAAAGCGTGATGGTGAACGTGCTCGACAACGCCGCCAAATATGCGCCGGTGGAAAGCAACATCCAGATCACCGCCCGCAAGCTGGGCCAGGATGTGATCATCGACGTGGCCGACCAGGGCCGCGGTATCGCGCCCGAGGACCTCGGCGCGGTCTTCGACAAGTTCTACCGCACCAAGCGCCGCGACCGCACCGTGCCGGGCACGGGGCTTGGCCTCGCCATTTGCAAAGGCATCGTCGAGGCCCACGGCGGCACCATCGAAGCCTTGAGCGAGGGCATGGACCGGGGTACGACCATCCGCATCCGCCTGCCCATCAAAACGCCCGATGTGGCGGCGGTCGCCGAGGTATGAGCATGACCCCAGGTGCCCAAAGCGGACCCCGCGTGCTGGTGGTCGACGACGAGCCCCAGATTCGCCGCTTCCTGCGCGCAAGCCTGCAGTCCCACGACTACACCGTGCTCGAGGCCGAGAACGGCAAAGAAGCCGTGCGCGCCTGCACCACGCAGAAGCCCGACCTTCTGATCCTCGACCTCGGCCTGCCCGACATGGACGGGCTCGACGTGCTCAAGACGATCCGCGAGTGGTCGCGGGTTCCGGTCATCGTGCTGTCAATCCGCTCCGACGAGACCGACAAGATCGAAGCGCTGGACCGCGGCGCAAACGACTACGTCACCAAGCCCTTCAGCATGGGCGAACTGCTCGCGCGCATGCGCGCCGCCCTGCGCCAAGGCCGCAGCGAGGGCGCCGATGCGGGCAGCAGCATCGTCGCCGCCGGCGACATCTCGATCGATCTCGGCAAGCGCCTGATCACTCTCGGCGGCTCACCGGTGAAGCTGTCGCGCAAGGAGTATGACCTCCTCAAGATCCTCGCGCTGCATCCCGGCAAGGTCATCACGCACCAACAGCTTTTGCAGGAAGTGTGGGGACCGGCCTATGTGGAAGAGACCCAGTACTTACGCGTCTATATCGGCCAGCTGCGGCAGAAGCTCGAACGCGACCCGGCCGCGCCGCAGTGGCTGATCACTGAGCCTGGTGTGGGCTATCGTCTCCAAGTCACGTCATAAAAAACCCCGCAGCGATTTCACGCTGCGGGGTTCAAGTTCCCACTGGCGGCTGTTGGGGGGATGGGAGACGCCAAACCAGTGGATTGCGGTGACTCAAATCAGTTGAGTCGAATTACGCGACCGCGAGTTGCTCCATATCCATGCCGAGGATGGTGCGCAGGTGCGCACGGCCGCGGCAGAGGCGCGACTTGACGGTGCCGACCGGCTCGCTGGTGATGCGCGCGAGGTCGTGCTGGGAACCTTCGTGGATGCCGAGGGCGAAGATCACCTGGCGTTCGCCCATCGACAGCTTGTTCATGGCGCGCAGGGTTTCCTTCAGGAAGACATTGCTGACCTGGCCGGCGCGCTGCGTGGTGTGGCTCTCTTCCTTGAGGCCGGTGACGTAGCGCTTGTCGAGCGCGACGCGGCGCTTCTGGCTGATGAAGATGTTGCGCATCAGGGTGAACAGCCACGACTTGAGGCTGGTGCCGGTCTGGAACAGCTCCTGCTTGCGCAGGGCGCGTTCGACGCAGTCCTGCACCAGATCGTAAGCGTCGTCTTCGTTGCGGGTGAGCACGCGCGCGAACCGATTGAGATCGGGCAGAAGCGTCTGCAAGTCGCTCGTGAAGGCACTCATGATTTCCTCCGCTGTCTCTCGTTGTGTGAGAACAGCGTCGGTCCAATGCCCGTAAAAATGCGATGCGGTTTTGCCGGCCGGCGCATAAAGAAAACATTGGGAAGTTGCACTCCCCCTGCCGGGCACACGTAACCCGACGTGCGAAAAGCGGCCGGGTTAGTGGCGTTAACATATTGATGTTATGGCCAATTTCGATGCCCTGCCGAGGGGCGGTCGAGCCGCGGCTGCGGCGTCCGCGCAATACTCGCATAAAGAAAACATAAAAATTTGAGGGCTTTTACGCCCACACCGGAACGGCGCGGCGCTAACGCGAGCGGCGTGTGGCGCCCATGGCCAGCCCGCCGAGGCCGGCGACGGCAAAGAACAACGCGATCCCGTCGAGCGCAAGGCGCGCCTGTGCGGCGGTATCGGGCTTGCCGCTATAGAGATCGAGGAGCACGGCACAAATGATCGCGACGTACGCGAGATACTTGAGATGCGGCATAGCACAATCCTTCCCCGGACGTTTTGCCCACGGTCTACCCAATGGCACCAACGCCGGGGTTGAAGGACGGTTGCCTATCCTGAAGTATAGGAATCACACAGTCGTTGTACGGGCTTCTTCGACAGAAGCGAGCGTGGGCCCTTCCTCGGGCTTGATGGTGTGCAAAGGGCCGATGCGCGCGAGCGCCGGCCAGATCAGCCACACCAGGACCACCACGACGATGCTGCCGACCCCGCCGCCGACCACGGAGCCCACGGTCCCGAACAGCCAGGCCGAAGCGCCGCTGCGGAAAGCGCCGAGCTCGTTCGAGAAACCGATAAAGACATAGTTGATCGACGAGACGCGGCCGCGCAGGCGGTCCGGCGTGACCACCTGCTCGAGCGTCAGGCGGATGACGACGCTGACGGAATCGAAAATACCGGTGAGGAATAGGCAGAACATCGAGAACGCGAAGTTGGTGGAATACCCAAAGCCGATGGTCGCGATGCCGAAGCCGACGACGGTAAGCAGCAGCACGGTGCCCGGGCGTTGCATGGGTTTCATGCGCGTGACCAGGAGGAGCATGAGGAGGCTGCCGAGCGCGGGCGCGGCGCGCAGCCAGCCGAGGCCTTCAGGGCCGACGTGCAGGATGTCCTTGGCGTAAATCGGCAGCAGCACCACCGCGCCGCCCAGCAGCACCGCGAACATGTCGAGGGTGATGGCGGCAAGGAATAAGGGCGTGCGCCGGATGAAAGCGAAGCCCGCGAAGAGATCCTGGGTGGAGCGTTTTTCAGCCGCTTCCGGCGGCCTAATGGCTGGCAGCGTCGAGAACGCCGCGACGAAGATGAGCTGACCGATGCCGGCGGTGAAATAAGCCCAGACCGTCCCGCCCGTGAAGGCGATGATCAACCCGCCGATGCCCGGCCCCGAGATCGCGGCGAACTGGAAGGCCGACTGCACCCAGGCGTTGGCGTTGACGAATTGATCGGCCTTCAAAAGCTGCGGCAGGATGGTGCCGACGGCCGGCGCCATAAACGCGCGTGCCGCGCCCACCAGGATGAGCATGCTGTAGATCAGCGAGACCGGCCCGTCGAAGTAAGTCACGGTCATCAGGCCAAAAGCCGCGATGGCGGCGATACTGCCGCCCAGCATGGCGATGTTGCGCCGGGGATAGCGGTCGGCGGCATTGCCTGCGGGGATCATCAGGAACAGCACAGGCGCCAGCTCGAACAGCCCGACGAGGCCCAGCGACAGCGCGCTGCCGGTGACTTCGTAAAGCTGCCAGCCGACCGCCACGTTGATGATCTGCGTGCCGATAACGCCCGAGATGCGCGCTAGAGCTATGGCGCGGACAAGCGGATTACGAATGGCGGAGAAGGCGTCAACGGCGGTCATGAGTGCGGCCTCAAGCTAATGCATGAGGGCCGCGAACGTCTAGGCGGCGGTTATTCGGCCGCCGCCGCCGTGGCGGACTTGGGCGCCGGCTTGGGCAAGGCTTTGGCCTTGGCGTCGCTGCCCTTGGTTTCGGCAGCGAGAGACAGATGCGCCGGGAAGCGCAGCGTCACGCGTAATCCAGGCATGTTGTCCTCGAGTTTCAGCTCAAGCCCATGCGACTTCGCGACGGCAGCGACCAGACTCAACCCGAGGCCGCTACCCGGCGACGTGCGGCTCTGCTCGAGGCGGAATAGACGCTCGAGCACCTTGTCGCGATAGCCTTCGGGCACGCCCGGACCGGTGTCGGCGATCACGAAGGCCGGACGGCCGCCTTGCAGCGTGAGCGCAACCGTGACCGTGCCCTTCTCGGTGTACTTGACGGCGTTGTCTATGAGGTTCGCCAAAGCCTGCGCGATGAGGTTGGGATCGCCCTTCGCGCGCAGCCCCTTATCCAACTGGGTGATGAACGTCAGACCCTTCTCTTCGGCGAGCGGGCCGTAGAGGTCGACCACTTCCTCGACCAGCGCGTTAAGATCAATCTCGGTGAAGTTGCGTTGCGCGCCGGCCTCGGCGCGCGCGATACGCAGAAGCGCGGCGAAGGTCGCAAGCAGGCTGTCGGCATCACTGATCGCACCTTCGATGGTCTCGCGCTCGGACGGATCTTTCTGATGCCGCAGCGCCGCCTCGAGGCGCGCGCGCAGGCGCGTGAGCGGCGTGCGCAGGTCGTGGGCGACGTTGTCCGAGACCTGGCGCATGCCGTTCATCAGACGCTCGATCTGGTCGAGCATGGCGTTGATGCTGAGCGCGAGTTGGCCCAGTTCGTCGTTGGGCCGCGGCACCGGCACGCGCTGCGAGAGCTCGCCCGACATGATGCTGCGGCATGTGCGGGTAATGGCGCCGATGCGGTGCAGAATGGTGCGGCTGAAGATCAAACCGCCGATGATGCCGAGCGCCAGCGTAATGGCGAGACCGACATTGATGCTATCGAGCATACGGCTGCGGAACTCGCGTGCATCGCGCACGTCGCGGCCCACCAGCAGCATGTAGTTCTGCTGGCCGCCCTGCACGACGTACTGCTTGGCGCGCACGTCGGCGATCTCGGCTTCGGCGCGGCGCAGATCGTTGATGGTGAAGTTCAGCCAGACGTCGTCGGCCACCATATTGCGCGGCCAGCTCTGCAGGTTGCCGGCCAGCGTGTTGCCGACGGAATCCACCAGCAAGTAGATGCCGTCGGGGTTGGTGCTCCGGTTGGTGCGACGGTTGAGGGCGATGATCAGGCCCGTAACGCCGGAACGCTCGAAAGTCTCCTGAAAGCCCGTCACATCGGCTTCGATGGCAGCTTCCTTCTGCTGCACGACGAAGCTGGTGGTCGAGTAGTAGACGTAATAAAACAGCGCCGCGACCGACACGCCGAAGATCAGCGTGTAGATCAGCGCCAGCCTGAACGTGATGGTACCGACGATGCCGGCGAGCCGCTTCATGTGGTCAGAGGCCCGCGCATAAGGTTTAGGTCGCCGGGTCGAGCTTGTAGCCCGCCCCGCGCACGGTCTGCAGGATCGGCTTGTCGAAGGGCTTGTCGATCTTCTGGCGTAGGCGGCTGATGTGCACGTCGATCACATTGGTCTGGGGGTCGAAGTGATATTCCCAGACGTTCTCGAGCAGCATGGTGCGCGTGACAACCTGACCGGCGTGACGCATCAGATACTCGAGCAGGCGGAACTCGCGCGGATGCAGGTACACGCGCTTGCCCTGGCGGGTGACTTTGCGCGCCAAGAGATCCATTTCAAGATCGCCGACCTTGAGGAAGGTGTTCTCGGGTACGGCGCCCGAGCGGCGCAGCAGGGCCTCGATGCGCGCGAGCAGTTCGGAGAAAGCGAAGGGCTTGGCGAGATAATCGTCGCCGCCGGCCTTCAGGCCCGCGACGCGGTCTTCGACTTCGCCAAGGGCCGAGAGGAACAGCACCGGGGTCGTGATCTGCGACTTGCGGACGGATTCGACGATGGACAGGCCATCGGGTCCCGGCAGCATGCGGTCGACGACCATGACGTCGTAGGGCTCGGATAGAGCGAGGAACAAGCCGTCGCGGCCGTCGGCAGCATGGTCGACGGTGTAGCCGCTCTCGCGCAGCCCTTTGACCAAGTAGTCGGCGGCGTCTTTATCGTCCTCGATAACCAATACCCGCATCGCGCTGTCCGTCTGTTGCGCACGCTTTTGCGCGAGGATTTCTACTGGGGTTCCTTGCTCGGAACTCCGCACGTCTGACAGATTAGGTGTCATTATATCGAACCTATTGAAATACTGATGAAAAATCTCATAAGTCAAAACGCCGCAGCGGATAAAGGTGTTCCCAGATGGGTTCCGACCGCTCGCACTTAGGTTGCGCCAGATCGTGTTACCCAAGCCTTGCTAAGGGATTACAAGGCTGTCAGGCGCACGTCCTTGAACGCACAGCAATCCGCCATAATTTAGCGCCGGATTTCCCTTATCATCCGCGCCATTCGCGACCTTTTTCCCCGAGGCTTTCATGCGCCATTTCATTCGTTCCGGAGCTCTCGCCATCGTTCTTCTCTGGGGCGCCGGGCTCGCCGGCGCGCACAGCGCTGAAGCGCGCAGTTCCTTCTCGCTCTCGATCGGTGTGCCGCTCGGCTACGGTGGGGGCTACTACGGCGGCGGCTATTGGGGCGGCGGCTACTGGGGCGGCCACGGTCGCTACGGCCCTCGCCGCGACAGTTTCGGCTTCGGTTTCAGCGCGCCCATTTATTATCGCCCTTATTATCACCCCTACGAGCCGATCTATCGTCCGGTGTATGCGCGCCCCTACTACCGGCCCTACAGCGGGCCAATCTACAGCCTCGGCCTCTTCCCGCCCTACGTTGGCGACGCGCTGAACGTCGAAGCGCGCGGCTATTACTACGATGCCTATCGCCAGGCGATGGCGGCGCCGGTCGGCGAAGCGATCGAATGGGGCGCCGGCAGCGCGCGCGGCACCGTCGAGACGACGCGTGACGGTTGGGCCGGTTCGCGTTATTGCCGCGAGTTCCGCCAGGACGTGGCGATCGATGGCCAGACTCAAGAGGCCTACGGCACCGCCTGCCGGACGCCGAGCGGCGATTGGCAACTGGTCCAGAATCAGGAGTAACGCGCGGAAATCTTACGGATTTTCTGCCTCTCCGCGCCCGCATTAGGACTCAAATTCCTGATGCGGGCGGGTTTATAATGCCGCCAGCCCGCCTCATTCACGAGACGGTGGGCTTCGGGGACTGGGGATGGCGCGCGTTACCTTTTCCAAAATCAGAACGGGCCGCGGGACGCGGAGGGCGGGCGCATGAGCGGGCTCGGCTTTGGCACCGGCACGCCGGAATCTGATACCGCGAATATCCGCGCCAAGCCCGGAGAGCTGCTCAAGCGCCTTCCCTTCGAGAAGGACAAGGTCATCTTCCGCGAGGGCCATGACGGCACAGATGCTTTCGTCGTCGAGTCCGGCCGTATCGGCGTATTCAAAACCACCGGCGGCAAGGCCGTGCGCCTGGCCGTGCTGGAAAAAGGCGCGATGTTCGGCGAGATGGCGGCTATCACCGGCGAGCGGCGGAGCGCAACCATGATCGCGCTGGAGCCGACCGTGGTTGTGCGCATCTCGAAGACCACCATCCAGCAGAAGATCGCCGCCAGCGATCCCTTCATCCGCGCGCTGATCCACATCCTGATCAACAACCTTAGCCGCGTGAACGAGCGCTATGCGACGACCAACACCGTCGCCGAGAAACTGCTCAACGACCTGAAGGCCGCGCAGGCCAAGGACGAGGCTGAGGCCGAGGAGGCCGCCGCTGCGGCGCCCGCGCCGGCCGACGGTCAAACGCCGCCTGGTCCGCAGGGCAAAGACGGCGGCGCGCCGTAAGGCTATTATCTTCCCGATGTTGTTTGCCCTTCTGTCTCCCGCCAAAAAGCTCGATTTCGCGCCTGCGCCGGATTTCGCCGCAGCGACGCAGCCCGCGCTCATGGACCATGCCGCGCGCATGGCCGCGCGCGCCAAGCTGCTCTCGCGCGGTCAGCTGGCGCGCCTGATGGACATCAGCCCGAAGTTGGCCGAACTCAACTTCGAGCGCTTCCAGAACTTCGATCCGGCGAATGTGCTAGGCGCCAAGCCCGCCGTCTATGCCTTCGCTGGCGACGTCTACGTCGGCCTTAACGCCAAGACACTGAGCAAGGACGATATTGAATTCGCCCAAGCGCACATCGGCATCCTCTCGGGCCTCTACGGCCTGCTGCGCCCGCTCGACGCCATTCAGCCCTATCGCCTCGAGATGGGTTCGGCGGTGAAGAACGAACGCGGCAAGGATCTCTATGCCTTCTGGCGCGCAAGCCTTACGGCGCGCCTCAACGACGTCACCGCGCAGATGAAGCAGCCGACCATCGTTAACCTCGCATCGGAGGAATACTGGAGCGCGGTAGACCGGAAAGCGCTCACAGCACCGGTGATCCAGGCGACGTTCAAGGAGATCAAGAACGGCAAAGCTGGCATCGTCAGCTTCCTCGCCAAGAAAGCGCGCGGCCTCATGGCCCGCCATATCATTCAGCATCGCATCGATCAGCCCGAGGCGCTGAAGACATTCGACGCTGCCGGTTATCGCTTCGACGCCAAGGCATCCAAGGACGATGTGTGGGTGTTTAGCCGCAAGGCGCTCTGATGGTCGGCTCACCCGAAGAGATCAAGAAGCAGCTCGGTGTCTTGCGCCGGCGCGACAAGAACATCGGCGCCGCGATCAAGTTCGCCGGCTTGCCCGATCCGCGCTCTTACGGTCCGGGTTTTGCGACTCTGATGCGCATCATCGCCAACCAGCAAGTGTCCACCGCGGCCGGCGCCGCGATCGTCGCCAAGCTCAAGCGGAACGCCGGTCGCATCACTGCGCCGCGCCTGCTCGAGATGGGCGAGAGCGGTCTGCTCGCGAGCGGCTTCTCCGGCCAGAAAGCGCGCTACGCGCTCGGTCTCGCGGAAGCGGTGGCGGCGCGCAAGCTGAACCTCAAGGCGCTGGAGCGCGCGAGCGATGACGAGGTGCGCGCGACGCTCACGGCTTACAAAGGTCTCGGCACCTGGTCGGCGGACATCTACCTGATGTTTGGCATGGGGCGGCACGACGTCTGGCCCGTGGGCGACCTCGCGCTGCAAGTTGCCGTGCAGCTCCTGCACGGCCGCGAGGCCCGGCCGACGCCCAAGGAACTCGACGCGCTGGGTGAAATCTGGCGGCCCTACCGCAGCTCGGTATCGCTTCTGCTCTGGCGTTATTATGGGGCCACGATGGCGGCCCGCACGGCCCAGAAAAACGGCTGAATTCCGCCGTTTTTTAAGCCCTCCCGGCGGGCAAAAAGGCTTTGCTTTGGCCCGCCCGGGCCCTATTCTCCAGCCCTCGCCGGGGGGTGCAATTGCTGAACCAGTCCCGAGCTATTCTTTGAAGGATAAGACCCGTGACTGAAGCTTCCACCATCAACACCCCGCAGAACGCTAATCAGGCCCCGATGGTCGCCCCGCTGTATTACGCCGAGATCGCACCGCTCTCGACGTCGATGCACAAGAATTTCAAGCTCCGTCCCGAGGGTGATTTCGCGTTTGCCAACAAGTCCAACACCGTGCCGCTGACGGTTCCCGAGTTCACCCTCGCCGCGCGCCACTATCCGATCCTCTTGCTGACCGACGACCTGGTGCCGACCGCGGCGCTCGGCGTGCAGCCTGAGCAAAACCTCTTCCTCAAGGCCGACGGATTGTGGGAGCCGGGCGTTTACGTGCCGGCTTACATCCGCCGTCACCCGTTCATCCTGCTCGGCGGCCCCGACGACAAGCTGACGCTCGGCATCGACATGGCCGCCAACTCGAGCAAAGAAGGCGCGCGCGCTTTGTTCAATGACGACGGCAAGGAAACTGAAGTGATCGCGCAGGTCATGGACCTGTGCACGCAGTTCCATCAGGCGTTCTTGTTCACGCGCGACTTCTCCGAGGCGCTGAAGAAGAGCGACATCGTGATCGACTGCACGCTCGAAGTCGAAACCAGCCCCGGCCAGCGCGCCCAGCTCGGCAGCTTCAAGCGCATCGACGAAGAGAAATTCAAGAACCTGCCCGACGCCACGGTTCTGGAATGGCGCAAGACCGGCTACCTGCACGCGGTCTACTTCCTGCTCCAGTCGATGAACAACTGGGACATCCTGTTGCAGAAGAACAACCCCGCCGCCATGCGTCCGGCGGGCTAACCGCACTCTCCGCGAGAACAGCAGGCGTTAATCTCCAACTGGCCGTTTACACCCGGATGTGAAAACCCGGGCGTTTGCGCTCGTGGGCGCGTGCGGCCAGGTGTTAAACTGCCAAGAAAATGGCCGTGCGGCGGAGCGCGGCCAGGAACACAGTTTGTTGGGGCCGGCCACCACGGCCGGGGGCGGAATGAAAGCGATCACCTACGTCGAGGTGTATGCCGCCAAGCACGGACGCTGCACGCGCGCTATAGCGCGATCGAGCAGACGCAAGCGATCGAGGCCGCGCGCGTGCTCGAAGCCGAACACGGCTGGCCGACGCAAGTGCTGGAGGAAAGCCTCGACCCCGAGCATGAACGTTTGGACCTGCGCATCCTCGCTCAACACGGCATCGCGCCCGAAGGCACCGAAGGACCTTCCACCGACGGCAACATCGGCTCGCGCATCTTCATGATCGGCCTGAACGCATTCGGTATCGCCGCGATCTTCACGATCGGTATGGCCATCGCGCTCTCCGGGTTCCGCGATCCGTCCACCCACAGCACGTTCAACATGCTCCTGCTTTTCACCTTCGCGGCCTCGCTGCTGACCGCGGGCCTGACGCTGATGAAGATCTACATTCCGGTCGAGTGGATCCTGTGGCGTGGCAAAAGTAGGGAATCGCAAAACCGCGCCATCGATGCACTCCTGCACGGCGTTCGCGATACGGCGCCACGCCGCGACATGGGAGCTTGGACACCGCCTCCGGCGACGGCGGCGCCAGACCCCGCTGCGCCTACGTTGGAGGAAGCTCAGCCTGAGGCGACCGATGCGGCGCCTGCCGAATCGGGGGCGACGGCCACGACGCGCGAAACCAATGCCGACCAGGGCGAGCAGACATCGTTCCAGATCACCGAGACACCGGCGCCGGAGGCCACGCCCGTTGCCGCCGCGCAGCCCGAAAGCCTCGCCGACAGCGCCGCCGCCGTCATGGACTCCCTGCTCGAGAAGGAGCGCACGAAACTCAATGCGTTTGCCGAAACGTCGCTCGCGGCATTGAGCGCGGCGCGCTCGCAGTTGCAGGCTTTCGAGCGCGTCGGGCTGAACCTTTACCTCGCTGGCGCGGCTTCGGAACTAACACAGCGCGGCAGTTACGGCGAGACCATCAAAGCCGACCTGCTGCGCAAGGCACTCGAGCATACCGGCACCAATGCCGCCGTGGCAGAGGCTTTCGCCGCGCGCCTCGACGCCGCGTTGCAGCGTCCGCGCTTCCGCAAGCTTACCGATGCCGGCAAGGAAGCCATGGCGGCGCAACTCGATCCCGAGAGCAAAGTCGCATTGCCGTCCCTGCCCGATCTCATTGCACAATGGGCCGATCCAAATGTGCGCGGCGCTGAAGTGAAGAAGGTGACGTTCCTTCTCACCGACATCGTCGGTTCGACCGCGCTGACCAGCAAGGTGGGTAACGCCGGCGCCCAGCGGGTCGTGCGCGCCCATAACGCCGCCGTGCGCGCGGCGGCGAAGAACTTCCGCGGCACCGAGATCAAGCACACGGGCGACGGCATCCTGCTCACGTTCCCGGATGCCGCCGCGGCCGGACGGGCCGCCATCGAAATCCAGCAGGAAGCCACGGCTTATGCAAAGGACAATGCGGAGGCGCCGCTGGTTTTGCGCGTGGGCGTTCACACCGGCGAAGCCAGCTACGAAGAAGGCGAATATTTCGGGCCCGCGCTCGGCATGCTGAACGGTGTCTGCGCCGCCGCCGGTGAAACGCAGATTTTCTTCAGCGAAGAGGCCAAGGCGCGCTGCGTTGGTCCGGCGTTCCGGTTCCAGGACATCGGCCGGCGCAAGCTCAAGGGCACCGAAGTTGAAGCCGCGGTGTTCAAGCTGGAATGGACGCCGAAAGCCAAAGTGGTCAAAGGACCGCTGGAGTACACACAGATCGGCGGCAAGAGCGCCGCCGGCTGACTCTGAGGGCGAGGACAGCCCAACCACATACATATCCGTGGTTTGAAGCCGGCTTTCGGCCAAACCTTTATAGGAAAAGGACAATTTTACCCGACCGGGGCACTGTGGGGCGCCTTCGGCGCTGGCCTTTGGGCTGGTCTGAGGCAATAATGGTAAGGAAATCAGAAGGGGTACGGGGCTTGGATACCGGGAGAGCTCAATTGCTGCGTGTAGCCGCTTTTTTTCACCGCGCTAACCGTGGGCACGGCCAGCCAAGCCGGGACTTTGAACGCCAAAGTCTCGACGCCTGACGGCAAGCCGCTCGCCATGGCGGTCGTGACCGCCATCCCTGTGGGCGCCGCGCCCGCCGTCGCCAAACCCGGCAGCAAGGCGGTCATGGTGCAAGCGTCAAAACAATTCATGCCGTTCGTGTTGCCGGTGCAGATGGGCACGACCGTCGAATTCCCGAACCGCGATCCCTTTCGTCATCAGGTGTATTCGTTCTCGCCCGCCAAAACCTTTGAGCTCAAGCTCTATGGCAGCGCCGAGAGCGGCACCGTGACCTTCGACAAGGAAGGCGTCGTGCCGCTCGGCTGCAACATTCACGACAACATGCTGGCGTACATCTACGTGGTCGGCACGCCGTACTTCGCGGTCACCGCCGATGCCGGCGAAAATAAAATCGCCGATCTGCCCGCAGGCAGATACACGGTCAATGTCTGGCATCCGAACCAGAAGGCCGGCCAGGGACAGGCCGGGGTGGTGCAGATCGCCGCAAGCGGCGAGGCCACCGTCACAGTGCAAATGGAACTCAAGCGTAACCGGGGGCAGCGCAAACCCGGGGCCGTGGACGAGAACGAGTACTGATCGACCGCGTAAAGTCGCGGCGTTCTGACAACGACTGAAGGCAGCTTCACGAGGCAAGGACGCGTGTTTCGCAGCTTTCGACACTTCCAGGCTAGGCTGATCCTGTTTTTCGGGATGCTGTTCGTCGTCGTCAGCGCGGTGACGTTCTTGCTCGTGCAGAACGCCATTCAGCGCAACATCTTCGAGCAGGCGCGCGTCCAGCTTTCCGCCACCAACGAGATCTTCAACCGCCGCCTCGCCGAAACCGCTGATCAGCTGGCCGGCGGCGCGGCCCTGCTGGCTTCGGACTTCGGTTTCCGCCAGGCCGTCGCTAGCGACGACCGCGCCACCATTCTCTCGACGCTGCACAATCTCGCAAGCCGGATCAGCGCCGACCGCGTCATGCTGGTGTCGCTCGAGGCCGAGGTGGTGGCCGACACCACCTATGCTGAAAGTGCCGGCCCCGCCGCCGAACGGCCGTTCCAGTTCGCCGACATGATCGATACCGCCGAAGAAACCGGCCGCGCGACCGCAACGACGGTACTCGATGACCGCATCTACGAGCTGGTGATGGTGCCGGTAAAAGCGCCGCTGACGATCGGATGGATCGTGATCGGCGTGGAAAGCGGCAACGCCTTTGTCGGCGAGCTGCAGCGCGTCACCACCGTGCCCGTGGAAATCACATTTGCCTTCCAAGGACCCGACGGCACGTGGAATGCGCCGGCGACGACGCTGTCCGCGCCCCTCAAGGACGTGCTGCTTGGTTCACTGCGCAATTCTGGCGCTTACATGGCCGGCCCCGCCCTGATGACCATGGGCAGCAGCGACTACGTCACGCTGCTGGCCGCGCCGCTGACAGCGCCACTGAACGCGACCAAAGTGCATATCGTCCTCCAGTATTCGCTGGACGTCGCGCTGCAACCCTATCGTCCGCTGTTTCTCTTGCTGATCACCCTCGCCGGCGCCGCGTTGGTGTTCTCGCTCGGCGGCGCCGTGTTCATCGCCCGCAGCGTGACGGCGCCGATCCGCAGGCTCGATGACGCGGCGCGGCGCATCCAGGCCGGACGCTACGGCGAAAAGATTCCGGTGACCCAGCATGATGAGCTCGGCACGCTGTCCGAAACCTTCAACCAGATGATGGCCGGGATCGCCGAGCGCGAGGACCGCATCGCCTTCCAGGCGCGCCATGACTCGCTCTCGGGCTTGCCCAACCGCATCTCGTTCGAAGGCCACGTCGCCGACATGATCATTGCCCGCCAGAACACTCAAAAGGTGTTCAGCGTGATCCTGCTCCAGATCGGGCGTTTCTCGGAACTCATCAATACGCTGGGCCACGATACCGGCGACCAGTTGGTGCGCAAGATCGGCAAGACGTTGCGCCAGATCGTGCCGCAGCCCAATGCCGTCGCGCGCCACGGCAGCAATATGTTCGCCCTCGCGCTCGATACCGACGATGCCGTGGCCGTGAACCTCGTGGTCGAGCGTGTGCTGGCGCTGTTCGACAAGGCCGTCAGCGTCGCCGGCTTTAGCATCGACGTGACGGCTTATCTGGGCGAAGCGCGTTTCCCTGAACACGGCACCACCGCGCGCACCCTGATGCAGCATGCCGATACGGCGATCTACGAAGCCAAGCAGCTCAACCGCTTCTACGCGCTCTACGATCCCCAACTCGATCCGCACCGGCCCGAACGCCTATCGATGATGGGCGAGCTGCGCGAGGGCCTGGACAAAGGCCAGTTCACGTTCTTCTACCAGCCCAAGGTCGACCTCTCGACCGAGACCGTCACCACCGTCGAAGCGCTGATCCGCTGGATCCACCCGGAGCGCGGGTTCATGCCGACCGACCAGTTCATCCCGCTCGCCGAGCAGACCGGCAATATCCGGCGCCTGACGGCGTGGGCCTTGGCGGCCGCGGTCAAGCAATCGCGCGCCTGGGCCGACAAGGGCATCAACGTGAAGATCGCCGTCAACCTGTCGGCCCATGACCTGTCGAACAGGCATCTGCCGGCCGAGATCGCCAACCTACTGACGGCCTATGATGTCAGCCCGGGGCGGATCATCCTGGAAATCACCGAAAGCGCGGTCATGCAGAACCCTTCGCAGGCGCAAGAAATCCTGCGCACCTTGAACGGCATGGGCCTGACGCTGTCGATCGACGACTACGGCATCGGCTATTCGTCACTGGCCTACATCAAGAGCCTGCCGGTGCAGGAGATCAAGATCGACAAGTCCTTCGTGCTCAAGCTGGCCGACAGTCGCGGCGATCAGATCCTGGTCAAGTCCACGATTGAACTAGGCCATAACCTGGGCCTCCGCGTCACGGCCGAGGGTATCGAGGACCGCGCTTCGCTCGACATCCTGCAGAACCTCGGTGCCGATACCGGTCAGGGTTACTTCATCAACCGGCCGATGTCGGTTGCCGATTTCGAGACATTCTTCACTACGTCGCGCTGGTCGCCGCATTTTGGCGGGCGCGGCATCACGGGAGTGGTGGCCGCCACGGGAGGATAATAACCATGGGTCTCGGGGACCATGGCGAGACGCCGCAAGGTAGGCTCGGCCGCCGCAGACGGGTAGGTCTCCTCGCAGCCAGCACAGCCGCAGCACTCATCACGTTCCTTGCCCCGCTACAAGATGCGCGGGCGCTCGATGACGTGCTGACGCTGGGCGGCTTTAGCCTGGACGTGTCCGGCATGCTGGAAATGCGCGCCATCGTCGGCAGCACGGCCCGTAGCTGGGAAGATAGAAGCCTCGGCAAGGTACGCTATGGCGCCGATGCGAGCGGAGAGCGCCGCACGCTGGTGCGCCCGGAGGGCGCGCTGGTTCTCAAACCTAAATTTGGTTTCGATGTGACGGGCACGGTGGTCATCACCGCCAACGACCAGCAGCGCACGGCCCTCGACCTCAACGAAGCGTTCCTTGAGTACAAGCCCGCACCCTCGGGCGAATGGGGCATCAGCGCGCGCGGCGGCGCCTTTTATCCGCCGATCTCGGCCGAGAACTCCGGCTTCGCCTGGACCAGCCCCTATACGATCACCTCATCGGCCATCAACAGCTGGGTGGGCGAGGAGATTAAGACCATCGGGGCCGAGGCCGGCATCCAGCGGCGCACCGGCGACCTGGAGATCGACTTCAGGGGCGCGCTCTACATGCTCAATGACCCCACCGGCACGCTGCTGGCCTGGCGCGGCTGGAGTTTCAACGACCGCGAGACCGGCTTCTTCGACCGTCTCGCCCTCGCGCCCATCCGCGCCATTCGTCCTGGTGGACGCCTCGACGAGCAGGCTCCGACCGAAAAACCCTTCCACGAGGTCGACGAGAACGTGGGCTTCTATGTCGCCGCCAGCGCCGACCACGTCGATTACGGCCGCCTCGCCCTCCTCTACTACGATAACCTCGCCGACGACCGCGACCTGGTGAAGGGTCAGTGGGCCTGGCGCACCAAGTTCGCGAGCGCCAGCTACAAGGTGCTGCTGCCCGGCGAGGTCACCTTCATCGGCCAGTTCATGGTGGGCTCCACCAGCACCATCACCATTCCCAAACCACGGGGCCCCATCGTCTATGCCGCCTTCCGTTCGGGCTATGGCCTTGTCAGCAAGGACTGGGGCCGGCACCGCCTCAGCCTGCGCGGGGATTACTTCGCCGTGGACGACCGCGACATCACACCCGACGACAACAACCGCGAGCGCGGCCACGCCATCACGGGGGCCTACATCTTCCGGCCCGCGCCCAACCAGCGCATCACGTTGGAGGTCATGCACGTCACCAGCACCCGGCCTGAACGGGTATTCCTGGGCACGCCCGCCCGCGCCAAGGAAATCCAGTCGCAGCTGAGCTACCGGTTCTTTTTCTAGGGTCAGTCCGGCGCAATCCGGGGTAAAACAGCCGTCATGACCGCGCCCGCCGCAAATTCCAGTTCGCTCACCTCCGGCTCCGTCACCACGGCCGCCTCTCTCGGCATCGTCGCGCTGACGATTTACCTGCTGGTCGTAGGTGAATCGATCCTGATGCCCTTCGTGCTGGCGGTGTTCATTGCCTACCTGATCGCCGCCCTCGGGCACCGGATTGAACGGATCAAAATTAAATCGTGGCAACCGCCCTCGTGGCTGGGCCTGACCCTGGCCATTGTCATCATCCTCTTGGTTATCGGCATCGTCGTGCAGATCGCCGCCGGCAACATCCGGGCGGTCGTCGTTGAGGCGCCGCGCTACCAGGAAAGCCTGCAGGCCTTGTTTGGCCAGGGCATGGACTTTGCCGCCCGCCTTTTACGCCTCGACGAACCGCCGACGCTCGCGACCCTGGCCGCCGGCATCAACCTGCGCGCCATGGTCGAGCGCTTCGCCGGCGCCTTCCAGTCCATCGCCGCCAGCACCTTCCAGGTGGTGGCCTATGTCATGTTCCTGCTGCTCGAGATGCGCTCCTTCGACCGTAAAATGAAGAAGATGTTCCCTGATGCGGAGCGCGAACGGATGGTGCGGGGCACACTCTCGGCCATGGGCAGCAAGATCGAAACCTACGTCCTCATCAAGACCGGGATCAGCCTGCTCAACGGCGTGCTTAGCTATGTCATCCTGCGGCTGTTCGACGTTGATTTCGCGGCTTTCTGGGCGCTTTTGGTGTTCGTGCTCAACTTCATTCCCTACATCGGCTCACCCTTGGCGATGCTGTTCCCGACCGTGCTGGCGCTCCTGCAGTTCAATTCCTTCCTCACTGCGGCCTTCGTACTCGCGAGCCTTGTCAGCGTGCAGACCTTTGTCGAGAACGTCATCGAACCGCAGGTCACGGGGAAGTCCCTCAACCTCTCGCCGGTGGTGATGATCTTGTCGCTGGCGACCTGGGGCGCCATTTGGGGCATCACCGGCATGATCCTCAGCGTACCGCTCATGGTCATAGTGATGATCGTGCTCGCGCAGTTCCCGAAGACGCGTCCGATCGCCGTCTTGATGTCGGCACACGGCGACGTCGACTGACGTCGGCGGGGTTATACGTCCCCCGAGTCGCGCATTTTTTGCATTTTCGACCTTGGCGCGGGGTTGGGGCACCCCTCCTCCGGCGTTTACGCACCGTTAAGCGACCTCACCATCCGCTTAACGACGGCAATGACGCGCGCCGCTCCGATGATCACGCGCGCGCGCATCAACGACGATCTCTCACGCGACGTTCAAGCGCTCCGTTCCGATCAAAAAGAGCACGGCGCAGGGCAGCGCATGGGGCATTTTTGCTCCGCACAAAACGGCGCGCACGGCACTCAACGCCAAGCACTATGACGTTTACAAATTCCATCGCGGAGCGCGTGCGGTCATGGCCGACAAAAATGCGCATCAGTGCGCGAAATTATTGAATTTCCTCGCGGTCGGTATTGCGCGGTTTGAAAGCAGCGTGCGTCCCGCTTTTTGATTCAAATCGCATTCGGAAACGATCCGTGACGGCGTAAAAAATGGCGCAGGTGACGGCATCGTCGGATGTGCGGCGCGGGTGCGCACAACGATGCGCGCGCGATGCGCCCTGCGCGCGCCGTCGCGCGCGTTTTTGAGTCGAAAACCATGCGCGCGGCGATGCGAATGCGATGGCGCGAAGTCGTGTCCAAAAGGAAATCAAGAAAAAAATTGAACGCCGCTTCAAAATCTCTTGTGAAATTTTACTGAGTGCGTTTATCTCGTCAACGTTTGGACGTTTCACATCGAACGTGGTGTTCGATTTAGTTTGGTACGAAACGCTCAGACGTAACCCAACTCACCTGAACAGGGGAATTGACCATGGCTGCTAAGAAAAAGGCGAAGAAGAAAGTTGCTAAGAAGAAAGGCAAGAAGAAGGCCAAGAAGAAGTAGTCTAACCACTACTTTTCTTTCTTGAGGGACAGCACACAAGAACGGTTACGAGAGTCGGCGCGAACGGAAGGCTACCGCCTTTAAGGGCTCCGCCCTGAACAGTTTGTACCGGATCGATATCCGATTGTGATGGGAAGCCCGCCACGCTCAACAGCGCGGCGGGCTTTACCATTTGCGGCTGATGGTATTTGAAGCCGGCGCTAAATGACGCCGGCGGCCTTGAGCTTGCCCAGAAAGACCGCCGCGCCGATACCGCGGCGCAGCTTGGTCAAAACCCCGATACGGCGGGGCAGTCCAGTGAGGAAAGCGTCAATCGCCGCCATGGCCTCGGGTTCATCGAGGTGGGGGGCATGGCCGTGGCGCGGCACGAGGACCTGCTGGAGGAGCGGCACTTCGGCTTTCATGCGCGCAAAAACCTGCGGGCTCAAGAGATCCGAGGTTTCGCCGCGGATGGCCAATGCCGGCATCTGATTAAGGCGCGTGAAGAATGGCCAGAGGTTGACCTGGGCCGCGTTGCCGGCGAAGGGCTTGGAGATATTGAGATCGTAGTCCGGCCGGAAGGCGCCGGTCTCGTCCTGGATAAAGCGCCGGCGCGCCATGCGCAGCCAGTCTTCCTTGCTGTAGCCCGGAAAGATGACGCCATCGAGCGTTTCGACGGCGGCGGCCGCGTCCTCCCAGCTGGTGATGGGCCGGCTCTTGCCGACGTAGCTGGCAATGCGCGCAAGACCCGCCGGGTCGAGCTCGGGGCCGATGTCGTTGAGCGCAACACCCAACAGCCGCTGGGGCATGACCCCTGCCATGACCATGGAAATGATGCCGCCCAAGGAAGTGCCGATGAGCGCCACTTGGGCGAGGCCCGCGGAGTCCAGCAGCGCCTGCATGTCGCGCACGTAGACCGGGGGCACATAGGTCGCCGGATCCTTGGCGTATTCGGAAAGCCCCCGCCCCCTCAGCTCGGCGCAGAGCACGCGGTACTTCTGCGCCAGGTGCGGCGCCAACTCCTCGAAGTCGCGGGCGTTGCGGGTCAAACCCGGGATGCACAGAACCGTGAAGGGTGCGCCGGGCGGGCCGGCATAGTCGCGGTAGTGCAGCTTGAGGCCATCCGGCGACGTATAAAAGCGCGAGGTGAACGGCGCGCCCTGATCGGCGGTATTGGTCATGGACTGTCCTTGGGGTGGGCGGACAAGATTGTGGTTATCTTCCCCGGCGCGATCAAGCCTCGCGATGGGCGTTGTGCCAGCCTTCCGGACAGGAGACGAGACTGCTACGCTTAACCTATACTGAGGGAACATTTTCTCTTCCGGCCCCTTAGCGCCCGGAAGCCGGTCGATGCCATCTTTCTGGCCGCGAAGGGGTCGGTTTGAATGGTCCAACATCCGTAAGCCTCCAGCCGTAAGTGCCAATCATGTCAGCCAACCCCAGCTCCGCCGGTTTGTTCCCGGACGTCGTCGCCTCCATCGGTCATACGCCGATGATCAAGCTGAGGAAGGCTTCGGAAATGACCGGCTGCACCATCTTGGCGAAAGCCGAATACGCCAATCCGGGTGGGTCCATCAAAGACCGCACCGCGAAGTTCATCATCGAGGACGCCGAGGGTAAGGGCCTGCTCAAACCGGGCGGCGTGATCGTTGAAGGCACGGCGGGCAATACAGGTATTGGCCTGACCGTCGTCGGCAACGCCAAGGGCTATCGCACCGTCATTGTCGTGCCCGAGACCCAGAGCCAAGAAAAGAAGGACTACCTCCGCCTGCTCGGCGCCGACCTGCGTGAAGTCAAAGCCGTGGCCGCGGCCGACCCCAACCACTATGTGAAATTCTCGCAGCGCCTGGCCGAAGAGCTGGCCCGCAGCGAACCCAACGGCGCCATCTGGGCCAACCAGTTCGACAACGTGGCCAACCGCGACGGCCACGCCCGCGAAACCGCGGCCGAGATCTGGAATGACGTGAACGGCAAGATCGACGGCTTCGTCTCGGCGGTCGGCACCGGTGGTACGCTTGCCGGGGTGGGCATGGGCCTCAAGGCCAAGAAGAAAGACATCGTCGTGGCATTGGCCGACCCCATGGGCGCCGCTCTGTTCAATTATTTTGCCCACGGCACCCTCAAGGCCGAAGGCAACTCGATCACCGAAGGCATCGGTCAGGGCCGCGTCACCGCCAACCTGGAAGCCGCGCCCATCGACGACCAGTTCCAGATCCATGACAAGGAAGCCCTGCCGATCGTGTTCGACCTAGTGAAGGACGAAGGCATCTGCGTCGGCGGCTCCACCGGCATCAACATCGCCGGCGCCATCCGCCTCGCCTACAAGCTCGGCCCCGGCAAGACCATCGTCACCTTCCTCACGGACTCCGGCTCACGGTATCAGAGCAAACTGTTCAACCCGGCCTTCCTGCGCTCGAAGGATCTGCCGGTCCCGGCGTGGCTCGACAAGTAATCGCCTTCCGTACCGGCGACGCCGCGCGCATGGCCGCGGCGCGCCATATCCGCGAAATCGTCTTCTGCCAGGAGCAGGGTGTTTCCGCCGATCTCGAATGGGACGGCAAGGATGACGCCTGCGAGCATTTCCTGCTCACCGATGGCGAGACCGCCCTCGCCTGCGCCCGCGTGCGCCCTTACGAGCCGGGATGCTTCAAGATCGAACGGGTCGCGGTGCTGAAAGAGCATCGCGGCCGCGGGCTTGGGGCCGAGATCATGGAGGCGCTTATGGCGCGGCTCGGTTCCAAGACCTTGGTGCTATACGCGCAGACGGCGGTGGAAGGCTTCTACACCCGGCTGGGTTTCGCCTCCGAGGGCGCGGTGTTCCAGGAAGCGGGCATCGACCACATCAAGATGGTCAGACATTCTCGCTGACCCAGGTCTCTATCACGTTCTGAAGCACAGGCAACGGCATCGAGCCACCCGCAAGCACGGTTTCGTGGAAACCGCGCAGGTCGAACTTGGCGCCCAAGCGCTCCTGTGCGCCGGCGCGCAATTCGAGAATCTTCGCCATGCCGATGGTGTAGGCCGTCGCCTGGCCGGGATCGACGATGTAGCGCTCGACCGAATTGGCGATATCGCCGGCGACGTTGGGCGTGTTCTCGGTGAGATAGGCGATCGCCTGCCCGCGCGTCCAGCGCTTGTCGGCCATGTGGATGCCGGTATCGACCACCAGGCGGCAGGCGCGCCAGAGTTCGGACGCCAGCCGTCCGAAATCCGAATAGGGATCCTGGAAGAAGCCCATCTCCTTGCCCAGGCGCTCGCAGTAAAGGCCCCAGCCTTCGTCGTAAGCGGTGTTGCTGGCGAAGCGGCGGAAGCGCGGAAGCGCGTCGGTCTCCTGGGCGATGGCGATCTGCATATGATGGCCGGGAATGGCCTCGTGATAGGCCAAGCTCTCCATCTCGAAAGTCGACATGACCGTCATGTCGAAAGTGTTGACGTAGTAGGTGCCGGGCCGGTCGTCGAAGGCGCCGGGACCTTGATAGAATGCGGCTGTCGCCGACTGCTCGCGGAAGGCTTCGACCGGTTTGACCACGAGGCCCGCGCGCGGCTTGCGCAGGAACACTTCGTCAAGCCGCGCCGTCATGCCAGCGACGATCTCCTGGGCTCGCGCGATGTAGGCGGCCTTGCCTTCAGGCGACTGCGGATAGTGGAACCGAGGGTCCGTGCGCAGGAACGTAAAAAACGCCGCGAGGTCGCCGGTAAAACCAAGTCCCCGCATGATGGCGCGCATCTCGCCATGCAGGCGCGCGACTTCGGATAAGCCAAAGGCGTGAATATCGGCGGGGGACATGTCGATGGTGGTATGCGTGCGCACAGCGTGGGTGTAGTAGGCCTCACCGGCGGGCAGACGCCAGACGCCATCATCGGTGCCGGCGCGCGTCTCCTGCTCCTGGCAAACGGCAATTAGCGCGTAGAACGCCGGACGCAGCACCGTCACCAGCGCACGCAACGCCGCCGCGCGCAGGGCTTCCTTCACGATCGCATCGGCGTCTAGCGCGTCGATCTTACCCTTGATGTCGGCCCAGATCGGACTATCGCCGCGCAGGCTGCCGTCGAAGGGCGCGCCGGCCAGCACATTGCGGCAATCGCGCAGTACGGCGGTATAGGCAAAACGCGGCGCAAGCACGCCGGCGGTCTCGCCGCGGCGCATCTGGTCGATGACTTGCGTCACGAGAACGTCAACGCTCGACAGCCGCGCGATATAGGCCTCGGCATCTTCGCGGCTTTCGACGCGGTGGATGTTCATCAGGAAGCCGGGGATCTCCTGCTGCCAGCCGCTCAACTGGTTGACTGGAAAGCGGTGGCGGCGCCAGGCGTGCGCCTCCATCAGCGTCTCGCAGCGGCGCACATAGAGATCGAAGCTGAGCTTTCCGGCAGACGAAAGCGTGTTCGGATGGAAGGCATCGCGTAGGTCGGCGAGTTCCTGCCGCACGCGCGCGTGATCCTCGAGCTGGTGCGCCTCGCTGATGTCGTCCCATTTGTCGGCGTCGGTCTTGAGACCCAGGTAACCCTGCGCCATGGGGCTGCGGCCGAGCCAGAAGTCGTAGCGCGCCTCCAGCCAGCCATTGAACCGCTGCGTCGCCGCGGTGTCGTCATCGGCCGCGCGCGCCGGACGAAAAAAGAATGGGCGCATCCCCGCCAGGCCACCGAAGGCGGTGGCAGCGGCAAGCAAACGGCGGCGAGGGAGTGGATGTAACAAGGCTGGCCTCAAAACGTGGCCTCACCATACATCATTTTGCGCGCCGGGAGACGCCACGCCGTGTGGTTTGCACACATGGTTTTGAGGTAGGCTTTAACCATGACGACGGGCTCCAAAAGACCCCTGCGGCACGCCGCCGCACTTCTCCTGACCGGCCTTGTGCTGCTGACGGCGGCTCCGGCCGATGCGGCCATGGTTCTGCGCCGGGGCAACCAAGCCGAACCCGGCACTCTCGACCCGCAACTTTCCAGCCTTGCCTGGGAAAACGCCGTCATCGGCGACTTGTTTCTGGGCCTGGCCACCGAGGATGTCGCCGGCAAACCGGTCGCCGGCGCCGCCGAGCGCTGGACAACCAGTCCCGACGGCTTGGTGTGGACCTTCACGCTGCGCCCGGACCTGGTGTGGTCCGACGGTACGCCCCTCACAGCGGCTGATTTTGTGGCCGGTATCAACCGCCTGCTGGATCCCAAGACCGCTGCGATCTACGCTTCGGTCCTCTATGTCATCAAGAATGCCGAAGCCGCCAACGGCGGCAAGGTGCCGCTGGACCAGATCGGCGTACGCGCGCTAGACGCGCGTACCTTGGAGATCACCCTCGAGACACCGACGCCTTACCTGCTCGGACTTCTTACCCACCAGACCTCCTATCCCATACCCCGGCACGTTGTTGAGAAGTTCGGCGCCGATTGGGTGAAAGCCGGCAACATGGTGTCCAACGGTCCCTTCAAGCTGGTCGAATGGAAAGCCCATGAGCACATCAAGGCCGTGAAGAACCCCTTCTTCTATGACGCCGCCAATGTCGCCATCGACGAGGTGATCTACTATCCGACCGACGACACCAATGCCGCGCTCAACCGTTTCCGCGCGGGCGAGCTGGATGTGAACCTGGGCACACGCGGCTTTCCCAGCAGCCAAATCCCCTGGCTGAAGGAAAACATGCCCGGCCAGGCGCGCATCACGCCCATGCTGGGCAGCGAGTACATCGTGCTGAATATCCGCCGCGCGCCGTTCTCGGACGCCCGCCTGCGCCGCGCGGTCTCGCTCTGTCTCGACCGGGGCGTGCTGACCGACAAGGTCTCGCGCGATGGCCAGGTCCCGGCCTACTCCTTCGTGCCGCCGGGCATTGATAACTATGCCAACGCGGCGAAACTCGATTTCGCGGGCCGCACCATGGAGGAGCGCCGCACGGAGGCGAAACGGCTGCTGACCGAGGCGGGCTTTGGCCCCGGCAAGCCGTTGGCGTTCGAATACCTCTACATGATCAGTATCGACTCCCGCCGTTCGGTGGTGGCGCAGGCGGCGATGCTGAAGGAATGCAACATGGTCGTGCGTCTGATCGGCAACGAACCGAAGGTGCACTATGACCAGGTGCGCGCCGCCGACTTCTTCGCCGCCCAGGCGCGTTGGGGCGCTGACTTCAACGATCCGCAGACTTTCCTGTTCCTGCTGGAAACCCGAGCCGGGTCCTATAACTACGGCGGATACAGCAGCGCCACCTACGACAAGTTGGTGGACGAAGGCCGCTTTACGCTCGATCTCATCAAGCGCGCCGATATTCTCTCGCGCGCCGAACAGACCGCGCTCGACGACAGCGCCGTCGTGCCGCTCAGCTTCTTCAGCTCAAAGAACCTGGTCGCGCCTTACATCAAGGGTTTTGCTGACAACGCCGCCGACGTGAACCGCACCCGCTGGATGCGGATCGAGAAGTGAGCGCGGCGCTGCATCCTTCGCGCATGGGGCTCGAGCCCCTGCCCCTCGAAGACTGGCTGAAGCCGCAACCGGGCGATGCTGCGCTCTTGACCCAGCGCACCATGCTGGTGGCGGCTCATGAGCGCGACGTGATCGCCGAACTGCCCGCCGGCGCGGCGGCAGTCGAGGAACTGGCGCGCATGTTGGGCGCGCGCGGTTTCAACCTCGGCGCCGGCGACAGGCTACCGGCCATCGCACGCGCCGTCGCCGAGGACCTGTGCATCCTCACGCGCGACGGCAGCGACTATCTGCTCACCGCCGGCATTCTCTGTTTTCCCAACCGCTGGAAGCTGCGCGAGAAGATGGGCGGCACGGTGATGGGGGTGCACGATCCCGTGCCGGACTATGCCGCCCACTTGGCCGACGGCGTCGATCGTTACCTGGACCGCTTGAAACCCCTGCGCGCTTACATGCGGCGCAACTGGGGACTATCGACTTCGAACGCGCTGTTCTTGCCGGACTCCACCCCGCCGGTGAACCCGCGCCGCGACCGCGATTTCTTCCTGCGCCGTGAGGACCAGAGTTTCCTGAAGTTGCCCGAAACCGGGGCGGTGATTTTCAGCATCCGCACGACCGTCATTCCCTGGGCCGACGCGCCGGCGGACCTCCAGGGCGACATCCTGGCCGTGGTCGGCGACCTGTCGCCAGCATGGCTGCACTATAAATCCCTCAAGCCCGGCCATTAGGCCCCGCGCATATATAATGTGGCTTGCGGGAGGGCTTGGGGCCGGCTCCCACATTTAGTGCGCCAGCGGCCTTCTAACCCAAAATATAGGCCAAAACGAAACGGGCCCCTTTCGGGGCCCGTTAAAGTGCGTGGTGAGGGGTTTAAGCCGCCAAGTCCAGCTTGGGGGCGCCATAAGTCGGGGTCAGCAGGGGATCGGGCTGGATGGCCGGCGCACGGTTGAATCCGAAATTCATGGTCGAGCCCAAGGCCACTAGGAGCGAGGCGGCGTAGGGGATGGCCATGATCACCAGCGCGGTGACCCAGATTTGCTCGGCCGGGTCTTCGAAGCGACGGATGTGAACCGTGGCGACGATGGCGACGATGGTGCCGATCAGCATGATGGTTTCGGTGGCGGCCAGACGCAGCGCGTGCGTCCAAGGCGCGGTGCCTTCGCACTTCGGCGTGCGCATGAAGGGCTTGCTCTTGGTGAACAAGCCGGCGAGCACGCCGCGGCCGACGGTGTAGGCCAGCGACAGACCGGTGACCGCGGAAGCGAGCGCCCCCAAGAAGCCGGTGCCGACCTTGGCGCGGTGCAGAAGAACCGTCTTCAAGGTCTTCACCGTGAAGATGGCCAAAGCAACCGACGACAGCGCCGTGAGCGGCACGTCGAAGTACTTGGGCGCGATCGACATCAGAAGCGACCAAGTGAGCGCCAGCACGCCGAAGATCAGCGCGAAGCCGTCGGCGAACCACGGCAGCCAGCCGGCGACGAAGTGATAGCGCTGCGCCAAGGTCAGCTTGGACTTGCCGAGGAAAATCTCCCCCGCGTGGCGCTTCATGATCTGCATAGCGCCGTAGACCCAACGGTAACGCTGGACCTTGTAGGCGGCGTAGGTATCGGGCATCAGGCCGCGGCCCATTGTCTCCGAGGTGTAGTGCGCGGTGTAGCCGGCTTCGAACAGGCGAAGACCGAGTTCGGTGTCTTCGGTTATGCACCATTCAGCCCAGCCGCCGACCGCTTCCATGGCGGAGCGGCGCACGACGCACATGGTGCCGTGCTGGATGATGGCGTTGTGCTCGTTACGCTCTACCATGCCGATGCGGAAGAAGCCGGTGTATTCCTCGTAGCACAGCTTCTTGAACAGGCTTTCGTGGGCGTCGCGGTAATCCTGCGGACCCTGGAAGATGGCGCACTTCGGGTCGGTGAACACCGGCATGGCGGTCTTCAGCCAGTGCGGCATCACTTCGTAGTCGCTGTCGATGACGCCGATGTATTCGGCCCCAGGGTGCGTCAGCTCGAGCGCCTTGTTGAGCGCGCCTGCCTTGAAGCCCTTCATGTTGTCGAAGTGGAAGAAGCGGAACTTGTCGCCGAGCGTGGCGCAGTGGGCTTCCACCGGCTTCCAATCGGCCGGGTCCTTGGTGTTGTTGTCGAGGACGATGACCTCGTAGTCCGGATAGTCGAGACGGGCCAGCGCGTTCAGGGTCTGCATGACCATGTGCGGCGGCTCGTTGTAGGTCGGGACGTGGATCGAGACCTTCGGGTAATGCGCGAGCGGCCCCTGGGGCATGTGCTTGCGGCCCTTGCGCCACAGGCTGAGCGCCCACTCGGAGGTTTCGGTGATCAGCAGGAGGCCGGTGAAAAGGCCGGCCGGCACGATGAACAACGCGCCGCCTAAAGTGCCCCAGTCGACATAGCGCAGCGACGAAGCCTCGACGATGAACAGAGCGCCCGAGACGATGAGCCCGACAATGCCGCTGACCAGGAGATAGCCCTGGAAACCGACGGCGGGGATGAGGAACAGCACGACCATCCCGATGATCAGGCTGCCGGCCGCGGCGATGCCGGCGTAGGTCGCCCAATCTTCGAACGAGCTGAGCGTGCCGGACATGTCGAACTTCGGGTTACCTTCGGCGTCGAAGATGCCCCAGAACGCACCGACAGCGCCTTCGTTGACCGCCTTGAAGGGCTGGTCGAAGGCTTCGATGACGTAATAGTCGTAGTTTTCGGCGGTCGCGAGGCTGAGGAAGTGACGATAGAAGTAGGCGGCCATGGCCGGTGACGGCACGGCGCCCTTCTTCACGCGGCCTTCGGACGGCCAGCCGGCTTCGGTGATGACGATCTTCTTTTTCGGGAACAGCTTCTGCATCTGGGCCATATAGCTCTCGACCCAGTCCATGGAATCTTCGGCCTTCATGCCTTCCCAGTAGGGCAAGAGGTTGATGCCGACGAAATCGCTGTTCTTGGCGACTTCGGGATTGTTGATCCACAGGGCCGGAACGTCGGCATAGCCGACTTGCACCTTCTTGTTGGTGACGGCTTTCTTGACGCGCAGGATGTAGGCGCTGATCTGCTCGGGCGTCAGGTTGCCGACGAGCAGCACTTCGTTGCCGACGAACACGCGGTCGACGACACCGGGGTTGTCATTGATGGCCTTGATGCCCTTGGCGATCAGCTTGTCATTGAGGGGCAGATCGTCGCTCAGCCAGATGCCGAGCGAAACCTTCAAGCCATATTCCTTTGCGATGTAGGGAATGCGGTCGAGGTTGCTGTCGGTGTTGTAGGTGCGGATGCGCTGGGTTACGGACGACAGGCGCTTCATGTCCTGGCGCATAACGTCTTCAGGAATGCCTTCCTTCAGCTGCTCTTCGCTGTACAGGCCTGAGGGGCTGTAAGAGAGGCCCCGCATCTCGCCGCGCCAATCCGGCGCATCGAGGGGACGATCGAGAGACGCCCACAGAACGGCTGAGCCTAAGCACACCGCCAGCAGCGCAAACAGGATCCGCATTTTCTTATTTCTTTCCGTGTTCTTTGTTCTTGTTCTTGCAGACTTCTTGTGTGACCTCGGCCGCTACCCCACGCCTGCCTTTGGCAGAAGCGGCCTTAGACCTTTACGGACCCAGCTTGTGAACGAGAAAGATGGCGGGATAATGAACGCATCGCGGCACGGAAGAAAAACTGTGCCATATGACGCCTTGATGACCCCCAGAACGGTTCGAAAAGCACGGTTGCGAGGCCGTCTTTCCTGGGCCGTGTATATACCAGAGCGGAGGGGGACTTCAAAGGCCCCATGCTGCACTGCACCCAAAAGTTATAAACCTATTGGTTTAGTAGAGTGTTTTGAAATTTAATTATAGAATCAATGACCTGAGTTTTCCCCAGCGGGACGTGAAAACGGCTCTAATCCGCCGATTCCGCTTTGCGACAGGAACTAACTTTGGAAAACGG
The DNA here is from genome assembly GCA_903888485.1 of uncultured bacterium. Lineage (GTDB taxonomy): Bacteria > Pseudomonadota > Alphaproteobacteria > Rhodospirillales > Rhodospirillaceae > SHVO01. The sequence continues at coordinate 52,909 of CAISTS010000045.1, read as the reverse complement.
AGCAAGGGAGTAGGGGTTCCAGAGGTCGTTGGAAAGACCCTGGGGACGCACCGAATCGGCGCGGGCAGCCCATGCTGAGCTACCAGCACGCGTACCACGCGGGGGGACCGGCGGATGTGCATAAGCACGTCGCGCTCGCATTGCTGCTCGCCCATCTCGGTAAGAAGGATAAGCCCTTCACCGTCATCGACCTCTACGCCGGCGAAGGCGACTACGATCTCACCCACTACGCCGCGCAGAAGACCGGCGAGTTCTTGAGCGGCATCGCGCCCGTGTGGAACGCCAAGGGCGCGCCCGCAGCGATGCAGCCTTACCTTTCGGCGGTGCGGCGGCAAAATCCTGACGGCGCGCTGAAGCGCTATCCCGGATCGCCGGCGCTGGCGCGCGCGGCGCTGCGCGGCGACGACCGCTTGATCCTCAACGAGTTGCACAAGACCGCCTTCCCCAACCTCGGCCGCTGGGCGCGCAAAGACGAGCGTATCGGTGTGCACAAACGCGATGGCCTCGAGGCGCTGGTCGCCCTGGTGCCGCCGACGCCGCGGCGCGGGCTCGTGCTGATCGATCCCAGTTACGAGGTAAAAAGCGAATACGACGACGTTCCGGCTAAACTTAGCGAGGCGGTGCGCAAGTGGCGCGAGGGCACCTTCGTCATCTGGTATCCGGTGCTGAAGGAAGCGCGCCACCGCGCGATGCTGGAGCGCATCAGGGAAATCGACGGCGATATCTTTTGCGACGAGCTGGCGTTCCCCGGCGGCAAGGGTTTGCTCGGCACCGGCATTGTCGCGGTAAACCCGCCGTGGCAGTTCGACGAAGCCATGGATGAAGCGGGCGCGTGGCTGGCGCGAGTCCTGCCGCGCTGTAAGCATAGGTCGACGTGGCTCAGGCGGGCCGAGGGCTAAGTCCCCTCTTAGGTGCCCCGCGGCTTGATCGTCCGCTTCGTCGGCGTCGCTTCCAGTGGATTCTCGGGCCAGATGTGGCGCGGGTACTGGCCGCGCATCTCGCCGCGCACCTGCGGATAGACGTTGGCCCAGAAGCTCTTGAGATCGCGCGTGACCGCAAGCGGCCGACGTGCGGGCGAGAGCAAGTGCAGCGTCAGCGGCAAGCGCCCACCGGCAACCGCGGGCGTCCCCTGCAAACCGAACACCTCCTGCAGCTTTACTTGCAGCGCTGGGCCACCGGAGGCGCTGTAGTCGATGGCAATGGACGAGCCGGACGGCACGCCGATGTGCGTGGGCGCGAGTTCGTCCAGCTTCTGCGGTTGCGGCCATACCAGGAGGTTGCGTAGCGCGGCATTGAGATCGACTTTCTCCAAGTGGCTGCGCCGCGTCACGCCGTCGAGATAGGGCGCGAGCCACTCATCGAGCGTGGCGAGCAACCCCGCATCGGACATGTCGGGCCAGGTGTCCTCAGGAAAGGCGGCCCGCAGGACGGCGACACGCTCGCGCAGGGCGCGCGTGCCGTCACTCCAAGGCAACGCGGCGAGGCCCATGCCGCGCACGCCGGTCAGCATGGCCGCCTGCACAGCAGCCGGATCGGCCTTGCCGAGCACACGGTCGGCCAGCACCAGCGCGCCCAAACGGCGTTGGCGGCGCATCTGCACGACCTCGGCGCGGCTGTCCCAGGAGATGTCGTCCGCCTCGGAAATATCGCTTGCAAAGGCATCCTCGATCTCGCCCGCCGTGATCGGCGCGGCCATGTAGATGCGCGCATCACGTACCGCACCGTCGAGATCGGCAATGGCGAGGAAGTCCTGCGCCGCGAGCGGATCGGCGGGATCAAGGAACGCGCCACCGCCGCCGGCGAGACGATACTTCCCTCCGCCCCGACGCTGGCCGATGCGGTCGGGGTAGGCCAGCGCGACCAGAACGCCGGCGTGGTCGCTGTTTTGCGGCTTGGTATCGACGTTGCGCACCAATCCTTGGATCTGCTTCGACGCCGCCTTGGCGCGCTGGAGCGCGGCGTGGTTGACGCGCCCTTCGCGGCGCCCGCGCAGCGCATCGACGCGCAGCCGGATATCGGGATCGCGCGTACCCACAAGAATGTCGCGCTCGGCGAGCAGTGCGGCGGTATCGCAAGCGAGTTGGGTCTGTTCCCGGTGCACGAGGTGCGCAAGGCGCGGATGAAGCGGCAATGCCGCCATGGCTTTGCCCTCGGCGGTGATGGCCCCGGTCGCATCGAGCGCATCCAAGCGCTTGAGAAGGTCCTGGGCCTGTCCATAGGCGCCTGCGGGTGGCGGAGTCATCCAGGACAGCGCGAGCGGATCGCGCACGCCCCAGGCCGCAAGGTCGAGCGCCAGCGGCGCCAAGTCCGCTTGCAGCATTTCGGGGGTGTCGTAGGCCGCGAGGCCGCGATCCTCGGGCGACGTCCAGAGGCGGTAGCACACGCCCGGCTCCAAGCGCCCGGCGCGGCCGCGGCGCTGCTCGGCGGCCGCCTTGCTGACGCGCACGGTGGCAAGCTGGGTCATGCCGCGCGAGACGTCAAAGCGCGGCGCGCGCTTGTAGCCGCAGTCGACGACGACGCGTACGCCTTCGATGGTCAGGCTGGTCTCGGCGATGGTAGTGGCCAGCACCACCTTGCGCACGCCAGCCGGCGCGGGATCGACCGCGCGCTGTTGCTCCTCCACCGAGAGCGCGCCAAACAGCGGCGCGATGATGACGCCCTGCGGCAGATGACCTTCTTCCAGCAGGCTTGCCGTGCGGCGGATCTCGCCTTCGCCCGGAAGGAACGCAAGGATGCTGCCGGATTCTTCGTCGAGAGCGCGGCGGATGAGCGAAGCCATGTCGCGCGGGATATCGTCTCCGGATGGTTTATCGAGATAGCGCGTCTCCACGGGAAACGGCCGGTGCGCACAGGCAATCACCGGCGCGCTGCCGAGCAGTGATGAGACGCACTGCTCGTCCAGCGTCGCCGACATGACCAGGATCTTGAGGTCGGGTCGGAGCGCGCGCTGCACGTCGAGCGCCAGCGCGAGGCCGAGGTCGGCATCGAGACTGCGCTCGTGGAACTCGTCGAAGATCAGCACGCCGACGCCGTCCAGCGCGCCGTCGCTATGGAGGCGGCGCGTCAGGATGCCTTCGGTGACAACCTCGATGCGCGTGCGCCCCGAGACCTTGGATTCAAGCCGTACGCGATAGCCGACCGTGTCGCCGGCTTTCTCGCCCAGCGTCGTCGCCATGCGGGTGGCCGCCATGCGCGCGGCGAGCCGGCGCGGCTCCAGCATCACGATGCGCTGGCTGCCCAACCAAGGCGCCTCCAGGAGTGCGAGCGGGATGCGGGTGGTCTTGCCGGCGCCGGGCGCGGCCAGCACCACGGCCGACGGGGCGCGCGTAAGCGCGGCCACGACGTCGGGCAACACAGGATCAATGGGCAGCGGTTGGGTGGTTTTCACGGGAGCGGATGAAAGACGGGCCGCGCGCGGCGGTCAAGCAATGGCTTAGAGCGGCGCGGCAGCGTGGCCCGCGGCGGTTAGGCGGCCTTCGACCGTGATCCAACCCTTCTGCTGCGCGAGGAGCAGGCCCGGACGCAGATCGGACTGCCTCCAGGGCAGATTGTTGAACCGCGTGATCACCGCTGGCGCCTGGATGGGTTCGTTCGGTTTGATATGGAGTTCACGAACGGCGATGCGCACGATCTCGCGCGCGGCGTCTTCGACGGACGGTCTGTTGTCCATAGCCAGTCTCCCTGACAAGCCGCGATCATATACCTAAGTCTCTATCCGCGAGTGCTTTTTCGTGTCGGGCATCAAGACGTACACCACGAAAGAGGCCGCGATGCAGCCGCTGACGTACCAGTAGAACAGCGGCTCGTGGCCGATGTCCTTCAGGTACAGCGCGACGTATTCGGCGGTGCCGCCGAAGATCGCGACGGTCAGCGCATACGGCAGGCCGACGCCCAGCGCGCGAACGTGCGCCGGAAACAGCTCGGCCTTCACCACGGCGTTGATCGAGGTGTAACCGCTGACGGCGAACAGGCCCAGCATGATGAGCAGGAACGCGGTGGTAAAGTCGCGCGTGCCGGCCAGCGTCGAGAGCAGCGGCACGGTGCCCAGCGCGCCGAGCACACCGAATCCCAGCAGCAGCGGGCGGCGGCCGATGCGGTCGGAGATGAACCCCGCCACCGGTTGGAACAGCATAAAGACGAATAGCGCGGCGGTGGAGATCAGCGTGGCGTCGTCTTTACTGAACCCCGAGGTGTTGACCATGAACTTCTGCATGTAGGTGGTGTAGGTGTAGAAGGCGACCGTTCCGCCCAGAGTCAGTCCAACGACCGTGATCACCGCGCGGGGATGACGCAGGAGTTCGGTGAGCGTGCCCCGCTCCGGATGCGTGGTTTGCGTGAAGGCCGGCGTCTCTTCGATCCCGCGGCGCAGGTAAAAGGCCACCACGGCGCAAGCAGCGCCGACGAAGAACGGAATGCGCCAGCCCCAGGCTTGAATCTGTTCCGGCGTCAGGAAGAACTGCTGCATGAGGATCAAGAGGCCAAGCGCGAGCAGTTGGCCCATGATCAGCGTGACGTATTGGAAGCTCGAATAGAATCCGCGGTTCTTTTCGAGCGCCATTTCACTGAGATACGTCGCGCTGGTGCCGTATTCCCCGCCGACCGACAAGCCCTGCAAAAGACGCGCGAGCAGAAGGATCACAGGCGCGGCGATGCCGATCTCGGCGTAGCCCGGCGTCACGGCGATGATCAGCGAGCCCAAGCACATGAAAATGACCGAGACCGTCAGGGCCGCCTTGCGGCCGTGGGTGTCGGCGTAAATGCCCATCAGCCAACTGCCGATCGGGCGCGCGAGAAAACCGACGGCGAAGATTGCGGCCGTGTTGAGAAGCTGGGCGGTGAAGCTCGCGTTCGGGAAAAAGACCGGCGCGAAGTAAAGCGAGAGGGAGGAATAGATGTACCAGTCGTACCATTCGACCAGGTTGCCGACGGAGCCGCCGAAGATCGACTTGAGGCGCGCGAGCGGCGTCACACGGGCTCCAGCGGCAGGTGCACGGCGGTATAGTCCTCCGGCTTCTTAAGGGAGATGTTGCGGTTGAAGGCGCGGTGGATGGCCTTGACCAGCGAATCCTTGCTCACCGGCTTCATGATGTAGCCGGTCACGTCGAGGCTAACGGCGGCTTTGACCACGGATTCCTGGCTGGACGCCGTAACCATGATGAAGCGAATATCGGCCGGCACATGGCTGTACTGCCCTGCGCGTATCGCGCGCAGCAGCTCCACACCGGTCATGTTCGGCATGCCTTGATCGCAGATGATGCAATCGAACTTCTTGCGCTGGTCCGCCATGACATTCAGCGCCGCCAGGGCGCTGGCCGCCTTGATGACGCTGCCGACACCAGCCACACGCAGCATGGCGTCGATGAGCTCGAGCAGTGTGCGGTCGTCGTCAATGACGAGGAACCGGAGCTTGTCGAAGGGCACCATGACTAGAGGTTCGTCGTTCACCCATGCGCTCCCTGACACGTGTCTCACTGGCCCGACGCCGCTTGTCTTCAGCCGCCCAATCAATATGATCAGATAGTACTACAACGTTGCGCGAACTTCGCTTGTGATTCCCGTACGTTATTGTGCACAAAATGCCGAAGTGGTCTAGGGAGAGCCGAGCCACGTGACGCGCGAGAAAAGACCTATTGTGCTGACGATTGAGGACGATGCCGCGATCCGCGCATTGATCGGCGGCGTGCTCGGCGCCGAATGCGACATGCGTGCCGCGGGCACGGGCGCGGAAGCCCTGCAGGTCGCGCTGGAAGCCCGGCCCGATCTGATCCTCCTGGACGTCGGCCTGCCGGACACCGACGGTTTCACGCTGTGTCGTAGCCTCAAACAAAACGCCGTGCTGTCCGACATTCCGGTTGTCTTCCTGACCAGCCGCACATCGACTACTGATGAGGTGGATGGTCTAGAAGCCGGCGGCATAGACTACATAACCAAGCCCATTACACCCGCGATCCTGCGCGCACGCGTGCGCAACCACATCGAGCTCAAGCGCAGCCGCGACGCGCTCGCGCGCATGGCGCGGCTCGACGGCCTGACGGGCGTCGCCAACCGGCGCACCTTCGACGACCTGCTGCTGCGCGAGTGGCGCCGCCAAGCGCGCACGCGCCAAATGCTGTCCGTCATCATGATGGACGTCGATCACTTCAAGCGATTCAACGACACCTACGGCCACGGCGCGGGTGACGAGTGCCTGAAACAGGTCACCCGCGCGGCCGAAGGCGCGCTTCAGCGGCCGGCGGATATTGTCGCGCGCTACGGCGGTGAGGAGTTCGTCGCGCTTCTGCCGGACACCGACATCGACGGCGCGCTGGCCGTGGCGGAAGGAATTCGCGCGGCGGTGGTGACCATAGGCATTCCGCATTCCGGTTCAAAGGCCGCATCACATGTGACGGTCAGCCTGGGCGGCGCATGCACCGTGCCCGAGACCGACGTTGAGCCGTCCATGCTGCTCGAAGCGGCCGACACGCAGCTCTATGCCGCCAAGCGCGAGGGGCGCAATCGCGTCAAGGGCGTCAGCGTGTCTGCGAACTCTTAAGGAGCGGCTTGCCGCGCGCCCGCCGTGCGACGAGCGCCTCTTCAGTCGCGGCAATAGCTGCGGCCACCTCAGGCAGCAGGGTCTCCACGTCCTTGAGGCATTTAGCCTCCATCTCGATGCGTTTAGCCAGCATGCTGGCGCGCTGAGCGCCGAACTGAGCGCATAGGCCTTTCAGAGCATGGGCCGTGCGTTTGGCCTGCTTGAGATCGGACCCACGCACGTGCGTGTCGAGTTCACTCAGATACTTGGCCATGTTCTCGCTGAACGTCCCCAGCATGGGTTCAAGTGTGTCTTCGCCCAACACATCGACCAGCATGCGGAGGGCATTTTCATCCAAAGCGGACGCTGCAGCCCATTCGGCTTTGAGCCCCGCGGGTAAGGCGTTGACGACCGGCGCTGTTGCCGGCTTGCCGCCCAACTGACGCTCGATTTCGTCGGTGAGCTCGCTCCAATTGACGGGCTTGCTGACGATGACATTGACGCCGGCAGCAAGGTACTCGCTGCGGTGGCCGGCGATGACATCGGCGGTCAGCGCGATCACGGGAACGTGCGCGGCCTCTGCCTGGAACGCGCGGATTGCGCGGGTGGCATCCGTGCCGTCAAGCACGGGCATTTGCATATCCATGAGAACGATGTCGTAGGTCTTGGCGCGGGCGGCGGCGACAGCTTCGGCGCCGTTGACGGCCACATCGACGGTATGTCCCAGGCGGCGCAGCATCGTCTGGATGAGATAGCGCGAGGTCTCGTTGTCTTCGGCCACCAGTATCTTGCGTGGGGTAACGGCCGTCGGACTCGCCACCGCCTCACCGCCGGCGGCTCGCACCGACGGACCGGCTTGCTGCGCCACGCTGCGGTCAGGAACGACCTTCACCGTGAAAACGAACGTCGAGCCATGGCCGACCTCGCTTTTGAGCGTGATCTTGCCGCCCATGCCCTCGACAAGACGCTTTGATATGGCAAGACCCAAGCCCGTACCGCCGTACTTGCGCGAAGTCGAGATGTCAGCCTGAACAAACGGCTTGAAGAGTTTGGTGGAGTCCTCAGCCTCGATGCCGATCCCCGTATCGGTGACGGAGAGGACGAGTGTCAGCGCATCACCCGGCGCCTCGCGCTGCTCGAGACCGATGGTGACGGAGCCGCGCTCAGTGAACTTGATAGCATTGCCGACGAGATTGGAGAGCACCTGACGCAGGCGTGTCGGGTCGCCCTTGACGATGTTCCAATACAAGGGCGGCAGGTTGGTGTTGATCTCGAGGCCCTTCTCGGAGGCATTCGGCGAGAACAGCTGCACAACGTCATCGATGACTTCGAACAGATTGAACGACGTCGATTCGATCTCGAACTGGCCGGCTTCGATCTTGGAGAAGTCGAGGATGTCATTGAGCAGATCGAGCAACGCGCGCGCCGAACGTTTGAGCAGCTTGGTGAGGTCCTGCTGCTCTTCGTTCATTTTACTGTGCAGGAGCAGATCGGCCATGCCGAGCACGCCTGTCATCGGCGTGCGCAGCTCGTGGCTCATCATGGCCAGGAACTGCGACTTGGCGGCGTTGGCTTGCTCGGAGCGCTCGCGCTCCATCTCGAGATTCTGGGCGAGAATGGTGAGCTCGTCGGCCTGGTTCTTGAGGCGGTCGCGCGCCGCGCCGAGTTCGGCCTCGCGCTCGACGCGTTCGGTGACGTCGCGCAGCGCCGAGACCACACCGTAGCCTCTATTGTCTCCGGTTGCCGGGACCAATGAGCTGGTGGACTCGACGTAGATCGGCGGGCGATCCTTTCGCACAAGACGCCAGACGGCAGTGCCTACATACGGCTCCTTGCGCAACTGCGCGCGGGCTTCGGGTGTAGGCCGATCTTCCGGAAGAAAGATCTCGTACATATCGCGGCCGACCATATCGTCGACCTTGAAGCCTGTGACGCGCTCGAATGAGGGAGATGCGTAACGCAGCATCTGGTCCTGGTCGTACATCGTGATGATGTCCGAGACGTTGTCGGCGAGCAGGCGGAAACGTTCTTCGCTGGCGCGCAGCTTGGCCTGGAACAGTTCCTGATCCGTAACGTCCAGGGCAACGAGCTGGCGGGCTTGATCGCCCTCCCATTGAATAAGGCGCTCGGCAACTTCGATCCATCGCGTACGGCCGGCGCGGTCATAAATCTTGTGCCGGCGAATCCTGCCCTCGAGCTCGTGCCGCACCGCGCGGTCCCAATCGCTTTTGGCCTCTTCAATGCGTTCCGGCGGAACGTGCATGTAGAGATTTTCCAGCGCCAGCACCTCCTCGACGCGGTCGTACCCAAATATGCGCGCGAAAGCCTGGTTGCAGAACACAGGCTTACGCAGACGCAGGATCAACACGCCCTGGATCGAGCCCTCGATGAGGTTGCGGAATTTGCGTTCACTATCGGCCAGCGCCTGCTGGGCCTGTACGGCAGCCGAAACGTCAAGAATCAGGCCTATTGTGCGCGTCTGGCCGCTGGCGAGTGGCAGTGTAACCGCACGAACGTGCAGCCAGATGTAGTGGCCGTCGCCGTGCTTGACACGCAGCTGCGTATCCAGGGGCGCACCATGCAGGCGGAGCTCCTCGCGATCGGCGAGGAATTCGGGAAGATCTTCCGGGTGGATGACCTGAGCAAGCGTTGATGCCGAAGGCAGATAATCCTTGCCGTTGAGGCCCAAAATCTCCAGCGCGCGCGGCGACCAATAGGCTTCGCTGGAACTGCTGAGAATGTCGAAGTGTCCGGCCTGCGAGGCTTCCATGGCGAGCGAAAGCGATTCTCGGCTGCGGCGCAGTTCGTTGTCGGCTTCGTGGCGGGCGGTGACATCGACGACCGTGCCGATGGCGCGCACCGGCCGATTGCCGTCGTAGTTGACGACGCGCCCGCGGCTGTGCACCCAAACGTAGCGGCCGCTGCTATGGCGCATACGGTATTCGATGGCGTAGGGCGCACCGGTTTGCACGCTGTTGCGGAAACCCTCCTGCACGATCCCGAGATCGTCGGGATGGCACAATTGATGGTGCAGGCGCATGGTCGGATTGAAGCTCTGCGGATCGAGCCCCAGGATTTCGGCGAAGCGCGGGCCGGCATAAAGACGGTCCGTGCCGATGTCCCAATCCCAGATGGCCGCGCCCATGGCCGAGACGGCGCGCTGCAGTTGCTCTTCGCGTTCGATGGCGGCGCGCTGGGCGGCCTTGCGTGCGGTGATGTCGGCGACCACGCCGAAATGGCCGACGACTTTGCCTTTCTTCATCTGGAAGCGCGTCGCGACGAGCACCTCCTTAATGATGCCGTTCGGACAGCGAATGTGCGCTTCGACTTCACCGCCTTTACCGCCAGTGGCGTCAAAGTCGTTGAGCGCGGCGACGGCGGGCAGATCCTGCGGAAGGAAGAGCGCGCACACGGCGTCGTGTGAAGGCGTGAAATGTTTCGGGTCCTGGCCGAATATCTCAAAAAGCCCCGGCGACCAGGTCGCGACCTTGTGGGTGATGGGCCGGCTCCAGTAGCCGATGCCCGCCACTTCCTCGGCGAGGTTCATATCGGCGGTGAGAACCTGGAAGTCGCGCACGAGGCGCAGGCGCTGGACGAGCTGAATCACAAGGCTGACCGTGGCGACGACGGCCAGCACGCCAATGGAAATAAGGGCGGCCTCGAGCGCGTCGCTCATGACAACTCCCCTCATGCCCGCAACCGCTAAGGCAGTGTGTCTAAAGCGATATTAGCCGCTCAGGGCTTTTTAAGCCAGCCGCGGCGCGCGACCAGATCGGCCACAGCGCGGCCCAGATCGGCGAAAGAAAGGCCTTCTTGCTTCCACTGCCGGCGGGCGGCGGCGATCTCATCCACGCGCGCGGCCCATTCGGGTCCGAAGATGTGGGTCTCGAGATATTCACGGATGTGGCGCGCAAGGCCGGCTGCGGTTCCGTCGGTGGACACCGTGACCTGAAGATGACCGCGACGCAGCCGCGCGGGGATGTGGAAATCACACAAATGCACGCGGTCCTGCACGTGGACCAGCGCGCCGACAACGTGAGCCTGCGCGCGCAAGCCGGCGGCGGCGGCATCGTCGATGTCGGCGATGAAGACCAGCTTGGGGTGTATGGCGTCGAAGTCGGAGGCCTCGGGCAACCGGCGCTGCAGCCGCGCACCTGCGGCGCCCGTCAGTTCGTCGCTCGGCGATGGCGCGAAGACGTGTACGTCTTTGGCGCCATGCTCATCGAGCGCGGCAAGGCGCGCGAGCACGCCCGCGCCGCCGATGGCTAGGACAGGCAAGGACGTCACGTCCAGCACCAGGGGAAACATCAACTTCGGTTGCGCGGGTTCCATTGCGTTTCCCGCTGCCAATGTTCAGCGCTTCTGCAGCGCGCGCGCGTACTCGACGGCGGCGTAGGTGAACACGGCGGCGGCGCCGGCGCGCTTGAACGCCAGCAAAGACTCGTGAATGGCGGCAGCCCGGTCGAAGGCGCCGTTGGTCGCAGCACCCAGGATCATGTTGTATTCGCCGCTGACCTGATAGGCGAGCACCGGCACGTTGATCTCGCGTTTAACCGCCGCGAGCACGTCGAGATAGGGCATGCCGGGCTTGACCATGATCATGTCAGCGCCTTCGGCCACGTCGAGCGCGGCTTCGCGCAGCGCTTCGGAAACGTTAGCGGCATCCATTTGATAGGTGTGCTTGCCTTTAGGCCCCAGGTTCGAGCGTGAACCGACGGCGTCACGGAACGGACCGTAAAAGGCCGAGGCGTACTTGACGGCATAGGACAGGATCATGGTGTTGAAGAAGCCGCGCTGCTCGAGCGCCTGGCGCACCGCGCCGATGCGCCCATCCATCATGTCGGAGGGCGCGACCACGTCGCAGCCGGCCTCGGCCAGGACCAGCGCCTGTTTGACGAGCACATCAACGGTGACGTCGTTGAGCACATCGTCGCCATCGAAGATGCCGTCGTGGCCGTGGGTGGTGTAGGGATCCAGCGCCACATCGCAGATCAGGCCGATGTCCGGCACCGCTTTCTTCACCGCCATGACCGCGCGGCACAAAAGGTTCTTGGGATTGGTGGCTTCCTTGCCCTTCTCGTCCTTGAGCGCGCCGTCGACCACCGGAAATAGCGCGAGCGCCGGAATTCCGAGATCGTAAGCTTCTTGGGCGGCCTCGACGGCGCGGTCGATGGACAGACGCGCCATACCAGGCAGGCTGGCGACGGCGTCCTTCACATTGCTGCCTTCGACGACGAACAGCGGCTGCACCAAGTCGTCCGTGGTAACGACGGTTTCACGCACCAGCCGGCGGCGCCAGGTGGCCGCGCGCAAGCGGCGCATGCGTGTGGTCGGAAAACTTCCCGGCGATGCCGTGGTCATGGTGCACCTCCCTTGGTGCTGTATACTTCGATGGCTTCGCCGGTGGCGACCATCAGGCCGCCCAACGACGGCTCGTCGGCGATGACCTCACGATGCCATGGGCCTGCGCTCGCCGCCATGACCTTGGCGCTGATGGCAATGGCGGCAACGCGCGCAGTGTCGGACGTGACGCCGGCCTTGGTGAGAAGCGAGGCAAGAATTTCACCGCCGCGCACGGAAAACAGCGGCGCGACGATGGGCATGCCGTCGCGGATGTGCTTGAGCAACTGCGGCGGCAACTCGCCGCGCGGGATCATTCTGTAAACGACTTCGCGGCGGACGCGGCCAGGGAACTCGGCGCCGAGGTCGGCGGTGATGTCCTCCCCAGAGGGATAGAGCGCGCTTTTGAAGTCCGCGCCCTCGAGGTAGCGGCGCATGTCGTCGACGTCGAGACCGGTCTGCACGACATTCTTGAAGCCCACCGCATATGCTGCCTCTGCTGTCCCGGAACCGACGGCGAAGACCTGCTTGCCGAGCCACTCCGGCCCCGGCGCGAAGGACACCACGCCCAGCTGGCTGGTGAAAATCACCGTGTCGAAGGCATCGGGCCCCGGGATCCCGGCGGCGACCGGCTCGCCGAGGGTGACGGGACAGTCAAAAATCGCCCACGGCAGCTCGCCGAACGCCGCGTGAAAGCGGTCGTGGTAAAACGTGGGACGCGTGTTGAGGATCAGACCCATATTGGAAAAGGACTTGTTTTAGGGTTCTGCGAGCGCCGGCGCTTGGCCGGCCGGAAGATGGATACCGCACTCGACCTTGGCGCTGCCGCGCCAGCGGCCGGCGCGGGCATCTTCACCAGGCTCGACGCGCGTGGTGCACGGCATGCAACCGATGCTGAGATAACCGTCGGCCTCCAGCGGATGATGGGGCAGATCGTGCGCCGCGAAGTAGGCGTCGAGGTCGGCCTTGGTCCAGCGGATGATCGGGTTGATCTTGATCTTGTCGTTCTCGACTTTAAAGACCGGCAGCGCCGCACGCGTCGCGGCCTGGAAGGCCTTGCGGCCCGTGAACCAGGCATCGAACGGCTTTAAAGCACGTTGCAGCGGCTCGACCTTGCGCACCAAGCAGCAGGCGTCGGCGTTCTGCGACCACAGAATACTTTTAGGATCGCGCGCGGCCAGCGCCGCAGGATCGGGCGTGATCGACTGCACGCCGGTGAGGCCGAGCAGGTTCACAAGCTTGTCGCGATAGGTTTTGGTTTCGCCGAAAAGCTTGCCGGTGTCGAGGAAGACCACCGGCAGATTCTTGTCGACCTGGGCGACGAGATGCAGCAGCGCTGCGGACTCCGTGCCAAAGGAGGACACCAGCGCGATCTTGCCCGGGAACTCCTCGCCAATCGTCCCGCGCAACACCTCGATCGGGGAGGCGCTTTCGTAGCGCTCGTTGAGCAGCTCGAGACGGCGGGCGAGCGCAGTGCTCACGGCTCTCCCCCGTGCGCCGCGCCATGGCGCAGCTCGGTCACCGGCGTCGCGCTGTTTGCGATCCGCTGATACCAATGCGTGTAAGCCGCAACCGACCGGCGCAGCGAGTCGATCGGGAAACCGTCCTTCACCTCAAAGGAGGTGAAGCCGCAGCGCAGCAGGTAGAGCATTTGGTCGGGGATCAGATCGCCCGCGGCGCGCATGTCGGCGGCATATTTATAGTTCTCGCGCAGCATCCGCCCGATAGAGAACAAACGTCCGTCGCGCATGTTGTTCATGCGCACGACGATGAGGCCGAGACGCGGCAGGAAGGGCTCAAGCTCCTCGAGCTTCACGTCGCCCGCAATCTCGACGCCGACCTTGCCGGCCGCCGAGAACAGACTGTTGTGTTCGTTCTTCAGCCGCGCGAACGAAACGATGACCGTAGCGCCGGCGGCGGGCGCCTGATCGTCAGCCAAACGCGTCCAGCTATCGGCGATGGGACCCGCGCGATCAACGACGGCCATAGAGGGCCTCCTTGAACGGCGCCGGGCCGACGCGGCGGTAGGCCTCGATGAAAGTCTCGCCCGCGTTCTGGCGCAGGCCGCGATAGGTTTCGACAACCTTGTCGATCGCGCCAACCACGTCGTCGGACGTGAAGCCGGGTCCGATGAGCGTGCCGATGCTGGCCGTCTCGTCGCCCGCGCCGCCCAGTGTGAGCTGATAGAGCTCCTGCCCCGCGCGGTCGACGCCGAGGATGCCGATGTGGCCGGCATGGTGATGACCGCAAGCGTTGATGCAGCCCGAAATCTTGATCTGCAGGCTGCCGATGTCGTGCTGACGGTCGACATCGGCAAAGTGCTCGGACAGGCGCTGCGCGATCGCGATCGAACGCGCATTGGCCAGCGAGCAATAATCGAGCCCCGGGCAGGCGATGATGTCGGTGATGAGGCCAATGTTTGATTCGGCAAAACCGATCTCGCCCAGGCGCTGCCAGACTGCGAAGAGATCGGCCTGCTTGACGTTGGGCAGCACGAGGTTCTGCACGTGGGTGACGCGCACTTCGCCCAGGCTGTACTTGTCCGAGAGGTCGGCGATCTGGTGCATCTGTGCGCTTGACGCATCGCCAGGAATGCCGCCGATGGGCTTCAGCGATATCGTCACCGCGCCATAACCGGGCACCTTGTGCGGGTGCACGTTGTTCTTCACCCAATTGGCGAAGGCCTTGTCCCTTTTCTTGGACTCTTCGAAGGCCGCGACCGGTTCCTTGATCGTCTCGTAGACGGGCGGGGCGAAGAAGGCCTGGATGCGCGCAACTTCGGCGGCCGGCACATCGACACCGGATGCGCGCGTCAGCGGCCACATCTCTTCGACCTGGCGGGCGTACTCAACAGGGCCGAGATCGCGCACGAGAATCTTGATGCGCGCCTTGTAGATGTTGTCGCGCCGGCCGTGCATGTTGTAGACGCGCAAGCAGGCCTCGAGATACGACAGCAGCTCGTGGCGCGCAACGAAGGGCTTGATCAACGGCGCGACCACCGGCGTGCGGCCCATGCCGCCGCCGACATAGACGGCGTAGCCGATCTCCCCGGCGTCGTTCTTGACGATGTGGATGCCGATATCGTGGAACTGGATGGCGGCGCGATCTTTGGCCGCACCGGTCACCGCGAACTTAAACTTGCGCGGCAGGAACGAGAATTCCGGGTGGAACGTCGACCACTGGCGGATGACTTCGGAAATGATGCGCGGGTCTTCAACTTCGTCGCCAGCGACGCCGGCAAACTGGTCGGCGGTGACGTTGCGGATGCAATTGCCCGAGGTCTGATTGGCGTGCATCTCGACGCTGCCAAGCTCGGCCAGGATCTCGGGCACCTGCTCCAGCTTGATCCAATTGTATTGGAGATTCTGGCGCGTCGTGAAATGGCCGTAGTCGCGGTCGTATTTCTTGGCGATGTCGGCCAGCTTGCGCAGCTGCTTGGTCGAGAGCGTGCCGTAAGGAATGGCGACGCGCAGCATGTAGGCGTGCAGCTGCAGGTACAGGCCATTCATCAGGCGCAAGGGGCGGAACTGGTCTTCCGACAGCTCGCCGGCAAGGCGGCGCGTCACCTGCTGGCTGAACTCGGCAACCCGCTCGCTGGTGATGGCATGATCGAATTTGTCGTAGATGTACACGGGCAGTCTCTACTTTTTGGGCGGCGTGATCGGCTTGTTCAGGTCGGCGCGCACCGTCGGACCTGTGGCACGGATCAGTTCACGGATATGGGATGGCTTCTTCTCGGCGCCAGGGGTGACGTCGATCACGGCAACGTCAATCACAAGATTAGCGGCATAGGCGGCGGCGCCGATCTTGGCGAGTTCGTCAGCTTCTTCTTGCGTGGTCGCCACGCGCGCCTGGCTGACATAGAGCACCCATTCACCGGCGGGCGTGTAGTAGACGGTCTCGCCATTGCGCAGACGGTTGGCAGTCAGGACTTTGTTGATAACCTTGGCGTTCGACATATGCATGGGCCCTATGCCTTCACAGCGGCGGCGGTTTCGCCGGCTGCGGGCACATAAGTGCGCACCACGTCGCCGACGATGAACAGCGCCGGGCTGCGGATGGCATTCACGGCCACCGCTTCGGGCAAGTTTTGAACAGAGGTGATGACAACGCGCTCGTCGGGGCGCGTTGCGTTCTCGACAATGGCGATGGGCAGATCGGCCAAGACGCCGTCGGCGATGAACGCATCGCGGAGCGCCGCAGCGCGGGCGATGCCCATGTAAACCACGAGCGTGCGCCCAGCGCCGGCGAGACCGCGCACCTCGGCGAGTTCGCCTTCACGGCGCGCCGCCGTGACGAACGCTACCTGCGCCGCGTAATCACGATGGGTCAGCGAGATGCGCGTCGAAGCAGCCGCACCGCTGGCCGAGGTGATACCCGGCACAACATCGGTTTCGATGCCGGCGGCGTGCAGGGCTTCGATTTCTTCGGCGCCGCGACCGAACACCATGGGATCGCCGCCCTTGAGG
Source organism: uncultured bacterium (assembly GCA_903888485.1). Lineage (GTDB taxonomy): Bacteria > Pseudomonadota > Alphaproteobacteria > Rhodospirillales > Rhodospirillaceae > SHVO01. The sequence continues at coordinate 36,589 of CAISTS010000045.1, read as the reverse complement.
CGCACGACCTTCAGGCCCGCGCGCGCGGCGGTGATAAGTTGCTGTACGATATCGCCCTGCGAAATCGCCACAGACTTGCACGGCTTGCCGACATAGATGCAGCGTGCGTGCGCGGGAAGCAGATCGACGATCTCGGGTGAGACCAGTTCGTCGAAGAACACCACGTCGGCGCTCTGCAGCGCGTCGTACCCTTTGCGCGTCAATAGGCCCGGGTCGCCGGGGCCAGCGCCGACCAGCGTCACCTTGCGGGTGCCATTATCGCGGACGCTGCTAGCGGCAGCGCCAAACAGAAGATCCAAACTGCTCACGGTCTGTCCTTGTTCTTGTATACGCTTGGGCGGGCCGTCACTTTTTCAGGCGGCCTACCGCGCGAGCGGGCGAGACATAGGCCTAGCATGCCTGAAATGAAACATTCTTCTCCGATTCCCCCTCCCGGCCCGGCATTCTGAATAACGTTCCCCTACCGGTCGGCCGCACTGCAAAATAAATTTCTATGTCAGCTGCAAACCGCCCCAGCGCCCCGTTTTCGCCCCAGAACGCCGGTACAACCGGATTTAGGCCCTTTTCGCCAGTGGGTTATGATAGCCGATGAACCTCTTTACCCCCCTTCTGCTCGCCGCCGCGGCCTTAGCGCTGGCGCAGCCAGCCGCCGCCGCCGAGCGCGTCCTCAAAGTGCGTGAAAAGGGCTACCTCGCCTGCGGCATCTATCCCGTGGTGCGCGGCTTCGCGAGCGTCAGCATCCAGGAAGGCGCGCGCGGCATGGACGTGGACCTCTGCCGCGCCGTGTCGGCGGCGATCTTTGGCACACCCGACAAGGTGAAGTACATCGAGGCCCGCAACGTCGCCCAGCTGCGCGAAGGCGCCGGCGAGATCGACATTGTCGCGCGGCGCATCACCTGGTCTCTAACGCGGGCGACCGGCAACGGACTGATGTTCGGCCCGATCAATTTCTACGACGGCCAGGGCTTCATGGTGCCCAAAGGCAGCGGCATCACGAGCCCCAAGCAGCTCGACGACAAGCCGGTCTGCGTGCAGGCCGTGGAGATGCACGCGACCACCGTCGAGACCTATTTCCGGATGAGCGGCTTGAAACCGCGCGCCGTGCGCATCAGCACCGATTTAGAGGCCGAACAGGCTCTCAAGAGCGGCAAATGCGCGGCTTTCTCCGCCGACATCTCGTGGCTGGGGGCCGCGCGCGCGGGCATGGCTGGCGGCGCGGAAGCCTACGACATCCTGCCCGACATGATCTCGAAGGAGCCGCTCGCGCCGCTCGTGCGTCAAGGCGACGACCAATTCTTCGAGATCGTGCGCTGGAGCCTGTTCGCGCAGCTCATCGCCGAGGAATACGGCATCACGTCGCAGAACGTCGATGAAGCCTTGGCGCGCGAGGAACTCGAGGTGCAGCAGTTCCTCGGCAAGGTCCCCGGCAACGGCAAGGCGCTCGGCCTCGATGAGCGCTGGGCCTATAACATCATCAAGACCGTCGGCAACTACGCCGAGATGTTCGACCGAAACGTGGGCGCCGGCAGCCCCATCAAGCTCGAGCGCGGGCTCAACAGGCTCTGGACCGACGGCGGACTGATGTACCCGCCCCGGCTGCGCTAACGGAGATTTTTCTTCTCCTTTGCGCCGGAAAGCAAAAACGATGCCCCCGTTTGGGCGACGGGAGCCGCGGATTCGCCCGCAACCCCCGGCGACACGCCCGGATTTGCATTAGGTAAGGCCCCGCTGGCCCCCTGCCTCTTGCGGGCGGGCGAGTCTGGGATGAACGAGAATGCCGGGCCTAACCAATCTCCAGCGCCTCGAAGCTGAGAGCATCCACATCATGCGCGAGGTTGTCGCCGAGTGCGACAACCCGGTGATGCTCTATTCCATTGGCAAGGACAGCGCCGTGATGCTGCACCTGGCCGCCAAAGCGTTCTATCCGTCGAAGCCGCCCTTCCCGCTTCTGCACGTCGATACGACATGGAAGTTCAATGCCATGTACGAGATGCGCGAGCGCATGGCCAAGGAACTGGGCTTCGAACTCCTGGTCTACAAAAACCCCGAGGCGCTGGCGAAGAACATCAACCCCTTCGACCACGGCTCGGCGCTGCACACCGATATGTGGAAAACCGAAGGCCTCAAGCAGGCTTTGGACAAATATAAATTCGACGCCGCCTTTGGCGGCGCCCGCCGCGACGAAGAGAAGAGCCGCGCCAAGGAGCGCATCTTCTCCTTCCGCTCCGCGCAGCATCGCTGGGACCCGAAGCAGCAGCGCCCCGAGCTGTGGCGTCTCTACAACGCCAAGAAGCACAAGGGCGAAAGCATCCGCGTGTTCCCGATCTCCAACTGGACCGAGCTGGACATCTGGCAATACATCTACTTGGAAAAGATTCCGATCGTGCCGCTGTATTATTCGGCCGTGCGCCCGGTGGTCGAACGCGGCGGCACCTTGATCATGGTCGACGACGAGCGCATGCCACTGCTTCCCGGCGAGAAGCCGATGATGAAGAGCGTGCGCTTCCGCACTCTCGGCTGCTATCCGCTGACCGGCGCTGTCGAGAGCACCGCCGCGACACTGCCCGATATCATCCAGGAAATGCTGCTGACCAAGAGCTCCGAGCGCCAGGGCCGTGTCATCGATCACGATCAGGCCGCATCCATGGAAAAGAAGAAGCAAGAGGGCTACTTCTGATGGATGTCTCCGAACTCATCGAGAAAGACATTCTGAAGTATCTGGAGGTCCACCAGAACAAGGGCCTCCTGCGCTTCATCACCTGCGGCAGCGTCGACGACGGCAAATCGACGCTGATCGGGCGCCTGCTCTATGACTCGAAGATGATCTTCGAGGATCAACTCGCGGCCCTGGAAAGTGATTCCAAGAAGGTCGGCACGCAGGGCGGCGAGATCGATTTCGCCCTGCTGGTGGATGGCCTCGCCGCCGAGCGCGAGCAAGGCATCACCATCGACGTCGCCTACCGTTTCTTCTCGACCGAAAAGCGCAAGTTCATCGTCGCCGACACGCCCGGCCACGAACAGTACACCCGCAACATGATCACCGGCGCTTCGACCGCCGACCTCGCCGTGATACTCATGGATGCGCGCAAAGGTGTGCTGGTGCAGACCCGCCGCCATTCGTTCCTGGTCTCGCTCATCGGCATCAAGAACGTCGTGCTGGCCATCAATAAGATGGACCTGGTTGGCTACTCGCAGGAAACCTTCGACAAGATTGTCGCCGACTACGCCAAGTTCGCCAAACAGATCGGCTTCGAGAACGTGCTCGCCATTCCGATCTCGGGCCTCAAAGGCGACAACATCACCGCGCCCAGCGACGCCACGCCCTGGTACAAGGGCCCGACGCTGATGCACCACCTCGAGACGGTGGAGATCGCGAGCAACATTCAGAGCGCGCCGTTCCGCATGTGGGTGCAGTGGGTCAACCGCCCCGACCTGGATTTCCGCGGCTTCTCGGGCCAGATCGTCTCGGGCGTCGTACGCCCCGGTGACCGCATCCGTGCGTTGCCGTCGTCGCGCGAGAGCAAGGTCGTGCGCATCGTCACCAAAGACGGCGACTTGCAACAAGCTGTCGCCGGTCAGTCGGTGACCATCACGCTCAAGGACGAGATCGACATCAGTCGCGGCGATTTGCTCGCCGGCGCCGATGGCCCGGCCGCCGTTGCCGATCAGTTCAACGCCACTTTGGTGTGGATGAGCGATGCGCCAATGCTGCCCGGCCGGCCCTACTGGCTGAAGATCGGTGCGCGCGTGATTCCGGCGTCGATCACCGAGATCAAGCACAAGGTCAACGTCAACACCTTGGAGCAGCTCGCCGCCAAGTCACTCGAGCTCAACGAGATCGGCAGCGTCAACATCAGCACCGAACAGGCGGTGCCCTTCGACGCTTACACGGAAAACAAAGACACCGGCGGCTTCATCCTGATCGACCGCATGACCAACGCCACCGTTGGCGCCGGCATGCTGCAGTTCGCGCTGCGCCGGGCCGATAACATTCATTGGCAGGCCGTCGATGTCGACAAATCCTCGCGCGCCGCGCTCAAGGGTCAGAAAGCCTGCGTGCTGTGGTTCACCGGGCTGTCAGGTTCGGGGAAGTCAACCATCGCTAACTTGGTCGAGAAGCAGCTCTATGCGCTAGGCCGTCACACGTACATGCTCGACGGCGACAATGTGCGCCATGGCCTCAACCGCGACCTCGGCTTCTCGGATACTGATCGGGTGGAAAATATCCGCCGCGTCGCCGAAGTCGCCAAGCTCATGGTCGATGCCGGGCTTATCACGCTGGTGTCGTTCATCTCGCCCTTCCGGGCCGAACGCCGCCTTGCCCGCGATCTGTTGCAGGACGGCGAATTCCTCGAAGTGTTCATCGACACCCCGCTGGCGGAGTCCGAGAAACGCGATCCTAAGGGGTTGTACAAAAAAGCGCGCGCCGGTGAACTCAAGAATTTCTCGGGCATCAGCTCGCCTTATGAGCGGCCAGAAAAGCCTGAAGTCACGATCGATACGACGCAGATGTCGGCGGAAGAAGCCGCGGCGTTTATTCTGCGTCAGCTCGAGGAACGCGGCATGCTCATGGGCTACCGCGTCCCCGAGGACACAACGCCTACGGCGTAGTTAGTAGTTTACTTCCAAATCATTATCGACGTCGGCTACGCCCGGCACGCTGTAAGCCAGGCCTTCCGCGTGACGGCGGTCGCCCGGGCTGCGCACAAAGCCGTCGAGGTTCACCCGATTGCCGAAGGTCCGGACGCGGATCTCGGAGCCGCGCAGCGTCGTGTCTTCGGTGATGAGCGCCGCGACCTTCGAAGTCAGCGCCGCGTCTTCGAGCGCTTCTCCGCGGCTGTCCAGATAGTCAGCCTCAGCGCTGCGTTGGTAGTAGCCGCCGCCACATGCGGCGAGCGCAAAAGGCAGCGCCAAGGCCACGAAAGCAAATTTGAATTGGGTCATTGATATCTCCAAGCTGGGGCACCGCACACGCGGCGACCGTTCTGGCGATTCAACGACCCCGCTACGGAAATCGTTCCTAATTTTAAGATAAGGCGCGCAGTGCGCGAGTTCTTCCGGCTCTGCGCGCGGAAGCCGAATCAGCGGCGCGCGCTGTTCCTTCCGCAAGACGCGTCACGACCATGGTAATGAGCGCGCCGCCGCAGGCCAGTGCGTGATCCTTCTGGCTATCGAATTCGTCGCCCTGCGTACCCAGGAACGCCGTTCCGGCTTTGGGATCGACAAGCACCGCGGCCAGCCACTCCATGAGTTCGTATGCCCCGCTCGCCGTGCTGATGAACAGAAATGCGATAAAGCCGGGCCAGCGTCCACCAAAGGCCTTCAACCGCACTAGAAGTTCACGCAAGGGATACAACAACAAGAAGCCGAAGCCGAAGTGAATGATCCTGTCGTAATGATTGCGCTCAAAGCCGAAGGCGTCCTTCATCCACTCACCCGCAGGCACCAGCGAATAGGTGTAGTGCGAACCGACGACGTGCAGCATCAAGAATCCCGCGCACAGCAAATAGGAGACATCCGACAGCGGCTGATTGCGCACGACCCACACACCGCCCGCGATGCCGGCGACGACGAGGATATTCTCCAGCAGCCAGGTGTGCGTTTCAGCGGGGTTGATCGCGCTCCACACCCACAGCACCGCAAAGGCGGCGATCAGCACATGCAGCACGTGGTTGTGCGCAAAATTCTTGAGCTGCGGTGAGCGGGCTGTGGTGATCAGTGGAAAATCAACGGTCCGATTGGCGTGAGCACGGAGCACCGAAGCCTACTTCTTGGTGGCCCGACCGGCAAGCAACCCGGCTACGAGCGCCGCCATAATCACAGCGCTTTTGTTGGCGCCCAGCCCCTCGCACAGCTTTTCGAACAATTCCTCGCCGATATCGGCAAGGCCCGGCGCCTCTTCTTGCTCGGCCTCATCGGGCTGAAACATGCTGCGCGCCACCAGCATCAGCACGCCGCTGGAGACCAGGAAAACAGCCGCGACGGTGAGCGCGGCCGTCGCCTCGCCGACGCGCGGGATCAGGAAAATCCATAAGGCGGCCGTGCCGCAGCCGATTCCCGTCACGAGCGTCATGACGGCGAGAGCCGTGCAAACCGCCCCGGCGGTGATGCGGGTGCCCGCGGAGGGCTCACCACCCCGTCGGTCGGCCAAGAACATCAGCGCAATTTTAAGGATGCTTTCCATCATCGCACCGGCCACAGCCGCGCGAGACTAGTGGTGCCGGTCCGTCAGGCGGCTGATGAAGAAGCCGGCGGTGAAGGCGATCAGCAGGCTTGTGATGGGCTGGTCTTCGATCTGCTTGCCGATGGCCTTGGCGGTGCGCTCACCCTTCTTGGCCATGAGGCCATAGAGCTCGGCGGCTTCGTCGGTGACAGAGTCAGCCAGATTGCCTCCGGCGTTGAGCGCGCCGGACTTCACGTGCTCCATGGTGCGCGTGAAGTCTTTCCTCAGACGCTCTATGTCGGCGGTGATGGCGTCGAGGTCAGATTTCTTGATGGGATTTTCCATGGTGGCCTTCCTGGGAACTAAAAAAGCTGCGCGCGGCGACCGCCGCGGCACGAAAGGCCGACGGCGCGTCCCGGCGCTATCCTTAGAACGCGAACCCGACTGGAAAGTTCCCGCGCCGGTGTGGCGGTTCAGTTGTGCTGTTACAGGCCCATAGCGAAATCGGAACAATACGTTACCGAGCCTTGTTTACGGTAAGAGGCGGCCGCGTGGCCGCACACGGAGCACAAGGAGCTTCCTATGTTAGGCACTATTCTGTTGATCCTGTTGATCTTCATGCTGCTCGGCGCCCTGCCGACGTGGCCTCACAGCCGCAGCTGGGGTTATATGCCCAGCGGTACCCTGGGCATCGTACTGATTGTCGTGATCATTCTGGTATTGGCCGGCCGCGTCTAAAGCATCGACTTAAAGCACAAACGCCCGCCGATCGGGCGGGCGTTTCTCTTTTACGCGCTGGCTTGGGCCCTCGCGAAGTTGTCTGACGCGAAAGACCAATTAAGCAGCTTCTTCACCACCGCCTCAGCGTAGGCGTTGCGGTCGTTTTGCCGGTCGAGATAGTAAGCGTGTTCCCAGACATCGACGGTGAGCAGGCATGTGGCACCGTGCGCCGCCGGGGTGTCGGCATCGTGGGTATCAACCACCTGCAGCTTGCCGTCCTTGACCACTAGCCAGGCCCAGCCGCTGCCGAAGTGTTCGGTCGCGACCTTGGTTAGCAGCTGCTGCAGCGCTTCAAGGCTGCCGAAATCGCCCGTGACCGCGGCGGACAACTTTTTGTCCATCTCGGTCTTCGCCGGCGAAAGGCTGTGCCAATAGAACGTATGGTTCCAGGTCTGAGCGGCGTTGTTGAAGATGGATTTCTTCGCCTCACGGCCGCAGGTCTTTTTAACCACGGCGAGCAAGTCCATCTCGGCATAGGGCGTGCCGGCCACGGCCGCGTTCAACTTGTCGATATAGGCCTTGTGATGCTTGCCTTGGTGGAAAGAAAGCGTGCGGGCCGAGATCACCGGCTCCAGCGCACTCTCGGGATAGGGCAGCGGCGGCAAGGTAAATGGACCGGATGGCGCGCTCGGCACGGCGCGTAAGGCTGGCTTGGTCATGAGACGCTCCTTACGAAACCGGCGGGGTGCGGCTGCGCATAACGTGGATCAGCAGCGTCACCAGGAACACCGCCAGGAAGATGAAGAACAGCACCTTGGCGATTTCCACGGACGCCACGGCGATGCCGCCGAAACCAAACACGCCGGCGATCAACGCAATGACCAAGAACGTGAGAGCCCAACCCAACATGACATCGCTCCTGAAATGGTTGGACCGTGACCGCGGAGCGGCCACGCTCCCTATCGAACGGACGGATTACTTCGCGCTTTCGGCCGAATCTTCGATCGCATCGCCGACGGACTCGACGTCGCGGCCAATTCCGGCGGTGGTGTTGCAGGCGGCGAGCGCCGACAACACGAGAGCGGAGATCAGCATGACAAAGGCGGGGGTTTTCTTCTCAGACATGGCAAAATTCCTTCGCAGTGAAACACCAGGTTACGCGAAGGGAAAACTCCCGCGGCGAAAGGATGTTCCAGCGTTCTCCGGCTCTTGCGCGTATTGCACTGAAATTCCTGGCGCCCCGATGCAAGTAGCGATGGCAGTCTCCGAAAACAGCGCGCGCGAAAGCAATCGGCCCGGCTGTCGCCAGCCGGGCCGATGTGGGTGCGCTAAATCTGCGGCAGTTAGCTGACGAGGCGGCTGGCGCCGACGGACTTGCCCGCACGCAGTCCCAGCCCCGCGTCTGCGTCTTCGGCGAGCAGCAGCGCCTGAGCGATGGTCGCTTTGACGGTGTCGGTCATGAACGGCTTGGTGACGAGGAAGGTCGGCTCCGGGCGCTCGCCGGTAAGCAGGCGTTCCGGATAAGCGGTGATGAAGATCACCGGTGCCGTCATGGCAGCGAGGATCTCGTTGACCGCATCAATGCCCGAGCTGTTGTCGGCGAGCTGGATATCGGCCAGCACAAGGCCGGGGCGATGCTGTTTCGCGGCGGCGACGGCTTCCTTGCGGGTCGTCGCGGTGGCGACCACTTCGTGGCCCATCTCCTCGACGATGTTGGAGAGGTCCATGGAGATCACGGGTTCATCTTCGATGATCAATACCGAGATCGGCACCTGGGCGACCAGGTCGTAAAGCGCTTATTTGACCATGCGCGTGACGTCTTCCGGCGACAGGCCGAGAATGATCGCCCCTTCGTTGTTGGAGAAATCTTCCATGGCCGTCAGCAGCAGCGCCTGGCGGCGCGTCATGGAAAGCGCATCGAGCCGGTCGCGGAATCGGCAGGCTTCGAGCTCGCCGTTCGGACCCGTCGGGAGCGTATGCGTGGCCGACCAGATCACGTGGAACGTGCGGTATAGCCCCACCCGCGGCGGCACGCCGCGCGGAAATTGATCGGGGGCCTGAATAATGGCTTCGAGCGCCGCGCGCACATAAGCGTCACCGCCACTTTGCGTACCGGCGAGCGCGCGCGCATAGCGGCGCAGAAGCGGAAGGTGCTGGGCAATTTCTTGAGATAGCGACATCAGGGTATCCCCTTCCCTAAGCACAAAAGACCGGCGCGCGCGGCAGAGTCCCATGTGTGATTGAAAAACAGGCTCACCGGATGAACACGTATTGAGCGGTGATCCTAACAGAAGCAACGTTTGAGAACATCACACGGCGGCAGACGTGATGGGCATTTTTTTATGTGCAGTCCGGGAACATTTTGGTGGAGCCACTACTCACATGAATTCGTTCCACAGTATCCGCGATATCTAGGCGTCTCTAAAAAACGTCTCCTCCCGCGAAGCGATTTTCGCTTCGCGGGAGGGACATTGTTTCCGCAACTGGGGGCAATTGCGGAGGTAACGACGTACGCTGGCTGGGGGGACGGTCGGGATTGCATACGTCGAAAGGGGATTCCTTGATCTCGCGTCGTCTCAGACCTCTTGGAAGATCGTCATCATTCCAGAGCGGCTGGATCGACTTCGTCTCCTCGTGGATTTACGTTGCGATGGTTTTCCGGCGATGGTTTTCCGCCCCAAACCGATCCCTGGTTTGGATCAGACCGACAGGCGCATAACGCCGCCCCCGGGCCATTGTTCCGGCCAGGCACTAAAAAATTTTCACCCGGCAGAGGCGTACTAACCACCGGTCTTGGCGGGCCCGGTGCCGGTGTCGGTGTCCGGGCGCTTCTTTTCATCGTCCAAAGCGATCAGGGCGCTGACAACGGCACCCAGATGACCATGCTCGCCACCGGTCATGTTCTCTTCTTCGGCGACCGACATCAGGCGCGCATCGGCCTCCCACTGGCGCAGGATTTCGATTTTGTTTTCGCGGCTAAGTGTCGGATGTACCAGCACTTCTTGGGGGGTGTGGAAGTACTTGCTGGGGTTGGTCTTGGCCGCTTTGACGGCCAGTTGATGTGTCATGAAGAGCACTCTCGGGTTTGTTATGTTCGCCAAGGGAACGCCAGGGCCGCTTGCGATGTTCCGATTGGCAATGTGCGGTCACGAGCCTTAAGCCATTGTCCATCTAAGGTTGATAACTCGGTTTAAAATCATACCCCTAGGTAATAATTTCCAGGAATTTTCGGGACTTAGCGGTCGGATCCGTAACCGCGATGGAACTTCACCCCCCGTGCCGCGTTGATTATCCGCCGGGTCGTAAATTGTCAGGAGTTCGTTATGGCTGATCAATTCCAAGAAATGTTGCTTACGCACATGCCGCGTCTGCAGGCCTATGCCGTAATGCTCACGCGCGATCGCGCCGCAGCCGAAGATCTTCTGCAAGAGACCGCATTAAAGGCATGGCGCGCGCAGTCGCAATTCGCGATCGGCACGAACTTTACAGCCTGGATCTATAAGATCCTTCGCAACGAATACATCAGCAGCCTGCGCCGTAATAAGCGCAAGCCGGCGCGCCTCGACGAGGTGCCGGAAGAGTTCCTGTCGCGCACCGGCGCGCAGGAAAACGACATTCTGTCGCGCGAAGTCGTCCATGCCATGGGCAAGCTTCAGCCCGAGCAGCGCGAAGTATTGATCCTGATCTGCGCCAGCGGCCTTAGCTACGAGGAAGCGGCGGAATCTCTGGGATGCTCTATTGGTACCATCAAGAGCCGCCTGTGGCGCGCCCGCGCCCGCATGTCGGCCCTGGTCATGGGCGAAGACGCTCCCAAGGAAAGCTCAAGGGAGATCGAGGACGAGACTCCTCGTTCGACCAGATCGGCCGATACCACCGATCACGTTGCGTGGACCTAGCCAAGACGATTGGCTTACCCCGCGGTGGGGGACTAGGATGTGCATCAGTGTCGTAAATGCCGCCCTCGCGGCAATTGACGATGAAATCCAAGGCCCGGTCGCCCGCAAGGGCACCGTTGTCGAGCAGCTTCGTTCCACCATGAATGAGAAACCGCCCACAAAAACCGCGCCGCGCGCGCCGAAGCCTGAAAAGGCGCGCGCGGAAAAGGATGCCGTGAAGAGTAATCCCGCCTTTGACGTTTGGCTCGAGAGCAAGCTCCACACCATGTTCGATGCCGTGGCTGCAGAACCCCTGCCCCCGGACCTCGTGAAGCTGCTCGAGCGCCTTGACGAAAAGACGCGCGACGATAAAAAGGACGGCAAGACCTAAACCGGAACACCCGGTTTCGTACGCGCGTTATTCCTTCGAACTCATCCTCTTACGTCTTTTAGGTGATGACATGACGAAGGAATTGTTCCTGGCCTTTGGCCTTATCGCAGCCATTCCGCTAATCCCCATTGCCGTCGGCGCCCAGGGCGTGCCGCAGACGATTGCGCGTTACAAAGTCGACGTCACCAGCGTCTCGACGGGCTTTCGCGGCAGCAAGCTGATGGGTGCGCCGGTCTACAACGAAACGGACGAGAAGGTCGGCGTGATCGACGACCTGATCGTCAACCGCAACGACAAGGTGGTTTACGCCATCGTTTCGGTGGGCGGCTTCCTCGGCATGGGCGATAAGCTCGTGGCCGTGCCGTTCGAAGGCGTCGAACTGACGCAGGAGAAGGCCGTGATGCCAGGTGCCACAAAGGATGTTCTCAAGAACATGCCGAAGTTCGCGTACCAGAAGTAATAGGCCCCTAAACAGCGAAGGGCCAAGGCAATGCCTTGGCCCTTTTTGTTGGCTGCGTCGCGCGAAGCTAGCGGGATTTGCGGGCGCTGGCGCGGGACTTCGTCCCAGAGCGCGGTTTGGCCGGGCGCTTGCCGACCTCCTCGGCCTTCTTCATCTCGCGCGCTTCGGTCTTCGAGGACATGGCGCGCTTGGCTTCCTTGGCGGCCGGCGCGACTTTGCCGGACTTGGCAAAGGCCGTGGTGGCCTTGTTGTAGGCGCGGGCGGCCGAGCGGCTGCCTTCGCCTTCGTTTCTTTGGCCTTCGTACTTCTGTGGGGTGGGCATGTGAGACTCTCCTATGTGCAGGCAGGGCCTTGGCACAACTGCTTGGGTTCGCATTAATTCCTTAGCGCTTGCCATGCACGATCAAGATCTTGTTGCCGGGATCCGGTGAGATGTCGCGGCCCAGCCCGCGGATCCGGCGCTGGCGCGTACTGCGCTGGTACTCGCGCTCGCGGTGGAACCAGAACGTGACCAGCACGCGCGCTACGGCGAAGACCGGGATGGCGATGAACACGCCGATAACGCCGAGCAATTTTCCGCCCAGGAGTACCGCAAAGATCACCAGCGCCGGCGCCATATGCACGCGGCCGCCGATGATGCGCGGCGACAGGATGCTGGACTCAATCACCTCAACGATGAAGAACGTGGCCCCGATCCCGGCCAGAATCCAGCCGTCCCAGCCTGCCTGGCTGACGGCGGTGGCAAGCGTCGCCGTGAGCCCAATGGCGGTGCCGACGTAGGGCAGGAACTTGAGCGCGCCGGACATCAGGCCAAGCACGATGCCGTACTTGAAGTCGAGGACGCCTAGTCCAACGGCGTACATTACGCCGACGCACAAGCATACCCAGGCCTGGCCGTGGATGAATGCCGACAGCACATCGTCGATCTGGCACGCAAGGCTGCGCACCATCGGCCGCTTGGCCGGCGGGACTTCCTTGAGTACGCGGATCAGCATGCGCGGCCAATCTTTCAGGAGGTAGAAGGTGACCACGGGCGCGAGCAGCGCGAGGCCCATGGTGCCGGCGAAGGCGATGCCGCCGCTGACCACCGAGGCCAGGGGCTTGCTGATATCGCCGTTGGCGGCGGCGGCTGGCGCTTGGCGCACAAGCCCGTCGAGGCCGAGGGGGCGCAGGATCGAAAGGTAGGGGACAAGTTCCCGTCGCACATGCACAAGGCCCTCGCTGAAGGCCGATTGCAGGCTGCGCAGAAGCCCCTGCATCTCCTGGTACACGATCGGTCCCAGCACGGCGATGGCCCCGCCAACGAGCACGATCAAGCCGCCGGTGATGAGCAGCGCGGCGACGGGGCGCGGAATGCCGCGGCGCTCCATCCACCCCGCCAAAGGATCGAACAGATAGGCCAGCAGGAAGGCGATGAAGAACATCGCCAGGATGTCGCCGGCGGCATAGATCAGGCCGGCCACCAGAATGCTGGCCAGGATCAGCAGCGCGAGTGCGAGGGTGCTTACGGAGCGCAACATCTGAGAAGATGCCTAAAGGCAGATAGCAAAACGGGAGCGGCTGGCTGGGCCTCGCCGCTCCCGTCGGATTGGTGGGGTAAGCCGCCTAATGCAGCAGCTTTTCCCATTCCTTCACTTGCGTCTCGGCGATGTCCTTCTGGATGCCGTAGCGTTCCTGGACGAGGCCGATGAGCTGATCGCGTTTGCCTGCGATGCGGTCGATGTCGTCGTCGGTGAGATCGCCCCACTGTTCGCGAACCTTGCCCTTCATCTGCTTCCAATTGCCGGCGACTTGATCCCAATTCATTGAACCATTCCTTTGTCTGGGTGCGGACATGCAAAGAAACGCCTCCCGCACTGCTTTGTTCCGCAGTGCGGGAGGCGCTCTGCCGTAAAGCTTAGACTACGAGAACCCATGCGAGGCCGAGGCCAACGAGGGCCGCGCCCAGCGAGATGGCGAGCACGTAACGCACGCCGTTACCGGTGACGCCCTGGCGGATTTCGTCCGTCGAAAGATCTTCTGGGTTCCTGGTGATGTTGGTCGCATCCGGGTGATCGGATGACGCCGACGAACCACGTTCGGGTGTAATGTCCATGTACCTACCTACGCGCATGATGGCCTCCTGAAACGATCTGTGGCGATGAAACGCTCCAGGGCCGTCGGAAGTTTCTGCAACTACCGGGCGAAGCTTGCGTTTTGACGCAGGCGCTCGCGATCGCCGTAGAAGAGCTGGTTGTTGTAGTGGTCGTCCCAATAGGAATTGATCTGGAAGGTCACCTCTGGGACGCCCAACTCGCTGCCATGTTCCCTCACCGACACGCGCTCGGCGCCGCGGCGATAGTCGATGGCTTCGGCAGGCACCCAGCCGCGGTTGCCGCGCCAGGAGACGTCGCACCAGTCCCAGCTCTTGAGACAACCGTGGATATCAACGTTGAGGTTTTTGGCCAGACGCGTCACCGCGGGGAATTCATCTCCGGGTCCGGAGCGCATCTGAACGGCGCTGGCGAGCTTGCCATCGGCGGACTGGGGGATCGGGCTGGCGGCCTGGGCTACTGCGGTGAAGAACAATGGCAGGGAAAGCATTCCAATGACGATGAAAGGTGCGCGGCGCATTATTGTGCCTCAATCAGGAAAGGATTTTCTGCATCAGCAGCGTTGATAAGGAAACGCCAGGCTAAGTGGCCTTGTTCCGACTTGGTTTGAGGACGCCCGATTTACGCGCCGGGTGAGCGCGGCGCCCGATCAGAACGCGAAGAAAAACACCAGCGCGGCGCCCGCCATCACCAGGGTTGCCGCCCAGCCGCCGATGACCATCGGCCAGGACAGCGTGAGCCTGCCCATCACGCGCGGATTGCGTGCAATCAACATCATCACCGCCATCAAAGGAGCGGCAAGGATGCCGTTGATGACCGCGCTCCAGTACAGCGCCTTGATCGGATCGAGTGCAACGACATTGAGCGCAACCCCCGCGAGCGTTGCGCCGGCAATCGTGCCGTAGAATGCCTTGGCTTCGCGCGGAAGGCGGCCGAGGCCTTCGGGCCACTGGAATAACTCGGCCACCGCATAGGCAGAGGCGCCCGCGAGTACCGGCACGGCCAGCATTCCGGTGCCGATGATCCCGGCGGCAAATAGCGCGAACGTCAGGTCGCCGGCGATGGGACGTAGCGCCTCGGCCGCCTGCGCCGAAGTCTGGATGTTCGTGACGCCTTGAGCATTGAGCGTCGCCGCTGCTGCATAAACAATGAACAGCGCCACGAGATTGGAAACACCCATGCCGACCAAGGTGTCCGTGCGTATGCGCGTGAAGTCGGCGCCGGCGTCGCGCGGGCTGACGCACAGTGACTTGGCATGGCGACGCAACCGTTCCTCGACTTCCTGGCCCGCCTGCCAGAAAAAGAGATACGGGCTGATCGTGGTGCCGAGCACGGCGACGAGCGCCGTGGCGTGGGCCTGATCGAACACAAAGTGCGGTAGCACGGTTGTGCGGAGCGCCGCGCCCCATGGCACATCGACGGCAATGACGACCGCAACATAGGCGAAGAGTGAAAGCGTGATCCACTTGAGCACGCGCGCATAGGTCTCGTAGGTGAGGAACACCTCGAGCAGTATGCAGACGAGGCCGAACGCCAGCGCATAAACCAGTTCGGGCCCCCCGATGAGCAAACCGACCGCCGCCGCCATAGCGCCAAGATCAGCGCCGAGATTGATGACATTGGCGAGGAGCAGCAACCCGACTACACAGCGCAACAACCAAGGCGAGTAGTGCCGCCGCAGATTCTGCGCAATGCCGCAACCGCTGACGCAGCCGATGCGCGCCGCGATTTCCTGGATCACCGCCATGAATGGGAAACTGAAGGGAAGAGTCCAGGCAAGGCCGTAGCCGAACTGCGCGCCGATCTGGCTGTAGGTTGCGATACCGCTCGGGTCATCGTCGGCGGCACCGGTAACGAGTCCGGGGCCGAGGCTCTTCAGGAAAGATAACTTGGCCCGAGGTGTGTCCATGACCCTTCTTAAGGGATTGCGCCGACATAAGTTCCGATACTTCGGGCGGCGCGGACCAAATCGTCCTTGGGCGAGACGAAACGCGGGCCCGTGACCACCCCTTCCATGGGGACATGGGTCACCATTCCCCCGCGCCATGCGGTCAGGCAGCGGTTCGCGCCGTCGGCCAAAAGGTCCACGGCACGCACGCCGAAGGAGGAGGCCAGCAGCCGGTCGAAGGGCGCGGGCGATCCGCCCCGCTGTGTGTAGCCGAGCACCGTGCAGCGCGCTTCGAAGCCGGTGCGCTGCTGCAGGCCCGTCGCGATGGCCGCGCCGATGCTGCTGCCATGGCGACGATCATCGGGCGGGCGATTGATGCCCTCGGCGGCGACGATCAGCACGGGGCCCGGGCGATTGTGCGTGATGTGCTTGATGTGCGCGGCGACGTCGTCAAGATCGTAGGGAAATTCAGGCATCAGGATGGCGTCGGCGCCACCGGCAACGCCGCCATAAAGCGCGATGTACCCGGAATCGCGGCCCATGACCTCGAGCACCATGATGCGGCGATGGCTCGCCGCGGTAGACGACAAGCGGTCGAGCGCCTCGCTCACAACTTCCACCGCCGAGAAGAAACCTACGGCGAAATCGGTGCCGGGCACGTCGTTGTCGATGGTCTTGGGCACGCCGACCCAGGGAATGCCCGCCGGCGCCAGCAGCCGGTCGAAGAGCCGCATGCTGCCGTCGCCGCCGATGACGACAAGGGCATCGAGGCCGAGCGCCTTCATCGCCGCGATCTCTTCGCGCGAGCTGTCGGTCTTCGTGCCGTCGGGTCCCGGATAAGCGAAAGGATCGCCGATATTGGTGGTGCCGAGGAACGTGCCGCCGGCGCGCAAGAGGTCACCGCCGCGCACGGCGTCAGCGGTGAGTTGCACCACATCCGGCGGTGATTGCAAGAGACCGAGATGACCGTTGCGCAAGCCCAGCACGTCCCAACCGCGCCCGATGGCCGCATGGGCGGCAGCGCGGATGACGGCGTTGAGGCCGGCGCAGTCGCCGCCGCTGGTGAGGATGCCGATCTTCTTGATGGCCATCAGGCTCCGTTCTGGCTCTTATACTTCCGGCGATACGCGTGCAGCACCGGCTCGGTGTAGCCGTTGGGTTGCTGCACACCCTGGAAGATTAAGTCCCGTGCCGCCTGGAAGGCCAGCCCGTTCTCGTAGTCGGGTGCGAGCGGACGGTAGCCGGCGACGTGTCTGTTCTGCTCGTCGACCACTTTGGCCATGCGCTTCATGGCGTCCAGGACTTCGGCTTCCGTGCAGATACCGTGCAGCAGCCAGTTGGCCACATGCTGGCTGGAGATGCGCACCGTGGCACGGTCCTCCATCAGCCCGACGTTGTTGACGTCGGCGACCTTCGAGCAGCCGACGCCCTGGTTGATCCAATGCACGGTGTAGCCCAAGAGGCCCTGCACGTTGTTCTCGATCTCGGCGCGCACTTGTTCGGGCGACCAATTGACCTGACCGGCCAGCGGGATGGTCATGATGTCGCGCCGGGCCGCGCGCGGACGTGACGCCAGTTCTTTCTGCCGCGCACGCACATCGACCTCGTGATAGTGCAGCGCATGCAGTGTCGCCGCCGTCGGCGACGGCACCCAGGCCGTGTTCGCGCCGGCCTTGGGATGCCCGGCCTTGGTGGCTAGCATCTCGGCCATGCGGTCGGGCATGGCCCACATGCCTTTGCCGATCTGGGCGTGGCCGGGGAAGCCGCAGGCCAGCCCCGTATCGACGTTGGAGTTCTCGTAAGCCAACAGCCACTTGGACGACTTCATGTCGGCTTTGCGGATGACCGCGCCGGCCTGCATGGAGGTGTGGATCTCATCGCCCGTGCGGTCCAGGAAGCCGGTGTTGATGAAAAACACGCGGTCTTTCAGGGCACGGATGCATTCCTTGAGGTTGAGCGTCGTGCGGCGCTCCTCGTCCATGATGCCGACCTTGATCGTGTGGCGCGTCATGCCGATCAGGTCTTCGACCTTCTCGCAGATGAGGTTGGTGAAGGCGGCTTCAGCCGGTCCATGCATCTTCGGTTTGACGATATAGACCGAGCCGGTGCGGCTGTTCTTGTATTTGCCCAGCCCTTTGAGATCGATCAGAGCAATGAGCGAAGTCACGACACCGTCGAGGATGCCCTCGGGGATTTCCTTGCCGTCGGCCAGCAGCACCGCATCATTGGTCATCAGGTGACCGACATTGCGCACGAGCATAAGACTGCGTCCCGGCAGTACGACCGGCTTGCCGTCCGCGCCGGTGTAGCTGCGGTCGGGCGAGAGCGAACGGTCGACCTGCTTGCCGCCTTTGTCGAATTTGGCGGTGAGGTCGCCCTTCATGAGGCCGAGCCAGTTGCGGTAGACCGCCACCTTGTCGGCGGCATCGACGGCGGCGACACTGTCCTCGCAGTCCATGATGGTGGTGAGCGCGGACTCCACCAAGACGTCAGACACGCCGGCAGCATCGTCCTTGCCAATCGGATGCTTGCGGTCGATGACGATCTCGAAATGCAGGCCGTTGTGGCGAATAAGGATGCCCGTGGGCGCATCGGCCGCGCCGCTATATCCACGCAAGAGAGTGGGGTCTTTGAGCCCCGTCGTGCTGTTATCCTTCAGCACCGCGTGGAGCACGCCGCCTGAAACACTGTATCCCGTGACATCGGCATGTGAGCCGCTGGCCAGCGGTACCGTCTGGTCAAGCCACGCACGCGCCTTGGCGATCACGGCCGCGCCGCGCGCCGCGTCGTAGCCTTTGGCCGTCGGCGGCGGGCCGAGCACGTCGGTGCCGTAGAAGGCGTCATACAAACTGCCCCAGCGCGCATTGGCGGCGTTCAAGGCAAAGCGCGTGTTGATCAGCGGCACGACAAGCTGGGGACCGGCGATCTCGGCGACCTCGGGATCGACGTTTTTGGTGCTGACCTTGAAGTCGGCGCCTTCGTACTGCAGATAACCGATCTCGTGCAGAAAAGATTCGTAGGCGGCCGCGTCGATATCCTTGCCGCGCCGCGCGCGGTGCCATTCATCGATCAAACCCTGCAGTCGATCGCGCTCGGCGAGCAGGGCACGGTTGCGCGGCGCTAGCTCACCTAGGAGCGCGGCGAAGCCTTTCCAGAAGTCGGCGGACTTCAATCCGACGAGCGGCAGAACGTCTTTGTCGATGAAGCTATGGAGTTGTTGGTCAACCGAAAGACCGTGGACGGAAACGGCGTTGGACATGTGTGTGGGCTCGCTGGAAATCGTCGGAAGGGCCGGCATTTTACGTCAAACGCGCCGAATGTCGCCCGCAAATTCACGGGCGGCGACAGAGCGCGGACACGCGACGTAAGCCTTCCAGCAGCCCCACAGGCCGATTGCATCGCGCGGCAGGAGCTTTACAAAATTTACAAACCCCCGACTTAGGCTTTGGCGAGGTAGTCCGACCATTCCGCGATTTTGCCGTTCCGCACGACGAATACGCCTGCAATGGGGAATTCGGCGCCGCGCTTGCCGCCGTCCTCGATCTTCCAATCGACGCGGTCGTTGGCGACGACCGGACCGCGCGCGAAGGTGGACAGACTCTTGATGCCGTAGCGGCCGGTCTTGAGCAGATCGGCAAAGCCCTGGCCGAGCGCGGTCTTTCCGGTGAGCGCCGGCTTGTTCTCCGACATGCGCACAACGCAGTCGTCGGTGAAGAACGTCAGCGCCTTGGCGACGTCGGTGTCGGGCTTGGCCCAGATGGCGAGGAAA
Organism: uncultured bacterium; assembly: GCA_903888485.1. Taxonomy (GTDB): domain Bacteria; phylum Pseudomonadota; class Alphaproteobacteria; order Rhodospirillales; family Rhodospirillaceae; genus SHVO01. The sequence goes on along the minus strand of CAISTS010000045.1, from coordinate 17,230 downwards.
TCGTCGACGACTTTGATATTGGCCTTCTCGGCCGCGCTCATCTCGGCCTTGGCTTCGCCCGCGAACCCGGCGAGCAACAGCGCGGCGGCGCCCGCGGCAAAAGCGGAGCGGCGGCTGATCGTGTTTTCCTCACTCATGACATCCTCCCTGGTTTGCTTTCCTCGGCGATCAGGCTACGCCCGTGCCGAAGCAGGAGTCCAGGGAGCCTAGGTCCAATCAGTGAGACGCGATCATCCAGACCGCCATGGCGATCATCATTAAGTTTTCCGTCAGCGAGATGAAACCCAGCGGCACGTTGCTGTCGCCGCCGACGCAGGCGCATTTGAGCTCGCGCTTATCGACGTAGACCGCTTTGAACACCGAGACCGCACCGATGACGCCGATGAACAGCGCCGTGGGGTTAGCCACAACTGTCAGCACGTCGGCCGTCATCAACACGCCTGCCAGCAGTTCGGCGAAAGGGTAAATGTAGCTGTACGGAATCCAGCGGCGCGCCAGCAAGTCATAGCCGATGAACATGTTCGAAAAGCTCTCGATGTCGCGCAGCTTGAGGATGGCGAGCACGCACATGCTGAAGGCGATGAACCACTCGCCGGCGCGTATGGTAAGGGGCGAGCCGAAGGCCGCCATGCTGGCGGCGAGCGCCATCAGCGCTGTGGTCGCGAACACGGCGATGACCGGCTTGTACGTCAGCGCCTTGGGATCGCGCACTTTCTTGCCGAAGTGGCGGCGCAGGTCGTCGTATCCGCCGATACGCGCGCCGTTAATGAATGTCTGCGGCGTGGTCTTGACGTTGTACTTGATCTTGAAGGCTTCGGTCTGCTCGCGCGTCGTCAGCCAGTTGTCGTCGACCGTAAACCCTTTGCTTTCCAGGAGATGTTTGGATTTCACACCGAAAGGACAGACGTGCTTCTCCATCACCATACGATGGAGCGTGGCCTGGTTCGGGGCGGGCTTGCTGGTGGTCATGAGCACGTTTCCTTCAATCGGCATCATATAAGCATGCCGATTTGTTTGCGCCTGCCCTTTGAATCGCACGGACATTTCAAATTCGCGCGACGTACCATCCGGGCGCTTGCCCAAATGGGGGCTCGCGCGTATTCTCCGCGCGTTTTCAGCAGCCTGTGGTGAACGTAATGTACGTTTACATCTATCAACACATGGGTCGATCGCGACATTAGAGCGCGGTTAGGGCCCGAGGCCCACCTCCGACGCACACCAGCGCCGGAGCGCTATCGCTGAACCCGATCCGGCATCCCGGATCAATTCACCTGAATATAGAACGGAGCCGGCGCACCGCGCCGGTATGCTGCTATGACCCATCATCCCAAGAAGCGTCGCGGAAGCGCGATGCCAGCGGTCCTACGTTTCACCTTCGCGCACTGGAAAAAACAGCACGTGCGCGTCTGGGCAATGCTGCTCACCATGTCGGTGGCGACCCTGACCGAAGTCTTCATCCCGACCTATGCCGGGCGCATCGTCGATGCCCTCGCCCAGAACGACCGCGCCGCCATCCTGCCGGCGTTCACCACCATGGCGCTGCTGGGGGTCGTGATGACGGTGATGCGCCATGCCTCGTGGATGAACATGATCCGCTTCACCCTGCGGCTCATGGCCGACATCGCCCAGGACGCGTTCCAGCGCGTGCAGCGCCTCTCGACCGATTGGCACGCCAATACCTTCGCCGGCTCGACCGTGCGTAAGATCACGCGCGGCATGTGGGCGCTGGACCTGCTCAACGACACGCTGATCCTCGCCTTGGCGCCGTCGGTGGTCGTGCTGGGCGGCACCATCGTCTTGCTCGCGCTGAACGCACCTTTGCTCGGCCTCGTCATGGGCGTCGGCGCGGCGGCTTACGCCTCGTTGACGGTGGTGATGGCGACGCAGTGGCTCGCGCCCGCGGCGTCGCTGTCCAACGCCTGGGATACGCGCATCTCCGGCGCGCTCTCCGATGCCATCGGCTCCAACGCCGTGGTCAAAGGCTTTGGCGGCGAAGCGCGCGAGGAGGCCCGCCTTGCCCGCGTCATGCTGAAGTGGAAAGGCCGCACGCGCCGCACGTGGACGCGCGGCACCTACGCCGGCACGATCCAGATCGCCCTGCTGTGGGTCGTGCGCACGGCCCTGGTCGGAACTGCGATCTGGCTGTGGTTCCAGGGTAAGGCGTCGCCGGGCGACGTGGCTTACGTGCTGACCAGCTACTTCATCGTGCACGGCTACTTGCGCGATATCGGCCAGCACGTGAACCACCTCCAGCGCTCGGTCAACGAAATGGAAGAGTTGGTCGAGATCCACGCCCAGCCGCTCGGCATTGCGGATACCGAGGATGCACAGGCGATCCCGATCCACCGTGGCGAGGTGCGTTTCGACAATGTCACCTTCCAGTACGGTGGCCACCGCACGCCTTTGTACAAGGACCTGTCGGTGACCATCCCGGGCGGGCAGCGTGTAGGCCTGGTCGGGCACTCCGGCTCGGGCAAGACCACCTTCGTGAAACTGATCCAGCGCCTTTACGACGTCACCGCCGGCGGGGTGCTGGTGGACGGCCACGACGTGCGCAGCTTCACACAAGAGTCGCTGCGTTCGCAGATCGCCATCGTGCAGCAGGAGCCGATCCTGTTTCACCGGAGCCTGGCCGAGAACATCGCCTATGCCCGGCCGAACGCCAGTCGGGCGGAGATCGAGGAAGCGGCGCGGCTCGCCAACGCCCATGCGTTTATCGCTGCGCTGCCGCGCGGCTATGACACTCTGGTTGGCGAGCGCGGCGTGAAGCTTTCGGGCGGGGAGCGCCAACGCGTGGCGCTGGCGCGTGCGTTCCTGGCCAACGCGCCGATCCTGATCCTCGACGAAGCCACGTCGAGCCTGGATTCGGAATCCGAGGCATTGATCCAGGAGGCCATCGAACGGCTGATGAAGGGGCGCACGGCGATTATCATCGCCCACCGCCTCTCGACCGTGCAGCGGCTCGACCGCATCCTGGTGTTCGACAAGGGCGCCGTAGTCGAGGAAGGCCGGCACGCGAGCCTCTTGGCGCAGCCCGGCGGCATCTATCGTCGGCTGTTCGACCGCCAAGCCGGTGCGCTGACAGGTGAGGTATTACTCGCAGGCGAGTGAGGCCGTAGCGCGTGAAGCTGGCGCGGCGAATGCTTTGCGTTTAACTTCTTCCCCAGGATTAGGGGAGAAAAACCATGCAACGCATCCGTACCGCTCTGGCCGCCGCCGGCATCTTGGCACTGACCGCCGGCGCCGCCAGCGCCGCAGAATTCACGCACATTGTTCTCGAGAAAGACATCGCCGCGCCCGCCGAAGCGGTGTGGAAGAAGGTCGGCGACTTCTGCGCGCTGCGCGATTGGCTGAAGGTCAGCTGCAAGATCCTCAGCGGCGACGGCGGCATCGGCACCGTGCGCAGCGTGCGCGACACCGTCACCGAGGTCATGGTGGGCAAGACGGCGCTGTCATACACATACAGCTTCGTCGACGGCAAAGACATGTATCACGGTACGATCGAGATCGTGCCGCGCGGCGCGAACGCCTCCAAGGCGATCTACACGCTGTTTTGGGATCAAGAGCCGCTGAAGACTCCCGAGGCCAAAGCACAGAGCCGCGAAGGCCGCGCTAAGCGTTTCGGCGAAGCGCTCGACAACATCAAGGCCATGGGCGAGGCCAAGTAAGCCGCACCGCACGATAAAACCTCGACAAAACCTGAGGGTAAACGGGGCGCGCGGCAACGCGCGTCAGCGGTTCATTTTGGTCCGAATCCGTGCAGAAAGGCGCTTTCTGATCGCATATTAAGTGTTCGCTATACCCTTTTTTAGGTATGCAGGGCCCACAAACCAGCCAGAACGGTTCGTAGGGGCGACAAAATGCACAGCTCGAACATCGATGCGCCGCAGCGCACGGAGACTCTGGCGTTTCTCGGCAGCGTCGCGCTCTTTCGCGATGTGCCGCAGAACGAACTGCTGAAACTCGCCTCGCTCGCGACGATCGAAACCTTCGAAGCCGACGCTTTGATCCTGCTCGAAGGTGAAGCGACCAATGACCTCTTGGTCATCGGCTCGGGCACGGTTGAGGTTTACGTTTCGCGCGCCGGCCAGAAAGTGCCGATCACCACGCTGGGCCCTACCGCCTACTTCGGTGAAATGTCTGTGTTCGACGATTATCCACGCTCAGCCTACGTGCGCGCCGTGACCGACGTGCTGGTCTACCGCTTCGACCGCGATTCCTTCCGCGACTTCCTGAAAGAGCATCCGGCGACCCTGTATCAAATGTGCACGGTGTTCAGCCACCGCCTGCGTAACACCAATACAGCGCTGGCCAAGCACTAGCCTTACGGGCGGGCGCTAGTCCCGCCCTCTTCCGCGCTTAGCCTTATCGTCGTCATCGCCGCGGCCGCGCCGCTCATTGCCTTTGTCTTGGGCCTGCGGCTCTTGCGCTTTCGGCGGCTGCTCCGCGCGGTTCGCGCGCGCACGCTCTTCGTTCTGGCGACGTTGCTGCTCCGCCTGCTGCTGTTGGCGCTGTTGCTGATCAGCGGCGCGCCGCTGCTCCTGCTCCGCCTGATGTTGCTGTTGCTCGGCCGCACGGCGTTGTTGCTCCGCCTGGCGCTGCTGCTCACCCTGGCGTTGCTGTGCGGCGCGTTGCTGTTGATCGCGTTGAGCCCGTTCCTCATTGGCCTGACGTTCCTGGTCGGTGCGGCGTTGCTGGTCCTGCTGAGCCCGCTGCTCGTTCGCTTGGCGCTCTTGCTGGACGCGCTGCTGCTGGTCGCGCTGGTTGCGTTCGTCATTGGCGCGACGTTCCTGCCCGGCGCGGCGTTGCTCGTCCTGCTGTGCGCGTTGCTCACTGGCCCGACGCTCTTGGTCCGCGCGCTGCTGCTGATCGCGCTGCGCGCGCTCCTCATTGGCGCGGCGTTGGCCGTCTTCGCGCGCCCGGTCGGCGCGTTCCGGGCGGCCACGATCGCCACCCGCCGCCGCCGACGTCGGGGCCATCGGCGCGGTGTTGATGGTCTCGCGCGTGAACAGACGGCCCGTCCCGCCAAGCCCACCGCGTGCGCGGCGTTCGGTGGAAAGGTTATTCACAACCTCCTGCGACGGTCGCGGCGCGCTGTTGGCCGCACCGCGCCCGCGCGGCGCATCCTGCTCGGCCCGGCGCTCAAATTGGCGGCCCTCATCGACCGTGCGGATCATGTTCGGGCGGCGCACCAGCTCGGCGGCGGCGCGCGGCGGACGGTCGCCCCCGCGACGCCCGGCCCATTCGAGCTGCGGCCCGACGCTGCGGTTGACGATGTAGTTGTTCACGACGGTGTAGTTGGTGACGTTGCGCGTCTGGTTGATCACGTCGATGACCTGGCGCGGCTCACGCATGGCATGGCGGCGATAGTCGCGCTCACCCATGTTGCCGATGCCGATGAACACCCATGCGCGGGCGAAACGGTCTTCGTTGTAATCGCGCCCATACCAGCGGCCATAGCCATAGAAGTCGTCATACCTGTCGTAGTTGGAATAGCGGATCGAAACACTTTCATAGCCGCGGATGAAGTCGTCATCCGGCGGCAGCGGCATCCAGCCCATGTATTGATCGTTGCCGCGCCAAACCACCCAACCGGGGCTCCAGACATAGCCGGGGATCCACATCCAGCCGTCGTAGGGATCGTTGACCCAGCGGCCGTAGTGGAACGGGATATCGCCCCATTCGTAGTCGGACACCCACATCCAGCCATACTCGCGCGTCGGCTCCCAGCGGCCGTCGGTGTAGTACGGATGGAAATCGGAGGCGACATCGGCCGGGACCCAGACCATGCCCCAACGGTCGCTATAAACCCAATCGCCGTAGCGCGAGAGTTCGTCGTGAAAACTGTCGAAGCCGACGTTAAGGGTGAACCGGCTCTGCGCCTGCGCGGCCGGTACATTCAAGCGCGGCGTCAGCGGAAGGGCTGCTGTGAAAGCGCCCATGACAAGCGCGCTGGCCAAAAGACCAATGCGAAGAGACGGTTTGTGAAGGGACATGAATATTCTCCCATGGGCTTCGTGTCGCGGTACTGACACAACGCTGATGGGGGAAATTCTGTCCCTGAATTGCGGCGCACAGATGTGCGTCTATCAAGCGATATAACCCCAAACACTTACTCCTGCGCGATCTGGCCGCGCGCAGCGCTTGCAATGGGACGTGGTTTGAGCGCGTCGGACCTTCGGGCACTCACCCGCCGGTCAGAATGGGCTGCCAAAGCGAGGTGCAAGCGTGGTCTTCATCGAACGTCTCCGAGGAACGCGAGCCGCCGGGCACCAGCAACTGCACCGCCGGGAACGCCTTGAACGCGGGCAAGTTCGCACCGCTCGGATTGAGCGTCTTGGCGAAGTTGGCCCAATAGGCGCGCATCTCACGCGCCAGCGCCGCTTGCTCCGGCGTGAAGGATTGGCCGGCCTCATATAGGTAGTTCAGCTCGGATGTATGCTCTGGCCCACTCGGATATCCAAGCACGTTGTTAGGCGGCTGCACGGGGTTGCCCCGCGCCGGGGCATTGGGATCATCGAACTCGTAGCCGAACACCGGAATGCCTGACGCCGCGAGATCGCGGTTCGCGGCCATGGCGTTGCAGGCCATGACCATGTCGGTGAACAGCCGCCCGAGCGCCATGTCGGCATTGGGCGCATTGTTCAGATAGGGGTTCGGGAATTTCTCCATGGGATAGATCCCGGCCAGCTTCTGGCCAAACTCCGGCGTGTTCATATCGGGCGGCACGACGGCAAAGCGCGTGCCGGCCAACCCGGCGCTAAGATAGCGGTTGATCAACGATGGATAGGTGCAGGTGGCAGGCGCTTCCGCAGATCCGCAGAAGGCATTGGGTTGCGCGAGGGTGTAGCTGGCCGGCCCGCCGGCTGGAACTGAATCCTCCACCGGAATGCGCGGCAGTTGGTTGGGCAGGAAGAAGCGGCCTTCGGCAGCGGTGGTGCCGTTGATCACCGGCACCTTGACGATCTTGCCGCTCTGGAACGCCGCTTTGAACGATAGCGGTAATGCTTTGGTGCCATGGACCGGCGACCAGTTGTACCGCCCGAGCGCGCGGTTCTGTGACTCAAGGATCTCCGCGACCGGCTTGGCGCGCAGGCAATCGGCGTTGGTCGCGGAACACCCGATATCCTTCGCAAAAGCCTCGGCGAACTTGTCCTGGAACTCGGTCTTGGACGGCAGCGTGTTATAGGTCGAGCCGCTGCTCTGGCTGATGACCCCGCGGAAAAGATTTTTGCCCGTCTCGGGCGATGCGAGGTGGAAAAAGACGCTTTGGCCGCCGGCTGATTCGCCCGTGATCGTCACCTTGGCCGGATCGCCGCCAAATCCGGCAATGTTGTCGCGCAGCCATTGGAAGGCGAATTGCTGGTCGATGAAGCCGTAGTTGCCGCCGTCGCCGACGTTTTCGAAAAAGCTGTTCTCTGTCGCGAGCAAGCCGGGCATGACGATCAGCCCGAGCGCGCCCAAGCGGTAATTGAGCGTCACGACCACGACGTTGTTCTCGGCGACCATCTTCGTCGCGTCATAGGCCGCGCCGGTGCCGCTGAGGAACGCGCCGCCATGGATGAACACCAGCACCGGCAGGTTCGACCCTTGTTTTGCCGCCGACGGGACAAACACATTGAGGAACAGGCAATCCTCGGCCTGCGGGGTTACGTTGCCCTGCTGCGGACAGGCGGCGCCAAACGTATCGGCGGTGATGACGCCTTCAGCGCGCGTCGCGGCGCGCGGCGGTTTCCAACGCAAGGGGCCCACGGGCGCCGCGGCGTAGCGCAGGCCCTTGAACACCGTGACGTCGGGGCTGCCCGCCGGCACGCCCTTGAAAGTGCCGCTGCTCGTAGCAACCTCGGCAGTGCTGACAGGCGCGGAAGACTCGCCGCAGGAGACAAGACACGCCGCGAGGACGGCGATGGCCACACCTCGCGTAAACATTCCACACATCGACGTCATACTACTTCTCCTAGGCGCGCATGGTTTTGAAAGCGCTGCGCAGCTCGCGCACAAATATCTTGGGCTGCTCGAAGGCCGCGAAGTGCCCGCCCGCCTCGACCTCGTTCCAATAGAACAGATTGGGGAATAGGCGCTCGGCCCATCTCTTCGGACCACCCTTCTCGGCGGGAAAGATGCTGTAGGCGATGGGGATGTCGAATTTATCGCCCGGCGGCAGGGCGTCAATGCTTTCCCAATAGAGGCGTCCCGAGCTGACGCCGGTGTTCGTGAACCAGTAGAGCGAGATGTTGTCGAGCATGGCATCCATGCTGAACGCCGCTTCGGGGTTCCATTTTCCGGCGCTCCAGGCGGCGTATTTCTCATAGATCCAAGCGGCCTGGCCGACGGGCGAGTCCGCGAGGCCATATCCTAATGTTTGAGGCCGCGTCGATTGCTGGATGCGATAACCGAGTTCGCTCTCCCACCGCGCGCGCGGCGGGCCGGGCGGGCTCTTTTCGCCGGGCGGGGCCCAGTAAAGCGGCCGATTGAGGTGCAGCGCGGCCAGACCTTGCGGGCGCTGCGCCCCCATGAACAGGCAGAGGCGCGCACCCCAGTCGCCGCCTTGCGCGACGTAGCGGGTGTAGCCGAGACGTGTCATCAGCGTGTGCCAGGCCGTGGCGATGCGCTCCATGCCCCAGCCGGTGTGGGACGGCCTGTCCGAGAAGCCGTAGCCCGGCAGCGAGGGCACGACGACGTGGAAGGCATCCTCGGCCTTGCCGCCGAAGGCTTCGGGATCGACGAGCGGCTGGATGACCTCGGCGAACTCGATGATCGATCCGGGCCAGCCGTGGGTCATGATCATGGGCAGGGCGTTCGCGTGCTTCGAGCGTGCGTGGATGTAGTGGATGCCCAGTCCGTCGATCTCCGTGCGGAACTGCGGGAAGGAATTGAGTTTGGCTTCGATGCGGCGCCAATCATATTTGTCGCGCCAGTAGGCGATCAGCGCCTGGATACGCGCGAGCGGCACACCTTGCGACCAATCATCCACCGGCTCGCGCTCGGGCCAGCGCGTCGCGGCCAGGCGGCGCTTGAGATCGTCGATATCGGCTTGCGGCACCGCGATCTTGAACGGTGTGATCAGGCCCGACGACGCGGCATTCGCGGACGCCGCGGCGATCACGCCCGCCGCCGCGGCCAGTTGCCCGCCGCGCGCCAGAACACCGCGACGCGTGAGCTCAGAAGGTTCGGTCATGTCGTCCTCCGCTTTAGGCGAACTTCACTTGCAGCTTGCCGTAGGGGTTGGTCGTGTACTGGGCCATGATCGCCTTGGGCACGTTCTCGATGCCTTCGATCACGGTGTTGACGGGCTTCAAGCGTTTGCTGAACACCAGCTGGTCGAGATAGTTCTCGGCCTCCTCGCGGTCGGTGTAGTGCCATTGCGCCTGCCAGGCCTCGAGCTTGATGTTCCGCTGAAGGATGATGCGGTAAATGCTGTCGGTCATGCCCATGCCCGCGGCCTGCGCATAATAAGGATGCGTGGTGGAGAACTCGGGGTTCACTTTGGGACGCGGCGGCGCCTGCGGCCCTTCGGTGTAGCGCGCGGCGGCTGAGCCGTAGGAGAAATAGCGGCCGTGCTGGTTCATGATCTTGGTGATCGCTTCCGAGAGATCGCCTTGCGTGCCGTCGGAGAAGAAGTCGACGCCATTCGGAAATGCCTTGGCGAGCTGCGCGTCGAGGTCTTTCGCGCGGTAGTCAATGGCCTCGATGCCGAAGGCATCGCGTACCCACTGGGCGCGGTCCGGGCCGCCGCCGAAACCGACGACGCGGCAACCCTTGGCCTTGGCGATCTGCGCGACCATGGCGCCAACCGAACCCGTTGTGCCCGCGACCGCAACGGTATCACGCGGCGTCAGCGGCCCGCACTCGCGGCAGCCGAAGTAAGCGGTCGTGCCCGAGGTGCCGAACACATCCATCAGAACATCGGTGGTATGCGAGTCCACCAGCGCTTTGCGGCACGGATAGATCCAGGGCGAGCGGCTGCCCTGCTGCGCATAGACCAGCTCTGGCGGTTCGAGGTAGGTGCCAGCCAGGCCCAGCGTCGGGTTGACGATCTGATGCGTCATCCAGCCGCCCTGGCAGGCGATGACATCGCCCTCTTTGAAGTTCGTATTGCGTGAGGCGAGCACGGTCCCGCAGGCAAAATTGGTGTAGTCGGTCTCGCCCGGCTTGATGACGCCCGAGCCCATGCGCTCGCGCGTGCCCGAGTGGACGTTGATGACATTGATCTGCAGCAGCATCTCATTGGGCTGCAGCGCCGGCAGCGCTTCTTCGACAAAGCGGAAATGTTCGGGCGCGATCTTGCGGTCGGTCACCGTCTTGGTCAGCACCCATTTCTTGGTCATGCGCGGCGTTTCGGCCGCCCAGGCGACGCCGCCCAGCCCCCCGGAAGGGCGCAAACAGCCCGGCCGTCAGCGTGCCTTTGGTGATGGCGCCGAACATCCCGCGCCGCGAGACCGACCCGTTGCTCATGACAGAACCTCCCCTTGCTTCCCCACCGGCAAGACTAGCCCAACCGCCCGTTTGACTCCACGCTGGCCGAGGCCTGAGATGTCATCGGGTTAACCTTACGGGAGGACGGGATCATGAGTGGCGGCAGCACCCTTGCACGCCGCGATCTGTTTGCCGGCGCTTGAGGATTGGCCGTGCTGGCGGGCTATGCCCGCAGCGCATCCGCCGCCGACTATCCCGCGAGCGACGCCGAGAAAAGCAACATCACGCTGATCGCAGATTTTAGAAAAGCCTTCGACGAGCCCAAGATCGCCGAGTTCTATGAACTTGGCTTGCCAAAGGCTTAGCCCACACTTGCATTGCCAATGTGTGCCGTAGGATAGTGGCCGCGGAACGTTAGGGAGATATCCAATGGCGACTTGGCTTAAAGAACGCGCCGCTGCACCGGCGGTCGCGACCGATCAGAGTGTGCGTCAAACGGTCGAAGGCGTGATCGCCGACATCGAGGCGCGCGGCGACGCCGCCGTCCGCGACTACTCGATCAAGTTCGACAAGTGGGACCGCGCCGATTTCCGGCTCTCGGCTAAGGAAATCCAGGGCTGCATCGACCAGCTGTCGGGCCAGGCGCTCAAGGACATCGAGTTCGCCCAGAAGCAGGTGCGCAATTTCGCCCAAGTCCAGCGCGACGCGCTGAAGGACGTCGAGGTCGAGACCTACCCCGGCGTCGTCCTCGGCCACAAGAACATCCCTGTGAACTCGGCCGGCTGCTATGTGCCGGGCGGCAAGTATCCGCTACTCGCTTCGGCGCATATGTCGGTGATCACGGCGAAAGTCGCGGGCGTGAAGCGCGTCGCCACCTGCGCACCGCCCTTCGAAGGCAAGTTCGCCCCCGCCATCGTCGCGGCGCAAGCTTTGGCAGGCGCCGACGAGATTTATTGCTTGGGCGGCGTGCAGGCCGTGGCCGCCATGGCCATCGGCACCGCGTCCATCAAGCCGGTCGACATGCTGATCGGCCCGGGCAACGCCTATGTCGCTGAAGCCAAGCGCCAGCTGTTCGGGCGCGTGGGCATCGACCTATTTGCCGGCCCCACGGAAATCCTCGTCATCGCCGACGACACCACCGACGCCGAGATGTGCGCGACGGATTTGCTCGGCCAGGCCGAGCATGGCCCCGACAGCCCCGCCGTGCTCTTGACCACCTCGCGCAAGCTCGCCGAACAGACGCGCGAGGAAGTCGCGCGTCTGCTCACCATTCTGCCTACCGCGCCCATCGCCTCGAAGGCCTGGGCGTCCTTCGGCGAGATCATCCTGTGCGAGAACGACGATGAGATGGTCGAGATCGCCGACAAATTGGCCTTCGAACACGTCCAGGTCATGACCAAGGACCCGGATTATTTCCTGAAAAACATGACCAACTACGGCGCCTTGTTCCTAGGCGAGCGCACCAATGTGTCCTACGGCGACAAGGTCATCGGCACCAACCACACGCTGCCCACCAAGAAAGCCGCGCGCTACACCGGCGGCCTCTGGGTCGGCAAGTTCCTGAAGACCTGCACCTATCAGCGGGTGCTGACGGACGAAGCCTCGGTGCTCATGGGCGAATACTGCTCGCGCCTGTGTGCGCTCGAAGGCTTCTCGGGCCACGGCGAACAGGCCAACATCCGCGTGCGGCGCTTCGGCGGGCGCAATGTGCCCTACGCCAGCGCCGTCGAACCCGTGCTGTCGCGGACCTGACCCATGTTGCCTAGAACACCGAGTTTCCGCCTCGACGGGCGGACCGCCCTTGTGACCGGCGCGGGCCGCGGCCTGGGCATTGCCGGCGCGGCCGCGCTGGCCGAAGCCGGCGCCGAAGTGACGCTGTGCGCGCGCACCCTGCCCGAGCTTGAAGCGGTCGCCGCGGAGATTGTCGCGCGCGGCGGCAAGGCCAAGACCTTGCAGTGTAACCTGCGCGACACCGACGCGCTGAAGGCCGCGTTGAAGGACAAGCCCTTCGACATCCTGCTCAACAACGCTGGCAACAATGTCCCAAAGCCCTTCACCGAGATCACCGAGGCCGACTACGACAAGGTGCTCGACCTCAACCTGAAGTCCGCCTACTTCGTCGCTCAGACCGTGGCGCAAAGCATGATTGCCGCCGGGCGCGGCGGCTCGATCATCCATACGTCCTCGCAGATGGGCCACGTCGGCGGCCCGACGCGCACGCTTTACTGCGCATCGAAATGGGGCATCGAGGGACTGAACAAGGCCATGGCGCTCGACCTCGCGCCCTACAAGATCCGCTCCAACACCATCGCGCCGACCTTTGTCGAGACCGCCATGACCAAGCCGTTCTTCGAGAACAAAGCCTTCCGCGACGACGTCATGAGCAAGATCAAGCTCGGGCGTTTGGGTCAGCTCGAAGACATCATGGGCGCCATCGTCTTCCTCGCGTCGGACGCCGCCGCGCTGATCACCGGGACCAGCATCGTCATTGATGGTGGGTGGACGGCGGAGTAGTCAGGGCTTACGGCACGCCAACCGCCTTGGTGCCCGCTCAGCGTCACCTAACACGCCATCGCGACCAGAATGCCGAACAATGGCTTGCGACCACCGACCAGTGGCAACACCGATACGCCGGCGTCGCGACGATCGACAAGAAAGCATGCCGACGCGTGGGCAAGCGCCGCTGCGGCAACGACATCATGCCAGTGGTTTTTCCTGGCCTCCACGCGGCTGATCGCGACAACAGTGGCTGCGATCTCGGTAGGCAATCCCCACTGCCTGCCATATCGCCAAAGGGTCGTAAGCCGCAGCGCGAGACGCTTCGTCGAATTGCATGACCTTCGCGGTTGACTGTCCGGTGGCGGCGATCGAATGGAACCGCATTGACCGCGATCAACGTAACGAGGTCGCGACCGTCTCATTCTGCCATCATACGGTTGGGAATGAATCGGCAGCAGGACGTGCGTCGTGAATGTGCGCGTGATCAGCCGCAAACTTGGCATTGCAGCAATGATGCTGGCGATATCGCTCTGCATCGGGTTGCGGGCGGACGCCCAATCCACGCGTCCTAATATCGAGATTCAGGATGCCTGGATTCGCCCGCCGACGAAGCTGACGCCAGAGCCCTATGCCTTCTTCACCATCATCAACAATACAGATCGCGACGAGCGACTTGTCAGCGTGGTCTCGCGCGGTGGGCAAGGTTTACTCTCGCACCTGCACCCCGGCCTAAGACCTTATATCGAGCGGGTTCAGTACATCAATGTTCCGGCCTTTGGTTCGGTCCGCCTGAAGCCCGGCGATCATTTCGTGATACTGCGCGATCCTGGCGAGGATCTGATTCCGGGATTTTCGGTCAGGCTTACGTTGCGTTTCGAAAATGCCGGTACACGCGAGATCGAAGCGCCTATATCAAATCAGTTGCTCGGCAACATGGGTCGCGCCAAGCCACAGTGAGCTGGTTGTTGGTGGGCTCGGCAGGACTTGAACCTGCAACCAGATTACGACACCACCGGCACGTCGTAAATCTTCTGGCGGTTGACGACGATGGTCGCCTCGTTGTGACCGTTCAGGACCACAGTGGTTCCTTCAAGGTCCGTGAGCGGCTCGTGGCCGTAGGTGATTTTGAGAACCAGGGCGCCCGGCACTTCGTGGCCGAGTTCGTCCAAAACCGTGGGTTTGCCGGAGATATGTTGGACACGATAAGGCGTCATGCGTCGTCCTTTTGCTGTGCGTCCCCAAGGGACAGCATAGCGCCGGTGGCGTGCCTCGTGCCAATTTTTCCGCTGTGGAGCAGCATTGTTGAGGCTTAGCCACCTCCGCCCGGCGGGCACCGGCGGCGCGCCCGCTTTCGTAAATTCGTTTCGCTTATTAACGAAAGGCCGCTAAGTCCGGCGCACCTGCGCGTGCCAAAAGGCCAGAAGGCCAAGAGAGAGCACCAGGAGGACGATCGCCGAGGGCTCTGGCACGGGGGTCGTTTCAAGCGCCAGAGACTGGACGCCAAGGGACCCGGGGTTTTGCCTGAAAATGAATCCGTCGCCCGACGTGACCGCGGCCCCCATCGTGAAATAGCTCCCGATCCCTGCGTTCATGGCCGCAAGAGCGGCGCCGTCCAAGGCGATAACCAGGTTCTCATCGGCGTTGCCGCCGGTTGTATACACATAATTCCCGTAGGATGTGCCGGTGCCCAAGTCGGTCCATATCGAGAAATTCGAAGAGACATTGTGCATCACAGTCGCGAGCGGGGAGGTGACATCGAAGAAACCCAGCGTTTCCTGGGCCGCATCCCCGCCGCTGTCTCCCTTGCGGATGATGAAACTCGCCCCGGTGATGGTTGAGTTATTCAGCAAGGCCGGATCGAGGTAGAAGGTAAAGAAGCTGCGCACTTCCGTATCCGAATACCCAGGTGTGCTCCAACCAACGAAATGGCTGTCACTGTCGGTGTTGTTCGAATAGCCGATGGTCGGGGGCCACCATCCCTGATTCTCCAGACCCCGCCTGAACTCGTTCAAGGTGGTATCGATGGTCACCAGCGCCGCAGAAGCCGAGGTGGGGAGGGAAAAGAGAAACACCGCCGCAAGCGGCGCAAAGATCCACGGCAACATTTTCATGACGCACGCCGAGTGAACTCATTGTTGATGCGCCGCTGGGCGCCAAGAGTAAGTGCGACCAACCCAAGACCGATCATTAGAATGATGGCGCTTGGTGGTTCGCCCACGGCTTGAGGGGGAGCCACCATCGCCCAGCGACCCGTTTGACCCGCGCAGTCCTCTTGCGGGAAGTGGCAACGACCGGGAACGTCGGTGCGATAGAAACCGATCGTCCAAAGGTCCGCGGTGCCTTGCATGCGGATCGAGCTTTCAGGTCCAAAGGCGTCGATCGAACCCACGAGGCCCGACCCGCTGGGGACGAGGTCAACCGCGTACTGACCGGTTATAAAATTCGGTCCGAACTGCGCGATATCGAACTGAAAGCGGATTACATCCCCTGGCGCGTAGGGTGCCGCGGGATAAATGAAAGTGGGATTTGAGTACGACGCGTGTCCATTGGCGAATGCTGCATCGGACATTTCGAGTGTGCCGTGACAACACGGCGCATCCCCTAGACCGATCCACTCATAGATCACTCCTGCGTGTACTGGACTGCTGAAGAGAAAAAGCGCAGCTAGGATGACGGCGCGCATAAGGGCGGTCCCCACGAGGAGTTCTTCTCAGTTAAGTGCAAGAACCCTGCCACCGGAAATTGGCAAGCGATATCAGCGCAGGAAGAAGCGAGCGGCATCCCGCGACGCTGGAATAGTGAAAATATCTCTTTGTTAAAAGCGTTCTTCTTTACAAAGCCGGCTCAACGCACCAACACACACACTGCGTTTTTGCGATTTGGTTCGCTATGTGTCGATCAGAGGCATACCATCGTACCATTGGCGGTCAGCTATCGTGGACATCGCCAACAGCGGGACCTTCCGCGATAAGCGAACAAATTCCTCTCGCACCAGGGCATGAGATCGGAATTCCAATGAAAGAACCCGCCGAAACGATTCGAAGCAACATTCGGCATTACGAAGCGCTGTTGAAAGTCGACAATCCAGCCTACACGCATACGGATGTGCAAAGACTTCTCACTGCGGCCAAAGCCAAGCTGCTTCGTACGGAGGCTGAATATCTTCAGACCAAAGATACGCGGTAAACGCCGTGGCGGAGGAACCGCCTTATTGGAGCCAGGATGCCGCCGATCATCTGGCGTCGGTCGGCGCTCACACGATTGAAGATGCGCCTCGGCTGAGCGCGGCTCGTCTTCTTCTCCGCCAGTTAAAGCCGGCAGCTATTGTATTCGACGGCCATCGTCGGCGTGGCCACGCTCACAATTCCGTCTCTTGGAAAGCTGAGTTCCGTATTCGGGTTTGTGCCCCTCACCCTGCTTTAACTGAAGGACCAGGAGCCGCCATGCCAAAAAGAAAGAAGTGGGAAACGTTGACCGACACCGCGAAAATTGAGGAGCTACATCGCGAGGTGCTTGATCTTGCAGGTGCGATACAAACGATCCGGCTGGATCTGGCCCATATCGTGCGCCAACTTCCCAAGGCCATGCCTAAGAAGAAATAGCCGCGATCCGGCCAGGTAACCTTTCTGCCGACGCAAGAATTCCTGGCGATGATGCTGGGCGCCGGCGATTGGTGGTGTGCGTAGTCAGGCCCCAACCGCGCTCTGCAGATTTCCCTGTTTAACAGGGAAAATACAGGGAAACCCTCTCATTTGGCCTCAATTGTTGCGCAGCAACGTGCAAGAAACCCTTTGTTTATGGGCTTTCGTAGCCAAATTCCCTATACTGGATATCAGGGAATTCGGAACGCCTTAACAGCGGCGGTTCAGTCATCAACAGGGAATGCCTGGGTAAAGAATTGGGATTGAGACCTAACGAGCGACAGGCTGCCCGTAGTTTCTGGCGCCGACACTCTACGGGTTGGGAAGAGAGCAATCTGACGCAGGCGGAGTATTGCAACCGCCACGGCCTCGCATTGAAAAACTTTGTTAACTGGGGCGGCCAACTCAAACGAGAGGCAATGGCCGGGTCTAGGGCCCGGTGGGGTGTTTATCCACCTCTTAGGGCTAGTCGAGACGCCATCGTCGATGGGGCTGGCTCCCAGGTCAGCGGTCAGGTGCCAAGGATCCCCAGAATTGAGATTGAGCTTTTCGGCGGCAGGCGGGTCCATTTCGACCATGATGTCGACCCATCTACAATCGAGCAGGTCGTCTTAACACTTGAAAGACTTGCGCTCCCAGCGAGGTTCCCGCCTCCTGAAAAGGATAGTCCTGGC
>CAISTS010000044.1 GCA_903888485.1 uncultured bacterium | reverse complement strand
GCGAGACTTCTGACGGCGGACGATCTCGGCGGATGGGATGTCATCGCCAAGGACCATTTGGCCGCAGGCGGTACGCTCGACCAGGCATTTGGCGTCAGATAGCGAGGACAGGTCATAACGAAACGCGCGCACTTCTGAAAGCTCCTCCCAGACTCATCCGAAGTTGCGCGGGGCCGCCGTAGCTTTTGCTACGGCGGCCTTTATACTGCCCGCGTTTTGCTTGAGCCTCGGAGGGCTTGTATGCGGGTACTAAAAGTCTTGTTGCTGGCGACGACGCTTTTGTCTGCGCCGACTTTTGCGGCGGACGCCGATGTTGAGCGGCGCCTAAAAGCACTTGAAGACCGCATCACGCAGTTGGAAGCGGAGAACAAGGCGCTCAACGACAAGCTCGGCGCCACGGACAAGAAGGCCGCCGCGATGGTGCGCGCCGATGTCGCGCCGACGATTGGCGACGCCGACGGCAACTTCACCTTCAAGGCGGGCGGGCTGATCAATGCCGACGCCGTGCTCTTCGATGCGCGCGAAGGCGGCTACAACTTCAACAGCGGCACGACGGTGCGCAAGTTCCGTCTCGGTTTCGACGGCACGGCCTTCAAAGTCTGGCAGTGGCGCGCCGAAGCCGAATTCGCCGGCAATACCGTGTCGCTGATGGACGCCTACGTCGCCTACACCGGCATCCCGTCGTGGACCATCACCGCCGGCCAGTCGAAGGTGCCCTTCGACCTTGAGTTCAACACCAAAACCGCATGGCTGACTTTCATCGAGCGCGGCATGGCCAACAGCGCCATCGGCAATCTCGTCGGCGAGCGCCGCTTGGGCGTGGTGGCGTCTTACAGCAAGGGCGCCTTCACCTGGGCCGGCGGCGTCACCGGCGACAACGAAACCGGCGTGCGCGCCGATACCGCGCCCTATGAAAGCATCGGAGTCAACACGCGCGGCACATGGATGGTGTTCGAGGCACCGAAGGAACAACAGTTCCTGCACCTCGGTGCGGCCGCAGCCTGGCGTACCGACCTCAAGCAGCCGAGCGGCGCGACGACCATCAGCAACGCGATCCGTCTGTCCGATCGTCCGAACGTGCGTGTCGACAACGGCAACCTGGCCGATACCGGCGTGATCACCAACGTCGACGATGTCACGTACCTGGGCGGCGAGTTCGTCGGCGTCTATAAGTCGCTCTCGCTGCAGGGCGAGTACAACCGCCTCCATGCCACGCGCACGCTCGCCGGTCTGCCGCGTCTGGATTTCGATGGCGGCTACGTCTTTGCGAGTTGGTTCCCGACTGGAGAATCGCGCACCATGCGTAACGGTCTGCCGGATCGCTTGCGGCCGTTGCACAACTTCAGTCCGGCCCAGGGCGACTGGGGCGCGCTCGAACTTCTGCTGCGCTACGACTGGTTCGATTTCTCCGAAACACCGGTGGCGGCGCGCATCGGTAACAAGGGCCACAGCCTGACCAGCGGATTCACCTGGTACTACAACCCGAACATCAAGTTCATGTTCAACTGGGTGCGCTTCGCCGGCACCAACACGCCGCTGGACCCCGTCGGCAGCCGCACCGCGGGCGATGCTTTGGCGGCGCGGGCCCACGTCGATTTCTAGGCCGGCATCTAGGAGGGCTTTCTGCCGTCGCGCCGGCCCGTGGGAGGAAATTCTCTCGAAGGCGTGGGTTACAAAAAACCAGCCGGGTAGGGGTCGAAGTCTAGTGATTTGGTAGGGATAAAGGCCCCGGGTGGAGCGTTTATCCGGGCGGACTTGTCCCGGAAATCCGTGCTGCCTCAAAGGGATAAACTTTTCTGACGCGGGCAGCGCGGCAATCCGGGTATAAACCCTGCCGCCTCACAGTGAAGAGAACCGATGGTCGCCAGCACCGCCATTGCCGTGCCCCCGCTGGGGGAATATCCGCAGCCGCGTGCGCGGTTTCGCTGGCGCGAGCCCAGCGTTCTTCCGGGCTTCGGCCTGACCCTCGGCTTCACGCTCACCTATCTCAGCCTTATCGTGCTTTTGCCGCTCGCGGCGCTGGTTCTCAAATCCTTGGAACTCAGCTGGGACCAGATGTGGGAAGCGGCCACGTCGGCGCGCGCGCTCGCCGCCTATCGCCTCAGCTTCGGCGCGGCCCTGCTGGCCGGGATCGTCAACCTGTTCTTTGGCGTACTCGTGGCCTGGGTGCTCGTGCGCTACCACTTTCCGTTCAAGCGCCTGATCGACGGGTTGGTTGATCTGCCGTTCGCGCTGCCCACGGCGGTCGCCGGCATCGCGCTCGCGACGCTCTACGCGCCCAACGGCTGGGTGGGATCGCTGCTCGATCCGCTGGGCATCAAGGTTGCCTACACGCCATCGGGCGTGGTCATCGCGCTGATCTTCATCGGGCTGCCGTTCGTGGTGCGCACGGTGCAGCCGGTGCTGCAGGATCTCAACAAGGACGTCGAAGAAGCCGCTGCGAGCCTTGGGGCCGGCCGCTGGCAAACCTTCCGGCGGATAATCTTTCCCTCGATCATGCCGGCGGCGCTGACGGGTTTCGCGCTGGCCTTCGCGCGCGCGCTTGGCGAATACGGATCGGTGATCTTCATCGCAGGCAATCTGCCGATGAAGTCCGAGATCGCGCCGTTGCTGATCATCATCAAGCTCGAGCAATACGACTATGCCGGCGCCGCGACCATCGGCGTTACCATGTTGATCGTCTCGTTCCTGCTGCTCCTGCCCATCAACATCCTGCAGCGCTGGACCCGACAGCGCGCGGGGGAGAATTAGGCCATGGCGCTAGGCAAGCCACGCAAGGAGGCCCGCGTCGCCTCGCTGACGGAATCCCCCGCCATGCGCGCCGGATTGATCGGTCTGGCGCTCGTGTTCATTCTGGCGTTCATCGTGTTGCCGTTGCTCGCCGTGTTCACTGAGGCGCTGCGCAACGGCTTCGGAGCCTATCTCACCGCCATTGAGGATCCGGTCGCGCTCGCCGCCGTGAAACTCACCTTCATCGCCGCCGGTATCTCGGTGCCGCTTAATCTGGTCTTCGGCATCGCCGCGTCGTGGGCCATCGCCAAGTTCGACTTCCGCGGCAAGAGCGTCCTGATCACCTTCATTGATCTTCCTTTTTCCGTTTCACCGGTGATCGCCGGCTTGATCTACATGCTGTTGTTCGGCGCGCAGGGCCTGATGGGCCCGTTCCTGCAGTCGATGGACGTGCAGATCATATTCGCGGTGCCCGGCATCGTGCTCGCGACCATTTTCGTGACGTTTCCGTTCGTCGCGCGCGAGTTGATCCCGCTGATGCAGGAGCAGGGCACCGAGGAGGAAGAAGCCGCGCGCTCGCTGGGCGCCAGCGGCTGGCAGACCTTCTGGCGCGTCACCTTGCCCAACATCAAGTGGGGCCTGCTCTACGGCGTACTGCTCTGCAACGCGCGCGCTATGGGCGAATTCGGTGCGGTGTCGGTGGTGTCGGGCCACATCCGCGGCATGACCAACACCATGCCGCTGCACGTCGAGATCCTCTACAACGAATACAACATGGTCGCGGCTTTTGCGGTGGCCTCCTTGCTGGCTTCACTCGCGGTCGTCACGCTGATTGCCAAAGGCATTCTCGAGTGGCGTTACGAGCACGAGCTGGCGGCGATCCCGAGGTAACAAAGCGCCATGGTTATTGAAGTCAACCAGATCACCAAGCGTTTCGACGCCTTCACCGCCCTGAAGGGCCTCAGTCTGCAAGTGCGGCCGGGCGAGCTGGTGGCGCTGCTGGGCCCTTCGGGCTCGGGCAAGACGACGCTGCTGCGCATCATCGCCGGGCTCGAGTTCGCCGACGAGGGCCGCATCCTGTTCGACGGCGCGGACGCCGGCGAGCGTCACGTCGGCGAGCGACGGGTTGGCTTCGTGTTCCAGCACTATGCTTTGTTCCGGCACATGACTGTGCTGGAGAACGTCGCCTTCGGCCTGCGCGTCGTGCCGCGCGAACGGCGGCTCTCCAATCACGACATCGAGAAGCGCGTGCATACGCTGCTCTCGCTCGTCCAGCTCGACCAGTTGTCGGGCCGTTATCCCTCGCAGCTCTCAGGCGGCCAGCGCCAGCGCGTCGCGCTCGCGCGCGCGCTCGCCATCGAGCCGCGCGTGCTGCTGCTGGACGAGCCCTTCGGCGCGCTCGACGCCAAGGTGCGCAAGGAGTTGCGCCGCTGGCTGCGCCGCCTGCACGACGAGATGGGCCTGACCAGCATCTTCGTCACCCACGACCAGGAAGAAGCGCTCGAACTCGCCGACCGCGTTGTCGTCATGAACCACGGCGCCATCGAGCAAGTGGGCACGCCCGAGGAAGTCTACAATTCCCCGGCCACGCCGTTCGTTTACGAGTTCCTCGGCAACGTCAACCGCCTCGACTGCAAGATCAAGGACGGCGCCGTGGGGCTGTGGGGCTCGAAGATAAAGGCCGAGACCCAGGATGGCCGTCCCGTGCCGTCCGGTGAAGTCGCCGGCTATGCCTACGTCCGTCCGCATGACATCGAATTCGTCGAGGGCGGCCACGCCCTGGCAGAACCCGCCATCGTGCGGCATGTGGCCGCGGCCGGTCCCACAGCGCGCATCGAGCTTGCGCTCGAAGGCCATTCGAACCTGATCGAGGCGGAATTGCCGCGCCAGCGTTACCTCGAACTCGGCCTCAAATCCGGACAATCGGTCATGATCGCCGCCCGTGCGGCGCGTGTGTTTCCGGCCACATTCGACGGCAATTAGCCGAAATTGGTCTCGGGACGCTCCTCAACCGCCTTGTGCCCTTGTGCCGACTGCGGTAATTGTCCAGCCAATTGATCGAGAATAGACCCGGGAAAACCGATGCTCTCGCAGCGTTCCAAATACGCGCTCCGCGCCATGACCATGCTCGCCGTGTCCAAGCCCGGCGAGTTGGTGCTCGTGGCCGACATCGCCAAGCAGCGCAAGGTGCCGCGTAAATTCCTCGAGTTGATTTTGCTCGATTTGAAAAAGCGCGGACTCCTCCACGCCAAACGCGGCAAGAACGGCGGCTATTGTCTCGCGCGACCGCCGAATAAGATTACATTCGGCGAAATCGTGCGCATCACCGACGGACCGCTCGCGCCGCTGGCTTGCGCCAGCCTGACCGCCTACCGCAAGTGCGATGACTGCGAAGACGAAAAACTTTGCGGTATCCGCCGGATCATGCGAAGTGTGCGGGATGCATCCGCAGCCATCCTCGACAAGCAGACGCTCGCCGACGCGATCCTCAAGAAGTGAGCGCGCGTCTGCGCCATGACGTTCTTCGCGCAGCTTAATCCCCTTTATTCCTTGTCTGGCCTCGGCGTCGGCTTCCTCGTCGGTATGACCGGCGTGGGTGGCGGCTCGCTGATGACGCCGTTGCTCATCTTACTGTTCGGCATTCACCCGGCGACGGCGGTCGGCACCGATCTCTTGTACGCCGCCGCCACCAAGACCAGCGGCACCTTCTTTCATGGCTTCGCCAAGACCATCGACTGGCGCGTCGTGACGCGCCTCGCCATGGGCAGCGTGCCTGCCACGGCTGTCACCCTGCTGGTGCTCGCCAACGTCGACATGGATGGCTCGAGCGCGCGGGGCATCATCACCGTTGCATTGGGCGTGGCGCTGTTTGTCACCGCCATCGCCCTGTTGTTTCACCGCCAAGTGTTGGCACTCTATGCCGCGCGTGTCGGCGAACTCGCGCCAGAGCGCACGGCCTTCTACACCGTCGTGGTGGGCGCGACGCTCGGTGTGCTGGTGTCGGTGACTTCGGTCGGCGCGGGCGCCCTCGGCGTGACGGCCCTTATCGCGCTGTATCCTCGCTATCCACTGACACGCATCGTTGGCTCGGATATCGCCCACGCCGTGCCGCTGACGCTGATAGCGGGTCTTGGCCACTGGGCGATGGGCTCGGTGGATTGGGTTCTCTTGGGCTCGCTGCTGATCGGCTCGATCCCCGGCATTCTCATTGGCAGTTATGCCTCCGGCCGCGTACGCGATTCTGTGCTTCGTGTAATCTTGGCGCTCATGCTCCTTCTTGTCGGAGCACGGCTTATTCTGTAGGCATAATGGATGATCGCAATCATCCGCCTGCTTCTTGTTCTGATCGGTGGTGCGCCGGCGATGGCCGCACAAACCGAGCCGGAGCCGCCGCCGCCGAAGGCCTCTCCCGTCATCAGCGTCAGCGAAGAAGCCTTGCCGCGCGCCGGCGGTATTCTCGTATTCGGCGGCACGCGCGGCGTCGGCCTCGAGGTCGTCAAAAATCTCGTCGCCAAGAACGAGCGCGTGACCGTGATGGCGCGCGCCAATTCCGATACCACCGCGCTCAAAGCGCTGAACACCACGTTCCTGTCGATCGTCACCGGCGATGCGCTCGATCCCGAGAGCGTCAAGACGGCGTTCACAACGGCGCCGTTTCGCTCCGTGGTATCGACCTTGGGCGGACACGACGGCGACTACCGCGTCGATGTCGAGGGCAACAAGAACGCCATCGAGGCGACGAAGAAGGCCGGCGTGACGCGCTTCGTGCTCGTTACGGCGCTTGGCACCGGTGACGACAAGGCCCAGCCTTGGTACCTGCGATGGTTCATGAAGGACTACTTCATCGCGAAAGCCAAAGCCGAGGAGCACCTGAAGGCCTCCGATCTCGACTACACCATCATCCGCCCGGGCTTCCTCCGCGATGAGGGCAAGGACGGCGAGGTCAAGCTTGTCGAAGGGCCGCAAGAATACGGCGCGATCACGCGCAAGGAACTCGGCGCGCTTGTGGCGGGCATTGTCGAAGACAGCAGCACCTTCAAGAAGGTCTATGCCGCCATCGACGCCAAACGCACCGGCCTCTGGGCCATGCTGACCTACTAGGCTATTTCAGCGAAGGAGTGGGGATGGGCTGGGTCTTTCTCGCGATCGCCGGCGCGCTCGAGGTGTCGTTTACGACGGCGCTGAAGTACGCCGAAGGCTTCACCAAGCTGGTGCCGTCGCTGCTCTTCCTGGTGGCCTATGCGGGCAGCGCCTGGTTCCTGGCGCAGGCGGTGAAGACGATCCCGCTCGGCACGGCCTATGCGGTGTGGACCGGCATCGGCGCGGTCGGCACGGCGATTATCGGAATCGCGCTGTTCGGGGAACCCGCAACGGCGCTGCGGCTTCTGTTCCTCGCCGTGATCGTCGGCGGCATCGTCGGGCTTAAGCTCGTCTCCGCATAAAAGAAAGCGGCGGCGCCCCGTTTGGAGCGCCGCCGTCGCAATGAAACGGGCGTGTGAACTATCTGCGTTCGAACACCTGCAGATCTTCGCAATCGCGGCCGGTGTACTTGGTCGATTGTGTCATCGTCTGGCCGTCGGTCGAGACCTGGCGGTAGTAGGTCGAGGTGACTTTCTCGGCCTTGTCGACGTGGATGAATTCCACGCGGTTCGGGTTGATGAGCTTATAGACAATGGCCTCGTTGGCGTCGGGCCGCATGATGCTCGAGGGGTACTGGCCGCCGTCATAGCGCCAGACATAGCGCGTGGTGAAGGCCTTGCCGTCGGCATTGACGGCGTCCCAATCGGCGACCATCAAGCCCCAGCCGGCGTCGAAGAGGTGACGCTTGGAGGACTGCGGCGCCTTGCTGCAAGTGAACTTGGACTTGGCGACGTTGAGTTCCCAGTGGCCGAGGGTGAGATCTTTCGAGCTCGGCGGGGCGACTGCCGCCTGAGCGCTGGTCGCCAACAGAGCAGCTGCCGCCATCGCCAGCGCGGCCGAGGTCTTTGCAAAACGCATGATATATCTCCCTAAGGTAAGTTGAATTACCCGAGGATTTTAGGTCGCGCACGCGAAGATGAAAGACACAAAGGCGTGCTGCCACCTAGCGCTGGAATGTATGGGAGAAAGAGTGGCGGGAGCGACGGGACTCGAACCCGCGACCTTCGCCGTGACAGGGCGACGTTCTAACCAACTGAACTACGCCCCCGCGAGCGTAATGAGACCGTTGAAAAAGAACCGTGTCGGCGGTTCCAGCCCCACTTGGAGCGCAGGGTTTTATCAGGTGTTTCCCGGCTTCGCAAGCGCTCTCGCCAGGGCTGAGGGCTTGAAAAACAATGATTTTTTGGCAGTGCCGGTGGAACCTTTCTTTCTACCGGCAAAGCCCGCTATAATTGATTTTGAGTAAAAACCATATCCTTTTCGGACCGGTTCATGGGTAAGACGACGCTAACCCCCAAACCTCCCGAAGCAGCTTCTGGTGCGCGGACCGCGCGCAGCGGTTCAGCGCTCGGGCTGCGCGCCCGCGCGCCTTTCCCGCGGGTGACCGGCGCCGACGAGGCCCAGGTCCTGCGGCTGTCTGAGAACGTCGGTAGCATGGGGCATTGGTACAAGAACATGATCACCGGCGAGGTGACGTGGTCGGCCCAGACCTTCCGCATTTTCGGTCTCGAAGAGGCGAACTTCGAGCCCAGCTGGAAGTCCATTCTCGAAGTCTGCCATCCCGAGGACCGCGCGCGCGTGGAAGCGACGGTGCAGGCGGCCGTCAACGGTCAGGACGAGTTCGAATTCGACTTCAGGATCATGCGACCCGACGGTACCTGGCGCACGATCATCAGCTCCGGGCAGGCCGAGCACAATGTCGAGGGCAGGGTGATCGCGCTGTTTGGCGTGCTCACGGACGTCACCGAGGCCTTCGACACCATCCGTTCGATCCAGGATCAGAACGAGATGCTGGACCTTGCGGCCCAGCTTGCGCATCTCGGCCACTGGATCTGGAACCGCGACGAGGATCGGCTCAGCTTCTGTTCGGAAGAGATGGCGCGCATCCACGAGATGTCGCCCGGCAGCTTCATGCGCCAGTTCACACATCCCAGCCTGCTTGCCGCGGTGGTTGCGGGCGAGTACCGCGACGCTTACCGCACCGCACTGATCGAGGCTTTGGCGGGGGCCAAACCTTACGACATCGCCTACCGCCTGAAGACGCGCAGCGGCGCGTTCAAGGACATCCGCGAGATCGGCCATCCGATCCTCGATCAGAACGGACGTCTCGCGCGCTTCATCGCCACGGCCCAGGATGTCACCGACGCCAAGCGGCGCGAGGACGAGCTGCGCGATGCGCGCCAGCGTCTGGAGGTTCAGGCCGCCGCGTTGCAAAGCAATGAGGACGAGCTCAAACGCAAAACCGCCGAGCTGCAGCAGATGATCCTGCAGAAGGACAAGCTGTTCTCGATCATCGCGCACGATCTGCGCAGCCCGTTCAACAGCATCATCGGCTTTGCCGACCTTCTGGTCACCAACGCGCGCGACCTTTCGCACGGCCAGACGGTGAGCTACGCGCAGATCGTGCGCGAGTCCGCCATCGGCGTGCATAACCTGCTCGACAATCTGCTGGCCTGGGCGTCCTTCCAGATGAAGGACGGCACGCTCAAACTTGCGCCGTTGGAGATGGCGGCGGTCGCAGCCTCCAGCCTCGAGCCGCTCGCGCATATGGGCGAGACCAAGGGCGTGACCATCGCCAATGCCATCGGACAGATCGCCGCCTACGGCGACGAGCCGCTCGTGCGCATCGTGCTGCGCAATCTGGTGTCCAACGGCATCAAGTTCTCCAAGAACGGCGGCGTGGTTCAGATCTCGGCCAGCCGGGTTACCGAACACGGGCCGAATGGTCCGCAG
This sequence comes from uncultured bacterium, assembly GCA_903888485.1. Classification (GTDB taxonomy): domain Bacteria; phylum Pseudomonadota; class Alphaproteobacteria; order Rhodospirillales; family Rhodospirillaceae; genus SHVO01. Next base: position 19,575 of record CAISTS010000044.1, on the reverse strand, counting down.
TCCATGGTACGCATCACCGTCCGCGACGACGGCATCGGCATGTCGAGCGCCGCGATTGCCAATCTTTTCGAACTCGACCGTACCGTCTCGGCGCCCGGCACCCGCGGCGAGCGGGGCACCGGCCTTGGCCTTTACCTTTGCCGCGACATCATCACGCGCCACGGTGGCACGGTAACTGTTGAGTCTGCACCCGGAACGGGTTCGGCCTTCCATTTCACGCTGCCCGCCGCGCCATAAAGGGCGCGTCCTCACCCAACCGCTTTGCATATGCCCGCCTTTGGCGCTAAATCTGGCAGGGGAATTTCCATGCCGGCGGGGTCTAACGGGTGTCACGTGCGAGTGGAACTGCGCAGCCTGCGTCCGGTGGTTCTTTCCTGATCTGGGAAGACGTCGATGCGGATGGGCGCGCCAGCGCCCACGCGCCCTGGTGGCTGGCGCGGGCGCATGAACAGTCACCCGAAGGCAGCCGCGATTTCTTCGTCGCCGAGGATGACGTCAGCGGATATGTGGTGGGTGTGGTGCTGCCACGCACGCCTGATCCCCATGGTGGTCAGTATCGCGTCATATCCGCAACGCCGGCGGGTGATGCCGTTGACCTCGGCGATGCCGTCGCCACCGTCAAGGAACAGGTCGCCACCTGGCTGGTGGGCCCTGAAGACCCTGGGGTCAGCGCCTGGGTCGGCCGGTGGCGCCGCCGGCGCTCATGGGTGATCGCGCGCGCCAACACGCCGCTCGCGCTCGGCGCCTTCGTCATCGGCGGTCTGCTGGGCTTTGCGGTCGCGATGTTCGCGGTGTCGTCGGGGTTGATCGGCTGGCCCATGGTTCTGGCCGGCGTGTTCATCGGCGCGAGCGCGGGCTCGTTCCTCAAGTTCATCGCCGACAAGAAACCCACCAGTGAGTCGCCGGCGCTGGCCGGGTCCTGGGGCCGCTTCGCGGTCGTCACGGTATCAGCCATGATCGGCGCCGGGATCGTCTCCGGCACCGTACTCACACTGTTCCCGAATTAAGCGCTAAGCCGCGTCGGCTTGGCCGGGGTCGTAGTTGAGGCTGGACGCCAGCCAACGCTCCATATCGGGCAGGCTCATGCCCTTGCGTTTTGCGTAGTCTTCCACCTGATCGCGCTCGATCTTGCCGACGCCGAAGTAGGCTGCTTCGGGATGCGCGAAGTAAAAGCCGCTGACCGCCGCCGCCGGCCACATGGCGAAGCTGTCGGTGAGTTGGATGCCGGCGTTCTTCTCGGCATCGAGCAGCTTCCACAAGAGGGCCTTCTCGGTGTGATCGGGGCAGGCGGGATAACCCGGCGCCGGGCGGATGCCGCGGTACTTCTCGGCGATGAGGTCTGCGTTGTTGAGGTTCTCGGCGGTGGCGTAACCCCAGAACTCGCGGCGTACACGCTGGTGCATGCGCTCGGCGAAAGATTCGGCCAAGCGGTCCGCCAGCGCCTTGAACAGGATCGCATTGTAATCGTCGTGTTCGCGCTCGAACTCGGCCAGCTTCTTTTCGATACCAAGGCCCGCCGTCACGGCGAAGCCGCCGATGTAGTCGGCGACGCCGCTGTCTTTGGGCGCGATGAAGTCGGCCAGCGCCATATTGGCGCGAGCATTGTCGCGCACCATCTGCTGGCGCAGCGTATGCAGCGTGGTGAGCACCTTGGCACGCGAGGCGTCGGTGTAAAGCTCGATATCGTCGCCGACGCTGTTGGCCGGCCAGAAGCCGATCACCGCGCGCGCCGTCAGCCATTTTTCGCCCACCAGCCGTTGCAGCATGGCTTGCGCGTCGTTGTAGAGCCCACGCGCCGTCTTGCCGACGACCTTGTCTTCGAGGATCGCAGGGTAGTTGCCCGCGAGTTCCCAGGTCTGGAAGAACGGCGTCCAGTCGATGGTGCGCGTCAGTTCGGCGAGGTCGTAGTCGTCGAAAATCGTCAGGCCCGTGACGCGCGGCTTTTCCGGCGTGTGGGCCTTCCAGTCGATGGCGACCTTGTTGGCGCGGGCCGCGGCGATGCTCTGGCGTTTCTTGCCCTGCTGCTGGCGTGCGTGGGCCTCGCGCATCTTGGCGTAGTCGGCTTTCACGTCCGCAGCGAAATTCTCGCGCAGCTGTGCGGACATCAGGTTGCCCGCGACGCCGACCGCGCGTGACGCGTCGGGCACGTAAACCACGGCATTCTTGTAGCCCGGCGCGATCTTGACGGCGGTATGGACCTTGGACGTCGTTGCGCCGCCAATCAGCAGCGGCACCGAGAAGCCTTCGCGCTCCATCTCGCGCGCGACATAAGCCATTTCATCAAGGCTGGGCGTTATGAGGCCGGACAGGCCGATGATGTCGGCTTTGATCTCGCGGGCCGTCTCGAGGATCTTGGCGGAGGACACCATCACGCCGAGGTCGACGACCTCGTAGTTGTTGCACTGGAGCACGACGCCGACGATGTTCTTGCCGATATCGTGCACGTCGCCTTTTACGGTGGCGAGCAGGATCTTGCCGTTGTTCTTGGCGGCATCGATGATGCCGAGCTTGGCGTTCTTGGCTTTCTCTTCCTCGATGAACGGGATGAGATAAGCCACCGACTTCTTCATTACCCGCGCGCTTTTGACGACCTGCGGCAGGAACATCTTGCCCGCGCCGAACAGGTCGCCGACCACGTTCATGCCGTCCATCAGCGGGCCTTCGATGACATCGAGCGGGCGGCCGCCGCGCACCTCGGCGGCTTTGCGCGCTTCTTCTGTGTCTTCGTCGATGAAGTCGGTGATGCCGTTGACCAGCGCGTGCGTCAGGCGCTTGTTGACGTCCGCTTCACGCCACGAGAGGTCGGGCGCCTTGGCGGCGCCGGCGCCGGCCTTGTACTTGGCGGCGACCTCGAGCATGCGGTCGGTGGCGTCGGGGCGGCGGTTGAGGATCACGTCCTCGGCGGCGTCGCGCAGTTCCCTCGGAATGTCCTCATAGACGGCGAGCTGGCCGGCGTTGACGATGCCCATGTCCATGCCCGCCTTGATGGCGTGGTACAGGAACACCGAGTGCATCGCCTCGCGCACCTGCTCGTTGCCGCGGAAGGAGAACGAGACGTTGGAAACGCCACCGGAAACGTGACAATGCGGCAGCGTCGCCTTGATGCGCCGCGTCGCATTGATGAAATCGATGCCGTAATTGTTGTGCTCTTCGATACCCGTCGCGATGGCGAAGATGTTGGGATCGAAGATGATGTCCTCGGGGGGGAAGCCGACCTGTTCGGTCAGGATCTTGTAGGACTTGGTGCAGATCTCGACCTTGCGGTCCTCGGTGTCGGCTTGGCCCTTTTCGTCGAAGGCCATGACGACGACGGCCGCACCATAGCGGCGGACTTTCTTTGCCTGGGCGATGAAAGCGTCAACGCCTTCCTTCATGCTGATCGAGTTCACGATCGGCTTGCCCTGCACGCATTTGAGGCCGGCTTCAATCACGCTCCACTTTGAGCTGTCGATCATGATCGGCACGCGGCTGATGTCGGGCTCGGAGGCGATGAGGTTGAGGAACCTCACCATCGCCGCCTCGGAATCGAGCATGGCCTCGTCCATGTTGATGTCGATGATCTGGGCGCCGCTCTCGACCTGCTGGCGCGCCACATCGAGCGCAGCCTCGAAGTCGCCGGCCAAGATCAGCTTCTTGAACTTAGCCGAGCCGGTGACGTTGGTGCGTTCGCCGACGTTGACGAAAGTTGCGGTGGCCTTTTCGGCCGAAGACGTATCGCTCATGAGGCCAACTGAAATGGTTCAAGGCCCGACAGGCGCATGGCCGTGGGCAGTTTGGGCAGTTTGCGCGGCGCGACACCTTGCACGCTTTCGCAGATCGCCTTGATGTGGTCCGGCGTCGTGCCGCAGCATCCGCCGACGATGTTAACGAGCCCGTCCTTGGCCCAGCTGCAGATGTGCCCGGCCGTGGTCTGGGGGTCTTCGTCGTATTCGCCGAAGGCATTGGGCAAGCCGGCATTGGGATAGGCGCTGACCATGACATCGGCGACGCGCGCGAGTTCGGCGACATAGGGGCGCAGCTGCGCAGCACCCAGCGCGCAGTTGAGGCCGATCGACAGCGGCTTCACATGGCGCAGCGAATTCCAGAAGGCTTCGGCGGTCTGGCCCGAAAGGATGCGTCCGGACTGGTCGGTAATCGTGCCCGAGATCATCACGGGCAGGCGCACGCCGCTCGCCTCGAAAAACTCGTCGATGGCGAACATGCAAGCCTTGGCATTCAGCGTGTCGATGATGGTCTCGGCCAGCAAGAGATCCGCACCGCCCGCCACCAAGGCCTCGACCTGTTCGCGGAAGGCCGCGACCAATTCGTCGAAGGTGACGTTGCGAAAGCCGGGATCGTTGACGTCCGGCGAGATCGACGCCGTGCGGTTGGTAGGTCCGATGGAGCCGGCGACGAAGCGCGGTTTTGCCGGGTTCTTCGCGGTGTATTCATCGCAGGCCTGGCGCGCGAGCTTGGCGCCTTCGTAGTTGAGCTCGTACACGAGCGATTCCATGCCGTAGTCGGCCTGGGCGATGCGCGTCGAGGAGAAGGTGTTGGTCTCGATGATGTCGGCGCCGGCCTCGAGATAGGCGCGGTGGATGTCGAGGATGATCTGGGGTTGCGAGAGGATCAGCAGATCGTTGTTGCCCTTGACGTCCTTGGGGTGCGCCGCAAAGCGCGCGCCGCGGTAACCGGCTTCATCCAGCTTGTGGCGCTGAATCATCGTGCCCATGGCGCCGTCGAGAACCAGAATGCGCGATTGAAGCGCCGTCGTTAGCGCCGCGATGCGATGCGCGCGGGCTTTGGCGATATCCTCGGCCATGGGATGAATCCTTCGTCTATCCACCAGTGGGCCTACAGGGCCCCATGCCCTGCGGTGTCCGCGATGCGGATGATGATGGTGACTACTTAATGAAAAGGTCCACGTCTGGAAAGGTCCGCGCGCCATCTATTGTCCGCGGATCGGCGCCGTTTTAGGTCAAAGGCACGGCGCGACTCGGGGTCCGCTGACTGGACAAAAGTCAACCCAATCTCGCATCAAACGGCCATCACACGCCCATATCGTTTCGGATCGATAGTTAAAGTGTATGACATAATTCTATGTTTTCAATGGGTTGGTGTCGAAGGGCCTTACTGTTTTATGTGCCTTTAACTTGCGCTTTTGAACGCAATCGCCTATAAAGACACTGCACAGAAAGATGTGCAGAAAGATTTCGTCAGCCAGAAAGGCGATGAAATGACTGAAGTGGTCACCTCTCTCGCTGCAAACGTGCAGCTCAACCTGTTAGCCCCACGGCAACAGGTTTTCGTCGTTGAGCCTCAGACTGCCGACGCGGGCTTTGCCGTCGCCGACCTTGCTCCGACTGCGGTGGACACCCAATCGGAGCAGACGAAGTTCAGCGACAACTCCGGCAACGAAAACCCGGTCAATCGTCATAAGGACGACGCCGCGCAGGCGCCGCGCCCCGAGCCTGTCTCGGGCCCGTCGCGGCCGCGCATCGAGATCAAGCACATCGACCTTGGTTTGACCCCGTCTGAAGTCGTTGGCACGCCAGACATCCTGCAGCGCTTCGACACCAATGGCGACGGCCGCGTCGATCTGATCGAAGCCGCCCGCGCCGGTGTGGCGCGCGAAGGCGTCTTCACCTTCGCCGGTCTGGGCGTCGCACAGACGTCAGACGAAGCCACGACCGAAGTTCCGGCTACCCAGTCCCCTAGCGTTGGCGCTCCCACGGCGGCGCCCGCTGATGCTGCTGAAGCCGTGAGCAAGAAACTCTTCGTGGAAGGCGATGCGCCGGCCACCAAGCGCTTCCATGCCCAGGTTGCCGAGGCTCACGGCGCGCCCAGTGGCGTCGCCGATGCGCCGAAGAAGCTCTATGGCCAAGGCGCCGAAGTGGTCCTCGGCAAGTTCGTTGTCACCGAACAGACCGGCAAGTTCGCCGACGAGGCCAAGCCGACTGTCACCATAACGGAAGACGGCTCTGGCGAAGTCCAGGCGCACGATAAGGTGGCCCAGACCGACACCGACAATGCGCCGGCCGATGCCGACGCCAAGCAGCAAAACCCCGAGGCGTCGCCGAAGAATGCCGCCCAGATCGCCGCTTATGCAGAGGCTGCCGCTGTCGTGAAGGCCGCCGCCAAGGCCGTCACCGCCTAAGTTTTTTGCACATCATGCGTCCCCAAGGGGGTCGAAACGACGGTTTCGGCCCTTTTCTTTTTATGCGCGCGGTCTTGTTTGGCTCCCGCCCTGGACCAATCTAAGCATCCGCGCTAACTCAATCCCAATGGCATTCTTCTCCATGAGACACGGCGGCGGCAGCGGCTATGCGCCCGAGCAGGTCGAGGCTGGCCGCAAGCGCAGCGACTGGCAGGTGATCAAATCCCTGCTGCCGTTCTTGTGGCCGCCGCGCGACGTGCCCAATGCCCTCAATATCAAGGTGCGCGTCCTCTCGGCATTGGCGTGTATCTTCGCCGCCAAGATCTCGACCGTGATCGCGCCGATTTACCTCAAGCAGGCGGTCGATACGCTTGCGCCGGCCCAGGCCTCCGAAGCCGCCGTGGCCATTCCGCTGGCGCTAATCCTGGCTTACGGCGCGGCGCGCTTCATGGGGCAGGCCTTCGCCCAGTTCCGCGACGCGATTTTCGCCAAAGTCGGTGTGCGGGCCGTGCGGCGCTCGGCTTCGCTGGTGCTGGCACACTTGCACCGCCTGTCGTTGCGGTTTCACCTTGAGCGGCGCACCGGGGCGCTGTCGCGTTCGATCGAGCGCGGCTGCAGCGCCATCGAGAGCCTGGTGTCGATCTCGCTGTTCAACGTGCTTCCCACGCTGCTGGAAGTGGCCCTGGTCTTCGGCGTGCTGTGGGCGGCCTTCGATATCTGGTTCGGCGTGGTCGCCGTCGTTGTCGTGGTGATCTACGTCATCTTCACCGGCGTTATCACCGAATGGAGGCTCAAGCACCGGCGCGAGAGCAACGCGCTTGATGCCCGGGCCAACACGCGCGCCATCGACAGCCTGCTCAACTATGAAACGGTCAAGACCTTCGGCAACGAGGACCTCGAGGTGCGCGAGTACGACCGCCTCATGGGCCAGTATGAAATCGCCTCGGTGCGCACGCAGTCATCGCTCGCGCTGATGAACGTCGGCCAGGCCTTGATCATCTCGGTCGGGCTTGCGGTGCTCATGGCCATGGCTGCCGCCGGCAAGGTTGCGGGCAACATGACCGTCGGCGATTTCACGCTGGTCAACCTCTACATGATCCAGCTCGCCCAACCGCTCAATTTCTTCGGCTTCGTGTATCGCCAGATCAAAACATCGCTGGTGGATATCGAGAAGATGTTCGACCTGATGGAGGTCGAGCCCGAGATCAGGGACAAGCCGGAAGCAAAGCCGCTCGCGGTGGCTGGCGGCGACGTGCGTTTCGACAACGTCAGCTTCGCCTATGATCCGCGCCGCCCGATCCTCAAGAACGTCTCCTTCACCGTGCCCGCCGGCAAGATGACGGCCTTTGTCGGCGCTACGGGTTCGGGCAAGTCGACGATAGGGCGCCTTCTGTTCCGCTACTACGATATCGCGAACGGCGCCATCACCATCGATGGCCAGGACATCCGCGACGTCCAGCAGGCCAGCGTGCGCGCCGCCATCGGCGTGGTGCCGCAGGATACCGTGCTTTTCAACGACACCATCCGCTACAACCTCGCCTATGCCAAACCCCACGCCAGCGACGACGACATCGCGCGCGCCGCAAGGCTCGCGCATATCCACGAATTCATTGCCAGCCTGCCCGACGGCTACAACACCCTGGTCGGCGAACGCGGGCTCAAGCTATCGGGCGGCGAGAAGCAGCGCGTCGCCATCGCGCGCGTGATCCTCAAGGATGCGCCTATCCTGCTGTTCGACGAGGCGACCTCGGCGCTAGATACGCATACCGAGAAGGAGATCCAGGCCAACCTGCGCGAAGTCAGCGCCGGGCACACCACCCTGGTGATCGCCCACCGGCTCTCGACTATCGTTGATGCCGATCAGATACTCGTGCTCGACGACGGCGAGATCATCGAGCGTGGCACCCACGGCGCGCTGATGGCGCTGAACGGCGCCTATGCGTCGGCATGGCTGCGCCAGCAGAAGTCCATGGAAGCCGTCCAGGCCGCCGAGGCCGCGGTACGCGAGTCCGAGAGCGGTTTCCGCGCCGCCCGCGTCGCGGAATAAATTACGTAAAATCAGAGCGTTATCAATCTGAAGCGGGTCCGCCCCGGCCTGCACAGATTGTTAATCATCCGCACTTAGTGTTGTTGGCTGGGTAAATCGGGATAGGCGCAAACCGCGCCACGTCCTTTGAAAAAGTTGGCTCCAAAAAGGAGCCGCACGGGGATCGACCATGTCGCAGTACGACGAGTCCGTTGCCAACGGCGAAGCACACGATATCGGCGCGCCGAAAATCCCGCTGAAGTCGGGACGCGGCGCCGCGCGCATCAAGAAGCCGCCCTTCGGAGCGTCTTCGCGCACCGTCATCCGCACGACGGCTACAGGCACGCAAGAGGTCTTCGTTGAGGAAAACAGCGGCTTTGCGCTCTGGTGGCGCGAGACCGGCAGCATCGTCGCCGGCGGCATCGTGCTCACCGGTGTCTGGGCGCTGGCCTTCTCGATCTACATCTCGGCGTCCATCGGCTGGCGCCAACTTTTCACGCTGCTGCCCGACCAGTTCGGCAGCTTCATGGCGACCTTCATCATGCCGATCGCCTTCATCTGGGTGGTGATCGCCTTCCTCGACCGTGGCCGTGAATTGCGCCGCGAGAGCGCTTCGCTCCGCCACCATCTCGCCCAGCTCACCTATCCCGCCGAACACGCCGAAGCGCAGGTCGCTTCGATCTCGGAGTCCTTGAAGGCTCAGGCGCGCATGTTGATCGACGCCAGCGATGCCGCGGTCAAGAATATGCAGAAGCTGCAAACCGGCTTCCTGCGCGACACCGAAAAGCTTGCGAGCGTCACCGGCCAGCTTGAAGCCGGCGCGGCTTCGGCCGCCGCCGCGGTAACCGAGCAGGTCGGCAAGCTGCAGACCGTCATCGATTCCGCCGCCGATGTGAATCTCAAGATCGAAGACGCGCTGCGCCGCCAGCATGAGTTCGTGCGTTCGTCGAGCCAGAAGACACTCGCCGACGTCAACAGCATGGGCCAGACGCTGGCCGGTCACGTCAACACCCTGTCCACCGCCACCGAGCGCGCGCGCGGCATGAGCGCCGCCATCGCCCAGCAGCTGGGCGAGCAGGAACGTGCCCTCGCCAAAGCCGGCGAGACCGCCAAGAACTACGCCAACGAGATGGGCAAGGCCGTGGCCGCCAACGCCGAGCAGGTGGAAGAGTCCGCGCGCCGCGCCGAAACCACGATGGCCGACATGGCCGACAAACTCACCGGCAAGGCCCATAGCCTCGAGGCCGTGTTCGACAAGCAGCGCGCCGAGCTCGCCGCCGCCGGCGACCGCATCGAGGACCAAGCTACCAAGGTCACCATGCGCCTCGGCCAGCAGACCGCCAACCTCGACCAAGTCATGGAGCGCGTGCTCAGCCGCGTGAAGATCGTCGAAGAAGCGCTCGCCATCCAGACCAAGGAACTGAGCGCCGCTTCCGATGGCGCCGTGGCCAAGCTGCGCGCCGTCGAAAGCATGGTCAAGAAACAGGCTGACGGCGTCGGCGAAGCCGCCACGCGCGTCGAGACGCGCCTGGCCGCCGCCGCAGATGAGTTCGGCCTGCGTTCACGCCTGGTCACCGAAAAGTTCGACCGCGCCACCGCCGACCTCGAGAAGGCGTCCAGCGTCGCCATTGCCCGCGCCGAAAGCATGGGCACGGTTTCGGACAGCGTCATCCAGAAGATCGACACCGTGGGCGTGCGCGTGCGCGAACACGCCGAGCAGCTTGCGAACTCGGCCAGCCGCGCCGCCGTGCAGGCCGACACCATCCGCGACACGCTGCGCCGCCAGAACGACGAACTCGAGATGGCCGCGAACACGCTCACCACGCACGTCAAGCTCAGCGAGACCGCGCTGGCCCAGCAGGCGCGCCAGATGGGCTCGACCTCGGAGCAGGTGCTGGCCCACGTGCGCTCGATGTCCGATATCCTCTCGCAGAATTCCTCGGAGCTCATGCAGCTCTCGGCGCGTGTCACCAAGGAACTGGAGTCCATCCGCGAATCGCTGGAAGCGACCTCGCAGAAGGTCCAGGACACCGTCTCGCACTCGGTCGCCAAGACCAAGGACGTCAGCCGCGAGATCGGCACGGAAGTTTCCGCGCTCTCGTCCGTCGCCGCGCAGGTCTCTAAGGACATGCAGTCGGTTCTCGGCACGCTCGACGAAAGCAAGGACGCGCTGCGTTCCGCCGCCGACGCCGCGGGCCTCAAGCTCAAGGATGCGTCCATCAGCTTCCACGACCAGGTCTCGTCCATCGACAAGGCCGCCAACCACGCCACGGAGATCATGGCGGTTTTGGGCGACGGCCTGCGTCAACGCTCGGCCGCCATCGCCACCACGGCCGACGACGCGCAGGTGCGCCTCAACGGCTTCCGCGACGCGCTGCAGAAACTCATGCTCGACTTCGAGGACTCCACCAACCGCGGCGCGGCGCAGGTCAGCGTCGCCGGCGAGAAAATGCGCCACTCATTGGGCGAATTCTCAGACACTTCGGAGAAGATCGCCTCGGGCACCCGCGCCACGGGCGAAGCGTTCCGCCAGCAGTTGCTCACACTCGGCAAGTCGGCCGACGAAGCGGTCAATCGCGTCGAAGTGGTGCTGAAGACGTTGAAGAAACACGCCGAGAGTCTGGTCGAAGCCAGCAACGGCATCACCGAACAGACGGGCCGCGCCGGCCAGGCTTTCGGCCGCCAGGTCGACAACCTCATGTCCAGCGCCACCAAGGCGGCGGAAACCGCCAAGCAGCTCGAAGACGCCCACGACAAGGCGCACACCGGCAAGTTCCTTGAGAACACCACCTACGTCATCGAACAGCTGCACAGCATGTCGGTCGACATCGCGCGCATCTTCCAGCCGAGCGTCGAGGAAGAGCTGTGGAAGCGTTACTACAAGGGCGACCAGGGCGTGTTCCTGCGCCACATCACCAAGACCCTCAGCCGTCAGAAGTTCGAGGCCATCCAGAAGAAGTACCAGACCGACGCCCAGTTCCGCGGCTACGTCATGCGCTATCTGAAGGAATACTCGGCCCTCGTGAAGCACGCCCGCGCCACCGACCGCGCCGAAGTGCTGACCACGACGTTCTCGACCTCCGACATGGGCAAGCTCTACATGCTGCTCTCGAAGGCCATGGACGGCGCTGCGGCCGAAGGCGCGGCGGAATAGCTGGCTGATCCGACACCGTTTCCGACTCGAAGGCGGCGTTGGTCTGTCCTACGAATACGAGGGCAAGCAGATGACTCTGATTTGCGGGTACCTCTCTCGCACGCCGCTCGATCGAATTGTCTATACTGTAAGAGCGGACGGGAGCACTTCCGATTGCGGGGATGCATCGAATTGTCCGCGCAGAGAAGACCTTCGTAAGAACGAAAACGATCTAGGTTTCGAATTTCCTACCCAACGCTAGAGGTCTCTATATCGTGGACGATAGGGATCGGCCACCTGCTCGACGAGATAAAGCCGCGCGCCGGAATCGGGCGCGCCAAACTCCGCTAGCGCATCAACGCGCTACAACCAGCCCGACTTCTTGAAGCGGTAATAGAGGAATGCGCACGCCCCGGCGATGACGAACAGCGCCAAGGGATAGCCGTAGTACCATTCAAGCTCGGGCATGTGCTGGAAGTTCATGCCCCAGATGCCGGCGAAGGCCGTGGGTACGGCGAACATGCCGGCCCATGCGGCCAGGCGCTTGGTGACTTCGTTCTCTTCGATCGTGACGATGGACAGGTTCACCTGCATGGCTGAGGCGATGGTGTCGCGCAGAGTGTCGATGCTCGAATTCAAGCGCTGCAGGTGGTCGTAAACGTCGCGGAAGTATTCCTGCGTGTGCATGCAGATTTGCGGCACGCGCCCGCCGTACAGCTTGCCGACGCCCTCCAGCATCGGGAACACCGCGTGTTTCATCACCATGACTTTCTGCTTCAGCGCATAGAGACGCTCGGTGTTCGAGCGCGCCGAGCCTCGCGAAAAGATCGCTTCCTCGATCATTTCGAGGTCGGTCTCGAGCACTTCGATGATCGGGAAGTAGAGGTCGACGACCGCGTCCATGAGCGCGTAGAGCACAAATCCGGAGCCTTGCTTCAGCAGGTGGGGTTCGCGTTCGCAGCGGTCACGCACGCCCATGAAGCTTTTCTGGCTGCGGTTGCGCACCGACAGCACATAATTGTGACCGACAAAGACATCGATCTCGCCGACGTTGAGGTCGTGGTTGTCCGCGTGGTCGACCATCTCGACGAGCTGGATGACGGCGAAGATTGAATCGCCGTACTCCTCGATCTTGGGGCGCTGGTGGCCAACGCGCGCATCTTCGACCGCGAGCTCATGCAGGCCGAACTCCTCTTTCATCTCTTCCAGTTCTTCGAAGGAGGGGTCCTTGAGAGCAACCCAGACGAAGCAATCGGGCTTGGAGAGGAAAGTGCTGATTTCCTTTGTGGGGATATCGGCGAGTTTTTTCCCGTCCTGGTAGGCGATGCAATTGACCAACATGCCGAACGTCTCCAGCCACTTGCGGCAGTTTTGATTTTGAGCGGGCGCTCCCCCAGTTTCCTCAGACTACGGCGGTTAATGGGCGCGAGCCAGTGATTATTAACCCCAGATTCACCACTGGCGCGCATGCTCCCGGGACCCCGGCAGAAGACCGGGACGATAGGGAAAGAAAGCCATGCACGCCCCCGCGCCCCGCACGCGCATCCCTCCTGAAATCAAGATCGAACTGAACTCCGGCCGCGAGAGCGTGCTGCCGCGCATCGCGCGCGTGGTTACGGACGTCCGCACGCAGGTTCAGCGAGACGGCGATCCGGCCGAGTGGCTGCAGAACCTGCAGACCTATCTGGTCACGGGGGAACCCATGATCGTGCACGCGCGCATGGGACGCACGCTGGTCGGATTTCTGGTGCTGGATGCCGATAAGGGCGCCGCGCCGTTTTCCTGGGTCGATCACCGCTTCCGTAACCGCGGCCTCGGCGAGCGGTTTTATTCCTTTGCCTGCATCAACCTGGCCCGCCCTCAGCCCGAGTTCAAATTCCCCAAGGACATGATGGACGAGTATGACGGTGTGCTTAAAGCCGCCGGCGCCCGCGCGACCTTGCGCGATTCATTCTATATCGTTCATGAAAGCAATCCGCCGAGCGCCAATGAGAATAGCGGGAGCACCGAGGAATACGCCTCGGCGGAACGGGCGTTGCCGCCGAAGCGCTTAGTGATCGAGGACGGCGATTGGGTCGGATTTTCGCATCACGACGCCCGCCGCCTGAAGATCCGCTACGGGCGTTTCTCGAAGCGCGACCCGGACTAACTCATATCTCCACTGCGGCGTCTTCGCCCGTGTCGTCGTCGTTGGCGGCATCCAGGGCCGTGTCAGGTGCGGTCAGATAATCAACCAACGTACGCCCGCCAGGGCCGGCCGAACTGCTGCCCACCAGCATCGTCGTGTCGAGCGAAGCCTGTTGGGTTTGCATCGCCAGCAGCAAGGCATTGATGTTGTCGGGGCTGAACGCCTGATCGATCGGCTCCCAGGTTTCGAGCGCGGGGACGGTCTCGGCCGTCCCGCGGTCCTTCGTGCCCGGCAGTTCCATCCCCACCGGCAGATTCTGCCCGCCCGCGGCCATCCAGGCGCGGCGATTCTCGGCGCTATCCTCGGCCCGGGCGCGGGCAGGGCTCTGCGCGAGCATGTGGATCAGCTGAGATTCTTGTAGAGAAATCATATTGTTAACGCTGGATACGGCCATTCTAACCTCCGCGCTTGGATCACACGGGTCCCGGCGGCTTCAAAACCCGTGCAGGACCTCTCCTTTCAAGAGGTGCAGAAAGCGTGCCAGGGGATCTTTGCTTCGCCGGCAACCCGGCGCACCATGCGGTTCCCCAAAGAGGAGGCCTTCATGACGACCAGCCGGCGCACGTTCCTTGCGATGACCTCAGCCGCCGCCACCTGCGCCATCGCCCCGGCGCGCGCCGCGACGCCCATGGCCACGCGCGCGATCCCGAAGAGCAACGAAATGCTGCCGGTGATCGGCCTCGGCTCGTCAAAGGTCGTGCAACAGATCGTCGAGACCGGGCCGCAGCCGCTGGCAGGCGTCCTGCGCAAGCTGGTGGCTCACGGCGGCAAGGTGGTCGACACCTGGCCGCGCAATCCCGTGAACGACGCGCGCTTCGGCAAGATCATCAATATCCCGGAATTCGCGGGTAAGCTTTTCATCACCGGCAAGATCGACCGTCCCGGAAAAGACGCGGGCCTCGCGCAGTTCCGCGATACGCAGACATCCTATGGCCGCAAGGCAATCGATCTGTTGCAAGTGTTCAGCCTGACGGACATCGCAACGCATTGGCCGACGCTGCGGGCCATCAAGGATGCGGGCGAAGCGCGCTACATCGGCGCGACGGTGTCCGAGGACAAGTTGCATGAAGCGCTGGCGGCGTTCCTGCAGAAGGAAGCGCCCGACACCGTGCAGGTGAACTACTCGATCAGCGAACGCGCGGTGGAGGCCAAGCTGCTGCCGCTCGCGGCCGACAAGGGCGCGGCGGTGATCGTCAACCGGCCGTTCATGAACGGCGATCTCTTCGCCAAGCTGGAGAAGAAGCCGTTGCCGCCCTTCGCCGTGGAAATCGGCTGCAAGAGCTGGGCGCAATATTCGCTGAAATACATCCTCGGCCATCCGGCGGTGACCTGCGTACTGGCCGAGACGTCCAACCCGCTGCACATGGAAGAGAACGCGGATGCCGGCACCAGCCCGCTGCCCGACGCGGCCATGCGCAAACGCATGGTCGCTTACGTGGAAGAGCTGATTTAGCGGAATTTTCCAGAGAACTTTTGCGGCGCGGCATCGTTTTACCGGGGCTTGTTTCTCGGCATGGAGCGCCCCGCCATGATTATCGAAGTAACGACTGGTACGGCTCTGATGTGGCTCGCGATCTCGTTTCTGGTCACCGCCGGCGGCGTAACCTATTGCGTCGCTTACCTGAATAAAGGCGACAACACCTAAGCGCGCCGCGCTGCCCAGGCCACGAGCCCGCCCGCGAGCAGCACAAGAATGCTGGCCGGCAGCGCGAGTTTAAGCCGCTCCGCCCGCGCCGCTTGGGCCTTCATTTTCATATCGTTCAGAACCTGATCGATCTGGCGCGCCGCTTCACCATCAGTGCGGTCGGTGCGCTGGGCGACCATGCGCACAAGCCTCGCGTGGGTCTCACCGTCAACGGCACCCGCGCGCAGCGCCGCCGCCACTTCCATATTTTCAGCGCGGATTCCCGCCTCGGCTTCTGCGCGCGCTTGGGGCGAGAGGCTGCCGTCGGCGGCCATGGCCGCGCCGGTGCTGGAGGCATTGCCGAATTCACCGGGTGTGAAGGGCAAGGGCTTGAACAGCGCCTCGACGGCGGAACTGATTTCGCCGTCCGATGGGCCAGGCGTCATCATCCCAAATGACACAGCCGCCAACGCAAGGGTGACGGACACCGCGGCAATGACCGTACTGCGTCCGGACGCGTTCACGCCCGCAGGCCCCACATGCGCCGCATGAGCCCGTCTTTTATGATGTAGTGATGATAAAGCGCCGCGCCGGCGTGCACGAGTACAAGCGCATAGAGCGCGTACTGCAGGTACATGTGCAGGTTCTGGGCGTTGACCGACAACGTGCGGCTGAGGGGCACGATATGCGGCAAATCGAACAGGCCGAAGATGGTGATGTCGCGGCCGCGCGCGGCAAGGCCCGTATAGCCGGTGATCGGCAGGGCGAACAGAATCACATAAAGCAGGGCATGAACGGCATTTGCCGCGAAGTTCTGCATCGGGGGCGTACC
The DNA here is from genome assembly GCA_903888485.1 of uncultured bacterium. Lineage (GTDB taxonomy): Bacteria > Pseudomonadota > Alphaproteobacteria > Rhodospirillales > Rhodospirillaceae > SHVO01. The sequence continues at coordinate 3,636 of CAISTS010000044.1, read as the reverse complement.
CGGAAGGGGCGGCGGCAAGGGGTGGGTGAGGCGCCAGGCGGTGCGGAAAAGGACCAGCACAAAAAGCGCGATTCCGATCGATTGATGCACCGCAGTGGCGAGGCGGGTCGTCTCGGTGTCGTTGGTATAGACCGAAACAAGGCCGATGATCGCCGAGACCAGCACGCTGATCGCGGTCACCCAATGCACAATAATAGTTACACGACCGAACTTTTCTGCCGGCGGCTGCATGGTAAAGTGCCCCCCTTTTCGGGCCTGACCGTAATCGTGGGGGAAACACAGTGTCACTAAGAATCTCGCGTACTTTTGCTTGGATTGTGGCGCCTGCGTTACTGGCGGCGATTTTGGCGCAGCCGGGGATGGCGGCGGCGGTCGATTGGTCCAAGGTCGAAGCCAAGAAAGTCACCCTGCTTTATCCCGCACAGAGTTCATGGGAACGCCTGATGATCCGCGAGCGCCACAGCGGCGGCCCGCGCTTCCGCGACGGCAAGAACTGCTTTGCGTGCCACGGCGACATCGATGAAAAGTCGCTCGGCATGGCGCTGGTCAACGGCGAGAAGTTCAAGGAACCGGCGCCGGTCATCGGCAAACCCGGCTTTCAGGAAGCCCTCATCAAGACGGCGCATGACGCCGACAATATCTACGTGCGCGTCGAGTTCGATCCGGGTAAGCAGCCGGATGCCGGGCAGGATAAGGACTATGAGAACAAGGTCGCGCTGATGATCGACGACGGCGGCGCCGAGAACGGCAACCGCGCGGGCTGCTGGACGGCCTGTCACGACGATGTGCAGACCATGGGGCGCGGCAGCGAGAAGATCCCCACCAAGTACCTGATGCAAACGCGCGTCCCTGGCGGTGCGGGCAGGCTGTTCGATCCGCCAGAGCTCGACAAGATGAAGGCTGACGGCAAGTTCCTTGAATACTGGCAAGCCCGTATCACGCCCGAGGGTAAGGCCGTGGCGGTCGATGGCGCGGTACTCGACAAGCGCACCGACAACACGGAGACAGCGGTCAAGGCCGAGGCGACGAAGAACAAGGCCGGCGTCTGGACCGTCACCTTCACGCGCAAGCTCACCGGCGTGCCTGGCCACAAGGACATCGTCCCCGGGAAGACCTACAACGTCGGCTTCGCCATACACACGGGCCACAGCGCCAAGCGCTATCACTACGTGTCGTACGAGCGCACGCTGGTGCTGGACTCAGGTAAAGCCGACTTCGTGGTGACGGCGAAGTAGGGTCAGGGAAATGATGTTCAGGTCAGGCCCAGGAAGGACAGGATAAACCCTACGACCACGATCAAACCGACGATGTAGATGATGCTGTTCATTTGACTTCCTCCCCGCGCGGAAAGCGCGGGTTACACTGGTGTTTCAGGAGTCACAACAGACCCGCGCGGGAATAGGTTCCCGTACAGCCGAGCCGCCGTTGGCGTGGAACCTGGCTTTTTGGCTGACATTGGTTGACAGCCCCCGGCCCTGACCTTAAGAACCGGCCTCGGCCAGAATCCCGGCTTTCGGGCGGTTAGCTCAGCGGTAGAGCACACGCTTCACACGCGTGGGGTCGCAGGTTCAATCCCTGCACCGCCCACCATCTCCCAAACAACCTCGAAAGCCGCGGAAAGCGCGGGTTTTGGCCCATTAACACCACGATCCCTGTAACCGGGAATCAGGGCTCAAGATGCGGTTTTGAGGGCGCGGGTTACTCGCGGGTTACTTGGAGAAGCCGCTCAAGCAGTTTTACGCCTATACAACCAACCCAAGGGAATTCCCCCGACAATTCCGGCAGAAGAACTAAGTTGTTTTGAAGAGATCTGGTGGGTAAATAGGCGCGCTGCCGACTAGATTAGGCGGCGCGCCAAACATCGCGGCCGGTTTAATGGGTCGGTCAGGCAATCCGTCCTAGGCCGACCGCCGCAGCCGATCGCTGAGAGGGACGTGCGCCTTGACATCCTTCCGTTTTATTCACGCTGCGGACATTCATCTTGACAGTCCATTAAAAGGACTCACGGGCTACGGTGGGGCTGCTGTCGAGTGCATTCGCACAGCGACGCGCCAAGCTTTCGATAATCTCATGAGCGAGGCGATTGACCGGAAGGTCGATTTTGTAGTGATCGCGGGCGATCTTTATGACGGCGACTGGCGTGATTATCAAACCGGACTCTTCTTCGCACGCCAGATGGGCCGCCTCGCGAAGGCGAACATCCCAGCTTTCATCCTGTACGGCAACCACGATGCGGAGAGCCAGATCACCCGACGCTTGGCCATGCCTGAAGGCGTCAATGTGTTTTCTGCGCGCAAGCCGGAGACCTTTATACTTAAGGAGCTAGGCGTTGCACTTCATGGCCAGAGCTTCCGGCAACGCGATGTGACCGACAACCTCGCCTCAACTTACCCGGAACCAATCACCGGCATATTTAACATCGGCGTTCTACACACGGGCATGGGTGGCATGGACGGTCATGCGAACTACGCACCTTGCACACTCGATGACCTAGTCACCAAGGGATACGATTATTGGGCGCTCGGTCATGTTCATCACGGAGTTGTTCTTCATCAGAACCCCCATGTGGTTTTTCCGGGAAACCTTCAGGGGCGGCATATTCGCGAAACTGGCCCCAAGGGTGCATGCCTCGTTTCCGTCGAAGATCGGGAAATCGTCGAATTTGGTCCGCTATACACCGATGTGGTTCGCTGGGCACAAATTCAGGTCAGTGTAGATGGCTGTGATCGCAATGCTGAGGCACTGGAGCGCGTGCGCCAAGCTGTCGAAAGCGCGATCAACGCGGGTGGCGATGGTCGGCTGCTGGCCTGCCGCATCGAGCTTACCGGCCGTACGGAAATACATGATCATCTGCTTCTATCTACCGACCATCTCCTCGCCGAGGCGCAGGCGGCAGCCCTTGGGTTCGGCGATGCCGTGGCATGGATAGAGCGCGTGGTCATAGCCACCGAGCCAGTGCTCGACCCGGCGACTCTCGCCGGACGCGAGGATGCGCTGGGAGACCTTCATCGCATGTTGGGAGACGCTGCCACCGATCCTGAATTACTCGCTCAACTCGAAGCGGATGTCGGCGAACTTGTCCGCAAGCTTCCACCTGATGTACGCAACGAGATTGAAGATGCGACCCTGAAAGCAGCGGTTCAAGCCGACTACCCCGCTCTCATTGCGCAGGTGCAGGGGTACCTCAGTGCGCGCCTTACGGCCCAGGAGGATTGAACCTTGCGCATTCAGCGACTCAATCTTCTACGTTACGGCCGGTTTACTGATACGCAGATCGTGCTGCCGAAGAGCGACTGCGATATCCACATCATTTTCGGGCCGAATGAGGCAGGAAAGTCGACGGCGCTGTCCGCCATCGAGGATTTGCTGTTCGGGATTCCCGGCAACTCCCGCTACAACTTCCTGCACGATTACGTAAGCATGAGAGTCGGCGCTGTCCTAGAGACTGGCGGCAAGACATTGGCGTTTCGGCGCCGCAAGGGAAACAAGGACACGCTGCTGAACTCGGACGAGGTGCCTATTACGGGAGGATCTGGCGTATTGGTCCCATTTCTCGGTGGGGCCGATCAGGCTTTCTTCACGCGCATGTTCAGCCTCGATCACGAGCGCCTTCGCAAAGGTGGCCGTGAAATACTG
>CAISTS010000043.1 GCA_903888485.1 uncultured bacterium | reverse complement strand
TACGCCGTAAATGTCGCGCCGCCCGTCTCCGCCAAGACCTTCGTGATGGCTGCCGTCAGCGACGTCTTGCCATGGTCAACGTGACCAATCGTGCCCACGTTGCAGTGCGGCTTGTTGCGTTGAAATTTCTCTTTCGACATGGTGCTCCCATTTCGTTCTTGCCGGGGGACTTCCCCGCGTCGCGCGCCAAAACGCGCGCGATTCGTGAATCGCGGCCTTCCGCCACGGGCGAACGTTTAGCACCACAGATAGGCGTTGAGAACGAAAAAGCGAGGCCGGACGGCCTATATCTACGGCCTAGTTCCAGTGCGCCAGCAGGTGCGCGACGTTGACGAAATCCTCGTCGCTCATGTCGCGGACGACCTCGAGCATGGCCGGATCGAAACCGGCGCGCTTGCCGGATTTGTATTCCCGGAGGGCCTTCAATAGATAGTCTTCGCGCTGGCCGGCGATGCGACCGATCTGGTCGTGGCCCGACATGTCGGGGTTATGACAGAAGCCGCAGCGGTGCTTCTGGGCCGCCACCCGGCCTTTCTCGATCTTGGCCGCATCCGCGCCCTTCCCCGACACAACCGGCGGGGGCAATTTGGCGAGGGCTTCGGATATGACCATCAAGTCATCGTTGGTCAGCTCCTGGGCCAAGTCGTTCATGGGATCGGCCAGTCGCTGCTTTTCGCGGAAGGCGAAGAGCTGCACCAGCATATAGGGCGCGGGCTGGCCGCCCAGCGACGGCACTTCGGGCATGACGGACGTGCCCTTCTCGCCATGACAGGCGAGACACGGCGCAAGGCGCTCGTTCAGCGAAGCGGACAGCGCCGGCGCGGCAACCAAAGCCAGCGCCACAAGGGCGCCGGCACGAAAGCTATTTCGCATAAGAGATTCGGTACACCGCGCCGTTGAAATCGTCCGACAGCAGCAGCGAGCCATCGGCCAACTGCGCCACATCCACGGGACGGCCGACATAGGTGTTGTCCTGCAGGAAGCCCGTCAAGAACGGCTCGAGCGACTTCACCGTTCCGTCAGGATTGAACTTGGCCAAGAGAATGTCGCCGCCGATTTTGTTGGTGCGGTTCCACGACCCGTGACGCACGATGAAGGCGGCGTCCTTGTATTCCGCCGGGAACATGCTGCCGGTATAGAAGCGCATGCCGAGGGACGCTCCATGGCCGCCCAAAAGTGCGACCGGCGGCTCGTAGTCGGCGCAGTTCATGCCCCAGCCGAATTCCGGATCGCGGAAGTTGCCCTGATGGCAGTACGGAAAGCCGAAGTGTTTCTTACCGTTCGCGCGCACGCGGTTGAGCTCGTCCTCGGGGCCATCCTCGGACACCCAATCGCGGCCGTTGTCGGTGAAGTACATCTCCTTGGTCACCGGGTTCCAGTCGAAGCCGACCGAGTTACGCTGGCCTTCGGCGATGATCTCCATGCCGCTGCCGTCAAGGTTCATGCGCCGGATGTGGGCGTGAGTCTTGTAGTCCGGAACGAGCACGTTTCCCGGCGCACCCACGGGCACATAGAGTTTCTCGTCCGGGCCTATGCCGATGAATTTCCAGCCGTGCTGCTCATCCTTGGGGAACTGCTCGTTGATGACGGTCGGTTTGGGCGCCGTCCCGAGCTTGTCCTCGACGTTGTCGATCCGCGAAATGCGGCTGATCTCGGCTATATAGAGTGTGCCTTTATGGAAGGCGACGCCGTTGGGCCGCTGGAGTCCGCTGACCAGCGGCTTGACCTCGGTCTTGCCGTCCTTGATTCGGATCGCGTGCACCGCGCCCACCAGGCGCGAACCCACGAACACTGTGCCCTTATCGCTCACCGCCAGAGAACGCGCATTGGCGACGCCGCTGGCGTAGACCTCGACCTTAAAGCCGGCCGGGACCTTGAGCTTGGCCACTGGCAGCTTGTCGGCCGAAACCGGGATGGGCGAACCGACGATGGGCCCCAGCTTCGTGGCCGCTTGGTTCTGTGGCGGCCCACCGACCGGTGTTTGCTGGCCAAGGACCGTGCTGGTCCACAGCGCCGCGCACACGAACACTGCACACTTTCTGATTGATGACATGCCGTCCTCCCCGGGTTTACCCGATGGTACGACGCTGGGGTTGTTTTGACAGCCGCCGATTTGGCCCGGCGCGGGGTTTGTGAGATAAAGCGGCATTGAAAGTCCGCCCTTCGCGGTCCCGAAATGCTGGAGGTTCTGTGCCGCCGTCCCCCGTCGAAAGCTTGACTGCCGTTTGTGAGGAAACCTTGCCGTGGGCCGTGCTCGCGACCGGGGTCTTCATCACCTGCTGCGCCACCAATCAATTCGCAGTGATCGACCTCTTGGCCATGCCGCTCCAAGTCAGCGGGCAGATCACGAACTCGGGTCCGCAGCGTATCGGGCAAATCGCCGTGCCGAAATGGTTTCCCGTCGCCGAATCCATCCTCGAAACCGCGGGCGGGGAAATCCGCACCAAGCTGAAGGAAATACCCGTCCCCGCCAACATCACTCCGTCCCAAGGCGACAATGCCATGGTCACCATCGACTTTTCGAAGTCGCCGCTGCGCGCGGGCACGGGGACCTTCACACTCACCTATTCACCGTGGTTCCGCTTCTTCGCCGAGCCGGCCAATTTCAACATCCTGTCGCGCAGCGCCGCCTACGTCGCCGAATGCGTCAGGTTCCTCTGCGCACGCAACGGCATCGCCGCCGCGGTCACGGGACAGATCGACGGCAGCGACGTCGTCACACCCGGCTTTCGCGTCGAGGTACGCGGCATGGCGCGCCTGGAGAAACTGCGCATCACGGACGGAACCGCCGAGTCCGTCTTCGATCTCGCCCAACGGCGCATCCTGCTGGACGAGCGCATGTTCCCCGCGGCGGTCGCCGCCGGGCGCGCCCTGTTGGAAACACCCGACCGGCTGCTCAACCTCAATCTCACCTTGGACGGCCAGCGCATGCAGATGGCCTATGCGGGAGCCGCACATGTTTAGACGCGAGGTCAAGCCGAGCGCGCGCGACCCTGAGATCCTGGTCGACTCCCAGATCGCCGATTCCAGCTATGTCAATTCCTTTGGGTTCGAATGGACCCAGATCGACGGCTTCGTCGGCAAGGAAGTCATGTCGCACGGCCACATCTTTGGCCGTTTCATGCTGCCGCCCGATTTCTTTACCGGAAAGACCGTGGTCGATGTCGGCTGCGGCAACGGGCGCATCGGGCGCCTCATCGCGCCCCTCACCAAGTCCTACTGCGGCGTCGATCTTTCCGAAGCGGTCTTTGCCTTTCCGCGCTACATCCAGAAACCCGAAAGCTTCACGCTGGTGCGGGCCTCGGGCACCAACCTGCCGCTCGCGGACAAGGTTGCCGATGTGACGCTCTGCTGGGGCGTACTCCACCACATGGATAACCCGGCGGCGGGCCTGGCCGAGCTTCTGCGCGTCACCAAGCCGGGCGGCATGATTCTGATTTTCGTCTATCCCAAGAATTTCGATGCCCGCAAGAACCTGAACGCCTACATCCGCGGCCTGCCCGAGGACAAGGCACACGCCATTGTCGACCGGATGTCGGACGAGCTCGATGCCTGGCGCGAGGTCGATCCGTTCTATGCAAACCAAATGGCGACGTTGATGGCGCTGTCGTTCAAGAGTTCGCGCGCCTGGCAGAAGTTCCAATGGTTCGACGGCATCACCCCGCGCTACCACTGGTCCATCGAACAGTACGTCGCGGACTGGGGCAAACAGGACGGCCGCAGCGTGATCAGCTCCCGCCCCGGCTGTTTCAACATCCAGCTTTGAGGCCTAGCCGCGCGCCTTTCGCGTGCGCCCGGTCGCCTTCTCGTACTGTGCGATAAAGGCGGCGACCGGCACGCTCGCGATCGCCGCTCCGACCACGTCGAGCGGAAGATCCTCGAGTTTCTTGAAGCGGATGCACGACTTGCCCATGTCGAGCTTCTTGCCGCGCTCCTTGAACTGCTTGCGCAGCTCATTCTCGGCGCCGGGATCGCCGGTCATGCACATGAGATAAAGCGACATGTAGTTCTTTTGCGAAGCCAGCGCCGCTAAGGGCAGCGGCACGCCGTCGCCGGTGTGATAGCCCGGCGGATAGAGCGACAGCGGCACGACGTAGCCGATCATGCCATACTGCATGCACTCCCTATAGCCCTTGGGCAGATGCGCCTTGACCGCCTTGCGTACGGCGGCGATGGCGGCGCGGCGGTTCGGAGGATGCGACGGTGCATCCCGTCGTGTTACCCTAGCAGCATGAGCGAAGGTTGCATCTTCTGCCGAGTCATCGCCCGTACGCTCCCCGTAAGCGTCGTCCATGAGGACGAGCGCACGCTAACAATTGTCGACCTCCGTCAAAGCAATGCCGGGCACGTGCTGGTGCTGCCCAAGACTCATGCCGAGACGCTCGATGTCCTACCCGCTGGCGATCACGCGCCGTTAATGGCTGCGATCGTGCGCGCCATCGCCGCGGTGAAGCGCGCCTTCGCCCCGGACGGCGTCAATGTCTGGCAATCCAATAGACCTGGCGCCAATCAGGAAGTGCCGCACGTGCACCTCCATGTCTTCCCGCGCTGGCAGGGCGATGGCCATTTCGCCGTCTACCCCGGGCCGGTGCGAGACGCCCCGCGCGTGGAGCTTGAGGCCATCGCGGAACGGCTGCGCCGTGCCTGGGACGCGCCCCTCCCTCTTGCGGCCCAGACTAAGTCTGGACATTAAAAACCCCCGTGCGAGCCCTCCCGCGCGGGCGTATAGTTCAACTGTGTTTCCGTTCCGGGGAAGGAAGATTCGCTATGAACAATCGCAGCAATTCGGTGTGGCTTGCCTCGTCAGCCTGTCTGGCCTTGAGCTGCGTACTGACTCAAACAAGCTTTGCGGCTTCCAGCAGCGTAGCCGTGGTGGCCGATGCCATTGGCGGCGTGGTGAGCGGTCCCAAGGGTCCGGAAGCCGGCGTCTGGGTGATCGCCGAAACCACCGACACGCCGACGCGCTTCATCAAGATCGTTGTCACCGACGATCTGGGCCGTTTCCTTCTGCCCGAACTTCCCGTCGCGAAGTTCAAAGTCTGGGTACGCGGTTACGGCCTGGTCGACTCTCAAGCCGTCGACGGCGTGCCGGGCAAGAACGTCAACCTCACCGCCGTGCCCGCGCCCGATGCCCGCGCGGCTGCGCATTATTATCCCGCCAACTACTGGCTCTCGCTGCTCGAGCCCCCGGCGGCGAGCGAATTCCCCGGCACCGGCCCCAAGGGCAACGGCATCGCGCCGACGATGGCTACACAGCAACATTGGGTCACGCATATCAAGGAAGGCTGCACGCTGTGTCACCAGCTCGGCGACCAGACCACGCGCACCCTTGCCGACAACAGCCCCGAAGGCTGGGCCGAGCGCATCCGCCAGGCCCGTAGCGATGGCGACCAGACCGTCGGCAATCTCGGTCATTCCTATTCCAGCGACATGCAGAACAACATGACGCGCTTCGGCTCCCAGCGCGGGCTCAACATGTTCGCCGTCTGGACGCAGAAGATCGCCGCCGGCGCCGTGCCAAAAGAGAAACCGCCGCGGCCACAGGGCATAGAGCGTAATGTCGTGCTGTCGGTGTGGGACTGGGCCAACGGGCGTCAGATCCACGATGAAATCTCCACCGACCGCCGTAAGCCCACGGTCAATCAGAACGGCCTGATCTACGGTGCCTCGTCCTCAACCGGCACTATTCAGTGGCTCGACCCCGTCAAGCATGAGACCGGCGAGATCCCGATCCCGGGCGATGACGGCAAACACGACATGAACGCCTATCCGCATAACCCGATGATCGATCAGAAGGGCCGGTTGTGGGTCACCGATTCCAGCCGCGGGCGCATCATGAACGCAACCGCCGCCAAAGGCGGGAAAATGGCCTCGCCGCTCGGCGAGCGCGCGGCCTATTGCGCCGACCCGAAGCTCAACAAGCACGCAGGCCTGTTCCCGCTGACAGGCAACAACACCTCGTCGATGCTGATGTACGACCCCGAGACCAAGCAGATGATCCGCATTCCCGTGTGTTACGGCGTGCACCATCTCGGCTTCGGCTATGACAAGGACAACACGCTGTACTTCAGCGGCGGCCGCGACGTTTACGGCTGGATCAACACCCGCGTCTGGGACGAGACGAAGGACGCCAATAAGTCGCAAGGCTGGTGCCCGACCGTGCTCGACACCAACGGCGACGGAAAGATCACGCAGGATCGTGCGCAGTGGAACGATCTCGGAGCGGAGAACTTCGATCCCAAGAAGGACACGCGCTTCCCCGGCGGCAGCTACGGCATCGACACGCATCCGACCGATGGCTCGGTGTGGTTCGCCAAACAAGGCCATCCCTCCGTTCTCGTGCGCTTCCATGCCGGCAACAATCCGCCGGAAACCTGCATGACCGAATACTTTGAGCCGCCGAAGAGGCCCGACGGCACCTATGTCGCCTATGACACGCGCGGCGTCGGCATCGAGACGAACGGGCTGATCCACGGCTCCTTCGGCAACGGCAAGCTTGGCGTGCTCGACCTCGCCAAGTGCAAGACGCGCCGCGGTCCCACGGCGACGGGCCAGCACTGCAACGAAGGCTGGACGTTCTACGACGTGCCGGGCCCGAAAATCCCCGGCACCGATTCCGCCGCCGACTGGTTCTATCTCAACTGGGTCGATGCCTATGACACGCTGGGCCTAGGGCCGAACGTGCCGCTAACCGTCGGCTCCAATTCGGACTCCTTGATCGCGATGCTGCCCAAGACCAAGGAAATCGTGCAGTTCCGCGTGCCCTACCCGCTCGGCAGCTTCTACAGCCGCGGCATGGACGGACGCATCGATGATCCGAACACCGGCTGGAAAGGCCGGGGCATCTGGGCGAGCCAAGGCAAGTTCCCTGCCTGGCACCAGGAAGGCGGCGATGAAGGCAAAGGACCGATGATGATCAAGTTCCAGGTCCGGCCCGATCCGCTGGCGCATTAACATCAGCCCACTAGACGGCATCTCGTGCCGTGCCGTGACACGGCCCAAAATCACGCGTTCCCGCGCGTATCATCCGTGATTCGCCACGCTTATGGCCCTGTTACGCTGTCGATGCGCGATTTATAATCGGCGCATCCTTTTCATCCGCCCGTTCCGCTCGCCAGGGAGAGAACCGATGACCACGCGCCAATCCTCCATTCGTAGGTCTGCCATGCTCTTGGCCTCCACGGCCTTTGCCTCGCTCACCGCTTTTGCCGGTCAGGCCCAAGCCGCGGCTGCGGGGGTTCCGACTGTGCCCGATGCCATTGCCGGCGTCGTCACGGGTGAAAAGGGTCCGGAAGCCGGCGTCTGGGTGATCGCCGAGACCGAAGAGACCAAAACCCGCTTCATCAAGATCGTGGTCACCGATGAGCAGGGCCGCTTCCTCATCCCCGAGCTGCCGGTCGCCAAGTACAAAGTATGGGCGCGCGGCTATGGCCTCGTCGACTCCCAGGCCGTCGAAGGCGTTCCCGGTAAGAACGTGACCCTCAAGGCCGTCACCGCGCCCGATGCGAAAACGGCCGCGCAGTATTATCCGGCAAACTATTGGTTCTCGCTGATCGAGCCGCCGACGACGAGCGAATTCCCCGGCACGGGCCCCAAGGGCAACGGCATCGCTCCACAGATGGCCTCGCAGCAGCACTGGCTCGCGCATATGGCCGAAGGCTGCATGCTCTGCCATCAGCTTGGCGACTACACGACCCGTTCTCCCGCTGACAACACCGTTGAAGGTTGGGCGGCGCGCATACAACAGGCGCGCGCTGAAGGCGACGTCGCCGTCGGCAACCTCGGCAAGTCCTACTCGCACGACATGCAGAACAACATGACGCGTTACGGCTACCAGCGCGGCCTGAAAATGTTCGCCGACTGGACCCAGAAAATCGCGACGGGCGCTTTGCCGACGTCCGCGCCGCCACGTCCCCAAGGCGTCGAGCGGAACGCCGTGCTGACGATTTGGGATTGGGCGAACGGCGGCCAGATCCACGATGCGATTTCGTCCGACCGCCGCAATCCGGCGGTCAATGCGGGCGGGCGCGTTTACGGCGTCTCGCCGTCCACTGGCTACATCCAGTGGCTGGATCCGGTGAAGAACGAAGCTGGCCAGGTCGGCATCCCCGGTAACGGCAAGGAGCACGACATCAACGCTTACCCGCATAACCCGATGGTCGATCAAAAGGGCCGCATCTGGGCGACGGATTCCAGCCGTGGACGCCAAATCAACGCTGCGGCCGATCGCGGCGAGAAAGTCGTCGCGCCCTTGGGTGAGCGCGCGCCGTACTGCTACGACGGCAACGTCAACAAGTACGCCAAGTACTATCCGATGCCCGGCAATAACACCTCGGGCATCATTCTCTATGATCCCGAAGCCAAGAAGGTCGAGAACATCCCGGCCTGCTACGGCACACATCACCTTGCTTTTGGGTATGACAAGGACAACACGCTGTACTTCAGCGCGCCCGGCTCGGACACCTACGGCTGGATCAATACGCGCGTGTGGGATGAGACCAAGGATGCCAGCAAAGCCGAAGGCTGGTGCCCGCAGGTGCTCGACACCAACGGCGACGGCAAGATCACGCCGGACCGCACGCAGTGGAACGAACCCGAGAAGCCCGCCGATCCCGCCAAGGACACGCGCATCAAGGGCGCCGGCGGTTACGGCATGGATGCCCATCCGAAGGATGGCAGCATGTGGTACGGCCGCAATTCGCCGTCGGTGCCGTCGGCGATCATCCGCTTCAGCCCCGGCAATAACCCGCCGGAATCCTGCATGACGGAATCCTACGAACCGCCGAAGAAGGCCGATGGCTCCTACGTTGCATTCGACGCGCGCGGCATGGGCGTGACCACCGACGGCATCGTCCACGCGACTTTCGGCAGCGGCAAGCTCGGCATCTTCGACCGCAGCAAGTGCAAGGTCACCAAAGGCCCAACCGCCACCGGTCAGCACTGTCCCGAGGGTTGGAGGTTTGTCGATATTCCCGGCCCGCGCATCGGCAATACCGAAGCGTCGGCCGATTGGTATTATCTGAATTGGGTCGATACCTACGACACCCTGGGCCTCGGCCCTAACGTGCCACTGACGGTTGGCTCCAACTCTGACTCACTGATCGCGCTTCTGCCGAAGACGAATCAGGTCGTGCGCTTCACCGTGCCGTACCCGCTCGGCAGCTTCTACAGTCGCGGCATGGATGGACGCATCGACGACCCGAAAACCGGCTGGAAGGGCCGCGGCATTTGGGCTTCGCAGGGTAAGTTCCCGGTCTGGCACCAAGAAGGCGGCGACGAGGGTAAAGGCCCGCAGCTGATCAAGTTCCAGGTGCGCCCCGACCCGCTGGCGCATTAAAAGTGTTCGCACAGTCGCGCGGGGCACGCCCGCGCGACTGTCATTGCCAACGAATGTATGTGGTGAGGAGCCGCGTTGAAAGATGACAGCGCGCGAGGATGGTACTCATGTCGTCTTGGCGATCCGGGCGGCTTTAAAAAACCTCGACTTCGATAGGCCCCTCGCCTGCGACTGGCACGAGCGCATTGCCGTCAACTCGGGTGCGCTCAATGCCGTGTTCTTCCATGTCACGGGAAAGGGCAAGCACCCCGCCGTCAAGAGCGGGGCGATCGACTATCTCAAGGTGCTTGAGGTCGCGGTATTGGCCGCGAAAAAAGTGCGCCCGGACACGTCCGTTGTCGTTCTCACCAACGAGACCACGGACATCCCCATCGCGGGCGTTCAAGTGGTGCGCCTGCCGGCTGACCCCGAACACATGATGTATTCGCGCATGCGAGCCTACCGCGCGGTCGCGCGCAAGCTCGAGGGGCTGATCCTTTTCCTCGACACCGACGTCTGTTTGAACCGCGACTTCACGCCCATGTTCAAAGGCGAGTTCTACATCGGGCTGACGTACCGGCTGGACGATTCGTTCATGCCGATCAACGAGGGCCTGATCATGGGACGCGCCGGCCCCGGCCTGAACCGGTTCTTTGACCAAGCGCTTCACACCTACAATTGCCTCGCAGAACTTCCCGAAGTGAAGGCGGCGTTCCCGCTGGATCCGCGCATGTGGCGCGGGGGGCAACTGACCCTCGCGGCCATGATGGATTGGTGGCGCCCGGATGAAGGCATATTGGACGTCAGTACCCGCGAGGTCCGTTACCGTGTTCTGCCCTGCGAGAAATACAATTACCCGGTCAAGGGCAGCGAACCGGCCGAGACGCTGGCAAACAAATGGGCGCTGCATTTCAAAGGCGGCGAAGCTAAGCGCAAGATGGGGATAGTCTGAGGAGAACTTTTTCCTTTTGCATTAGGACCGTTGAACGTAACACCGCGCTCGCTTGACCCGCTGTTTCAGCGCGGACTAGACTCTTTGACGTGGGACGATGTGCCATAAAACGGCACGGGCTCCGGAACCCCTTAGGACCCTATGAAAATCAATCAGGACAAGTGCATCGGCTGCGGCAATTGCACATACGTTTGTCCGATGGGCGCGATCTTCGTGAACCCCGCGACGAAGCGTTCGATCATCAACCGCGACGAGTGCGTCGAGTGCTACGCCTGCTACAACGGCTTGTCGCAGGAGGCTCTGCCGCCGGGCCTGTCGCGTTTCCTGCGCAAGGTGTTCCGCCAGATCGCGTTGCGCTTCGAGCCCGAGCCTGACATCTGCCCGACGGCCGCCTTCGAGCCCGACGAGCTTTCCTGGCCGCGCGTGGTGCGCCGCGCCTTCTCTGATCCGCGCGTGCCGCATGAATCGACCGGCGTCTCCGGGCGCGGCACGGAGGAAGTGAAGACCAACGACGTCACCAAGCGCGTCGGCCCCGGTGAAGTGGGATTCACCATCGAGTTCGGCCGCCCCGGCGTCGGCGTGCGCTTCCACGAAATCCAGGAGATGAGCCGCGCGCTGGCCAAGGTCGGCGTGCCCTTCGAGAAGAACAACCCCATCACCACGCTGATGACCGACGTAACCACCGGCGACATCAAGCCGGAAATCCTCAATGAAAAGGTCCTTTCGGCGATCCTTGAGATCAAAGTGCCGATTGCCCGCACCGAAGAAATCATCCGCATCGTCTGGGACGTCGAGAAACGTCTCAAGACCGTGGTCGTGATTGGTGTCGGCGTACGCTGCGACGAGAACGGCGAAGATTCGGTGGTCGCGCCGATCCTTGCGCGGCTCGGCTACAACCCCGTACGCGCAAAAACCAACATCGGCCTGGGCCGCAAAGACCTGCGCGATCTCTCCGCGATCACCAACGTGCCGTACGCGCGCGAGACAGAGATGGCCCACGCATGACCAACACCCTGCATCGTTTCGGCTCGGCCGAAAGTTTCAAGGACGACATCATCGTCCATGCCATTCCGGCGAAGGGCAAGACCACCGGCCAGGGAAACGCCCTGCCCGCCCTCAAGCGCTTCCTCGAGATCGCCGCCGAGTATAGCCCCATTAATCTCGGCGATGCGCTGCATGGCGGCGCGCTGCGCGCCACGCGCAGCAAGCGTCTGTGGACCCACTTCTTCAAGCGCGACAGCCGCAAGAACTACAAGATGGTAATCGACGGCCTCACGGCGCCGACCACGGTCGCCGCGGTGTTCGACAAGCTCGAGAACGCCGAGGCTTTCGTGAAGCGCCTCAAGCAGGAGGACTTCGGCGTCAGCGTCAACATCTCGACTTCCATCGACAACGCCAAGGCCTGCTGCGATTTCGCCGGCATCAAGCGGCACAGCATCGGATACTCTCTGGGCTTCGAAGGCATCGGCGAGAACGTGCCGGGCAATCAGGCGATCATGCTGTCGACCATGTGCGGCCACGGCATGGTGGCCCAGTCGCTGGCCAAGAAGATGATCGATTTCGTGAAGGAGAACCGGCGCTCGCCGGAAGAGGCTGCAGCGTCCATGGCGCGGTTCTGCGCCTGCGGCATCTTCAACACCACACGCGCCGTGCGCATTCTCGAGAACGCACGCATCGGAGCCAAGGAGTAAGTCACACCGGACAGGACGGCGGGGAGGCCGAAATGACCAGCAGACTCACCGGAAAACTAAAAGTCTCTTCCGTCGTCCTCGGGCTGCTGTGCTTGATGTACTTCCTGTCGTACATCGACCGCGCCAACATGGCGACCGCGTCCTTCGCCATCAAGGACGAACTCGATCTCTCCAACACCGAGATGGGCCTGATCTTCTCGGCTTTCGCTTATCCTTACGCTATTTTCCAGATCTCCGGCGGCTGGGTCGCCGACCGCTTCGGCGCGCGGCTGACGTTGTTTCTCTGCATCTTCATCGCCGGCTTTGCGACCGTCCTGACGGGACTTGCCGGCGGGATCGTCAGCCTGTTCGCCGCGCGCCTGCTGCTGGGCGCCGGCGAAGGCGCCGCCTTCCCCACCGCGACCCGCGCGCTGCAGGATTGGCTGCCCGCCACCAAACGCGGTTCCGCGCAAGGCATCACGCATGCTTTCTCGCGCTTCGGCAACTCGCTGACGCCGCCACTAGTCGCCATTCTGATCACGGCGACAAGTTGGCGCGGGTCTTTCATCATCCTCGGCTTCGCGACCATGATATGGGTCGTGGCCTGGCTCATGTATTTCCGCGACGATCCGCGCGCGCACCCCGGCATGACGCCTGCGCAGTTGGCCGAACTGCCGCCCCCGACGTCTCGCAAGGAATCGTCCAAAGCACCGGTGGGACCCCTGGCGCGCCGGCTCGCGCCCGTGGCGCTGGTTTACTTCTGCTATGGCTGGTCTTTGTGGATGTTCCTCAACTGGCTGCCTTCGTTCTTCAAAGAAGGCTACCAGCTCGACCTCAAAAATTCTGCGCTGATGGCCTCGGGTGTGTTTTTCGCCGGCGTACTTGGCGATCTCGTCGGCGGCGTGCTGAGCGACGCGATCTACAAGCGCACGGGGCGGCTCGCCTTTTCGCGCCTCTCCGTCATCATCGGCAGCATGCTGGGCTCGGCGCTCAGCCTCACCGCCATGTTCTTCGCACGCGACATCAACACCATCGCGTTGCTGCTCAGCGCCGGGTTCTTTTTCCTGGAAATGGTGATCGGCCCGATCTGGGCGGTGCCGATGGACATCGCGCCCAAATATTCAGGTACCGCCAGCGGCTTCATGTGCGCAGGCTCCGCCATCGCCGGCATCATCTCGCCGATCGTCTTCGGCATCGTGGTGGATGCGACGGGCAACTGGACGTTGCCCTTCGTTGCCTCGATCGTGTTGCTGGTGGCTGGTGCAGGCCTTGCGCTCACCATTCACCCCGAACGGGCCTTCGTGGAACCAACCGAGGTGGATTCGCCCGACCTCGCAGCGGTGGCCGCCAAGCTTTAGGCTTTGATCGCCGCGATCAGGCGCTTGGCAAACCCGTCCATGTCCTCGCCCCACTTCCAGGCCACGACCATATCGTGCTCGGGATCGATCCAGATCATGTTGCCGCCGTTGCCGCGCGCTTCGAAGCTGGTGCGCGGCGCGTTGGGACGCGAGCGGCCGGTGGTGTTGAGCCACCAGCAATAGCCGTAGTCGGGACCGTGCGGAGTAGGTTTGACAGCGTCGGCGAGGAACTGGCGGTCGAGGAGCTGACGCGCGTTCCAACTGCCCTGGTTCAGCACCAAGAGCCCTACGCGGGCGACGTCTTCGGCGCCGGTAAAGAAGCCACCACCCCAGCGTGTGCCACCGGGCACCGACTGGACCTTATTGCCGTTGATGTCGACGTATGAATTTTCGTAGCCCACCCACTTCCAAGTGTCCGACGCGCCGATGGGGTCCATGACGGCTTCCTTGAAGACCTCCGGCACACCGCGCCCGAAGACGCGTGCGAGTGACAAGCCGAATCGGCACATGCGCACGTCGTTGTATTCGTAGTACGTCCCCGGTTCCTGGATCGCGCGCGGCTTCATGGCGGCGTTGCCGAACTTCTCCTTGCCGAGGAAGTTGGCGTTGCGGTCGAAAAGCTCGCCTTCCCATTCACTGGTCTGCGTCAAGTGATGCAACCACGTGATCTTGGCGTTGTGCGGCGATTCATAGCCGCCGTCCTTGACGTACTTCGCGACCGGTTCGTTTACATCCTTGATGAGCCCCTTCGTCAACGCGATGCCGCAGGCGGTCGACATCAAGCTCTTGGCCATGCTGTAGACCGGATCGATGGCCTTGGTGTCGCCGAATTCGGCGACGATATAGCCGTGACGCACGACAATGCCGTTCGTGGCGGCGCGCGTCTTAGGCACAGGGCCCATCGGCGGACCGAAAGACTCCACCTGTTGGTCGAAGCTCCAATCGCTCTCGCTGGTCTGCGCGTAGTCGATGGCTTCCTTCAGCTTGGCGGCGTCCATGCCGACGTCGCCCGCAGACTTGCGCGCCCAACTGCCTCTTGGCGGAAAGTACTTCGCGCCTTCGGCACGCAATGGAGATGCCGCGAGCAGCGCCGCGGCGGGCGGGACGGCCAGGAATGTGCGGCGCGTGAGCAACGACTTCGTCATGTCTCTCTCCGTTAGCGTTTG
Organism: uncultured bacterium; assembly: GCA_903888485.1. Lineage (GTDB taxonomy): Bacteria > Pseudomonadota > Alphaproteobacteria > Rhodospirillales > Rhodospirillaceae > SHVO01. Next base: position 35,203 of record CAISTS010000043.1, on the reverse strand, counting down.
AGGCCGGTAATGATCTGTGCGGGATCGGCGTTCTTCTTCGGACGGAAGAACTGCGGCCGCCAGTTGGTGGGCTCGGCGACGTAGAGGTTGCCCTCGCTATCGACATCGAACTGATTGACGTTGAGGAATCGTCCCGGATAGTGCCCGAAGGTGCCCCAGCTCGTGAGCAGCTTGCCGTTCAGGTCATACTTCAGGAACTTCATCGAATCGCTGTCGAACACCCAGAGTTTGTCGTCGAGTGTCATGCCGCAGTAATTGGTGATGCGGATGTTGGGCCAGATGTCCTTGGGCTTGCCGGTGGGGTCGAACACCTGCACCTGTCCGCCGCCCATCTCGCCGATGTAGATGTTTCCGGCCTTGTCGAAGGCGATGCAATGCGCATCCTTTGTACTGCCCTTAGGACCCAGCCGCCCGATCTCCTTGCCGTCCTTGTTGTAACGGATGATCGGCTCGCCGGTGGTGGTGCGCTGCACGGCATAGATGTCGCCGTTGGGCAGGAAGGCGATGTCGGCGGTCGCATCCGCGCCGGCGATGCGCATCACTTCTTTTCCATCACGCGTGTACTTGATGATCTGATCGTAAGGCGGTTTGCCTTCATCGATGATCCAGACGTGTTTCTCGGGGTCATAAGGGCTCACGCGGACGCGATGGGGAATGGAGCCAGGCGCATTGTGGTACTTGTCGACCTGTTTCCACACTTCGATCATCTCGCCTTGGCGGTTCCACACCGTCATGACGAATTCGCGGCGCATGTCAGCCGGCATAAGGCCGCCATCGACCATGCTGAAGTAGCGCAGCACACCGCCCCAGGCGGGCGTACTTTCATTCTTCACGATGCCGCTGGCGTAGATGTACACGCGGTCGGGTGTCTCGGCGAAGATGCCGCCGACGCGGCCCCACTTGTAGCCTTCGGGGAATTTCGGCTTGAAGTGGTTCGGCTCCACCGCATAGGGGCCGGTCTCGCCAGTGCCGCCCTTCTCGCCGACTTGGCTGGGCGCGTTGGCCTTCAGGCAGTCGTTATCGTCGACGCCGCGGAAGCTGCCGATGTTAGTGCAGTCGGGCACGCGGGAGAGGGCCGGCGGTGGCGGCATCTTGATGGCCACCGGCGGCACATTGTGCACCGGCGTGCCCTCACCGGCGGCGAAGGCCAATCCTGATGCAATCACGGCGGATACGGTAAGCGCCGTCGTCCAGCGACGAGACCACATGTGTTCCCTCCCCTCTGCGCGCCTGCTTCAGCAAAGAAGATGGGGAACCTCCCGTTCCCCCTTCTTCCGTCATTCCGTCTTAGTGCGGCTCTGAGATCAGCCAGTAGAGCGCCGGGGCGCCGATCTGCGCCGTGCCGACATCCGCGATTTGGGTCGGATCCTGCGAGACCGCGACATCGTAGGTGTCATTGCCGTTCATATCGCCGGGGTTCTTGTCGCCGGTATAGGTGAACTGTGCAAAGCCGCGGTAAGCCCACTGCTTGCGGCCGTCGGCGCGCGTCATGACTTCCCAATAGCCCGAGGACTTGGCGTCGTCGGGCGCGAGCACCGGCTTCCAGAGTTTTTGGCACTGCACGTTGCAGTACTCGGTGCCGATCTCCCGGCCCACCGCGGGCCGCAGCAAGACGCCGCGCCGCAAGGAATGTCCCCCGCCGGTGTGATACGCGACCGCGTCATGACGATAGAGCGTCAGGCCCTCAGCCGTAGCCAAGAGTTTACCGCGCCCGGCCGTATCCTGAAGACGAATGCCCGCCGGCATGAAGTGAGTCGTCACCAGCGCGACCTTGAAGCGTTTGTCGACGCCCATGCCTTTTGCATATTTCGGCGCGCGATCCTCGACGTGAATGTACAGGGGATAGCCCTTGTAGGCCCACTGGTTGATGCCGTCGTTGCGCACCACGACGGTGAAGTCGCCGACCGGCAACGAGAGTTGCGGGCTGACCAGCGGGCGCCAGGGCGTGTCGCACGGCGTTTTGCAGCCGCCGCGGTCCTTGTTGGCGTCGCCGTCGAAGAAATAGACGGTCCTGCCGTTGCCATCGACGAGGCCCATTCCATTGGCATCGGCGATGGTATCGATGCCGACTCCACGCGGCAGCTGCGTCTCGACGTCGGGCTCGTAGTACGCAACCTTGAACGCCTGCGATAGCGACGGCCCGCCGCCTTCCGTGACTGCGGGCGTGGGTGCGCGCGGGTTGGCGCGGCCGCCGGCGACCGAGCCGCCGACCGAGCCGTTCATCTTGTCACCAACGAACGTGTAAAGCGGCTTGCCCTTGCGCGCCCATTGGCGCGACCCATCAGTGCGTTTGACCAACGACCATTCGCCGAAGGGCTTGGCATACGTGGGCGCAAGCGCCGGCGGATTGTCCTTGATGCAAGCGTCGTAGCAGTTCGATTTGCCGACTTCGTCCTTGTCGTAGGTGTAGAGCGTCTTGCCGGCTTCGTTGCCGAACGCAGTTTTATGCGCGGCCAGGAACCCGCCCGACGCGTTACCGTGCAAGCCGATGCCCTGCCCCGGACCCAACGGCTGTAGCGTTATGCCGACGGGCGTTGCCAGCACGCTTTCGAACTTCTCCCTGGCCAGCGCTCCGGTCGCAAGCGTTGCCGCGAGCGCCGTTCCAACGATAAACGCAACCGCCGTTTTCATGGTTTCTACGCCATGATCTCGGTGAAAGGCTTGCGCGTATCGTTCGAGTACGTGCCCCAGCTGGCGGTCGGCACGCCGAGGACCTGCATGCAAGTCAGGCCCACGCGCGTTACCGGATCGCCCACCGCCTGGATGTGATAGCCGCCCTTGATGCGTCCGTTGGCCAGACCCGCCGTGATGATCGGCATGTTGTCGAGGGTATGCAGGCGCGCATAGCCGTTGTCGGTGAAGTAGTACATCAGCATGCGGTCGAGCAGCGTGCGGTCGCCTTCCTTGATGTTGTCGAGCGCGGCCAGCATGTTGACGAAGCCGGTGAGGCACTTGTCCATGAGGAACGTGCAGTTCGGCTGATAGCCGAGCTTCGGATCGATGCCTTCCTCGTGGGTCCACTGGTGGAAGTTCTGCGAGCTGCCGGGAATGCGGATAAGAGAACCGCCGCCGGAGCCTGAGAACGAGAAGTTGATGATACGCGTCTGGCCGCAAGCGAGTGCATGAGCCAGCAGCTCGGCATGCAGTTTGCCGTTGGCGAGCGCATCGTTAACATCGGCGCCAACACGGGCCTGCTCGGTGGCCTTCGGCACGTTGCACGACGGCATCGGCGCCGGCTTCTGAAGCTGCAGATCGAGCTGGCCCTCGATACCGCGCAGCGCGGTGAAGTACTCGTCCATGCGCGCCTTGTCGGCGGCGCCGAGGCCCGCCATCAGCTCTTGGCGCTGATCGGTGACGAAGGACAACACGCTGCGGCGCGCCATGTCCTGCGGATCGGGCTGGAAGTCGGCGGCATTCGGGTCTTTGAATTCAGGCCCGAAAATGCGCTTGTACAGCGCGACCGGCGACGGTTCGGACGGATTGATCGCGGTGGCCGAGCGCCGGCTCCACGAACCGGTGGCGCCATCGGCGGAAACTTCGAGCGAGCGGAAACGCGTACGGGTGCCAATCGCGTCGGCGACGATGCTGTCGATGCTGGGCGGCGAACCCGACTGCACCGGGATGTCGCCCATGGAGCAGACCTCGTAGCCGGTGGTATGCGGCTTTGCCGAGCGGCCGTCGAGGAACACTTTCATGCCGCTGAAGATGTTCACCTTCTTGGTGAAGGGCTTCAGCTGCTCGAACTGGACGTTCTGTTCGTAGCCGTGGCCGATGACCTTCGGCTCCCAGTAGCCGGGGTTGAAGCCGAGGCCCTGCACCCAGGTGCCGAAGCACACCGGCAGCTCCTGGCCGCTGGCCAGCGCGTCACCGCTCGTGTTGAGGAAGCAATCGAGGAATGGAACGCCGACGGTGATCGCCACGCCGTTCATCATGCCGCGCAGCACACGCCGGCGGTTCATGTTCATGCTCATTTTGAGCTCCCTTGCGCTGTGTCAGCGGCTGCAGTCTGAGTAAGAGTGGCGCGCGTAAATTCTTCCGACAGGGCGATGTGCCGTAACAAATCCGGAATACGGTGACCGTCCTTGATGAAATCCTGTTCGAGGGTCTTCAGCCACGTGGCGTTGCTGTTCGCGGCATTCTGGCCAATGGCATAAGACGCCACACGGTTGACGATGCAGCGCGTCGCAGCCGCGCTGTCGTGCACGACCCGGCCGAGTTCGGCGCCGTTGGTGAACTTCACGCCGTCCATGACGCCCGATGTGTCCAGCGGCGCGCCGTTCTCGTGGGTGCGGAATCCGCCGCCGCCGTCGAGGTTCTCAAGCGCGAGTCCCATGGGATCGGTGATCTTGTGGCAGCCCGTGCACATGGCTTCGGTGGCGTGCGCATTGAGGCGCTCGCGCGCGGTCTTGAAATTGGGATTGGTTGTGTCCTGCACCACAGTGAAATTGACGTTGCCCGGCGGGTCGGGCACGCGCTGGCACAGCATGATCTCGCGCAGCGCCTTGCCGCGGATGGTCGGCGAGCTGCGCCCGGCGTGTGAATGCAACGCCACGAAGCTGATCTGCATCAGGATACCCGCGCGCGGATCGTCCTTCGGGAACTCGTAAGGCACCCAGGCATCGGGCTCGCCGTTGGCAAGACCAGTGCGCGGCAACGGCACGCCGTATACCGAGGCCAGGATCGGCGTCAGGTAGGTTTTCTTAGTGGTGAAGATGTCGCGGTAGTCGCCGCGGCGCGTGACCAGAAGATCGGCCACCGTGCGCAGTGTCTCCTCGGCGGCATCCTTGTTCACTTCCGAGCTGAACAGCGGATAGATCTTGGCGTCCTTGGCGAGCTTCTCGAAATCGTCAAAGGCGAACATATCGCTGAAGAACGCGCGCGCACCCTCTTCCAGGCGCGGCGAGGCTATCATGCGATCGACCTGCTTGGCGTAGCCCTTGGACGTGCCAAGCTCACCGCTTTCGGCCGCAGCCATCAGGATCGCGTCGGGACCGGAGTTCCACAAAAGGAAGCTCAGCTTCGAAGCCAGCGACATCGCGTCGAGACGATATTGGCCGGGACGCACGGGATCGGGCTCGGAGACTTCACGGCGGAACAGGAACTGCGGCGAGGTCAGCATCGCGCCGAGGCTGAGTTCGAGCCCGTCATAGAAATTCTTGAGGTTCTTCGCGCCCGCGTTCGCCGCGCCCACTTGGGCTTTGAGTTCACTGTCCGTCAGCGGCCGGCGGTAAAGCAGCTTGCCGACGTGCCCGAGGAACTGTGTCGCGCAGGCATCATCCGCCGCTGTGGTGGCCGCCGGCTTGCACGGGATCAACTCGCGACGCTCGATCACTTGGGCGGCGACGTTGCGCGCCATGCCGTCGTACTGCTCAAGGCCGGTCTGTGTGACGCTGATCTTGGCCGATCCGAGCGCGAGCAAGCCACTGTCGCGGCGGTCGGGCTCGAAGCGGCCGCCGATCTTGATGTCGGCGCCGAACACATCGGTGACGATCTGCCGGTACTGCTCCGGGCTGATGCGGCGCAGACCCGTCGTTTGCGCATCGGCAGCAACGGACGTCGTCGCGGTGAAGGCCGCAATCGCACTGATCAATGAAACCGCAAACCGCATCTAGAGATCCTTATCGTGAAACGTTCGTCGCCTGTTGCTTGCCGGGCGTCTCCGCGGGCACCAGGAAGGCCGGAACGCCCTCAATGCGCCACGCCGCCGAGATCGCCGCGTTCTCGCCGGTCTTTGGATCGGGCTCGGCATCGGCATGCTTCTTGAGCAGGTAGTAAATTCCGGGAATGTCGTGATTGACGTTCATCTCGAAGGCGTTGCCGCCGGCGCCGATGGGATAGAACACCTGCAGCCACGGCTGATAACCGCCGATGTATCCGTCGATGCTGCCGTCATCGAGGATCTTCATGCGCACGTGGGCTTTGTGCAGGTCGAGCTTATGCATCACGAGAAGATCGCCGACCATCGACAGCGTCTGCTCGGTCGCGGCGTGGAAGACACCGTCCTTGATGCGGCCTTTGATCTCGGTGTGCGAGCGCGGGTCGCCATCGACGCGGTAGGTCATGTTGGCGCGGGTCGCCGAGTTGGCATCGCGCGACGGATGCTCGAGCGCACGCTGGAAAGTGATCGTGGCGGCGTCATCATTCTTGAAATCGTCGGCGGTGATCGAGATCAGCCAGGCCGGTTGATAGTCCTGGATCAGATACCACCATTGCTCGGTGTCCGATGAACGCAACGGCGGCTTGGCGCGCAGGTTGTTGATGCAGCCCAACGCGCGGAACATCTGGTTGTCGATGCCCTTCTCGCCCGTCTCAGGGTCTTCGAAGCTGTTCGGGCCGTCTCGGCCGTCGAGGTCAAAGCCGATGCCTTGCTTGCTGTGGACCCAGGTCATCTGCGGGTCTTTGACGGCCTGCGGATTGTTGTAGGCGTTGACCCACTTATCACCCACACGACCTCGGTTCACGATGGTCTCGTAGGAAGCCCGGTTGCCGTTGAGAGCTTCCATGACGAGTTTCTCGGCTTCCTCTTTGGTCTTGCCGATATCCATCAGGTCCTTGACCCACTGCTTCTCGATGGGCGGATTAATGCCGCCGGGGCAATCGCCTTCGACGTTGTACATGCCGTGGGTGAACCAGGAGACCACGTAACCACGCGTCTCCGCTGAGGCTGGGCTAACGCCAGCCGCCATCGCGGCGATAAGCGCCGCGACCGCTGCCTTTTTCGCGATGTGGACCGACATCAGGCGAGCTTCTCCCTCGCTGCCCGGCGACATCCTCCCGGACGGCCTGCAAACTCACTGTAATATAGTGAAAAAGCCTATTTCTGTCGCGCGAAATGTTCGGACTTGGCGCGCGCGGGAGGACGTACAAAGGCCCGGAATCACTACACAAGTGTGCGTTTCGTGATGCGGCACGAGACCGGCTGCCGCGCGCGAGGGGCGCGCATCGCATTGTTCGGAAACAGCCAATCAACCCATGGTTGCTTTAGCGGCCCGACGCCTGCTGCTTACCGGGCCTCTCGGCAGGCACCAGGAAGGCCGGCACGCCTTCGATGCGCCACGTCGCCGAGATCGCGGTGTTCTCGCCGGTCTTGGGATCGGGATAGGCGTCGGCGTGTTTCTTCAACAGGTAATAGATGCCGGGAATGTCGTGATTGACGTTCATCTCGAAATTCGTGCCGCCGGCGGCGATGGGATAGAACACCTGCACCCACGGCTGGTAACCGCCGATGTAACCGTCGATGCTGCCGTCATCGAGGATCTTCATGCGCACGTTGGCCTGATGCAGGTCGAGTTTGTGCATCACCAGGAGGTCGCCGACCATCGACAACGATTGATCGCTTGCCGCGGTGAACACCCCGTCCTTGATCTTGCCTTTGATCTCGGTGTGCGAGCGCGGATCGCCATCCATGCGATAGGTCATGTTGGCGCGGGTTTGCGAGTTGGCGTCGCGCGACGGATGTTCGAGCGCCCGCTGGAAGGTGATCGTGGCGTCGTTGTCGTTCTTGAAATCGCCGGCGGTGATCGAGATCAGCCACGCCGGCTGATAATCCTGGATCAGATACCACCACTGTTCGGTGTCCGATGAGCGTAAGGGCGGCTTGGCGCGCAGGTTATTGATGCAGCCCAGCGCGCGGAACATCTGATTGTCTATGCCCTTCTCGCCCGTCTCCGGTTCTTCAAAACCGTTTGGGCCTTCCTTGCCGTCGAGATTGAAGCCCACGCCGTACTTGCTGTGGATCCAGGTCATCTCGGGGTCTTTGACGGTCTGCGGATTGTTATAGGCATTGACCCACTTATCGCCCACACGGCCGCGGTTCATGATGATGGCATGGGCGTCGCGGTTGCCGCTGAGCGCCTGGTCGATGATCTTCTGCGCCTCTTCCTTGGTCTTGCCGATGTCCATCAGGTCCTTGACCCATTGGATCTCGATGGGCGGATTGACGCCGCCCGGGCAGTCGCCCTCGACGTTGTACATGCCATGCGTGAACCACGAGACCACATAGCCGCGCGTCTCTGCGACGGCGGGCGCAGCGCTGGCCATCAGCGCCGCTGCAAGCGTAAGTCCCGTGCAAAGTTGTCTCGTCATGACTTATCTCCCTGAGCAGAGAGCCATGGTACGCCGGACGGTCAAAAAAACAAGCGGCGCAGAGGTTGCCCCCTGCGCCGCCGGTCAGAGAAACGCACTGTAACCGACTAGAACTTCATGCGTAGGCCGTACCGATACGACCGGCCAAGACCGTCATAGAAATTCAGCGAGGTCGGTGGATAGAAACCGGCGAACTGCTGCGTCGACGTCGAAGGAATCAGGGCCGGCGAAATATCGAGCATGTTGTCGATGGCCGCGTAGACTTGCCACTGATCGTCCGGGCCAAAGTTGTAGCTGGCGCGGAGATCGAGATAAGCCGTGTACGGCACGTGGTTGTTGTCGATCGAGTTCGGTCCGCCGCCCTCGTGGTACTGGCGGTTCACCTTCGCAGGACCTATGACGCGCGACTGGACCGTGCCGCTGAATACGCCCTGCGTGTAGGTGAGCTTGAGCGTACCGCGCAGACGCGGCGCGCCGCTGCCGCCGAGGTCGAGGTTCATCGATCCCGCCTGCTGATAAGTCGCGACCGGCGTCACCAGGTAGTCACTGTGCAGGTAGGTGCCCAGCGCGCTCAAGGTGAATTGGCCGTCGAGCGCATCGAAGTTGTAGTCGGCCTGGAAGTCGAGACCTTCGACTGTATTGCGCGACGCGTTCACCGGCACAGTACGCACCAACGTGACTTCGTTGCGCGCATTGCGCGTCAAGATGGCGCAGAACGCCTGCACCCCCAGGACGCACTGGTCGTAAATCTGACGGCTATTGGGCGTGAACACCACGCCCTTGATGTTGATGTTGAACCAGTCGGCCGACACCGTCAGGCCTGGGATCAACTCAGCCGGCGTGAGCACGGTGCCCACCGACCATGTGGTGGCCCGTTCCGGCTGCAGGTTCGGGTTACCGCCGGTCTGCTGGTCGGCCGCGAAGTTCTGGCCCGGAATGGCCGCCGACGAAGCGGCATAGGAACCGGGGTTGAACAGTTCGAATACCGTGGGCGCGCGGATGTCGCGGCTCACTGTGCCGCGGAAACGGATGTCGTCCGTAAGCTGTGTCACGGCGCCCATCTTCCAGGTGATTTCAGTCCCGCTGTTGGTGTAGTTCGTGACGCGGATGGCGCCGTTCAGATCGATCGAGCGTACGAAGGAGTCCTTGAGCAAGGGCGCGGCGATTTCCGCGAAGCCTTCCTTGGTGGTCGCCTTCGCATTGAAGGGCTGGAAGTTACCGGCGGCGTATTGCACGAGGTAGGCTTCAGCATTCGCGGTCTGAACGGTCTTGTCCATGCGGTAGTCAAGACCGGCCGCGAGCGCCAGGGCGCCGCCCGGCAGATCGAAAAGCTCGCCAGAGACCGACACCGAACCGGTGAGCTGCTTCAGGCGCAGATCGTTGTACTGCGCGCGTGGCTGGCCCGGACCCGGGTTGACGAAATCGATGGCTTCCTGCGAGGCCACACCATCGCCGAAGACATTCAGCGGCTTACATCCATTGGTCGGCGCGGTCAGCGTCGAGCGGCAAACGATGGTGCCCACCGGCAAACCAGACGTGCCCTGGTTGGCCGCCGTCACGCGCACCGCATCGATGGCCGCATTGTACGACGGAATGTGTACGCCGTTGTACTGGAGCGCATGGCGCCACGACGTCGAGTATTGGACATAGGCATCCCACGTCCAGCTGCCGCCCAATTTGCCGTCGAGACCCGCGACCCCGCGCAGCATGTTACGCACGCTGCGAGCCTGGAAGTTGCCGATCTGGTTGCGCGCGCTGGTGTTGGGGTTCGAGAACCGCTCCAGGTTGTTCTGGTTGGTGGTGCCGAGCACGAACGACGGAATACCGCCCGCCACCATGCGCGCCGCGATCGAAGAATCGAGGAAGGCGTTATCGGCCTTGATGGTGATATCGCGCTGCGTCGTGATCGACGAGTTGTGCAGCGAGGTGCGCGTACCGTTGAGTTCGAGACGTGCACGCACGGTGTCGGTAAGCTCGTAGGTCATGCGGTTGTACAGCGCCATGTTCTCGATCGGCACCGACAAGGGATCGTTCTGGCCGGCATAGATCGGATCCTGGCCGTCGCAGCTGGTACAGAACAGGCCAGAGACGCTGCCGAAATTGAACGGCTGAGGCGCGCCGTTGGGGCCAACAAACTGGATGCCGCGCAGCGCGTTCAGCGTGGCCGGCGTGGCGCCCGTGCCGACCGGTGAGCTCAGGATCAGGCCGCCCGAGGTCTTGGTCGCGTACTTCACGTTATGCGCGGTGATGAACTGCGGTTGGCCGTTGGTCGCCGTGTATGCCGGGTTGTTGACCAGCGCGATGTAGTCGTTAGGCCGGCGCCAGCGGGCTTCCGACGTCAGCGGCGTGAGCGGGCTGTTGAGGTACGACAGTCCGACCACGAAACGGCCGCGGCCGCCCAGGAAGTCGGTGCCGTAAGCAAGCTGCCCCTTGCCCGTGACCTTGTTGAGCCAATGGTTGTTGGCGCCGTCGATGCTGAATTGCAGGCCCTGGAAGTTGTCGTTCATGACGAAGTTGACGACGCCGGCCACAGCGTCCGAACCCCAAGCGGCCGAAGCGCCGCCGGTCACCACGTCGATGCGCTGGACGAGCATCGACGGGATCATGCTGAGATCGACGGCCGATCCGGTGAGTTCTGAACCGACGACGCGCACGCCGTTCACCAGCACCAACGTGCGGTTGGTGCCGAGGTTGCGCAGCGAGACCTGCTCGGCGCCGCCGCCGCCGTTGCTGACGGCCTGGGCGCCCTGGTTGGTGTCGGGCGACGACGCCACGCCGAAGGACGGAAGCGAGCGGAAGATGCCGCCGAGATTGGTCTGCGCATCGCGCTGCAGGGCTTCGGTATCGACCACCGTCACCGGCGTCGGCTGCTCGTAGCCCGAGATGTTGATGCGCGAGGCGCTGACGATCAGCTCGTCTACCCCGGGATCGGACGATGACTGCTGATCAGCCGCAAAAACGTTCGCCGGCGGCAACAGTGAATAAAGAACGGCCAGCGACGATGCCGCGAGCAGATGCGATTTTTTCATGACTCCCCTCTCCCTGAAACACGCCAAAAATGGCGTGGATTTTCGTGTCGTTGGCCGCGCAGATGCGGACAGAGCGACGCGCGCTCGGGCGCGCCACACGGATCTCAGCCGCGATGCTGTTGAGTTATCTTCCCCCTGGGCTCCCTGCAGCCCTACCTGTACCGTATACCGGCACATTGTCCCATACAAATGTTAGGTTGTGGGCCCGCGGCTCGTCAAGCACTAGCGGTGGAGTACATTTAGCTGCTGTGCTGTGGCACTTTTGCCCCAACACCCTATTAAAGGTCCGGACTTTTCAGGAAGAGGCGCGGCGCCCTTTATTGCAAACCCCGCGCCGCGGAGATCAGGTGAGCGGGAAGTTCGCCGTGCCGTGCAGGCTGGGCAGCGCCGCGGCGCCGATGCTGATGCGGCGCGCGGCGTCGGCGACTAGCGGCCCGAAACGCTCGATCAAGTCGGATGTCAGGCGGCTCGACGGGGCCGAGACCGACAGTGCGGCGAAGGGCCGGTCGGCGGCATCGCAGATCGCCGCCCCGACCGCCGAAACATCGGGCAAGTTGCCGCCGATAGTCACCGAATACCCCTGCTTTTGGATCTTCTTGATCTCGGCGCGCAGTTTGGTGGGTGAGGCCACTGTGCGCGGCGTGACCGGGGCGAGCGGCTGGTTGAGGTAGTCATCGAGCTGTTCGGCCGTGAATTTGGCGAGGATCCCCTTGCCCGAGGCCGAGCTGTGCAGCCGGAATACAGTCCCGTAGGGCAGGAAGTATTTGACCGGCTTGATGCCGTCCAAGCGTTCAAAAATGATGATGGCGTTGTTGTAGAGGTAACTAAGGTGGATGGTCTCGCCGGTGGCGCGGCGCAGTTCCTCCATCACCGGCATGGCGATGCCGCGCAAGTTGCGCTGGCCGTTGGTCAGCCCGCCGACAGCCAAGGTCGCGCGCGGCGTCAGGATCCACGACGGATGCTTGGCGTCCTGAAACTCGATCCAGCCCGCTTTTTGCAAAGCCATGAGGCTGCGTTGTGCCGTCGACTTCGGCAACCCAGCCAAACGCGCTAATTCGGTGACTCCCGCAGGCTGATGGGCCCCGATCAGCTCCATCATCTGCAAAGCAATCTCGACCGGTCGCATTGCGTTCTCCCCCCGCAGTTCGCCCGTTTCGTATGGCGGCACTATAATCCACTGTGTGGCACGCCGCCTTAGAAAAAGTTTAAGAAGGTGTGGAGTGCTGGGAAAGCTCGAAAAACCGGCGGAGGCGTTGAAAAGAAACGCTGGGTTGGGCTATGGCCCCCTGCTTTCGCGGGGTATATTCCCCCTCGGCATAAGGCGGGGCACAACGGATGCGCCCCAGACTGCCTGAAGGGCGGGCGACGTCCCGAAACAGGGTAGACGTCAGCGGACCCAAACTGTGTTGCGTATGCTGGCCCAGGAGCTTGGGGAGCCTACAGATGGGAGCCGGGTGGACGTTCGATCACGCAACGGCAAACGCTTGGCCTTGCCTCGACCGATGATGCGCAGGAGCGAAAAAACCGTTCTGAGTGAGAAGGTTATGCCCGGCAGCTCGGATTCATAATGTCCCTCAATATTCACACAACTGTCATAATTTATTCATTTTCCGCAGGGGTTTCTTTGTTGTGTGCGAAGACAAGTGGTCGCACACTTATCTCACGACACCAATGTGGAGGACTTATTTGATGAAAACTGTTTCCGTGCTGTGCGTCGCGGTCGGATTGATGTTTGGCGCCGTCGGACCGACGATCGCCGCCGAAGTGGGCCAGAGCGACGGGTTGGCGTTGAAAGCGATTGAAGGCGGCAATTGGGCTCAGGCAGAAGCCGAATTGCGGGCCGGCCTCGCAAGTACTCCGAGTGACCCGATGAAGCTTCTGAATTTGGCCTACGTTCTGCAGAAGTCGGGCCGCGCCCAAGAAGCGGCCGGCATCTACGAACAGGTTCTGCAGCTCGACGGCAATCCGGTGTTGGCCTTCGGCTCGAACGCCGAGCCCCGCCCCGCCCGTGCGAAAGCGCTGGCCAAAAAAGGAATGGCTTCGCTGCAGAAATAAGCGGGCAGCAGGGATACAATATAAAGACGGCGCCGATCCTTCGGCGCCGTTTTTTATTCGATGGGCTGATTTACCCCCCTGGCTGTGAGCCTGCGGGCGGTGTGACGGTGACCGGGGAGCGCCCGGCCACCGTCATCGTAAAATAAACTCTAGAACTTTGCCGTCAGACCCAGGGAGAACGTGGTCCCGAGGCTATAAGTATTGGTATTGAATCGCTTGCCATTCGACTCTTGGAATTCGTTCGAGGAGGCACCATTCAAATTCCGCGCTTCAAACGATCCCGTGAGGTCGTGGCCAAACACAGTGAAATCCTTACGGTAGACGAAGTCCACACGCAGACCCGGATCTTGCGTCAGGTTTGGAATATTCAAGCTGCTCGAGCGCGCCGAGACGCGGTCGCTTGTGTAGGTAATCAGTATGGTAGCCTGCGAACCGTTCGCATCGTCCTCGAAGCCGAACTGCATGTTCGTCAAGTGGTCAGACTGACCTTGGAGACGCTCCCCACCCACGAGGTAATCGGTCGCTGGCGGGGTCGAGCGAATACCGGTGGTGTTCAGCACCACGGTATCACCCGGCTTAACCTTCAGCTTCGATTTGGTGAACGTGTAGTTCACCCCGATCAACCAGCGCTTGTTATCGATCCACGAACTTCCTGTCTCGACGTCGAAGTACTTCTTCCCATCGAGTTCGACACCATACAGATCGGCACGCGGCGCGTTGTAGTAGGTCTGCTGGAACGCGCCGTCTGAACCCAGGAGCGCCAGGGATTCGACAGGCTTGGTCAAGCGCTTATAGAAAACACCCACCGTGGCGTATTGGTTGTTCTCGAAGTAGTGCTCGTACCGGCCGTCCAAGTTATAAATCTGGGTATCCTCCAGATACGGGTTACCGGTCAGAATTCGGTCGGTGTCCACGTCGCGATAGCGCTGCGGCGCGAGTTCGCGGAATTGCGGCCTGCCGATCGTCTTGGAGGCACCCACGCGCAACTGCTGATCCTCAGCGAAGTTCCACGTCACGGTGCCTTCCGGCAGGAGGTAGTCACGCTTGATCGTGCGCGCGAAAATGGCGCGCGTCGGCGTGAAAACGTCCAAGGTCTCGATCTTCTCGGCCGCGTCCTCATAGCGCACGCCAAAGCTTGCACGCAGCAGCGGCCGCACTTCCGCATCGACTTCCACGTAGGCAGCCTTGGTCCCGATCTTGGCATCGTACCGCGCCGCATCGCCCGTCAAAGACGTACCGGTCAACTCGCGAAGGGCAATGATGTCGTCGTTGATATTGCGGTCAGAAACGAGATAGTCGATGCGCTCCACGGCATAGCGCGACGGATCCCAATTGCGGCCCTGGTCGTAAGTGAAATCGCGCCGCTCGGACGTACGATCGTTATCCGCCCATGCAATGCCGGTGAGCAGCTTGGCTTGGCGGAAGAACGTGATCGGAAGGTCGTATGTGAGATCGACGTTCGCAGAGGCCGAGGTTTCTTGCAGCTGCGAAAAAGAAACCAGCTGATTGGCGCCCGAAAGCAAGGCGATACGCTTTCCATCGGCGCGGAGCCCGTACCGATACATACGTTCATAGGGCGCATCGCGCGTCGTGCGGCCGTAAGTCCCCCGCCAATCGATCTGAACGCTGTCGAGCGTGTGCTTGCCCAACACCTGATGCAGCATCATTTCGCGTTCGTACCATTCGGTATTGTACGCGTTTACGTTCGCATTGCCTTGGGACTGCGGCGAATTCTGGGTGACGCGCGCGCGCTTGGAGGTCGAGTGGATCCACAGACCTGTATAACGCACCTCGTTGTTGTCATTCAGCCAGGACAGCCCGCCCAGACCGTTCCAACCGATATCGTTCTGGGTCGAGCGGAACGTCGCGTCCGTCGCCAGAATAAGACCGCCAACGTCGGGAACGGTCGTCTGGCGCACACCGGAGCGGGTAAGCCAGCTGTTGCGGTATTCCAAGACGCCGACGACGCCAATGCTGGACTCGCCGGTAATGAAGCTGCGGCCACCGGAAATGTTGAAGCTGCCGGAGGGCGCGATTTTTTCGGATTGAATCAAATTCAGCTGGGCGTTCTTGAACGACCGCGCGATCGCTTTGACTTCAGTTTCGGTCAGCCCCCCTTGGGCGCCCGAAACAACAACCGGGCGCGTCAGAGCGAGCTGGCGAATGCCAACCGGCACCTTGCGCTTGCCATTGTCGAAGCCGGCCCAATCGAGTTCCGAACCGGGATAGGTCAGGCCGTGCTTGCCGGTGGTCTCGCTGTCGGCACCCATGCTCATCCCGACATTTAGGTACGGATTGTCTGGAATGCTTACGGTCTGCAGATCGATCACGCCGCCGCCGAACTCACCGGGGTAGCTGGCGGAGTAGGTCTTCTGCACGGTCGTCCCGGCCAAGATCGAAGCGGGGAACAGGTCAAGCGGCACCACGCGCTGCATGGGCTCGGGGCTTGGAAGTGGCGAGCCGTTCAACAGGGCCAGCGAGTAGCGCTCGCCCAAACCGCGCACGTATACGAAGCGGCCGCTGACGAGCGACAGACCCGTCACGCGGGTGAGTGCCTGCGCGGCATTGTCGTCGCCTGCGCGCTGGATATCTTCCGCGGTAAGTACGCTCACGACCTCGGCCGTATCGCGAATTTCGTTCGGGATGAATTTACCCTGAACGATGATCTCTTCCGGCTCATTTTGCGCGACGGTCTGAGCGAGGGAAGATTGCGCGGCGACCAACGCGGACCCGGCAAGCAGCAGGGCTTTAAGCCTGCACGAAGTAACTTTCATTGCGTTGTACAGTCTTCTGAAAAGGGGAAATAAGCGTCCGGGCGGCGAAGGATCGCTTCGCCGCCCGGCCCGCGCTCAATCAGCAAGCTGTTCCACCGGCAAGGCCGCACGTCCAGCCCACATACCAGTTGTCGTTGGGACCAGATACGGCACCCGCGTACGGTACGTTCAGGAAGAATGCGGAGGTGCTCGTCGGGTTGGTGGCAACGCGCGCGCTTTCGTTGCTGCCGTTGATGAAAACCTGGCTGAAGGTCTGCGTGTAGCCGGTGGCGATGTTGTTGGTGCCCGCGGCGAAGATTGCCGCGGGCTGCGTATCTTGGTCGTTATCGGTGGTGCGGTAAGCGCCGCCGGCACAGGCAAAAGCAACCGACCGGAAGGTGGGCGCGGGCGCAGCAACAGTCGACGCGGCATCGATGTCGAGACACGGGACGCTGGTATTTGCGGAATAAACGAAGCCATTGAGGAAGTCGTAACGGGTGCCCGAGTTCATCACGATACCTTGCGACTGACCCGTGAACGCCGTAGTTGCCAGACCTTCCCGGCAGACGAAGTTCGAGACCTTGGGTGAGGAACGCAACAGAGGAAGACCAGCCACGGTGGAGCCGGCCGAAGAGGCTTCGAAGCAACGGCTTTCCTCGGAGGGGTCAGCGAAGATGACTGCGAACTGAACTGATCCGGCGAAGCCCTCGTCGGTATCAATGCCGTCGTCGTCGTAATTGTCCAGGATGATATGGCGGGCGTTGACGGTGCCGCCGAAGAACTCCATCGCGTCATCGGCCGAGGCGTGGACCTGGACGAAATCGACGGTCGTTCCGCTGCCGACGGCGCCGAATGTGATGCCGTTCAACTCTTCGTTCGGCGCAACTTCGTAGCCGGCTTCCTTCACTTGGACGTAGCGAAGGATACCGCTTGATTCGGTCGGCGCGTTTCCGCCCCAATTGATGGTCTGGATCGCCTCAAAGCGGAACTCGCAGGCCGTTGGGTTCGCCGGGAAGGACGTGGCCGTCGGCGGGCAACGGTTGATCGGCGCGCGACCGGCAATAACGAGGCCGCCCCACTGGCCCTTCAAATCCGGCCCGCCATTCAGGTCGTTCAGGCTCGTCATGATAATCGGACGCGAAGCCGTACCGTCGGCGATGACCTGCGAACCGCGGTTGACCGCGATGTACTCGGCGACTCCGCCGAAGATGGTCACGCCCGGCTCAATTGTCAGGACGCCGGCCAGCGTGCCAGCACGCGGAGCTTGCGCGTCAGAGCCCTGATCCTGGCCTACGTCCACCTTCCCATCGACGCGGTAGGCGGTGCCGGGGCGGAACGGGATCGTCAAATTGCCTGTGACCAGGCGGGGAATGCCGCAGGAACGAAGCGTTCCATTTGCGACCGTGCCGAGATTGAGGAAGCCCGTGGGGCAATCGGCGGAAGCGCCGCTGCTGCCGCCCGAAGAGCCGCCCGAAGAACCGCCCGAACCACCCGTGCCCCCGGTGGCAAATTGACCTTCGCCGGGCGATGTAACCTCGTCGGCGTTACCGCAAGCAGCGAGCATGACGGCGACAAGAGCGGTCGTGGCAAAGGGTTTCAGGTAGCGAAGCGTCTTCATTGGGGGCCCCCAAAAGTTAATTTTAAATGCAAT
Source organism: uncultured bacterium (assembly GCA_903888485.1). Lineage (GTDB taxonomy): Bacteria > Pseudomonadota > Alphaproteobacteria > Rhodospirillales > Rhodospirillaceae > SHVO01. Next base: position 17,630 of record CAISTS010000043.1, on the reverse strand, counting down.
GACGGCGACAGGCCGATTGAGTTCAGCCAATAGCGCAACTAGTCGCGGCAAGTTATTCGGGTTCCGTGACGGTACGTGTGCATCTTTGTGAAAGTAACGTGACAATGGATGGCGACCATCTTGGATGACCATCAAATGACGACTCAATTGCGTTGATATGAATTGGAAAGATGTGGCACCGCCCCTTCAGCAGGGATGCGCCGCTAACCCAATCGATCCGTTGCGACTCTTTAAAGCCGGTGTATGTGCTGGGAGGGAGAGGACGCACCGACGAAGCAGAAGGCGTTTTGGAGCCCGTGCTGCAGCTCTACAGCAACCCGCTGCCGGATATGGCCGTCTGCCAGAGGCTCTCTTAGCTTGCGCCTGGGGCCTGAGAGAACCGAACGCTGTCGTCGGCCAGCCGATAGAAAACCTCGGATACCCGCCGCGCTCCGCCTGATCTGTCTATCTGTACGACGATATCAATGACGCGGGTGGCGTAGGCCTTCACCTTTTCCCATCCGAGGTCGATACCTGACGTGAGCGCGAGCAAAGAGATTTGGTCCAAGGCGCCCGCCGGACTGTCGGCGTGAACGGTCGTCAGCGAGCCCGGATGTCCGCTGTTTACCGCGCGCAGAAAGGCAAAGGCTTCCTTGCCGCGCAACTCACCCAGAAGAATCCGATTGGGCCGTAGGCGAAGCGCTGCGGCCAGCAAACTGTCGGCATCGACCCGGGCTTCGCCCAACTCACCGCGGACGGCGACCAGCCCCACGCTGTTGGGGTGATCCAACCGCACCTCGGGCGCATCCTCGATCACCACCAGGCGTTCGGCATGATCGATCTCTTTGACCAGAGCATTCAGGAGGGTTGTTTTGCCGCTCCCAGTGCCGCCGGAAATCACAATCGTTTTGCGCCGCCTTACGGCAGCCCGAAGGAAGCCGACGACGTCGCCAGTGTCCAGGAGAGCACCGAGTTCGGCATCCGCTGCGGCTTGCCGGCTGCGATCAGTCCTGTGCGCCGCATCGAACAGTCCGTCGCGCCCCAGATCATCTATCGTCAGATCGGAAAGCGAATGCTTGCGAACCGCCATGGCTAACCCCTTGCGGGTCGCGGGCGGCGCAACGATTTGAACACGCGCACCGTCAGGCAGGGTCGCCGATAGCAGCGGTTGTTCGCGATTGACACCTTGATGGCTGGCCGCTGCGATCTGACGAGCAAGACGCTGCAATGCCTGTTCCGTGAGAGCCTCGGCCGGCTCGCGGCTCATGCCGCCATTGGCCGTTTCAATCCACACTTCGCCCGGGCAGTTGACCAGCACGTCGGTCACATCCGGGCGCATGAGCCAAGGTGCGAGGGGCGCGAGATAGGCATTGAGGTAGACGTTGGCGGTCATTCGAGTGCGGTCATTGCACGACGTTGGAGAAATCGAGATCGCGCGCCACGAAAACCTGGACCGGCGCGCCCGCGGGCACGCGGATGGTAACCGGGATCGCGATCTGACGCTGTAGTGCGATTTCGGCGATGCGATTGGCCTGACTGGGCGACGCGATAATGAGGTTTGTGGTGCTGCTGTTGTTTCGGCTAGCCGCAACTGAAACTCCGGCATCAAATACCGACAGCATGATCGCAGCCCCGAATCGGCGGAAGAAGTGCGTGTCGACATCGCCATCCAGGCCTCCACGACCCAAACGGTCGGTGGCTGGCGAGCCGATATCGACCGCGACACCCGTCGGCGTCACGACGCGCGACCAAATGACGAAAGCACGTGACTGTCCTTCGGCGACGGCGCTTTTGTACTGGCCAATCAACGTCGAGCCACGCGGAACAAGGACTCGACTACCGTCGAAGCTCTTCACATCGCGACTGACCACACCCCGAACAGAGCCTGGAAGGTCTGAATCCAAGGCAGTTTCAAGAACCGCCGGAATCACCGTTCCTTGCGGCACTACGTGAGTAACGCTTTTGATGCGGTAGGCTTGCGTAGAATCCGCTGCCGCGCCAGTGACCCGTGCGGCAAAACGTTCATCGGCGGAGAGAGTGTCCTCAGGGCCTACTGGCACGGCTGCGCCGGGTGCGCCTGGCGGAGCGGCGCCGGCCTGTGCGGCTTGGACAGGCTGCGGCGTCGAACCGCCAACATCGTATACAACCGCCGGCGCCCGCAAATTGGCTTCATTCGAATCGGGCTGTCGGTTCACTTGCGGGGGCGCCACAGGCATCGGCGGGGCAACTACCGGCGGTGGCGGTGGCGGGGCAGCGACTTCCGCCACTGCCGCTTCGACGGGGATCGCCGCTACGGGTGTCTCGATTCTCTCTTCGCGGCCTTTGGAGAGGCTGGAGAAAACAGTCACCCCGATGAAAACTGCGCCAACGACGCCAACAGGCATAATCCAAGGGTTGCCGCCCTGCTCCACGCGCGGAAGCACTTTCTGCGCACGCGCGAACACTGGGCTCAGTTCGGACGGTTCTTTTTGGGTCATTGACGGCTCCACCAGGATTTCTTGGGGCGCTCCTTGAGCATGCTGGGCTCGGTGCCCGGAAATCCTTCATTGTAGATTGTGGTCACTTCGCTGCCACGGCGGAGAACAAAGGATCTGGCGATGCGGTCGATGACCACCAGCCCTTCCTTTTCGCGCGCATTGATGACCGCCTCTTGGCCGTCCGGATCGACCGCGTAGATCGCCGGTCGGTCTTCCTTGGCCTTGAAGACGAAATATGTCTGCTCGCCGTCATCGAAGACGCGCACCGGCAGAGTGAGAAGGGAGCCTGTATAGCTATAGGCCGTATTGCGCTCTTCAGGCGGGGCCGGCGGCGGCGGCGCTGGCGGCGGCACAACTTCCGCATAGGCCGGCGCCGGATATATGAAGCGTACGATCATGGGCGGAGCGCGGTTCGCCACGCGTGGCCGCGCCGAGAGCTGAAAGAAGTAAGTTCTGAGTGTCGTCACCACCGTCATGTTGGTGTCGGGACTGTCAGCCATGGGTTTCAGGAACATCAGATTGGCGCGCCGATTGGGCGTGACCTGCCAGGAGAGGGAATCGCCAATCGCCACACTCTCGATTTTTTCGGTCGGATCAAACTCGATCGAAAGCTGGTAGCCCAATGTGGCGCGCAACTCGACCACTTGGTCCGGATCGTAATCCACGACGTAGATGCGTGAATCGCCGGGCCCGGGGCGGGGCGCCACGGCAAAAGCGGGACCAGCGGCAAGGCCGAGGGCAAGAGCAATGACGGCTGTGATAGGTGAGCATTTCATCGGGCGATGGCTCCCGCGCGACGCGGAGTGAAGATTGCAGAGCGATGGGTATCTCCGAGACGAGGCGGAGCTGCAGCCGAGGAAACAGCCGCGGCGACGCGGACCGTCGGCGCTACTGTGCTGGCGGCGACTAAGGCACGGCTGGCCGATTGGGCACTGGACCGTTGCAGGTCGAAAGCCATGCGTTCGGCTCGCGTGGGCGTGGCAGCGGGCTCGGATCCGGCAGTGCCGGAATTCGGAGCCGTGACGCGCGCTCTTCCTGGAATTTGGACCGGCTGCGACAGGCGGAACCCGAAAGCCATCACGCAGGCAGCGATGACGAGCGCCAACTGGCCAAAGGCGAAGACAAAGACCAGTGCGGCGAGGCTCATGGCCGTCTGTGGATCGACATTATCGGGCCGTTGTTGTGCGAGTGCATCGAGCCAGGGATGAATCACCGCCAGCATCAACACAATCAGGAGCCAGCCCACCATCGGCGTGAGGGCTGCGGCCATGAGTGCACGTAGCCACCCGACGAAAAAACCGCGCGCAGCGGGAATCAGAAAGAGAGCGATAAATACGGGCCCCGTTGCGGTGAGTACGCCGATGGCAAGCGTCGCGGCCGAGATCACACCGGCGCTCATCACAAAGAGAGCAACCGTTGCAGTCGTAACTGTCTGGGCAGCGGAAGCCTCAGCGTTGGCGTAGGTGCGTGCGTTCGGGCCGGCCTTTTTGCCGAGGGCTTCGGCAGTAAGCCCCATCTCATCATAGGCGAACTGCAGTCCGTCCACCGGCGCAGAAGCCAAGGACGCGCGTCGTTCCTGAAGGGGCGCCGCCACGACGGCGGCGATCTCTTTCGGCGCCCGATTGGCGAGATCAAAGACAACCGTCTGGAAGGTAGACCAGCTGGTCACCAGGGCCAGAATGACACCGATCTTCAGCGCAATGATGGGCGTGTCCGAGAGACGGATATTGCCTTGTGCAAACAGCATCCGGTAACCGATCACGGCGACATAGATCGTCAACAGGACTGTCAACGCGGTCTGGAACAGGCCTGAGCCGGCGGTTAGCGCCGTATACCCGAGTTGAGCGTAGTTGCGCGTCTGGCAGTCCACCGCAGCCAGAACGCTGCGGATGACGCCGTCGTCGACCATGGCGCGGCAGACTCCGTTCATGCGGCGCTCCGGCCTTCGATGAACTGAGGAAGCCAAGCGTCGGGCGAATTGCCCACCTGCTCGCGTAGCGCATCGAGGCGGCGCACCGCCCGCTCAGTGCCGGCGAGAACCGACAGTTCGCCAGTCATCCCGGTCAGGTCGAGCTTGGCAACCACGCTGTGGTCGCCGCGTTTGACAAGAAAACAGCGTGAAGTGTCGGGGAGGCTGCGGACGACTTCGAACTCGTGTTCTGAAAGACCGAAGCCCTCAACGTAGTCGCGGGCCTTGGCGCGGGCATTGGGAAAGAATATTTGCGTAGCGGCCTGTTCGATGATTGCCGAGGCAATGCGGCTGTCGAGTGCGTCCGAGGCGCTCTGCGTGCAGAAGCCAACCAATCCATTGCGCTTGCGGATGGTCTTCTCCCAGTCCTTGATGCGACGAACGAACACGGGGTCGTCCAAGGCCTTCCAGCCCTCATCCACGACGATGATCGCAGGGTTTCCATCCAATCGCTGCTCAATCCGATGAAAGAGGTACATCATAGCCGGCGTGCGCACGATGGGGCTGTCCAAGAGACGAGTCATATCGAAGCCCAGGATGCGGGTATCGACATCGAGATGGTCAGCGTCGTTATCGAACAGCCACGCGTGGTCGCCGCCATCGCACCAGGCCGACAGCCGTGCCGACAAATCTCCGGTCGTAGGCCTTCGCGCTCCGCGGAATAGCTCGCGCAAGTAGCGCAGCCGACGATGGGTGACGGGTTGAGCGTAGTTCGCATCGACTGCGTCGGCGATCATCGCCCGATCTTCCGCATCCAGCTCGCCACCCTCCGCGGTCAGCAATTGGCCAATCCAATCGGCAAGGAAGGCACGGTTCTGCGGCGTTTCCGGCAACGCGAGTGGATTGAACCCGGTCGGCTCACCAGGGGACAACACGTCGTAGCGACCGCCCGCCGCGCGAATGAAGGGCTCCGCACCGCGATCCTTGTCAAAATATGCAATCCGGGGCTTCAGTCGCTCTGCCTGCGCCAGCAGAAAGGTCAGCAGCACCGTTTTGCCCGAGCCCGAGGGACCGATGATCGTAAAGTTGCCCAGGTCGGCGTTGTGGAAATTGAAGTTGTACGGGCCGAACGACGTGGTTTCGAGCACCGCGATCGCCGGGCCCCAATGGTTGCCTTCGGCCTGGCCCGTGGGGTGGTTGTGGAAGCTGGCCAAGCCGGCAAAGTTGCCGGCGGAAATCAAGGCCGTGCGGGCAATGTACTTCATGTTGCCAGGAAACTGGGCCCAGAAGCTCGGCTCGAGGTTGACGTCCTCGCGCACCGCGATGGCGCCTATTTCGGAGAGCGTGCCTTGCACGTCAGCAACATTGGCGTCGAGTTGCTCCAGCGTATCAGCGCGGGCCAGAAGCGTGAGGTGGTGCTCGCCATAGGCTTGGCGACCGGCACCCACGTCGTCCCGTGCCTGAGCCAGTTCATTGCGAAGCGAATAGGCGTCGTCGTCAGCCGCGCGCAACCGGCGAAGAGCCAGGCCCATGCGATCCAAAGCCGCCTGGCGATCGACAAACGCAAAGGTCTCGGTGAGCACTAGCTCCATCGGCAGACGCAACACGCCGTCCAAGAGACCGGGCGCAGTGCGCGCCGGATAATCCTTAAGGGAGATCATGGCGCCAAAGTTGGGACGAGCACCCCCCGTGGTCTCCATGGCGTCCAGACCGAAGCTAAGTCTCCGGGAAGCGATGGCCTCGCTTAGGTCGCCGGTCGGCGCCAATGTCGGCTGCAGCGCGCCATTCAAGATCAAACCCAAAAATTCAGCCGGTTCGGAGCGCAGAGCGCCGCCTGGGCCGTCATAAAGAGTAAGTGGCCGTGCGCCGTAAGGTGCCAAAGCCGCGATGAAAGCGTCTCGGATAGCGTAGAGGTGGCGTAAGTCACGACCGAGATCGGCCTGACGCAGTTGCGATCCCTTCAGCAGCTTTTCGATGAATCCCGCACTGCCTTGAAGCGGACGCAAAACTAGAGACAAAAATATCTCATTCACATAAAGATTTCGCGCCGAGAGCTGCTCGCGCCAACGGGCGTCCAGCCGGCCACAGAAGCGTCCTTCCGGCGCCGGCGGGAATGCCGGGTCCACGCGGCGACGCACGACGTGATGGTAGATTGCCAGGCGAGAACTGGCCGCACCCCGCAGCACGGTTTCGCGGATCGATTTGCGGTAGTTCAGTTCTTCGTCCGGCGCCGTCTCGAAGGGAAATCCCGCGAGATGCAGCGTCTGAACCAGAAGCCCGTCGCGCGTCCGCAAGGTGGCTTGGTCGATGTGACCGACGTAGGGTAACCGGCTGCCCACCGTAACCTCTCGGGGCGCAAGCACCCGGCTTGCGCCGGTGGTGTGAATTTTGCCCTTCATGGCCGGTATGAATTACTGTGCCAAAAACTGAAATTGCGGACTCGCGGACAGGTACGCAACTTAGTGATCCAAAGGTCAAAGAACCGTGGTTCGCGCAGGCAACCGACATAACCTACGGCATGCAAGATCGCGGCGATCAGCAGCGCCCAGAAAGACCGGGTGATCAGGAACGCTTCAACCGTGACAATGAGGTTGAACACCGCAAAAGCGTAGGTCACGCCGCCTATCATTTGCGGACGCGTAAGCGCAGCGAAGACCGGGTCGGCTGCTAGTCGACTCATGATTTAGCGAATTCCTTGAGCCAGCATGCGGATACCCGCGACGATCGAAACCGCGCCAAAGATGACGAAGGCCCCGAGCACCACCATTAGCCCGCGCCGCCACTCCAGCCGGCCGACCAGCATCATGTAGCCCACAACCGCAACAGCGATGACCGCCGCGGTCGTAGCGAGATTGCCGAGGAGTGTGCCCTGCACCCACTGCAGCGCCGCCAACAAAGGCGAGGATCCTTGAGGGTCGGCGACGACAGTCTGGGCTCTCACTGAAGTAGTGAAGGTCACGAAAAACAGTGGCAAATAAAAACGTCTAAGCATGCGGAATTCCCATGACAGCGAAGAGCAGATCCCCAACCAACGACAAAAGCCGCCGGCCATGCATCAGGCCCAATCAAGGTGCCTTGCAGACGTAAGGTTACCCACTTTCCGTGAAAGTTTGGTGACAGTTAAAAGTATGTATTCCTACATCGGGCTTTAGGAACCGATGCGGACCGCCGTCCGAGAATGCCGAGCAATGCCCTGCATAACGCCGATCACATACTGCCCATTGGGCGGACAACCCGTCGCGCGTACCGCTCCAAGATCCTGGCAAAAGAAGGGGATGGCGCCGCTGGAGTCAAAAAGTCCGCCAAGCGTTAGACGCTTAGAGCCATGAACTTTGTCTTCGAGCAAAGTTCGACTGCGGCCAACCGTTTTCACTAAACTATCACCAAACTGACTTGGCGCCTTGGGATAGCCGCTCACTCCATTCCCAACGCGGCGCGCAACCGATAGACGCTGACAACGGCATCGCCGGCAGCCACGATCCGGTTAAGGCTTGCGCCGATGCTGTCGCGTTGCGCATCCAGGACTTCGGCGGTCGACCTGGCTCCGAGCTGGTGCTCGGCACGTGCGTCGGCATAGGCCATATCCGCTGACTTCGCGGCTTCCGCGGTAGCTTCGCGCATGGTGGCCGCTGAAATCACCACCTGCCAACCCGTCGCGACATTTTCGTTCACCATCGCTTTGGCGCCATCAAGTTCCGCCATCGCCGCCCGGCGCGCGGCTTCGGCTTCAGCAATCTTGCCGCCGACAAGGCCTCCGCTAAAAATATTCACCCGCCCTCGAACGCCTACACGCAAGTCATTCGTACGGTAACCCGGGAAAAACTGATCGCGGACAGCACCTGCCTCGGCGATTGCAGAGACAGTCGGCCAGCGTTCCGCCTGTGCCGCCCGCAGCGCCGCATCGGCAGCATCAAGCTTTGACTTCGCGATTCCAAGCGCCGGGCTATTCGCGGCAGCAATGGCGCCCGCCTCATCAATCGTGCCCGGCAGAGGTGGGACGTTTTGAATGGGAGAAAGGTCTTCCGGTGGAATTCCAACGACGGTGGTGAAATGGGTTTGGGCCTGAACAACGTCGCTCTCCGCGCGTGCGGCCTGGGCACGCACTTCGGCGATGCGCGCTTTAGTACGGGCAACTTCCGTGCGTGATATGCTACCCTTTTCAAACAACAGCGTAGCTTCGCGATCAACCAATTGCATTTTCTCCAAAGCGACGCCGAAGAGAGAACGGCGCTCCTGAGCAGCCTGGACGGCGACATAAGCCTCCGCAACGCTCGCCGCTAGACCGAGCCGCGCCGACACCACACTCTTGTTGGCAATGGATTGGCCAGCCTTGGCACGGTCGACCCCGGCAAAGACACCCAGAGCAAAAAGCGGCTGCTCTATGGTGATCTGGGCCGCTCTCGGCGTAACGGTCTGTTCACCAAATCCAAAAAAGCCGCCGAGATCTGTGCGCCCTGTCCCAATCTCGCCACTTGCCACAACAGACGGATACTGAGCCGCGCGCGCCTGGCGTAGTTGGGCATCCGCTATGTCCCGGCGAGCTGTGGCGACTCTAAAGTCGCTATTGTGCCGTAACGCTTGGGAAACGGCATCTTCAAGAGTGAGCGCCATGCCTTGTTGCGGCCATGAAGCCAAGGCCAGCGCCGCGAAAATTGCGAAAGTGCGAAGGCGTAGGGGCATTTATTGGAAAGCGGTGCCGGGCCGCACGCCTAGCTTCTTGAAGACAATCGCCGCAGGACAAAAACCGGTGAAGGATGCCTGAATCATGTTCACGCCGGCAAAAGCCGCCAGCGCCAACCACCAAGGATTCACGAGCCAAGCCAGCGTCACCGCCACCAAGACTACAAGCCCCGCAAACACGAGGACCGCACGATCGAGTGTCATCCAAATTCTCCTTGTTTGAGATCGCGGGTCCTAACCCTTGATCTTGTGCACGCCAATTAGATCCAGCGCCAATTTCTCGTAGAACGGCTCGCTCTTTCCGCTTTTGACCTTGTGGAGGAAGTATTTCTCAAAACCAATTTTCGCGAGATGCACCCATTTGCCGCTAGAAGCCCAATTGATATTGCGGGGAGGAATCTGGGGCTGCGCTATGAAGGCCACCCCGCCATCGCCAAAGTCAGCCAAACAAATCGCATTCCAGGTCGCCTCATGAGTCGGAACCTGACCGGCCAATAGCTGCCGCAGATTTTGTGCGACTGCGGTCACCATGCTCTCGATCATGAAACCGGTCTTCGGGACACCGACCGGCACCGGCGTTTTGCCGGTGGGAGGGATCGCAACGCACACACCGAGTGAAAAGATGTTCTGGAATTTGGGATTGCGCTGGTGCTTATCGATCAGGATGAATCCGCGCGGATTGGTCAGACCTTCAATATCGCGCACGGCGGCAACGCCTCGGAATGCCGGTAGCATCATGCTGTAGTTGAAGGGAAGATCGTGTCTGGCTTTGATCGAGCCGTCGTCCGCAACTTCCTCAACATGCATTAAGCCGGACTCAACCTTGGCGACGCGTGCGTTTGTGATCCATTTGATATGCCGTTGGCGAAACTCGCTTTCCAACAAGCCTTTTGTATCACCTACGCCATCGAGGCCGAGGTGTCCGATATAGGGCTCGGATGTGACAAACGTCATCGGCACGCGATCTCGAATCTTCCGCCGGCGCATTTCGGTTTCAAGAATGAGGGCAAATTCATAGGCAGGACCAAAGCAAGATGCGCCTTGAACAGCGCCGATCACTACCGGTCCTGGCTTCTCTGCCAAAGCATCGAAAGCCTGCGACGCCGTCTCAGCATGATCGATATGACAGACCGATTGCGTGAAGCCGTTCGGCCCCAGACCTTCGATCTCGTCGAAGGCTAGATCAGGGCCGGTGGCGATCACTAAGTAGTCATAGGTGATGATTGAACCGTCACTCAGTACGACACGATTCCCCTGGGGTTCGACCCGGCGCGCGCCAATACCAGTAAATTTGATATCCCGCTTCTTGAATACCGGGGGAAGCGACACAGTAATGGCTTCCCGATTGCGCCATCCCACAGCTACCCACGGATTGGACGGCACGAAATGATAGGTATCGCCTTGGGATATCACCGTAACGTCGGCTGACTTTTTCAGCGCTTCCTTGATTTCAAAAGCGGCGATTGCGCCTCCGAGACCGGCGCCCAAGACGACCACGAGGGGCTTTTTCTCCGTTACATCTGGCATCTTCGCTTCTCCTCTTTCACCGCGTGATCCCATCATACCGATCTCCGCCCCAACGGAATTGATGCCAATCAACCAAGGGAAGTAACGGTTGGTCTATGGTGTTTGCAATTGATCGAAGCTTTATATCATCTTATATTCGCAATTATGAAGATAACAACCTCAGATAAAATGACAATGGCCGGAGAGGTCAGCGAGATTTTGAAGGCGATTGCGAATCCCCATCGCCTTCTAATCATGTGCAAATTGATCGAAACCGAGGTCTCCGTTGGAGCCTTGGCGGAAGAACTTGGGGTGCGGGATGCGGTCGCCTCACAGCACCTTTCGATCCTCCGCCGCTCGGGAATCGTCGCGACTCGGCGCGATGGTCAGACGATCTACTACAAGATTGCCGATAAGCGCGTGAAAAGCCTGATCGAGACGCTTTATCGCAAGTTTTGCGAGGGCAAGTAGGAGATCACGAATGTTAGTGAAGCAAATCGACCTTTCGCCGGCCGACTTAAAGACGACTCTGGAAAGTCGGAGTGTTGTTCTGGTGGATGTGCGCAAGCCGGCCGAATTCGCGGCTGAGCGGATTCACGGTGCGCTGAATTTCCCCCTTTCAACTTTCGACCCGCGCGCGTTGGGCTCGTTGCCGGTGGCCCAGGTCGTATTTCAGTGCGGAACGGGCAAACGCTCTGGCATTGCTATTGAGCGCTGCGCGGCGGTCGGGCTCCCGATTATTCGCCACCTCGCCGGGGGCATTGGCGCCTGGAAATCATCCGGCCTGCCGGTTGTGAGCCTCGATGCGGGCAGCGGGCAAGTCCGCGAAGGCAGAGTGGGTCCATGATCACCAGCTTTTCCAAGCTTGCACTTGTCAGTCTCGCGGCGTCAGCAGTCCTATCGCTTGCAAGCTGCGGAGATTCCGGAAAAGACGCATCATCGGGAGCGGCTCAAGCGCGGCGAGAAGAATTGGCAATCTCGCCCAAGCAGATTGCCGATCGACGGCAGTTTTCTGGGGTTATTAGCGCCGAGTTTCTGGCCCAGGGCCGCGCGCGGATTCCAGGAGTCCTCACGCAGCTCCGCGTCCGAGAGGGTGATTCCGTTAAAGTTGGCGATGTATTGGCGCAGATCGAGGACCGCCGCATTGTGCTCGATGCGACCGCGGCCGGGGCCCGCGCCAGCGCAGCGAAGGGAGAGGCCGAACGCGCGGAAGCTGAATTGCGCCGGACTCGCGAATTGTTCGAGCAGGGCATCTATGCGCCGGCCCGCCTTGAGCAGGATAAGGCGCGCGCCGATGCTGCTACGGGCGCGTTGACCGCAGCGCGCGCTCAACATGCTGCTAGCCTCGAAATGGTCGCGCAAGGCGCCGTCCTGGCGCCAGCCGATGGGCTCGTTTTGCGAGCTGATATACCCGTCGGAGCCGTGATCACCCCGGGCCAGGCCGTTGTTACGCTCACGGCCGGGCCACCCATTGTTCGTGTGGACGTTCCGGAGACACAAGCTAAGGACGTCACTGTGGGGCTGGCGGTGACCGTCACAGCGGGGTCGGCCCCTCCAATGCCGGGCAAAGTGGAACGCATTTACGCGGAATCTGTCGCGGGCAACGTGCGCGTCGATGTCAGCGTGCCAGAGATCAAACAAACCCGCGTAGGCTCAAAAGTGGCCGTTGCGATGGATCTCGGCTGGCGAACCGCACTTATCATTCCCGCGCGGTTCGTTCGCACCCAGTTTGGTCTGGATACCGTCGATCTCCGCGCGGCGACACCAAGCGCGGCACCTGCCACGATCGCCGTGCAGCTCGCGCCTGGTCCGACTGCCGATCAACGCGAAGTTATTGCCGGCGTGTCGTCGGGCGACGTTCTTGTGGCGCCAGAGGCTTCACGATGAAGCTTGGACTCTCCGGAGCGCTGACGCGCGCGACGATATCATCACCGCTCACTCCGTTGATTCTGATGGCCGGTCTAGCCATCGGTCTCCTGGCCCTCCTCGCGATCCCACGCGAAGAGGAGCCGCAGATCAGCGTGCCCATGGTGGACGTGATGGTTGCTGCCTCGGGTATTCGCGCGGACACGGCCGTTGAACTGATTGCCAAGCCGCTCGAAGCCATCGTTAAAAGTATCGATTCAGTTGACCACGTCTACACGCAGATTGAAGACGATCAGGTCATCGTGACCGCTCGGTTCAAGGTTGGCACATCGGCCGAGGACGCAGCGGTGCGGGTGCACGAGAAAATCCGCGGCAATTTCGACAAAATTCCGGTGGGCATACCGGAGCCCCTGATTATCACGCGCGGCATTAATGACGTTGCAGCAGTCGTCGTCACGCTATCTCCGCAGCCCGCGTTCGCCGCCAAATGGTCTGATCAGGCGCTGTTCGATCTGGCCGTTAAATTGCGGGGAGAGATCGCCAAAGTGGAGGATGTCGGCCTCTCGTTCATATCAGGTGGGCGTCCGAGCCAGGTTCGCATCTCCCCTGACCCCGAACGGTTGATAGCCCATCACGTGCCTTTAATGGGCGTGATCGATGCAGTGCGCCAGGCAACGCGGGAGTTCCCCGCCGGCACCGTGCGTGGAGACAATACTACGACCTCGGTCATTGTCGGCGCCGGCCCGCGCGATGCGACCGACGTCGGTTTGCTTTCCCTCACCAATCTTGAAGGTGGCACTGTGTTGCTAAGGGACGTGGCAACCGTGGCTCAGACCCCGCGGGATGACCAAGCGCGCGTGTGGCGGTATGTCCGCACCGGAGCCGACTGGACATCAGCCCCGGCCGTGAGTCTTGCGGTCGGCAAGCGCAAAGGAGCAAATGCCGTCGTCGTCGCGGAGGGGATTCTTGCGCGCATAGACACGCTTAAAGGGTCCCTGATTCCCAATACTATCGACGTCGCGATCACCCGCAACTATGGCGCCACTGCCGATGAAAAAGCAAACGAACTGCTTTTTCACCTCGCGCTCGCGACCGTTACCATCGTTCTCCTGATCGCTTTTGCCATCGGTTGGCGAGAGGCCTCCGTCACGGCTGTTGTTATTCCGACCACAATACTTTTGACCCTCTTCGCTTCCAATCTCATGGGATACACGATCAACCGGGTGAGCTTGTTCGCGCTCATCTTCTCGATCGGCATACTCGTGGACGATACCATCGTCATGATTGAGAACATTTCGCGCCATTGGGCCATGCGCGACGGACGCAACCGGCTGCAGGCTGTCGTCGAGGCAGTGGCGGAAGTCGGCAACCCCACGATCGTCGCGACGCTCACCGTGATTACGGCTCTTCTACCGATGCTGTTTGTCTCGGGCCTGATGGGTCCATACATGGCGCCCATACCGGTGAATGCCTCAGCAGCAATGCTGTTCTCGTTTTTTGTGGCTGTTGTTATCGCGCCGTGGCTGATGCTGAAGATCGCAAAACCTTCTGGCCACGCGGTGGATGCCGAAAGCAACGGTCGACTTGCTAAGTTATATCGTCGCATGGCGCTGGGCGTCATTTCCTCGCGGCAAGGGGCGAAGCGCTTTTTGATTGGCGTCGGTGTCGCGACCATAGCTTCGCTTGCGCTTTTTGCGACCAAGACCGTGACGGTGAAACTACTCCCGTTTGACAATAAGTCGGAGCTTCAGCTCGTGGCGGATCTGCCTGAGGGCACGACACTGGAGACCACGCAACGCGTACTGACTCTTGCTGCACTCACCATTCGCGACATTCCGGAAGTCACAGCCATAGACGCTTATGCCGGCACCGCCGCGCCTTTCAACTTTAACGGCCTGGTGCGGCACTATTTTCTGCGCAATAGGCCTGAGATGGGCGATCTCGCAATTACGTTATCGCCAAAAGGACAGCGAAGCCGGACCAGCCATGACATCGCCCTCGATTTGCGACAGCGGGTTAAGTCGGTACCTTTGTCACCGGGCGGGTCTTTGAAGGTGGTCGAAGCGCCACCCGGCCCTCCCGTTCTTGCGACATTGCTGGCGGAGATCTACGGCCCCGATGCCGAAACCCGCCGCGCGGTCGCGCTCAAGCTCAAATCCCTCATTGCGGCCGTGCCTTACATCGTTGATATCGACGACAGCTTTGGCCGACAGCAACCTCGCTTGCGGCTGTCGCCCGACCGCCCCCGCATGGAAAAGTACGGCATCGCGGAACGCGAGGTTCTGGATTCAATCGGCGCGACGCTGAATGGTCAGACGGTAGGCTACATCCAACGTGACGGCGAGCGCCTACCGTTGGAAGTTTCGATCCAGCTTCCCCAGTCCAATCGCGTTTGGAACGATTCGCTCGCGTCGATGCCTATCGGAATCACAAATGGCCCTGAGGGAACGCATCTGGTCGAATTGCAGGAAGTGGTGAACGCCAGCGAGGAACTGGGCAGCTTCAAGCGTTTCCGGCGCGATGGTCTCGACGCCGAGATGGTTACAGCTGAATTGGCCGGCGCATACGAAGCCCCAATCTATGGAATGCTCGCGGTCAACTCTCTTATCGACAAGGCCGACTGGGGCCAGATTCCGAAGCCTACAGTACGCCTTCACGGACAGCCACTGGCCGAATCAACGCCCACCGTGTTGTGGGACGGGGAATGGGAAATCACGTGGGTAACCTTTCGAGACATGGGCGCTGCCTTTGGCGTGGCGCTTCTGGGCATTTATGTTCTCGTCGTCGCGCAGTTTAAGAGTTTCCGTCTACCCCTTGTGATTCTTACTCCCGTACCGCTGACACTGGTTGGAATTGTCATCGGACATGTTCTCTTCCAAGCCCCGTTTACGGCAACCTCAATGATTGGTTTCATCGCACTCGCCGGAATCATCGTGCGCAACTCTATCTTGCTGGTGGATTTCATCCGCCATGCGCAGAGCGGAGACCGCCCTTTGCGGGATGTATTGCTCGAGGCCGGTGCAGTGCGCTTTAAGCCGATCCTGCTCACCGCGCTGGCGGCGATGATTGGCGCGGCGGTCATTCTTTTCGACCCAATCTTTCAGGGTCTCGCAATTTCCCTTCTGTTCGGTCTTGCGTCGTCAACACTACTCACGGTTCTCGTCATTCCCGCGATCTTCATCGTCCTTCGTGATGATGGCCGCCCCGCAACTCAGACAACGTAGGATCGCTCTATGGAGTCACAGCGCTCATCGTTTATGCTATGAGGCTCTTGATCAGACTTTAGGATTCTGAATGCCATGACCATCGGGATAGAGGGCTTTTTTGATTCGGCGACGCATACCATTAGTTACGTCGTCACCGATCCGCAAACAAAAGTCTGCGCGGTGATCGACCCGGTGTTGGACTACGACCCGGATTCCGGCCGCATCACACATGTGTCGGCGGACAAGGTCATCGACTTCATCAAAGCGCGTGACCTGAAATTAGATCTTATCCTGGAGACTCATGCCCACGCCGACCACTTGTCTGCGGCGCAATACATCAAGTCCGCGATCGGCGGTAAAATTGCGATCGGACGCCATATCACGGATACCCAGAAGATTTTCGCAGCACGTTTTAACCTCGTAGATATGGCCACCGATGGCAGCCAATTCGACCTGCTGCTTGACGATGGTGCCATATTTGCGATTGGAAACGTGAGCGGACGTGTGATCCATACGCCCGGCCATACACCGGCCTGCGTGTCTTACCTCATCGAGGATGCGGTCTTCGTAGGCGATACTTTATTCATGCCGGACTACGGTACGGCGCGTGCCGACTTTCCCGGCGGTGACGCGCGAACGCTCTATCGCTCGGTCAGACACCTCCTCGCATTGCCGCCAGAGACGCGCTTGTTTCTGTGCCACGACTACAAAGGGCCAGGCCGCCAGAATTTTGTTTGGGAAACGACGGTTGTGGCCCAACGCCGAGAGAACGTTCATATACACGACGGCGTGACAGAGGACGCGTTTGTGGCGATGCGCACGGCAAAAGATAAAACCTTGGCCGTACCGCGTCTGCTTCTGCCGGCGATTCAAATCAATATTCAGGCCGGCCAGTTGCCGCGACCGGAGAGCAACGGCGCGTCCTATCTCAAGATTCCCCTTACGGTGAATTAGGCCGTCATGCTCACAGCCCTTATGTCTGTTTGTTCCGGCACCGTGATAGGGCTTTTTCTCGGCGTATTTGGCGGCGGCGGCTCGATCATGGCTGTGCCCCTCATGCTTTACGTCGTTGGGATCACGGATCCACACGTCGCCATTGGCACCAGTGCCGTGGCCGTGATGGTCAGCGCCCTCGGAAACCTAGCCATTCACGCCCGCGCGGGGAACGTGAAGTGGCCTTGCGCCACGGCCTTTGCCGTCAGCGGTGCGATCGGCGCTTTTGGGGGCGCAAAGCTCGGACAGATGGTCAACGGCGCACATCTGATCCTTGGCTTTGCCGCCGCTATGGTGGGCGTTGGGATATCTATGCTGCGACGCCCCACCGATGCCGGTGATCCTGGCGTCCACATTAGCCCCCCCATCGCCAAGCGACTGATCCCCACCGGGCTGGCCGCGGGTCTCGCGTCCGGTTTCTTCGGGATAGGTGGCGGATTCCTGATTGTCCCTGGGTTGGTAAGCGCAGCGAACATGACGTTCATTCATGCCGTCGGCTCATCTCTAGTGGCCGTTACCACCTTCGCGGCATCCACGGCCGCGAGCTATGCCATCGCCGATCTCGTGCGTTGGGACATTGCGGGATTCTTCATCGTCGGCGGCCTAGCGGGCGGTCTCATCGGACGGTCCGTTTCGGGCTATTTCGGGCAACGGAAGGCCTTGATGCAGCGGGCGTTCTCGGTGCTGATATTTGCCACTGCGGCTTATCTCGTAGTTAAGGCCATCAATTAGCCCGCTTCTGAACCCTTATGTAGCGTACGTATCACTGACAGGGTCCCGCTCGCGGCGTAGGCTCTAAGCGCTTACGACGATGTTGCGCTCCAAAATTGTTCGTATTTTTGGAGTCTTCAAGTCATTGACTTAAAAAGGATAATGGAGCGGGTGAAGGGAATCGAACCCTCGTCGTAAGCTTGGAAGGCTTCTGCTCTACCATTGAGCTACACCCGCGCCGGCACGTCAGTGCGTGCCGCAGTTTTACGCACCCGCCGGTCCCACCGGCAAGCGCTTTGTCGT
>CAISTS010000042.1 GCA_903888485.1 uncultured bacterium | reverse complement strand
CAGCGCTTTCTCTATTTCTCCGAGATCGGCGGCGTCGGTTATACGGTCGGTCGCTGGCAACCGGCGGAGCGGGAAGGCGAACCCACGCTGCGGGCGCGCTTCAAGGCGTGGAGTGAAGGCATGCGCCGGACCATCGGCGAGCGTATCGCCGCGGCGATCCCGGGCGACGACGGCGCGGTCGGCAGCGCGCTGGTCAACGGCGAGCAGAACGCGATTCCCGAGGATCTGCAGGAAGCCTACCGGGTCTCGGGCATCGCGCACCTTCTATCGATCTCCGGCGTGCACATGAGCTTGCTGGCGGGCCTCGTGTTCTTTTTAGTGCGGCGTTTGCTGGCGCTTGTGCCACCCATCGCATTGCGGGTCGATACCAAGAAGGTCGCGGCGGTTGCCGGCCTCGCCGTGACCGCCTTCTATCTGATCATCTCCGGCATGAGCGTGCCGGCGGTGCGTTCGTTCATGATGATCGCGGTGGTGATGCTCGCCGTGCTGCTCGACCGCTCGGCACTGTCGTTGCGCACCGTCGCCTGGGCGGCGCTGGTGTTGCTCGCGGTTTACCCGGACGCGATCTTCGGCGCGAGCTTCCAAATGTCCTTCGTCGCCGTGCTGGCCCTGGTGGCGCTATATGAGCAGGCGTGGCTGCGCAGCGGTTGGCGCAACACAGGCGGCGAAATCAGTATCGCGCGCATCATCGCGGTCTATGTAGCCGGGCTCGTGGTTACCGACATCGTCGCCGGCGGCGCCACCGCGCTGTTCGCCGCCTATCACTTCAACCGCTTGCCGACCTATTCGGCATTTACCAATCTTGTCGCTGTACCGCTCACGGGTTTATGGATCATGCCTGCGGGCATGATCGGCCTCTTGCTGATGCCCTTCGGCGGGGAAGCCTTTCCGCTGAAGGTTATGGGCGCGGGCGTTGCGATGCTCAACGATCTGGCGCGTATGGTCGCCGGCTGGCCGCACGCCCAGGTTCACACGCCGCCGCTTGCCACTTGGGCCATGGCGCTCGCGGCGCTCGGCGTGGTGTTTGTGTGCATCTGGCGCGGACCGCGGCGCTGGGTGGGTGCGGCGCTGACCCTCCCGGCGCTGCTGCAACCCGTGCTGTCGCCGCCGCCCGATGTGATCGTCGATGACAGCGCGCGGGTCTTCGCAATCAGCGATGAGCGGGGAGAGCTAGTTCTGCGGCCGGGACGGAGCGGCCGCTTCGTGCGTGAGGCGTGGCGGGAACGTTATGGGGAATCGCCAACGGAATGGCGCGATGTCGGGGGCCTTGCCTGCGACGCCGGCGGCTGTGTATTCGCGCGCAGGGGGCAAAGCGTCCTCATGGCCTTTTCTGCGGATGCGCTGGCCGAGGACTGCGCCGCCAGCGATTTCACCATCAGCGCCGTAGCAGCGCGTGATCTCTGCCGCGGCGCGCCCGTGATCGATATCGTGGACCTTTCCCGCACGGGCGCCGTGGCGCTCTGGCTGAATGAGACCGGGGTGCGCGTCCGCGCGGTACGCGATGGCACAGGCAACCGTGTCTGGATGCGCGGTGTGGGCGTTACTGAGGATGCTGACGAGGAGCTGGAGCCTTGAAGCGCCCTACCAATTGAGCCCCAAGATTGGCAGAATGGGGCGCGGCCAAACGAGGCCGTTGAAACACACATCCATAGGAGCAGCGTATGGCCAAGGGACAGGAAAAGCCCAAAGACAAGAAGAAGCCGAAACAGGAGAAGTCGGGCGCTCCGAAATCCGCTTACGCCCAGAGCATGGCGAAGAAGTAGGCGAAGAAATAACTGTCGACTCATCAGGCGGGGCGCGAGGCTCCGCCTGATGATGGCGCCGGACCGGAAGAATGATGAAGACGTGGGCTGTTTTAGCGGGCGTTCTCTGCGTCGCCGCGTCTCCGGCAAGCGCGGACGGCTCATTCAAAACCGGCCGTCAGCTCTACGCCGATTGCTTACCCACGTCGTCTGCCACTGATAAGGGCGTGTGCGTGGGTTACGTGATGGGGGTCGCGGACTCACTTGCGCGAGGCGATGTACCGTTGGTGTGTGTTGCCGAAGGTGTGCAAGGGGTTCAACTCGCCGACCTGGTCATGAAGTGGCTCACCGAAAATCCCGACAAGCGCGACTTTACGGCGGTCAGTCTTATCAGCGCCGTGCTCCAAAGCGCCTTTCCTTGCCCGGCGCGGCAATAAGCATGCTCGGATAGCGCTCGCGCGTTAGCGCGACGGTTTCAAATCTCAGTTCGATGTCGGCATTCCGATCCGGCTGAATGTCACCGGCTACTGGGGCACCCATAAGAACGCCCAGCAGCTGATCACCACCACGCTCACCAGCACCGTCATCAACTTGCCGCAGGTGTTCGGCTTCACCACCAACGCCGACAAGATCAGGCTGTATGGTTGGGAAGGCGAACCGATGCTCCGCCCGACCGAGGATTTAACGATTTCGTTTAACGGGGCCCTGCAGCGCTACAAGTTCCTCGTCTTCCTGGATCCGAACGGCGCGGACTTGACCAAGGTCTACGAGACGCTGCCGCTGACGCCGCGCACCATGTACTCGGCATCGATCGATTACCGTTTGCCCTTCGTGGCGGAGGAGAACGGCACGCTGACCTGGGGCGTCACCTACCGCTACTCGGGCAACCTTTACAACTTCTCGACCCGCCCGGCCGACGTGCGCGACGGCAGCCCGTTCTGGAACCAGATCGATACGACCCTGAACGGGTCGCGCTTCATGGGCTACGACCCGGTGGACCTGACGCTGGCGGTTTACAACGTCAACCGCAACAAGAGTCTGGGCGCCATGGTCGGCCTCTACATGTCCTTCGGTATCGGATCGGAAGCGCCGGCCGAGCCGCTCAGCTGGATGCTGACGGCGAAGTACCGGTTCTAAGGAAGTCAGGCACGGTCTGCGGGTGCTCAGCGCTTGCAGACCGGTTTGCCGTAAATATCGAATCCGGGCAGCATGCCGATGGGGCAACCCTTCGATGTGTCGTAGAACTGCTGACCACTTTCGATGCTGCGGCACGTCTTGTTGCCGAATTCGTCCACCCAGGGCTGGGTCCCGGCCGGACATCCACCGGCGCTGTCGGGTTGTCCGCGTCCCGGGCGCTGAATCGACGTCGTCGCGCCGTTATCGAAGCTCTTGCAGATCTTATTGCCGAAGGTGTCGAACGCTTCGTATTGGCCTGGCGGGCACAGCGCCCAGGCGAAGCTTGGCAGCAAAAGGGCGACGACAAGCATGAACGTGCGCATGATCCCTCCATGCGGTGTCACTAATAGCGGCGCAGCAATCCCACCAGGCGGCCCTGAACCCTGACACGATCCGGGCCGAAGATGCGGGTCTCGTAGCTTTTGTTGGCGGGCTCGAGGGCGACGGTGTCGCCCTTGCGGCGCAGCCGCTTCAACGTGGCTTCCTCATTATCGACCAGGGCGACGACGATGGCGCCGTTCTCGGCCACGTCGCAGCGTTTGATGATGACGGTGTCGCCGTCCATGATGCCGGCGTCGACCATCGAATCGCCGTCGATGGTGAGGGCATAGTGCTCGCCGGTGCCCAGCAGGGCGCCGGGCACGCCAATATGCTCGGTGGGGTTGCGCAGCGCTTCGATGGGCGTGCCGGCGGCGATTTTGCCGTAAAGCGGCAGATCGATGCTCTCCTGCGGTGCGGACGCCTTGACCGAGGCGCCCGGCATGGCGCCCGAGAAATTGCCGGTGATGACATTCGGGGTAAAGCCGCGCTCAGGCCCACGCTCGTGGGGGCGCTCGGCCATGCTATCGGGAACTTTGATCACTTCGAGGGCGCGGGCCCGGTGCGGCAGGCGGCGCAGAAAACCGCGCTCCTCCAAGGCCATGATGAGGCGGTGGATGCCCGACTTGGACTGCAGCTCCAGCGCTTCCTTCATCTCGTCGAACGAAGGCGCAACACCGTCGCGCGCCACGCGATCGCGAATAAACAGAAGGAGTTGGTGCTGTTTTTTGGTGAGCATACGTGGCCCCTACCAGCTAAATTTTGAACCAGAACAAACAGGAAACCTTTAATGTTCTACTTTGGTTCTTCTGGTTCGTCAAGCCGTCGCGGTCGCTGGCAGGGGGCGGTAAGGATTTTGAAGGGCGAAGGCTCAAATTAAAGGGGCACCGCTCTTTATGAGCGATGCCCCATATCTGGGCGTATGGGCGCGACTTAAGTCACGATCACCTTGAAGCCGCCGAAGATCATGCGCTTGGCGTCGAAGGGCATCTTCATTGTGCCCATGCTGGCCAGGCGCTTGTCGGCCATGACCTTCTTATTCACCGCGTCGCGATGTTTGCGCGATTTGTAGACGATATAGGCGAAGATAACGGTCTCGGTTTTCTTCAGCTTGACGCTGCGCGGGAAGGAGGTCCATTTGCCGACCGAAACGTCGTCCGCGACGCACTCCTTGTAGTCAATCGCGCCGTGCTCGCGCCAAACCTTGCGGCCCAGCTTCGCCATCTTCTTGTAGGCCGCGAGGTTCTTCTTGGGTACCGGTAGGATAAATCCATCAACGTAAGCCATTGGGTCCTCCTCCATAGGTGACGCGCGAGTATAACGCGCTAAGCGGCAGTGAGAACCTTTCCGAACGCGTCGAGCAGGAAATTGGTGCCTTCCTCGCGCGATCCATTGTCATCGTAACCATCGAGGAAGGCGCCGTGCTCGGTGACCGTCAGCGTCGTGCCGGTCTTGGAAGCGGCGAATTCAACGGTCGCGAGCGAGACGGAAATCTTTCGGTCATCGAGGTGCATCTCGTAGGTGTAGACAATGCGCGCGTTAGGCTGGATCTCCATGTAACAGGCTTTGTAGCGGGAGCGGAAACCTCCCGGTGGCCCGCCCGCGGTGGTTTCGAGTCCACCGACGCGAAAATCGAGGGTGAGGGGATCGCGGCGGTCCCAACCTTCGGGCTGAGTGAACCATCGCCGTTTGATCTCGACGTTGGACCACGCGGCGAAAGCTTTTGCCGGCGGCACCGGATATTCGCGGGTGATGGTGAAGCTCGCGTGTGCGACGGTTATGGCGCACCTTCAATGGGCGATAGGTTTTGGCACGGGCGCGCCGGTGAGTTCGCTGTTCAGGCGTTCGAACAACCACGTCCATCCGGTCTTGCGCATCACGGGGCCGTCGCCGCCTTCAAAGAACGCCGCCTGTTCGGTGAAGATGAACTTGGTGCCTTTGCCTGCGGCTTCCAGCTCCACCGTGCCGAGCGAGGCGGAGATGCGCTTGCCGTTGGCCTCCATGGTGTAGGCAAAGATGATGCGCTGGTTGGGTACGATGTCCTGATACAGCGTGTCGTTGGCATAGGTGTTCTTGCCGTCTGGCGCCGTGCGGCTGGAGTGCTCGCGCCCGCCGGCGCGAAAATCGAGGGAATAGGCGCTTGTGGTCCAGCCCGGATTATCGGCGAACCAGCGTTGCTTGATCTTGGGATCGGAAAACGCTGCGAAGACTTTTTCCGGTGGCACCGGGTAGCTGCGTTCGATGGCGAAGGTCGCGTGTTTCACAGGCGCCGTCATGGTTTTTTCTCCTCGAGTTTCTTATCGCTGTCGCCCATTTCGGCGAGGAATTCGCCGAGACGATCCAAGCGGCGCTCCCACAGCGTGCGCCGCTCGTTGATCCAGTCTTCGGCCGTGCGCAGGGCCTTGGGTTCGATGCGGCAGGTGCGCACCCGGCCGGTCTTTTCGGACTTCACCAGGCCGCTGTTCTCGAGCACCGCGAGATGCTGCACCACCGCGGGCAGCGACATCGCTAAGGGTTTTGCAAGATCGCTCACCGTCGCCGGCCCGTTGATCAGGCGATCGACCATCGAGCGCCGCGCGGGGTCGGCGAGCGCGTGGAACATGCGGTCGAGCGTGACGGCCTTGATGTGCATGGCGCGGTCTTATTCTTTCGGGAAGTACTGGAAGAAGGGCTCGGCCTCCTTGAGCGTGCGGGCGAAGGACGGCCGCTCCATAAGGCGCGCGAGATAAGCTGTTAGCGTGCTGTAGGTGCTGGCGAGGGGCGTGATCTTGTCCGCATAGAACAGAGCCGGTGCAGCGGCGATGTCAGCCATGGTGAAGTCGCCGCCCATGGCCCATGTCTTGCCGGCCATCTCTTTCTCGGCATGAGCCAGCCCTGTGGCCATGGCGGCTTGCGCCTGTTCAAGGCCGAGCGGATCTTTTTTCTCGGCCGGCCGCAATCGCTCGCCGATGATACGTTGCATATGCGTATGGACGTGCAGATCGAAATAGCGGTCCAGCATGCGGCATTGACGCGCGCCATCCGCATCGCCCGGAATCTGTTTGCGTGCGCCGGCATAGTGCCGATCCAGATATTCGATGATGATGCTGGATTCCGGCACGGTTTCTCCGCGTGCGTCGTCGCGGATGACCGGGAACTTGCCAATGGGCCAGACCTTGAGGAACGACCCACGCGAATCAGGATCGCCCAGATTGACGAGCTGCGGCGTGAAAGCGGCGCCGTGTTCATAGAGCGCGATGAGCGCCTTCCAGCAGTAGGACGACAGCGGATGATAATAAAGCGTGAGGCTCACGGGCAGCTCCTACTCAACACTTAAGAACATACTTAAGTATCATTCGAGGCCCGGTTCTGCAAGGAATTCGCGCCGTTTAATTTGTGAGTTAATTCAGCGAGATAACGGAGACGACATCGCCGCCTTTGGCGGTCGGGGCACCGGGCTCGCGCACGATCAGGGCGTCGGCGCGGGCGAGGGTGGCGAGCTGGGCGCTGTCCTGCGTGCCGAAAGGTTTCACGATCGGCAGATCGCCCGGCTGATGTGTGAGCTTTGCGCGAATGTGGTCGGTGCGGCTGTCGTTGGCTTTCAGATCGATGGAAAGACGCGCGGCGCTCTGTTCAGGCGCATCGCCGGCGCGGCCTTGCAGACGCGCGAGCGCAGGACCGAGGAACAACACCGCGCATACCATCGCCGAGACGGGATTACCGGGAAGTCCCAGCACCGGAAGCGCGTGCAAGCGTCCATAGAGCAGCGGCTTGCCGGGGCGCATGGCGATTTTGTGAAAGCCGACTTTGAAGCCAGCCTCGCTGAGCGCGCCTTTGACGACGTCGTAGTCGCCGACGGAAACACCGCCGCTGGTTACCAGCATATCGAGATGGCGGGCGCTTTCGGCCACGCGCAACAGCGCTTTGGGATCGTCTTTGACGACGCCGAGGTCGAAGGGCTCGCCGCCGTGCGCGGCAATGAAAGCCGAGATGCCGGGGCCATTGGCCGAGACGATCTGACCTTCGGCGACGGAATCGCCAGGTAGGACGACTTCGTCACCTGTCGAGAGCACGCCGACCACGGGACGGCGTCCGACACTGAGGCGCGGCAGGTTCATCGCTGCGAGCAGGCCGATATCGCGCGCCGTCAGCACGCGCGGCGCGGTGAGAACTGTTTCGCCGGTGCGAAAATCTTGTCCGGCGCGGCGGATGTGCCGTCCCAGCGTCGGCGCTTCCTTCACCATCACGTGCGAGCCGCCGCCGTCGATGTCTTCTTGCAGTACGATGGCATCTGCGCCCGCCGGAACGTAGGCGCCCGTGAAAATGCGCACCGCTTCGCCCGCGCCGATGTTTCCTTTGTAGGGATGTCCGGCGGCGGATTCACCAACGACGCGCAGCACCTGTGGCGCGCTGGAAACGTCGGCGACGCGCACCGCGAAGCCATCCATGGCCGAAACATCGGCGGGCGGATGCGAGACGCCGGCGACCGCATCGGCGCGCAGCGTGCGACCCAGCGCTTCGGACAGTTTCACCGTTTCCGCAGGGAGCGGCGACAAGTCATCGATGATCAGTTTGCGCGCCGCGGCGACGGGGAGGAACGGCGCGGCCATGTCACTTCTGCTCGAAGGTGCCGGACTTTCCGCCCGACTTCTTGACGAGGCGGATATCGGAGATGCGCATACCGCGGTCGGCGGCCTTGCACATATCGTAGACGGTGAGCGCCGCGGCGCTAACGGCGGTAAGCGCTTCCATCTCGACGCCGGTCTGGCCCGTGACCTTGCAGGTGGCGGTGATGCGCACGGCTTTAGCTTTCACATCGAGCGCAAGATCGACTTTCACCGAAGTGAGCGCGATGGGATGGCAAAGCGGGATCATGTCGGGCGTGCGCTTGGCGGCCTGAATGCCGGCGAGTTGCGCCACGGCGAGCACGTCGCCCTTTTTCACTTTGCGCGCCTTGATAAGTTTCAAGGTCGCCGCTTCCATGTAGACAGAGCCCTTGGCGACGGCTTCGCGCGGGGTTGCGGCTTTGGCGGAGACATCCACCATGATCGCGTTGCCGGCATCGTCGAAGTGCGTCAGCTTTTTCTTCGCCGCCTTCTTAGACATGGGAGGCCTCGCGGGCCAGGAGCTTGCGCGTGGCGGCCTCGACGTCCTTCTCGCGCATGAGGGATTCGCCGATCAGGAAGCGCTGCGCGCCGCAGCGCGCCATGCGCGCGAGGTCGGCGGGAGTCTTGAGGCCGCTTTCGGCCACCAGTACGCGGTCCTTGGGCAACATCTTCGCAAGGCGTTCGGTCGTGCCGAGGTCCGTGGCGAGGGTTTTGAGATTGCGGTTATTGACGCCGAGCAGCGGCGATTTGAGTTTCAGTGCGCGCTCCATCTCGCCTTCGTCGTGCACTTCGATCAGCACATCGAGTTCGTTTTCCATGGCGCAGATTTCGAGTTCGTCCGCCTGCGCATCATCAAGCGCCGCCAAGATAAGGAGGATGCAATCGGCCCCGAGCGCGCGCGCTTCAACGACCTGATAGGGCTCCAGCATGAAGTCCTTGCGGATCACCGGCAAGTTCACGGCGGCGCGTGCGGCTTGGAGGTGCGCATCGTCGCCTTGGAAGTGATCTTCTTCGGTCAGCACGCTGAGGCACGCGGCGCCGCCGGCTTGGTAGGCGCGGGCGAGGGCGGCGGGATCAAAATCGGGACGGATCAGGCCTGCCGAAGGCGAGGCCTTCTTGATCTCGGCAATGAGCGCGTATTCGCCCTTGGCGGCTTTGGCTGAGAGCGCCGCCGCAAAGCCGCGCGGCGGCGACGCGCCGCGCGCGGCACGTTCCACTTCTGCGAGCGGCGTGCGCGCCTTACGCTTGGCGACGGCGCTGCGTTTGATGTCGCAAATTTTCTTAAGCACGCCGCTCATGCCGGCACGGCCTGGGCGTTGGAGATCGCAACCAGCGCTTCCAGCGTCTTCTTCGCCCTGCCGCTCATGATGGCGTCGAGGGCCATGGCCGCGCCGTCCTTCAGGTTCGCGGCTTTGCCGGCAACGATCAGTGCGGCGGCCGCATTGAGGCAGACGATGTCGCGGTAAGGCCCGCCGCGTCCATGCAACAGGGTGCGCAGCGCAGCGGCGTTGGTTTCGACGTCGCCGCCCTTCAAGTCTTCGGGCTTGGCGCGTTTGAGGCCGGCGTCTTCGGGACTTACTTCAAATGTCGTGACGCTGCCGTTGTTCAGTTCAGCAACAAACGACGATCCGGTTGTCGTGATCTCGTCGAGGCCGTCGCTGCCATGCACGACCCAGGCGCGTTCGGAGCCGAGGCGACCCAGGGTCTGCGCCATTGGCTCGATCCACTTGCGCGCGAACACGCCGATAAGCTGGCGCTTGGCCCCGGCCGGATTGCAGAGGGGGCCCAGCAGATTGAAGATCGTGCGCTGGCCCAGTTCCTGGCGCACCGGGCCAACATGCTTCATGGCGCTGTGATGCTTTTGCGCGAACAAGAAACCGATGCCCGCGTCGTGCAGTGATTTGGAGATCAGCTCCGGCGGTGCATCGAGGTTGACGCCGAGCGCGGCCAGCACATCGGCGGTGCCGGACTTGGACGACATGGCGCGGTTACCATGCTTGGCCACAGGCACACCACAGGCGGCGATCACCATGGCGACGGCCGTCGAAATATTGAACGTGCCCGCGCCATCACCGCCCGTGCCGCAGGTGTCGATGGCATTCGCGGGCGCCGCGACCTTCGTGGACCTGGCGCGCATCACACGCGCGGCGCCCGTGATCTCGGCGACGGTCTCGCCGCGCACGCGCAGCGCCATGAGGAAGCCGCCCATTTGCGCCGGCGTTGCAGCACCGGTCATCAGAACCTCGAACGCCGCTTCGGCGTCGGCTTCCGATAGACTTTCACCGCCGGCGACCTTGGCGAGATAGGGCTTCAGATCGTTCATTGCGCCGCCGCGACGTTGAATAGCGGTTCGGCTTTGGCCTCAAGTCCGGTCGACAACAAGAAGTTCCGCAGGATGCGGTGCCCGAACTGCGAGGCAATGCTTTCGGGATGGAACTGGACCGAGGTGATCGGGTGTGTCTTATGGGCCAGGCCCATGATCAGGCCGTCGTCGGTTTCGGCGGTGACTTCCAGTTCCGCCGGAAGGCTCGAACGTTCGACCACCAGCGAGTGGTAACGCGTTGCGGTGAAGGGGCTCGGGACATTGGCGAACATCCGGTGGCCACCGTGTTTGATGCTGCTGAGTTTGCCGTGCATGGGCATTGGCGCGCGGATCACCTTCCCGCCGAAGGCTTGACCAATCGACTGCAGGCCCAGGCACACACCGAAGATCGGCACCTTGCCGGCGGCGGCCTTGATGAGCGGCAGGCAAATGCCGGCCCGGTCGGGATCGCACGGACCCGGCGACAGCACGATGCCAGCGGGCTTGAGGCTCAGCACTACATCGACCGTGATCTTGTCGTTGCGGTGCACGACGACGTCCGCGCCCAACTGGCTGAAGAAGTGCCAGAGGTTGTACGTGAAGCTGTCGTAGTTATCGATCAGCAGGTATTTGGGCTGCGCCGCCATAAATGTGAGCCTTCGCCAAAGGTGGCCAAGATATGCCCCCCGGGGGTGCCAGCGTCAAGGCGAGGGGAATACGATTCCGGGTACTTCCGGAGCTTCCACAACCTACTGCTTTCATGGACGCTTAACGCCCTATGGGTTAGACAGCAGGTCATGTCCGAAAATCAGCCGAAATCACCCAAGAAGAGAAGCGCGTTCTCGGCGCGGCCGATCTTCCTCGTTGCCGGAGCCGTGGCGCTCATCGGCTTCGGCTTGATTTCGGGCGCGGCGCTCGATCTGGCAACCCGTCCTCCCAAGCAGGAAGCGCGTCCGGTCCTGCCGGCGCCCAAGCCATCCCACAACGTGCCGCCGCCGCACATCGAAGTGCAGACGGACGCGGGGCCGCAGGAAGCCAGTATCTTCGATGCGCCCGTGAAGCGTGAACCGGCCAAGCCCGCGCTCGCGGTCAACGCCGTGCCTGCGCCCGCCACGGATGCCAAGGCGGTGATCGCCATTGTCATCGACGACATGGGACTCGACCGGCCGCGCGCGCAGAAGATGATCGGCCTCGCCGGCCCGCTGACGCTTTCGCTCATGACCTATGCCGACAATCTGCCGGGACTTGTCGAGCAGGCGCGCAAAGGCGGCCACGAAATCATGGCGCATCTGCCGATGGAGCCCATGGACGCCAATGAGAACCCGGGCAAGGGCGCGCTCAAGGTGAACATGGATGATGCGACCATCCGTAAGACCATCGCCGCCGATCTGGACAACTGGAGCGGCTACGTCGGCGTCAACAACCACATGGGCAGCAAGTTCACCAAGGACCGCGCACGCATGGGCGTGGTCATGGAGGAGCTGAAGGCGCGCGGGTTGCTGTGGCTGGATTCCAAGACCATCGCCGACAGCACCGGGCCTAGCGCCGCCAAATGGGCAGGCGTGCCTTACGTCGAGCGCGATGTGTTCATCGACAATGTCGAGTCAGTGGACGCGGTGAACGCTCAACTCGAACTTCTCGCCGTCGCTGCCAAAACCAACGGTAGCGCCATCGGCATCG
Source organism: uncultured bacterium (assembly GCA_903888485.1). Lineage (GTDB taxonomy): Bacteria > Pseudomonadota > Alphaproteobacteria > Rhodospirillales > Rhodospirillaceae > SHVO01. Next base: position 91,308 of record CAISTS010000042.1, on the reverse strand, counting down.
GCCACCCGCACGATGCCACCTACGCCGCGCTGCAAGCCTGGCTGCCTCAGCTCAAGGCGCGCGGCATCGCGCTGGTGCCCGTGACGGAAATCTTGAAGCGGCGTAGTTCAAAAACACCCGGATAAACTCCCATTGTCATCCCGGACAAGCCGCGAAGCGGCGCGATCCGAGATCCAGGGCAGATAAAACGCCGGGAGGTGCTTGTGTAGTCGAGCCGCGCAGCCCTCGGAACAAGCCCGTGGGCGACGTGTGGGTTTAGCGCTATCGGTTCCCGCCCGCGAAATACTTCACGGCTTCTTCGGCGGCGCGGATCAGGGCGCGGGCTTTGTTGTTGCTCTCTTGATACTCCGCTTCAGGATCGCTGTCGGCGACGACCCCGCCGCCGGCTTGCACCACCAACTCGCCGTCTTTCACCAAACCGGTGCGGAGCGCAATGCAGGTGTCCATATCGCCGTTGGCGGAGAGATAGCCGATGGCGCCGCCGTAGAAACCGCGGCGTTCGGATTCCAGCTCGTCGATGATTTCCATAGCGCGGATCTTGGGCGCGCCTGAAACGGTGCCGGCCGGAAAGCCCGCCATCAGCGCGTCCATGGCGTCGTGTTCGGGGCTGATCTCGCCCTCGACGTTGGAGACGATGTGCATGACGTGGCTGTAGTACTCGATGATGTTCTGCTCGGTGACGCGGACGGTGCCGGGCTTGCAGACGCGGCCGACATCGTTGCGGCCGAGGTCGAGCAACATAAGGTGCTCGGCGAGTTCTTTGGGATCGGAGAGCAGATCCTTCGCGAGCGCTTCATCCTCGGGCTTGGTCTTGCCACGCGGGCGCGTGCCAGCGATGGGACGGATGGTGACCTTGCCTTCGCGCAGACGCACCAGAATCTCCGGGCTCGAGCCGACGATGGCGAATCCTTCGAGGTTGAGGTGGAAGAGGAACGGCGAAGGGTTCAGCCGGCGCAGCGCGCGGTACAGCGAGAACGAGGGGAGTGTGAAGGGCAGGCGGAAGCGCTGCGAGGGCACGACCTGGAAAATATCGCCGGCGAGGATGTACTCCTTCGCCTTGGCCACCATCGCATGATAGCCGTCGCGGCCGATGTTGGAGACGGCGGCATCGAAGCGCGGCGCCGTGGCCGGCGGCGTATGCGCCGCGGTCTTGTCGAGCGCGCGCACCACGTCAAAAATGCTTTTCTCGGCTTTCTCGAAGGCGGCGTCCGCAGACACGCCTTTCGCCGGATAGGCCGCCGCGACGATGGTCATCATGTCTTTGACGGTGTCGAAGATCACGGTGACCGTGGGCCGCATGAAGAGCCCGTCGGGAATGCCTAGCTTGTCGGGGTTCTTGTCGGGAATGCTTTCAGCCAAACGGACAGTGTCGTAGCCCATATAGCCAATGAGCCCTGCGGCCATGGGCGGCAAGTGCGCCGGCAGGGTCATGCGCGAGGCGGCCATCAGGGCCCGCAGCGAAGTCAGTGTGGGCTTGTCGTCGGCGGTGTATTTCAGGGGCAAGGCGCCGACGCTTCGGCAAATCTCGGCGTGCTGGCCCTTGCAGCGCCAAACGAGATCGGGATCGAGCGCGATGAACGAGTAGCGTTCGCGCACTGCGCCGCCTTGGATGGATTCCAGCAACGCCGTGAAAGGGCGATCCTCGCCCAGCTTCAGCATCACGGACACGGGCGTATAGAGATCCGCGGGCAGTTCGGCCCAGAGGACCTGACCTTGGCCAGCCTCGTAGGCGGCGGCAAAGTCGCGGCGTGCAGGAAAGACGTCCATCGGTGAACTCTTATTCTGCGCCGCGGGCGCGCCCTTGAGATGCTGCTCTAGTTGTTGATCGGGCCGACGATGGTGTCGATGCTTTTCTGGTCGACCTCGACCGGATAGCGCGCGGCAAAGGCGGCGCTGGCTTGAGCGCTGATGTCCTGAGCGATCCCTCCACGTAAGGCATCGCTCATCTGTTGATGCGCGGCCACGGCGGCATCGGGCTTGGGGATATTCACTTCCTTGAGGCGTGCGACAATGATGCCGCTCTCGACCGGGGCGGTGAACACGTCGCCTACCTTGGAGTTGAACATCTTCTCGAGCATCATGGCGCTGATGCGCGTGCGGTCCACCACGTGCTGGACTTCGAGCCCGCTGCCGAAGCGCGTGATCGGTCCAAGCGGCGCGTAAGTCGCGCCTTTGTGTTTGCTTTCGAGCGCCGACAGCGCGGTCGAAGCGCCGATGTCCTTGGCCAGCGTATCGGCTACCGCCTGAACGAGCTTCTGGCGTTCTTCGGATTCCCAGATTCTGGCGACGTCGCCGCGCACATCGATCAACGGCTTGGGCGTGGGCGGGGTAATTCCGTTGACGAAGACGACGTAATAGCCGTCGCGCGAGGGCAGGTCCATCAGACGGCTCTCTTTATTGAGCGGCGTACGGAAGGCCGTCGTGATGAAGTTCTCGGCATCCACCAGCCCCTCGACAGGCTTGCCGCTCTTGTCGTTGCCGTCACGGTCGATGGCATCGACCGTGATCAGGCGTGCGCCCACGGCCTTTGCAACCTCGGCCGGGGGCGTACCGCTCGCCAGAGAATCTTCCATGCGCGTCGAAGCATCGTAAACAGCGTCGGCGCCCTTGTCGGCGGCGATGGTCTGGCGGATCTCGTCCTTGACCTCGTCGAAGTTCTTCACTGCCTCGGGCGTGATGCCCTTCACTTCAACCACGTGCCAGCCGAACGACGACTGGATGGGCTGGGTGATCTCGCCGGCCGCCGCCGCGAAGGCCGGCTGGACCAGCTTGGCGAGCGGTGAGGTGGAGGTCAGTTCGCCGAGATCGACGACTTCGCCGGCGTTCGTGCGCTTGGCCAGCGCTTCCAGTGTTTCGTTCGGCTGCAAGGCGCCGCGGGCGGCATCGGCCTTTTCCTTGCTCTCGAAAACGAGCTGGGCGAGGTGGCGCGTCTCGCGCGCGCGATAGCGCTCGCCGTTCTCGTCGTAGAATTTCTTGACCTCGGCGTCGTCGATAGTCTCGGGTTTCACCAAGTCGGTGCCGGCGAGCACCAGCGCCGAGATCTGGCGATACTCGGGCGCCGTGAAAGCGGCGGCATTTTTGTCGTAGACAGCCTTCAGATCGTCGTCGGTGGGCACCTTCTGGATGCTCACCGAACTTGCCGGAATGAGCAGTGTATCGGCGACGCGCGTCTCGTTGCGGTAGGCGAAGATGCTGTCGACCAGGTACTTGGGCGCGCCGGCGTTGAGCGAGATCGGGTTCATCAAAAGCTGGCGGCGGATGTCGGACGCCATCAGATCGACGAAACCGTTTTCGGTGTACTGGTTCTGATTGAGGTATTCTTCGAACTGCAGCTGGCTGAACTGGCCGCCGCGCTTGAAGCCTTCGGTATCCATGATGGTCTCGCGCACCTGATCGCGCGTCACATTGAGACCGATGTCGCGTGCGGCGGCGTCGATCACCGCGGCCTGTGTCATGTCGGAGGTCAGGCGCGCCATGATCATGCGCTTCATGGCGCCGTCGTCGACCGAGCGGTTGCCCATGGCTTGGCGGAACTGATTCATCTCGTTGGTGAAGCGGCGCTGCAGAAGATCGGTGCGGATTTCGGAATCGCCGGCTTTGATGCTCACACCGGGCGAGAGCGCGCTGGGACCGAGGGAGTCACCGATGCCCCAGATGCCGAAGCTGAGCGCGAGCAGGACCAGGAAGCCCTTGAAGAAGATGCTGTCCTTGACGTGGGTGCGAAAGAATTCAAGCATGGCGGTCGCTCTATATGCAGGCGTTCCGGCAGGGCACATTTGCCCGGCCGGCGCGATTTTGCGGCATCATAGGGGGGTGACCCACCCCCGGCAAGCGCCGCGCCAGAATCGCGCATGTGCTTCATATAGGGCGATTTTTGGCTTTTTCAGGCGCATTGCGACGGCGCGAAAAGCGGGTTAGCTAAGAACCTTGGCGCGCATCTTGCGGGAGGACCCATGAAGTACCTGATCGCCGGCAATTGGAAGATGAACGGCACGGCGGCCTCGGCCAAGGCGCTTGCCTCCGGGCTGGCTCATAAGACCGGGGTTTCCGCGGCCCATGCCGACATCGTCTTGTGTCCGCCGGCACCGCTCCTGCCCATCGTCGCCGCCGAGATCGGCCAGGGACTGATCGGCCTCGGCGGGCAGGATTGCCACGCGAACGAGAAGGGCGCCCATACGGGCGACGTCAGCGCAGGACTGCTCAAGGACATCGGTTGCAGCTTTGTCATCGTCGGCCATTCCGAGCGCCGCGCCGACCACGGTGAGACCGACGCTATCGTCAAAGCCAAGGCGGCGGCCGCGCTCAAAGCCGGGCTGACACCCATTATTTGTGTCGGCGAGACCGAGGCTGAGCGCGAGGCCGGCAAAACTGCCACTATCATCGCGCGCCAGATCGCCGGGTCAGTGCCCGAGAATGCCACTGCGGCAAATGCCGTCATCGCTTACGAGCCGGTCTGGGCCATCGGCACCGGCAAGACCGCGACCACCGACGACATCGCCGCCGTGCACGGCCAGATCCGCAACCTGTTCAACGGCGAGGGTAAAGCCAACTTACGCATTCTCTACGGCGGCTCGGTCAAAGGCTCCAATGCCCAGGCCATCCTCGCAACCGCAGGGGTTAACGGCGCGCTGGTGGGGGGCGCCAGCCTCGATCTCGAGGACTTTTGGCGGATCATCTCGGCTTGCCCCTGAACGGGAGCTGATTTAAGCGACCATAGCCCCTTGACCGGCGGGAAGCGGGGCCTCATCTCCCACAAATTGCCCCTAGCTTTGGGGCCGCCCAGGGGCTAAAAGACCGGCCATCCGCCGCCGGCCCGGTTTTTCGTTCCAAGGTTTTGATATTTCGGGATTTTGCGGCACTTCTGTCTGAGGCTCCATGGTCACCGTCATCGTCGTCATTCACCTGCTGATCGCCCTTGCGATGATCGGTCTGATCCTGATGCAGAAGACCGAGGGCAATGCCTCGGGCGGCGGCTTGTCGAGCAACGTGAATCTCAGCAGCATGATGGCGCCGCGTCCGCGCGCCAATCCGCTCACCAATGCGACGGTAGTGCTCGGCATTATGTTCTTCGCCACCAGCCTCGGTCTGGCTTTGCTGTCCAAGCGGGCCGGCCCCGCGCCGTCGATCTTCGCGGGCTCAGCCGATGCGCCCGCCGCCGCTGGCCGCGTCAGCGATATCCAGGGCGAGAGCGCTCCTCCGGCCGCAGGTGCGGCCCCGAGCACGGGCGCTGCCCCGGGCACGGCTCCGATTGCTCCGGCTTTCCCCGGATCTTCGGCCGCCAGTCCGTCCGCACCGCCCGCCGTACCGCAAAGCGGCGCGCCCGCGGTGCCGAACAACTGATGCCCGCCGCGCGGGGCAAAGTCACCTTCGCCCCGCACACCACCACCAGCTTCACTTACTCACAGTTAAAAATCGCCGGAAGCGGTGCTTGCCGGGTCGTTTGCATGAGGTACATTAGCCGCCCATGACGCGTTTTATCTTTATCACCGGCGGCGTGGTCTCCTCCCTCGGCAAAGGTCTCTGCTCGGCATCCCTCGGGGCGCTGCTGCAAGCGCGCGGCTATACCGTGCGGCTGCGCAAGCTCGATCCCTACCTCAACGTTGATCCGGGCACCATGAGCCCCTATCAGCACGGCGAGGTATATGTCACCGACGACGGTGCCGAAACCGACCTCGACCTTGGTCACTACGAACGCTTCACGGGCGTTGCTTCGCGCTTCACCGACAGCGTCACCACGGGGCGCATCTACTCGAACGTCATCGCCAAGGAACGCCGCGGCGATTATCTCGGCGGCACGGTGCAGGTCATTCCGCACGTCACCGACGCCATCAAGGAATTCATTCAGGCAGACATCTCGGGCGAGGATTTTATCCTCTGTGAAATCGGCGGCACGGTCGGCGACATCGAGAGCCTGCCGTTCCTCGAAGCCATCCGCCAGCTAGGCAACGAACTCGGGGCCGACCGCGCGCTGTTCATGCATCTGACGCTGGTGCCCTATATCGCCGCCGCCGGCGAGCTCAAGACCAAGCCGACGCAGCATTCCGTGAAGGAACTCCTCGGCCTCGGCATCCAGCCCGACATCCTGATGTGCCGCATCGACCGGCCGTTGCCGGCCTCGGACCGGCGCAAGATCGCGCTGTTCTGCAATGTGCGTGAAGCGGCCGTGATTCCGGCGATGGACGTCGATACCATATACCATGTGCCGCTGTCCTATCATGAGCAGGGCTTGGACGAGCAAGTGCTGCACCACTTCAAGCTGCCCACCGAGAAAGCGATGGATCTCACGCGCTGGGAAGCCATCGTCGAGCGCGTGCGCAAGCCCGAAGGCCAAGTCACCATCGCCATCGTCGGCAAGTACGTGCAGCTGAAAGACGCCTACAAGTCGCTGTCCGAAGCGCTCGAACACGGCGGCATCGCCAACAATGTGCACGTGAAACTCGACTGGATCGATTCCGAGATCTTCGAGCGCGAGGATGTGGTGCAGCATCTCGAGCATGTACACGGCATCCTCGTGCCGGGCGGCTTCGGCGAACGCGGCGCTGAAGGCAAGATCAAAGCGGCGCAATTCGCGCGCGAACGCAAGGTGCCGTACTTCGGCATTTGTTTCGGCATGCAGATGGCGGTGATCGAAGCGGCGCGCAACATCGCCGGCCTCAAGGGCGCCAGCACCACCGAGTTCGGTGAGACGCCGCATCCGGTGGTCGGGCTAATGACCGAGTGGGTGCGCGGCAACGAAGTCCAGCGCCGCACCAATACCAGCGACAAGGGCGGCACCATGCGCCTTGGCGCCTATCCTTGCGTGCTGACGCCCGGCAGCCGCGTGCAACAGATTTACGGCGCGCCCAGCATCCAGGAACGCCATCGTCACCGCTACGAAGTGAATATCAATTACAAGGATCGCCTGGAGAAGACCGGGTTGCGTTTCAGCGGGATGTCGCCCGACGGGGTCTTGCCCGAGATGGTCGAGTACCCCGATCATCCGTGGTTCATCGGCGTGCAGTTTCACCCGGAGCTCAAGTCAAAGCCATTCGCGCCGCATCCGTTGTTCACGTCCTTCATCGAAGCGGCCGTGACGCAGTCTCGTTTGGTTTAGGCGCGCCCGGTCTAAGGAGTCTCGATGCGTTTCGTTTCTTTCGTTTGGATCTTTCTCGTTATCGCGCAGTTCACCGCGCCCGCCTTCGCGGCCGAGCGCATGGCGGAGTTCGCGCGCACCTATGAGGCGCTGCAGAAGCAAGACTATGCCGGCGCGTTCAAGATCCTGACGCCCATGGCCGAAGGTGGCGACACCATGGCCATGCTCAACCTCGGGTCCATCTACGATGGCGGCTTCGGCTATAAGCCGAACTATCCCGAGGCGATGAAGTGGCTCTCGCGCGCCGCCGATGGCGGGCTTGCCGATGCGCAAGTGTTCCTCGGCGACAAGTATTACACCGCCCGCGGCGTGCCGGAGAACTTTGCCGAAGCCGAGAAGTGGTACCGCAAGGCCGCCGCGCAAGGCGACCCGCAAGCGCACATGGCGCTCGGCGACATGTACGAGAGCGGCTCGGGCGTGAAGAGGGACGACAAAGAGGCGCTGCGTCTCTACACCATCGCCGCCGACAAGGGACATCCGCTCGCGCAGGTGGCGGTCGGGCGCATGTACGTGGCTGGCGTCGCCGCCGCCAAGAACGATGCCACCGCCGTGAGGTATTTCCGCATGGCCGCCGAGCAGGGCTTTGTCGATGGCGCCATTTGGTTGGGCTCGGCCTACGAGACCGGCTCGGGCGTCGCCAAGGATATGGTCGAAGCCTACAAGTGGACCCTGATCGCCGAGAAACAGCTCAAGGCCGGCAACCCGACGCTCGACACCAAGGACAGCACCGGCGTCATCCTGACCAACCAGCGTTTCAAGATGACCACCGAGCAAGTGGCGCAGGCGCAAAAGCTCGCGGACGCCTGGAAGGCGCCGAGCCTGATCGCCGCGCCCGAAGCGCCGACGGCCGCCAAGCCAACGGTGAAGAAGTAGGGTATGATCGCGCGATGAAACCCCACCACGTCACAGTCGGCAATCTAACTATCGGCAACGACCTGCCGTTCGTGATCATCGCTGGTCCGTGCCAGATGGAGAGCCGTGCGCATGCGTTGGAAGTCGCATCGGCGCTGAAAGAGATCGCGGCCAAGGCCGGCATCGGCCTGATCTACAAAACATCCTTCGACAAGGCGAACCGCACCAGCGTCTCGGGCAAGCGCGGCATCGGGCTCAAGGAGTCCTTGCCTGTGTTCGCCGAGATCAAAGAGAAGCTTGGACTTGCCACGCTCACCGACATCCATGAGATCGAGCACTGCGCGCCCGTGGCCGAAGTGGTCGATGTGATGCAGATACCGGCGTTCCTGTGCCGCCAGACCGACCTTCTTCTCGCCGCGGGCGACACCAAGGCCTGCATCAACGTCAAGAAAGGCCAGTTCCTGGCGCCCTGGGACATGGCCAATGTCGTTTCCAAGGTGGAGTCCACGGGTAACAAACGCATCCTGGTCACCGAGCGCGGGGTCTCCTTCGGCTACAACACGCTGGTCACCGACATGCGCAGCCTGCCGATCATGGCTAAGACCGGTTACCCCGTTGTGATGGACGCGACCCACGCCGTGCAGCAGCCGGGTGGGCAGGGCACCAGCTCGGGCGGCGACCGCGCCTTTGCGCCGGTGATCGCCCGCGCGGCGGTGTCGGTGGGCATCGCGGCGGTCTTCATGGAGACCCATCCCGATCCTGACAAGGCACCGTCCGACGGCCCCAACATGATCCGCCTCAAGGATATGGCCGGGATCCTCGCGACCTTGAAGGCTTTCGACCAGGTGGCCAAAGCCAACCCCATCACGCTCGACTAGTTGTCGCCTGAAATCGCGACCAGGCGGCAAGTCCTGAACATCTTTCGAATTTGAGTATCCCCATGGCCAATGCCCCGGTTCCGTCCGACACCGCCCTCCGTCCGCTGCCCAACCTGATCTTTGCCTCGCGCTGGCTGCAGGTGCCGCTGTACCTCGGGCTGATCATTGCCCAGGGCGTCTATGTGATCCTGTTCCTCAAGGAGCTGTGGCATCTCATCAGCCATGCCACCTCCTTCGGCGAGCAGCAGATCATGCTGGTGGTTTTGGGCCTGATCGACGTGGTGATGATCTCGAACCTTCTGGTGATGGTGATCGTCGGCGGCTATGAGACCTTCGTCTCGCGCCTGAACTTGCAGAACCACCCTGACCAGCCCGAGTGGCTGTCCCATGTGAATGCCAGCGTGCTGAAGATCAAGCTGGCCATGGCGATCATCGGCATCTCGTCGATTCACCTGCTGCGCACTTTCATCGAGGCCGGCAACCTGGGCTCGTCCAGCGCCAACTACACCGAGACCGGCGTTATGTGGCAGACCATCATCCACGGTACCTTTATCCTGTCCGCCCTAGGAATTGCCTGGGTCGATAAGCTGGGCCAGCCGCCGGCCGGGCACTAGCCGGTCTTGACCTAAAGCGGCTTTTCCCGCATCAACCGGGCTCCATTTCGAGCCCAGCGGGAGCCCCTCCATGAGCGCCATTATCAACATCGTCGGCCGCGAAATCCTTGATTCGCGCGGCAATCCCACCGTTGAAGTCGACGTGACGCTGGAGAGCGGCGCCTTCGGCCGCGCGGCGGTGCCTTCGGGAGCTTCCACGGGCGCACACGAAGCCTCGGAACTGCGCGACGGCGACAAGAAGCGCTACGGCGGCAAGGGCGTGAAGAAGGCGGTCGCGGCCGTGAACGGCGAGCTGCATTCCGCGCTTGCGGGCCTCGATGCCAACGATCAGGTCAAGATCGACCGGGCCATGATCGAGCTCGACGGCACGGCCAACAAGAAGCGCCTGGGCGCCAACGCCATCCTCGGCGTCTCGCTTGCCGTGGCCAAGGCGGCGGCGGTGAACGCCGGCCTGCCGCTCTACCGCTACATCGGCGGTGCCGCGGCGCACGTGACGCCGGTGCCCATGATGAACATCGTCAATGGCGGCGCCCACGCCGACAATCCCATCGACATCCAGGAATTCATGATCATGCCGGTCAGCGCCAAGACGGTGGCCGACGCCATCCGCATGGGCGCCGAAGTCTTCCACGCGCTGAAGAAGCAGCTGAAGGACGCCGGCCACAACACCAACGTCGGCGACGAGGGCGGCTTTGCCCCGAACCTCAAGAGCGCCGACGACGCCTGCGCTTTCATCATGAAGTCCATCAAGGCCGCCGGTTACAAGGAAGGCGTCGATATCGTGCTGGCGCTCGACGCCGCGTCGACCGAGTTCTTCAAGGGCGGCAAGTACGACATGGCCGGCGAGGGCAAGAAGCTCGACGCCCACGGCATGGTCAAATTCTACGCCGACCTCGTGAAACGCTATCCCATCGTCTCCATCGAAGACGGCATGGCCGAAGACGATTTCAAGGGCTGGAAAGCGCTGACCGATGAACTCGGCGGCAAAGTGCAGCTGGTCGGCGACGATCTCTTCGTCACCAACCCCGCGCGCCTGCAGGACGGCATCGACGGCGGGCTGGCCAACTCGATCCTGGTGAAGGTCAACCAGATCGGCACACTCACTGAGACGCTGCAAGCCGTGGAGATGGCGCACAAGGCCGGCTACACGGCCGTGCTCTCGCACCGTTCGGGCGAGACCGAGGACTCCACCATCGCCGACATTTCCGTGGCCACCAACTGCGGCCAGATCAAGACCGGCTCGCTGTCGCGCTCGGATCGATTGGCCAAGTACAACCAGCTCATCCGCATTGAGGAAGACCTCGGCCCGGCGGCGGTCTACGGCGGCAAGGCGTTTAAAAAGCGGCGCGGTCTGAAGTAACCATTCGAGGACCCATCAGTGGGGGGCTCGAGGGCTGAGGAGCGGGTGATGGCTTATCTACTCGTCAAAGCGGTCCTTTCCGGAATCCTTGTCACGGTGATCTCCGAGGTTGCACGCCGCAATCCCGGCGTCGGCGGCTTCATCGCCTCGCTGCCGCTGGTTTCAATCCTGGCCGTCATCTGGCTATGGCGCGACACCGGCGATATCGAGCGCGTTGCGCGTCATTCCGAGGGCACCTTCTGGTTTGTGCTTCCTTCGCTGCCCATGTTCCTGGTGCTCCCGATGTTGCTCCGGCACGGGACGCCATTCTGGATCGCATTGGCCGGGTGCATCGTCCTTACGACGGTGCTCTATGCCCTAACCGCTTGGACGCTGCCAAAACTGGGCATCACGCTATAGCGGGCGCTGGTGATCAATCGAACGCCGAGAAGGGCGCTGCATAGGTCAGCGCCCCATCCATCGCCTTCAAAGCGCCCGGCATAAGCTCACGCGCCATCATGTATTCCTTGGGATAGGGCGTCTCGAACTTCGCTGCGTCTTCCACGCGAAAGCCGAAGCGCGTGTAGTAGGCCGGGTCGCCCAGTACGAATACCGCGCGCCAGCGGCTCGCCTTCGCCATCGTCAGTCCACGCTTGATGAGGGCCGTACCGATGCCCTCCTTCTGGTGGTCCGGTGCGACCGCCACGGGTGCAAGCGCTAGGCAGCGCGGCGGTGTGACGAGCTTCGAGAACATCACATGCCCGACGATGTCGCCGTCGTCCTCGGCCACCAGGGATATGATTGCATCGTCGCTGGCCCTCAGCATGTCGACGAGGTCGGCTTCGGCGGACTGATTGAACGCGTCGACGTTGAGCGCGTGAACGCGCGCGATATCGACTGAAGTTTCGCTGCGAATCTGCATGCCGGTGTTATGCAACCTTTGCGAGTCCGGAGTGAGTCATATTTGCCACACTTTTGGGCTCTAACCCGGAAAAATGAAGCGCGGGGAATCGCGTAACTTGACCGCCTGACTCGCCTTATGATTCCCTCCCGGCATGGTGATCGGCAAAGAAATCCGCAGGAAACTTCCGCAAGTGCTCGCGCGGCTGTTTGGCGCGGCGATGGTGGTCTACTTCGGCTATCACGCCGTGCAGGGCGATCGCGGTCTGATCGCCTGGTGGAAACTCCGCTACGAGATCGAGAAGACGAGCTTTGAACTCGACGAAGTCACCGCCACGAAACAGGCGCTCGAACACAAGGTCGCGCTCCTGCGTCCGGGCAGCCTCGACCGCGATATGCTCGAAGAGCGCGCGCGTATCATGCTCGGCGCCATCGCGCCTGACGATCTGATCATCCCGTTGGCCGGCGCCGCCGAGCACTGAGTTTCTGCACGCCGCGCTGTCGCGCGGTTTTATTTTCCGCGCAAACATAGCTTGCTAATTAAGTGAGCCGTCCGATTCGGCTCAGGAGAATAGCAAGCATTCTAATTTGTCGGTGTGGCGGGCTGAGGGGCCCCAAGGCGAAGCAAAAATCGGTCGCGAAACGTGAGTTTTGCGCAATTATCGCCCGGGTCGGCTTTAAACTGACCTGATTTTGCTGCAGTGCCAGATACTTAACCGACGTTTCCCTTGCCCTCGAGAAAGCCCCCGCAATATCGTTTCAAAGCTTAGGGAGAACCAACCCAGCGGTGGAGCACGGGGCTTTCGTGCGGTCCCTGGGGTTTAGTGGAGGCACGAAGTATGACGACCAAAAAAGCAGCCGCGCCCGCCCGCAAAGGTCCGGCAGCCGGCAGCAACACCGCGCCCACGACCGACGAGCTCAAAAAATATTACCGCGACATGCTGCTCATCCGCCGCTTCGAAGAACGCGCGGGCCAGCTGTACGGCATGGGACTTATCGGCGGGTTCTGCCACCTCTACATCGGCCAGGAAGCGGTGGTCGTCGGCTTGCAGTCCTGCGCCAAGCCGGGCGATACGCTCATCACCAGCTACCGCGATCATGGTCACATGCTGGCCTGCGACATGGACCCCAAGGGCGTCATGGCCGAGTTGACCGGGCGGAGTGGTGGTTACTCGCGCGGCAAGGGCGGCTCCATGCACATGTTCAGCCGCGAGAAGGGATTTTTCGGCGGTCACGGCATTGTCGGCGCGCAGGTTCCCATCGGCACCGGCCTTGCGTTCGCGCACAAGTACAAAGGCGACGGCGGCCTGTGCATGGCTTACATGGGCGACGGCGCCTTCAACCAGGGCCAGGTTTATGAGTCGCTGAACATGGCCTCGCTGTGGCATCTGCCGGTGCTCTACGTCGTCGAGAACAACAAGTACGGCATGGGCACCTCGGTGGAGCGCGCTTCGGCCTCGACCGATCTCGCCAGCCGCGGCCAGCCTTACAACGTCAAGACCATGACCGTGGACGGCATGGACGTGCTCGCGGTGCGCGATGCGGGCTTGGAAGCCGTCGACTACATCCGCGCCGGCAAGGGGCCGGTGCTGATGGAAGTGAAGACCTATCGCTACCGCGGCCATTCCATGTCCGATCCGGCCAAGTACCGCACCAAGGAAGAGCTGCAGAAGATGCGCGCGGAACACGACCCCATCGACCATCTGCGCGCGCTACTCATCGAGAAGAAGGTTCTCGACGACGAAGGCTTCAAGGCCCTCGACAAGGAGATCAAGGACATCGTCATCGAGGCGGCCGACTTCGCCCAACAAAGTCCCGAGCCGGATCCCAAGGAATTGTGGACCGACGTGCTGATCGACGCGGCTTAAGGCGAGGGGACTTAGAACATGGCAATCGACATTCTCATGCCGGCGCTGTCGCCGACGATGACCGAAGGCAAGCTGGCCAAATGGTTGGTGAAGGAAGGCGATACGGTCGCCAGCGGCACCATTTTGGCCGAGATCGAGACCGACAAGGCGACCATGGAGTTCGAAGCGGTCGATGAAGGGCGCATCGGCAAGATCCTCGTGCCCGCGGGCACCGAGGGTGTGCAGGTCAACCAGCCCATCGCCACGCTGCTCGCCGACGGCGAGAAGGCCGACGCGGCGCCGCGCGCACAGGCCGCGCCAAAGCAGGAATCGAAAGCGGAGGCTAAGCAACCCGCCGCCTCGGCGCCGCCTGCGCCGAAGCCTGCCGCCCCTGCGCCTTCCAGCGATGCGCAGAACTCCAGCTGGAAAACCCAGACCGTGCGCGAAGCCTTGCGCGATGCCATGGCCGAAGAGATGCGCCGCAACCCGAACGTCTTTCTCATGGGCGAGGAAGTCGGCCAGTACCAGGGCGCTTACAAGATCAGCCAGGGTTTGCTCGAGGAATTCGGCGAGAAGCGCGTGGTAGACACACCGATCACCGAACACGGCTTCGCCGGCCTTGGCGTCGGCGCGGCCTTTGGCGGGTTAGTGCCGATCGTCGAGTTCATGACCTGGAACTTCGGCATGCAGGCCATCGACCACATCATCAATTCAGCAGCCAAGACGCTCTACATGTCCGGCGGCCAGATGGGCTGTCCCATTGTCTTCCGTGGACCCAACGGCGCGGCCGCACGCGTCGGCGCGCAGCACTCGCAGTGTTACGCCAGTTGGTACTCCCACGTGCCGGGCCTGAAAGTGGTCGCGCCGTGGTCGGCGGCGGACGCCAAGGGCCTTCTCAAGGCTTCGATCCGTGATCCCAATCCGGTGATCTTCCTGGAGAACGAACTTCTCTACGGTCAAAGCTTTCCCGTGCCCGATACGCAGGACTTCGTGCTGCCCATCGGTCAGGCAAAGATCGAACGTCCCGGCAAGGATGTCACCATCACCGCCTTCTCGATCATGGTGGGCAAGGCGCTGAAGGCCGCCGAAGAGTTGGCGGCGCTTGGCATCGACGCCGAAGTGATCAATCTGCGCACCATCCGCCCGCTGGACACGGCGACCATCATCGGCTCGGTGCAGAAGACCAACCGCTGCGTCTCCTGCGAGGAAGGCTGGGCGCAGTCCGGCGTCGGCTCCGAGATCGCCGCGGTCATCATGGAACAGGCTTTCGATTATCTGGATGCGCCGGTCGCGCGCGTCGCCGCCAAGGATGTGCCGCTGCCATACGCCGCCAATCTTGAGCAGCTCGCCTTGCCGCAGGTGGCCGACATCGTCGCCGCCGTTAAAGCCGTTTGTTACCGGTAAGGTGCATCATGCCGATTGAAATCCTGATGCCCGCGCTCTCGCCGACGATGACCGAAGGAAAACTCGCCAAGTGGCTCAAGAAGGAAGGCGACGCCATCAAGAGCGGCGACGTCATCGCCGAAATCGAAACCGATAAAGCGACCATGGAAATGGAAGCCGTGGACGAGGGTACGCTAGGGCGCATCCTCGTGCCCGCCGGCACCGAGAAGGTCTCGGTGAACCAGCCCATCGCCGTGCTGCTGGCCGAAGGCGAGAGCAAGGATGCGGCGAAAGCTGCGCCCACGCCGCCCAAAGCCGCGCCGCCACCGGAAATGAAAGCTGAATCCGTGAAAGCAGCCCCTAGCGCTCCTCCGGCGCCGGCACGACCCGCGCCAGCGCCTGCGCAAACCGCATCTGCGCCGAAGCCCGCCGGCAATCGCGTGTTCGCGAGCCCGCTCGCGCGGCGCATCGCGGCCAACGCCGGCATCGATCTCGCGGCGATGAAGGGCAGTGGTCCACAGGGACGCATCGTGCGCGCCGACGTGGACAAGGCTGTCAGTGCCGGCAGTGCGCCGAAAGCTGGCGCACCCGCCGCTGCCAAGCCCGCGGCAGTCACCGATACCAACCAGCCCTACACCGAAGTGCACAACAGCTTGATGCGCAAGACCATCGCGAAACGTCTGACGGAAGCCAAGTCGACGGTGCCGCACTTCTATATGACCATCGATTGCTTGATCGATGATCTGTTGAAGCTACGCAAGGACATCAACGAGCGCGCCGGCGATGCCTATAAGCTGTCGGTCAACGACCTCGTCATCAAGGCGGCGGCTTTGGCGCTGCGCAAAGTGCCGCAGGCGAATTCGGCCTGGACCGACGAAGCCATTAGGTTGTTTGAGCGTGTCGATATTTCGGTGGCGGTGGCCACGCCTGAAGGGCTGATTACGCCGATCATTCGCGACGCGGACAAAAAGAGCCTCGGAGTCATCTCGAACGAGATGAAGGACCTTGCCGCCCGCGCGAAAGCCAAGAAACTGAAGCTCGAAGAATTCCAGGGCGGTAGTTTTTCCATCTCGAACCTCGGCATGTTCGGCATCCGTCACTTCGAGGCGATCATCAACCCGCCCCAGAGCTGCATCCTCGCGGTCGGTGCCGGCGAGCAGCGCGCCATCGTCAAGAACGGCCAGCTTGCGGTTGGCACAGTCATGAGCTGCACGCTGTCTTGTGATCACCGTGCCGTTGATGGTGCGGTCGGCGCTGAATACATGCAGGCCTTCCAGGGGATCGTTCAAGATCCGCTGCGGCTGTTGTTATAGGCGCGCCACATGTCCGATACGCAATTCGATCTCATCGTCGTCGGCGGCGGTCCTGGCGGTTACACCGCCGCCATCCGGAGCGCGCAACTCGGCATGAAGACGGCCCTTGTCGAGCGCGAGCATCTCGGCGGCATCTGTCTCAACTGGGGTTGCATCCCAACCAAGGCGTTGCTCCGCACCGCCGAGGTCTATCACCTCATGCACCGCGCCAAGGACTTTGGCCTGAAGGCCGACAACATCGCCTTCGACATCGAAGCGGTGGTCAAGCGTAGCCGCGGGGTGGCGAGCCAGCTCAACAAGGGCGTGGCGCACCTGATGAAGAAGAACAAGATCACCGTGTTCGACGGCCACGCCAAGTTCGCCGGCAAAGGCAAGCTCGCCGTGACCAAAGACGGCAAGCCCGTCGCCGATCTTGTGGCCAAGCACATCATCCTGGCCACCGGCGCGCGCGCCCGCGAACTTCCGGGCCTCGAAGCCGACGGCAAGCTGGTGTGGAACTACAAGCACGCCATGGTGCCGACCATGTTCCCGAAGACCTTGCTGGTCATCGGCTCCGGCGCCATCGGCATCGAGTTCGCGAGTTTCTATCAAACACTCGGCTGCAAGGTGACCGTGGTCGAAGTGCTTGATCGCATCGTACCTGTGGAAGACGCCGAAATTTCCGCGCTTGCGCACAAAGCTTTCGAGAAACAGGGCATGGTCATCAGGACCAAGGCCGTGGTGAGGGGCCTCCAGCGCAATGCCAACGATGTGGTTGCCACCATCGAACAGGGCGGCAAGACCGAGCAGCTGACCTTCGAGCGTGTCATATCGGCTGTCGGCATTGTCGGCAATGTCGAGAACATTGGCCTCGAGGGCACCAAGATCAAAGTCGAGAAGACCCACGTGGTCACCGGCAAGTATTGCGAGACAGACGAGCCCGGCGTCTACGCCATCGGCGATCTCACCGGTCCGCCGTGGCTCGCGCACAAAGCTGGCCACGAAGGGGTGATCTGCGTGGAGAAGATTGCGGGGTTGCATCCGCACCCGCTCGACGTGCTCGGCATTCCCGGCTGCACCTATTGCCACCCGCAGATCGCCAGCGTCGGTCTCACCGAGCAGGCCGCCAAGGACAAGGGCTATCAGGTGAAGGTCGGGCGCTTCCCGTTCCTCGCCAACGGCAAGGCCATTGCCTTGGGCGACACCAATGGCCTCGTCAAAACCGTGTTCGACGCCAAGACCGGAGAACTCCTGGGCGCGCATATGGTCGGCCCCGAAGTCACCGAAATGATTCAGGGCTACGCCATCGCCAAGACCCTGGAGACCACTGAGCAGGAGTTGATGCACACCGTCTTCCCGCATCCGACCTTGTCGGAAATGATGCATGAATCCGTGCTGGACGCCTACGGCCGCGCCCTCAATATGTGAGATGTGCTAGACTGATCCCATGAGCACCGTCGAGAATCTCAAAGACAACAAGGCGCGCCAGCCGAAGCCGGCGTGGATTCGCGTGAAGGCGCCGACGTCGCCTGAGTACCACCACACGCGCAAGCTGATGCGCGACCTCAAGCTGCACACCGTGTGCGAAGAGGCGGCGTGTCCGAACATCGGCGAGTGCTGGGCGCAAAAGCACGCGACCATGATGATCCTGGGCGACATCTGCACCCGCGCTTGTGCCTTCTGCAACGTCAAGACCGGCAAGCCCGGCGCGGTCGACGATCATGAACCCGCGCACGTCGCCGAGGCCGTGAAGAACCTCGGGCTCAAGCACGTCGTCATCACCTCGGTCGACCGCGACGATCTCGACGACGGCGGCGCCAATCATTGGGTGGCGGTGATCACCGCCGTGCGCGTGGCCAATCCGGATACCACCATCGAGGTTCTCACACCCGACTTCCGCAAGAAGCTTGGCATGGTGGACATGGTCGCCGAGGCCAAGCCCGATGTTTACAACCACAATCTCGAGACCGTGCCGCGTCTTTATCGCAAAGTTCGCGCCAGCGCCCGCTACTACACCAGCCTGCGTCTTCTCGAGCGCGTCAAGGAGATCGACCCCAAGATGTTCACCAAGTCGGGCATCATGGTCGGCCTCGGCGAGATGAAGGAAGAAGTGCTGCAGGTCATGGATGACATGCGCGCAGCTAATGTCGACTTCTTGACCATCGGTCAGTACCTGCAGCCGACCACGCGCCATGCCGCGGTCGAACGCTTCGTCGAACCGACCGAGTTCGCCGAGTACGAGCGCGTCGCGCGCGCCAAGGGCTTCCTGATGGTCTCGGCGAGCCCGCTGACGCGCTCGTCCTACCATGCGGACGCCGACTTCGCGCAATTGCGCGCGGCCCGTGAGAAACAGCTCGGCGCCTAAGTCCCGATGCCCGTCCACCGCGAAACTCGTGTGCTGCCTTATTCGCCGGCGCAGGTTTATCACCTTGTCGCCGATGTCGAGCGCTATCCGGAGTTTTTGCCGTGGTGTCTTGCGTGCCGCATCAAGAGCCGCGAGTCCGAGACCGCGTTCATCGCCGAACTCGCTGTCGGCTTCAAGATGGTGCGCGAGCAGTTCCTATCGCGCGTGAAGCTGCAGCCTATCGAGATGATCACGATCGATTATCTCAGCGGACCCTTCGAGTACCTAAAAAACGAATGGAAGTTCGAGGCCGACGAGGGCGGCACCGCCGTGCACTTCTATCTCTCATTCGAATTCAAGTCGCGTCTACTCCAGGCGTTGATCGGAGTGCTGTTCGAGGAGGCCGTGCACCGCATGGTCTCGGCTTTCGAGGACCGCGCCAGGAAGCTCTACGGCGGGAAGCGCAAAGATGCCGCCCTTTGAGGGCGCCGGCGACAGCGCTGAGTTCTGCGCATGGAGGGTCATCGAATTCGCGGGCGGGAAGATCGTCCTCCAGCGCAACTACGACTGCTTCGAACCCCTTTTAGGGTTCGGAGAGGAACGCCTGGGCCTCGGCCGCTGCAAAATGTGGCTGCACTTCGAATTGTCGGGCAGCAACCCTGATTTGATCTGCGTAGAAAGTCGTTTCGCCGTCGTCTTATTGCATCCGGCCGCACCCTAGCGCACGCGAAGCGGACGGCTGTTACCGTGAACGTGCGACCATTTTAAAGAGCAACTTGGGGGAACTCCCATCCCGCCGGCCCGTTGGCTTGTCATCAGGCATGGAGGCATCAATGGCCAAATGCGAGAAATGCGGAAACGACTACAAGGGGAGCTTCGAGGTGGTGATGGACGGCATAAGCCACACCTTCGACAGTTTTGAATGCGCCATCGCGGCGCTGGCGCCCAATTGCTCACACTGTAACTGCAAGATCATCGGTCACGGCGTCAGCAAGAACGGCAAGGTGTATTGCTGCGACCACTGCGCGCGCGCGGTTCACCTCGCGGCGGCAAGCTAGCGCAAGTCCGCAACGGCCTAATCAAATGAGCCCTGGGGCGTGGGTGGCGGACGAACACGTCCGCGCGCGTAGACTTAGGTATGAGCTAGCTATCAGGATTCACGTTGCGGCGCCGAATAAAAAGGGCGGACCTTGTAGTCCGCCCTTTACGTTTCCTCGTCGTTTTCCTTGAGACTGCTGAGGAGCAGCTCGAGCGCGGCGCCGACGGCGGCGCGGCGGATGTCGGAACGCGTGCCGGCGAAGACATAGCGTTTCACCACCGCGTCGGTGTTGGTACGGGCGAGGGCCATGTACACCAATCCCACGGGTTTTTCTTTGGTGCCGCCGCCGGGCCCCGCGATGCCGGTAATCGATACGGCCATGTCGGCGGTGGTCTGGGCGAGGGCGCCTTCGGCCATGGCGGAGGCCACGATGTCGCTGACCGCGCCGTGATCGGCAACGGCGTCGCGCGGCACGCCGAGGAGTTGGGATTTAGATTCGTTCGAGTAGGTGATGAAGCCGCAGTCGACCACCTGCGAGGACCCGGCATGAGCGGTCAGGCACGCACCCAAGAGGCCGCCGGTGCAGGATTCTGCCGTGACAATGCGCTTTTCCTGGCCCTTGGCGTGCGCCAGGACGTCTTTGGCAAGATCGACAAGGTCGGTGGGCAGATCGTTCAAGGAGATGTCAGATATAGGTGGCGACGAGGTGTTGCAGACCGAGCATCACGCCGGCGGCGGCGAGGCCCGCGATCACATCGTCGAGCATGACGCCAAGCGCGCCCGGGACATTCCTATCCACCCAGCTGATGGGCCATGGCTTGACGATGTCGAAGAAACGGAAGCACAGGAAGCCCACGACGTACCACAGGAAGCTGAGTGGCACCGCGGCCAGAGTGATCCACAGCCCGACCACCTCATCAATGACGATCCACCGCGGATCGCTGTTATCGGGCTCGTTGCGCAAGTAACGCGCGGTGTAAAGCATGCCCAGCACGAACGGGATGATGGCGGCGATGATCAGCGAACGGCCGCCCGCCAGCCAGGCGATACCGGCCGCCATAGGCAGGGCGTTCAGAGAGCCCACGGTCCCGGGTGCATGGAAGGAAAAACCGGCTCCGAACCAGGTTAGGAATATCAGTCCCTTGGGCCAGGGCTTGCGCCAGTCAGGCCCGCCGATCCGCCAGCCGTTTTCCGTCACGAGGGGCTCGTAAGAGGCGGAATTGTAACGCTCGGACTGCTGCGATGTCGGCTCGGGTTTCGGTGTCATGAGCATTACACTGGCACGGATCAACTGGGGTTCACATTAAGGGATTGACGGCGCTTCGCAAACCAAGTTTGAATGTTGAACTAAGTATATGTTTTTAAATAATTTTATGGGGTTTTACTTTCTCTTTGAATTTCGGGGATAGAATCGGCAGGATGAAGGCGGCGGCTTGCGCTAAACCAAGCGTCAACAGCGTCAGCGGATTATCGTTGCGGCCAGAGACGATCTCGATTTTCTCTGGCGGCGCGAGCAGTTGATGCGTTGCAAAAAGAATGCGGGCGCACCGGGAAATCCACACGGGGGAATTCCGGTGTTCCAAGCAAGCGGCCACACCGAGGGGAATATAAAAACAAGACCTCCGGGCGATTACTGAACGGGTGCCATCAGTAAGAGGGGACGGCGTGTTTACAGGTAAGCAACACTCGAAGTTTGACCCGCAGGATCGCGGGCTCAACCGATTCCAAAAACTTTTGCAGCGCTTCTTTCCGGAGAAGCAGCTGATCGTTCGCTCCGGCGAGCGCATGCGCACCTTGAGGCTCTCGACCAACCGCCAAGCGGTGCTGGTCACGGTGAGCCTAGCCATCGGCACCTGGACGCTGTTCAGTTCTGGGCTCGCCATGAACCACAGCGAACGCATCAACGCCAAGAACACCGAAATCAAAGACGCGCGCGTGGGTTACGAGCAACTGCTCGCCCAGGTCTCGATCTACAAGGAACGCGTCGCCGATCTCACCAAGGATCTCGAGAAGAACTACCAACATTCATTGTCTTTGGTGGACCGCGAAGCCGAACTCCTGCGCAACAAAACGTCTGAACTCGCCAAGACCGGCGACAAGAAGGGCAGCCTCGTCTCAAAGCTCAGGAGCCGCGCCAAGGATGCGCTGGTCGATCCCGCCGGCGCCCTTTCCGGCGATACCGCCGACGTTGAACTCGTCCTTTCCAAGACGAAACTCGACCGCGGCCACGCCGACGATGAGCGTAAGAACCTGCTGACCGAACTCGCCGACCTCGAAGATTCCATGGTGAACGTGGTCGGCCATCACCAGAAAACGCCGTTCATCGCCACCGACAGCCTCGAGCTGCGCCAGGTGGTGCTCGAGCGCGATATGGCGCTGTCCGAACGCTCCAACCTGTCGCAGAAAGTCTCGACGCTCGAAAATCAGATCCGCGAGATGGAGAGCAACCAACTCCTGCTCTATCACCGCTTCTCGGAAGTGACCGAAACCAAGATCGCCGATCTTGAAGCCTCGCTCAGCATCACCGGGCTCGATATCGATCTTCTGGCCAAGCGCCAGGCGCGCGGCGGCGGGCAGGGTGGTCCGTTTATCGCACTCGACAAAGTTGCGCAGAACTCCGGCCCCTTGCAAGAATCGCTCAACCAATTGAATGCCAACGTCGATCGACTCACCGACCTGCAGAGTCTCATTACGCGTCTGCCGCTTGACGCGCCTGTGAAGGATTTCGGCATCAACAGCGGTTTCGGCGTCCGCGTAGACCCTTTCACCGGTAGGCCTGCTCAACATCTTGGGCTCGATCTCGGCGCGACCTACAAGTCGTCGGTGCTGAGCACCGGTGAAGGCAAGGTTGTTCACGCCGGCTGGGACGGCGCCTATGGCCGCATGGTAGAAATCGACCACGGCATGGGGCTCTCCACACGCTACGGCCACATGGCCCGCATCAACGTCAAGGTCGGCGACAAAGTCGTCCGCGGCACGGTGCTGGGCCAATTAGGTTGCAGCGGTCGATGCTCCGGACCGCACGTGCATTACGAGGTCATGACCAACGGCAAGCACGTCAATCCAATGAAGTTTCTAAAGGCCGGTAGGGATGTTTTCAAAAAGCAATAAGGCGGTAAACGGTAACGGTCACAGCGAAGGCATGCGCGCCGACGTGGCCGTGAAGGCCGTGCCGTCCATTATCAGCGCCGATCTGACGATCGACGGGAACCTGAACTCAGGCGGCGAAATCCAAGTGGATGGCGTCGTCAACGGCGACATCCGCTGCAAGGCGCTCATCGTCGGCGTAAAGGGTTCGGTGATCGGCGAAGTCGTCGCGCAGACCGTGCGTATGCACGGCGCCGTGAAGGGCATGGTCCGCGCAAGGAGCGTGTTCCTCGCCTCCACCGCGCGCATGTCGGGCGACGTCGAACACGAAAGCCTCGCCATCGAGCCCGGCGCTTACATGGAAGGCCATTGCAAGCGCATCACCGAAGCGGCTGTGACCGCGGTCGAAGTGCCGCGCCAACCTGATCGCCCGATGATCGGGGCCGCGCGCGTGGGCGGCATGCCCAAAGCGGTCGTCGCCGCGACCTGATCCTTGCATCATCAACGAATTCAAAGGGCCGGAGCGATCCGGCCCTTTTTGATTCGCTCACGTAGCTGGTACGTTAGAGTTCCTTCTATGTGGAGAAGAATGTGACGGATTGGCTGAACCGGCGGCGGGCGCTGCAGTTCACAGTGGCGAGTGGGGCTGCATTGATCCTCGCACCGCGCGTTGCAAAGGCTCAGCCACGCGTCGGTGAGCCAGCGCCGTCCTTCAGCGGCACTACATTGAGTGGTCAGGACATCTCGCTAAGTGCGCTCCGCGGCAATGTCGTCGTCTTGAATTTCTGGGCGACCTGGTGCGGCCCTTGCAAAAAGGAACTGCCGCTGCTCGATGCGGCGGCTCGCAAAGTCGAACGCAACGGCCTGCGCATCGTCGCGGTGACGACCGATGCCGACAAGGTGCCGGTGGATTTGATAAGGGGCCTGCAGAACGTTTTGTCGTTCCCGCTCTTGAAGCGGTTCCGCGGCGACTACGAGCCCATCGGCGGGGCGATCCCGACCAACTACGTCATCGATCGCGACGGGATCCTGCGTTATGCCCAAGCCGGCGCGCTGGGCGACCAGGACATCAAAGACCTGCTCGGCCCGCTGCTGGCCACGCCTGCGCCGTCCACAGACGCCACCGTAGTCTGAAGATTTAATTCGTACCTGGTACCGAATTAATTCAGGTACCGAATTAATTTACCTGCCGCGCGCGAGGTCCTTCTCGAGGGTGCGCGGAACCTGGGATTTGCCGTCGAGCACGGCGCGGTAGACCATCAGGTTCTCCATGATGCGCTGAACATAGCTGCGCGTTTCGGAGAAGGGGATTTGCTCGATCCAATCAATCGCATCGACGGACGGATCGCGCGGATCGCCGAACTGGCGCATCCACTGGCGCGGGCGGCCGGGACCGGCGTTGTAACCGGCGGCGGCCAGGATGTAGGACCCGCCGAAGTCATCCACCAGGCTTTCGAGATAGTACGCGCCGAGGCGCGTGTTGTAGGCCGCCTCGCTGGTGAGGCGCTTCTCGGCGTACTGCGTCTTGGTCGCGCGCGCCATGGCGCGGGCCGTCGGGAGCATGAGCTGCATGAGCCCGCGCGCGCCGACGCCGCTGCGCGCGCCGACATCGAAATTGCTTTCCTGGCGGGTGATGGCCAGGATCAGCGCCTTCTCGGGCGCGCTCGGCAGCGTATAGCCGGGCAAGGGATAGCCGTACTCGACCAGCGTGATCTTGTCGCGCGCCGCATCGCGCGCCACCACCACGCCGAGGTCTATGCGTGCGAGCTTGTGCACCAACTCGGCGGCGAGATAACGGTCGGCCGCCGAACCTGAGTTATCGGCGACCGCCTGGGCGAAAATGCGCTGATAGCTCTTGGCGTCCACATCCAGAAGCGCGCGCAGGGCCTGAACGACATCCTTCGCATTGAACGCCGCGCGTTCTGCATCGGTCGGCACGGGATCGGCCGGCAGTTCGGGTATGGTCTCGCTCTTGAGGCGCGACAAAGCCAATTGACCATAGTACGTCGTCACATAGGTCGCGGCGCGCTGATACCAGTCGTTGGCAAGGTCGGCGCGGTTCAGGAATTCCATCGTCCGCCCGACCCAATAGGCGCCGCGCGCGAGACTTGGCGGCGTCTCGACCGAGTCATAGACCTTCTCGAAATGCGCCAGCGCCGCTTCGCCGTCTTTCAGGAATCGCAGCGCGATCCAACCCGCCAGCCATTCGGCTTCCGAGATGCTCAAGGGATCTGCCGTGCCGTGGTGTTTCGCGATGGTGTAGGCTTCGGTGACGTTGCCGGCGGCAAGCGCATCGCGCGCCAGGGCATGGCGTTCACGCCACCACAGGTCCGGCCGCGGGTTGACCACTTCATGCGCCGGCATGAGCTGCCGGGCGCCGATGTCGTTATCGCGCGAGCGGCGCCACTTGATGCGGTCGTAGAGCAAGCCCGGATCGTCCTGCAGCGAGGCCGGAACAGCGGCGACGACGCCGTCGATATTCTTCGCCGAAGTGATGAGCGCGATGCGCGCCTTGGCGACCAGTTGGCGGTTGGCGTCGACCATGGGCAACAGCCGCGTCACGGCACTGGTCTGTTCCTCATAGAGCAGGTTGTCGATATGCGCCCAATGGTCCTCGCGCGTCAGCACATCGCGGAAGGTGGCGAGGAAGCTGCGCTCGTCCTCGCGGCTGAAGTTGCCCTTGGTCCAGGCTTCGCGCGCCATGGCCGTGGCCTTGTCGTTCTCGCCGCCGGCGCGCAGCGCGCGCGCATAAGCTACCTTGCCGGCGGTGGAGATCGGCGGATGGGCGGCGAACCATACGTTTAGGCTTGAAAGGGAATCCGAGCCGTCGATGGCGTCCTCGGCGCGCCGGCGGATGGTCTCGGCCGAGGGCCAGCCCGGATTGGCGGCCAGGAACGCCGTGCGTTCGGAAAAGCTCGCGTGTTCGCCGGGCTCGCGCAAGTACGCCCAGTCGATGATCTTGGTGAGCAGCGGATTGCGGGCCAGCGCCACTGTCGAGCGCGCTTTGCTCCACTGACGCTTTTGGGCGAACTTGAGGGCTTCGTTCAGGACCTGCTTTTCGCGCGTCGACAGTGTCGAGGCCGGCACCGAGACCGTCACACTCGGCGTCGGTGCGGCCGTCTCCGCCGGGGCCTGAGTCGCCGGCTTGGCAGCACTGCCGCTCGCGGTCCGCGCCGGTGGCGCCGTCGGTTTGCGCTCGGGCAGGATGACCTTGGCCGGCGCTTGGCCTGCCCATACGGGCAGGACCCCACTGAAGGGAAGGCTCAATACCGCAAGAAGGACAAGGTGAAGTTTACGCAAAGTGTTGACGACTCACGCTAATCGGTGGGGACCGGCTCCCTTGTGGACCGGCTGTGCCTCGCGGTAATGTCCGCCCCGGCTGCCGGCCGCCCCTACATTAACATGCCTGCGGCCTTCAACGCAGGAGCCTTTCCCATGTTTCGCGGTTCGATCCCCGCTCTTATCACGCCCTTCAAGAACGGGAAGGTCGACGAGAAGGCCTTTCAGGAATTCGTCAATTGGCAGATCGAGCAGGGCTCGCACGGTCTCGTCCCCTGCGGCACGACCGGTGAATCGCCGACGCTGTCGCACGACGAGCACAAGCGTGTGGTTGAAATGTGCGTGGAAGTCGCCAAGGGACGTGTTCCGGTCATCGCCGGCGCGGGCTCCAACTCGACCGCCGAAGCCATCCAGCTTACGCAGCACGCCAAGAAGGCCGGCGCCGACGCGGTGCTGATCGTCACGCCCTATTACAATAAGCCGACGCAAGAGGGCTTGGTGCTGCACTACCTTGCCATCGCCAACGCGGTCGATATTCCGATCGTGATCTACAACATCCCCGGCCGCAGCGTGATCGACATGACCGTCGAGACCATGGCCAAGCTGGCCGAGCACGAGAACATCGTCGGCGTGAAGGATGCGACCAACGATCTCGCACGCCCGCAGCGGCTTTTGCAGCTGGTCGGACCGAAGTTCTGTCAGCTCTCCGGCGAGGACGGCACGGCCATTGCGCACCTGGCGCAGGGCGGGGTCGGCTGCATCTCGGTGACCGCCAACGTCGCGCCGCACCTGTGCGCGCAGCTGCAGGACGCCTGGCACCTCGGCACCTACGAAGACGCCTTCCGCTTGCGCGATATCCTCTCGCCGCTGCACGACGCCATGTTCGTCGAAACCAACCCGGCGCCGGTCAAATTCGCCGCCAGCCTGCTCGGCAAATGCCAGCCCGACGTGCGCCTGCCGCTCGCCCCGCTCAAGATCAAGAGCAAGGCCCGCATCGAAGAGGCTATGCGCGCCGCCGGCTTGCTGAATTAGCCGGCCCGGCGCATATAGGGCGGATGGCAAAACTCATCTCTCACGGCCCGGTCGCGCAGAACAGAAAGGCGCGGCACAACTACGCCATCGAGGACACGCTCGAGGCCGGCATCATGCTGACCGGCAGCGAGGTCAAATCGCTGCGTCTCGGGCGCTGCACGCTGGTTGAAGCCTTCGCCGAGCCGAGAGACGGCGAGCTGTTTCTCATTAACGCGCACATCCCGCGCTATGAAGGTGCCAGCCACTTTCAGCACGAGGAAAACCGCAAACGGAAGCTCCTTCTGCACAGGAAGGAGATCGATCGTTTGATGGCGGCGGTACAGAGAAAGGGCATGACGGTGGTGCCGCTCAGCCTTTACTTCAACGATCGCGGGCGAGCGAAAGTCCAGCTCGGGCTCGCCAAGGGCAAGAACGCCATCGACCGGCGCGACGACATCAAGAAGCGCGAATGGCAGCGCGAGCAGGCGCGCCTCATGCGGGCCAAGGGCTGATGAGCATGGCCCGTGATCACGATTCGCCTCACGCAGATGTGAACGCCAAGCTTATACGGGCAAAGGAGAAATGGGCGGAAGAGGGGCGTGCCTTAACCGGCACCGAAAGCGATCCGAAACGCGAGCGCCGCCCGCCCGGACAGCGCGTAACCCAAGATTTTCCGGTGCTCGATCTCGGCATCCAGCCCAACTTGTCCCAAAAGGAATGGACCTTATCGGTCGCGGGTTTAGTGGCCCATCCCCTGAAGTGGGACTGGGACGCCTTCATGGCGCAGCCGCAACTCGAGGCAGTTAACGACATTCATTGTGTGACCACCTGGTCGCGTTACGACAATCGATGGCAGGGTGTCGGAATGCGCACTTTGCTGGATCAGGTAAAACCCCTACCGTCGGCCAAGTACCTGATGGTAAAAAGTTACGACGGATATGCGACGAATATCCCGCTTGCGGATGTCGACCGGGAAGATGTCTTCCTGGGGCATACGTGGCAGGATAAGCCGCTCTCCCGCGAGCACGGTGGTCCCGTACGTTTGGTCGTGCCCCACCTGTACTTCTGGAAGAGCGCGAAGTGGATACGCCATGTGACGTTCATGGACCGCGACCAACCGGGATATTGGGAGGCACGGGGCTATCACATGCGCGGCAACCCCTGGAAGGAGGAGCGTTATGGCTAAGGGTACGTTCAGCAAAATCGCAGGCGCTGCGGCTCTTGCGCTCACCCTTCTCACCGGAGGCGCCGCCATGGCAAAGAACGCCCATGACTTTACCTTTGATGCGATCGAAGGCGGCGCGCTGCCGATGTCGCAGTTCAAAGGCAAGGCCGTTCTGGTGGTGAACACCGCCTCCTTCTGCGGCTTCACGCCGCAATACGAAGGCCTTGAGTCGGTCTACAAGCAATACCGCGACAAGGGCCTCGTCGTGCTCGGTGTGCCGGCCAACAACTTCGGCGGCCAGGAACCCGGCAGCGACGCCGAGATCAAGAAATTCTGCAAAGCCAATTACGACGTTGATTTTCCGCTGGCCTCGAAGGTCTCGGTGAAGGGCGAAGACGCCCATCCGTTCTACAAGTGGGCTGCGGAAACCCTGGGTGCGGACAACGCCCCGAAGTGGAACTTCCACAAGTACCTGATCAACGCCAAAGGCGAGCTCGTGGCGGCGTTTCCGACCAAAGTCGTGCCCGATGCGCCCGAGATCAAGTCGGCCATCGAGCAGGCGATCTCGGCGAAGTAAGGCGACAAGCAAAAAATCAGAAATATTGGTGAGGGCGACACGGGTTGTCCTCTACAGCTGACGCACGTCCGCTATATAAAAGGACATGCGGATTGACGACCTTCTGAATCAAGCGGTGGACGCGCATCAGGCCGGGCGGTTGGACGAAGCCAAGTCGCTTTACGATGCCGTGCTCACCCAAGAGCCGGACAACGCCAACGCCCTCAACCTGCTGGGCGTCATGGCTGCCGTGCGCGGTGCGCAAACGCAGGCGATTGGCTATTTCGACCGGGCCATTGCGGGGCGGGCCAGCTTTGCCGACGCGTACTTTAACCGGGGCGTCTCGCGGATGTCCCTCGGGCAGCACCCCGAAGCGGAAGTCAATTTCCGCAAAACCATTGAGTTGGATCCGCGGCACGCCGGCGCGTGGTTGAACCTCGGCGCCGTGCTGCATGCCGCGGGCCATGCGGCGGCGGCGGCCCAGGTTTTCCGCGATATGGCCCAGCGCCTGCCGAACGATGCGCGCGCGCATTTCAACCTCGGCCGCTGCCTGCTCGATGCGCGCGACTACCCGAAGGCCGAAGCGGCGTTGCGAGCAGCGTTGGCGCTGGTGCCTGATGACCGCGGCGTCCGCATCACCCTGTCTAAGCTGCTTGTGGAAACGGGCCGCCCGCATGATGCGCGCGCGCTCCTAGAAGAAACCTTGCGCCTCACTCCCGATGCCGGTGATGTCCTGCGCGCGCTCGGCAGCGCTCTTGGAGCTTGCGGCGATTCCGAGGGCGCATTGGCGATGTATGATCGGGCGCTGGCGTTCCTGCCCAACGACGCGGATACCATCGTCAATCGCGGCATCACCCAGCTCAGCGTTGGTAATCTGGCTGAAGGCTGGAAAGGCTATGGGCGCCGCTTTGACAGTACCGAGGCCAGTTTTGCCTATCGCCGCCGCAAAACACCCTGGCCGCAATGGCAGGGCGAGGATCTTGCGGGCAAAGCCATTTTGATTTGGGGCGAGCAGGGGGTCGGCGACCAGATTCTCTATGCCAGCATGCTGCCCGACGTGATCGCCAAGGCGCGCAGCTGCATCATAGAGTGCGAGGCGCGCTTGCAGCCCCTGTTTGAACGGGCCTTTCCGGGCGCGCGTGTGATCAGCGCCAGCGACCCCGCAGATCCGATTTCAAGTATGCAGATCGACGTGCAGTCGTCCTCGCTCGACCTCGGCCGCTGGCTGCGTCCGTCCTTCAGGTACTTTCCGGCGCGCGGAAGCTATCTCGCGCCCGATCCGAAGCGCGTAGCCGCCTTTAGAGACAAGTACGCCGCGTTGCGCGAAGGCGGGCGGCGGCTGGTTGGCATCTCATGGCGCAGCAAGAGCCTGGGCGCCGGTGCGGAAAAAACCGTTCCGCTTTCAGCCTGGGGACCGATCCTGGAGACGCCCGGCGTTTCACTCGTCAGCGTCCAGTACGGCGATGTCGCGGCGGACCTTGCCGCGCTTAAAGATAACATCCACGTCGATCCCGAGGTCGATTCCCTCAAAGACCTCGATATCTTCGCCGCGCAGCTGGCGGCGCTCGATCTGGTGATTAGCGTGTCGAATACGGCCGTGCATGTTGCCGGAAGCCTTGGCGTTCCCACCTGGGTGATCGTGCCGCAGGGGCGCGGCGGCCTTTGGTACTGGTTCAACAAGGGCGAACACTCGCCTTGGTATCCGAGCGTGCGGCTGTTCCGGCAGGGTGCCCAGACGATGCAAGACATCGCCGCAGCCCTGGCAGCGGAGACGGCTTAAGCGTAAGTCGCGATCCGGCCCACCGGTTTGAAGCCGATGCGCTCGTAGACGGCGCGGGAGCCTTCGGGCGTTTGAAGACAGGCCACGCGAAGGCCCGCTTTCTTGGCTTCTTTCAGCGCGTTCAGCAGGAGCGCCGCGGCATAGGGCTTGCCCTTGGTACTGGGCAACTGCGCCATGTCGTAAAAGCTGATAACGCCGTGGGCATTGAAGGCTTCCAGCGCGGCGACGTGGTCGCTGCCGACATAGCCGACATAGGCGCGCAAGGGCGAGGCCGGTGCGATCAGCGCGTCCTTGGTGTCGGTGAAGAAGGTTTTGATGTTCTCATCGGCCGGCGCGCCGAGCGAGGTCAGCACTTCGGCGAAGTGTTCGACCCCGTCCTTGGCCACCACGCGCCTGATGTCGAAACCCGACGGCAGGCTGCCTGGTACGTTGCCGGTGTCCAGCGCCATGGCCATGACCCACTCCTCTTCAGGGCAGGAAAGGCCGAGGTCTTTCAGCGCCGGCTCCATGGTGCCGTGGCCGGAGAGGGGGCCGAGGATCCATTTGAAGGGCGAGGCCTTGCTGCGGAAGTGCTTCACCGCGCCCTCGATGCGGTCCAGGGCAAAGCGCGGATGGAGCGTTGAGCGTCCGATGGTGTTGAACAGGCGGCAGGGCAGTCCGGAATCCACCAGGAGCAGGTCCTGGGCATCCTGGATCACGGCGTCCTTGCGCGCCTTGGCCAGGAAAGAGGTCCGGTCCCAGAGGTTGGTTTCGAAGCCTTTGAGGATAGTTGCGCGATCCATACCAAACTAACTCGTTCGCTAAGTTGCAGATATCGCCCGTTCCAGGGCGGCGTGGAACATCGGTTCGGTCAAAACACCCGTGTTTAGGTTGTAACGCGAACAGTGATAACTGTCAGTAATTGTAAGTTTTTTATCCCCCTCGGGCTGGTGTTGGGCCGCGTGGGCGAAGGGGTAGAGGACCTTGCGCAGGCCCAAGGTCGACATGACCGCATCGTGGGCGATGCGCCCCAGGACCAGGATCGAACGCAGACGCGGCATGCTGGCGATCTCGCTCACCAGGAAGCCCCGGCAGGTCTTCTGCTCAAGAGGGGTGGGCTTGTTCTCAGGCGGCACGCAGCGCACGGCGTTGGTGATGCGGCAGTCCACCAGTTCCAGGCCGTCGTCGAACTCCGCTCCGTAGGTGCCCTTGGCGCGGCCAAACTTGAGCAGGCTCGGGTACAAAAGCTCGCCGGCATAGTCGCCGGTGAAGGGGCGCCCGGTGCGATTGGCGCCCCGGAGACCGGGCGCGAGGCCGACCACGAGGAGGGTGGCATTCATCGCTCCAAAGGCCGGAACCGCGCCGTTGTGCCAGTCGGGGAATTGCTTGCGGTTGGCACGGCGGAAGTCCGCCAAGCGCGGGCAGAGGCGGCAATCTTTGGC
This sequence comes from uncultured bacterium, assembly GCA_903888485.1. Taxonomy (GTDB): domain Bacteria; phylum Pseudomonadota; class Alphaproteobacteria; order Rhodospirillales; family Rhodospirillaceae; genus SHVO01. Next base: position 59,389 of record CAISTS010000042.1, on the reverse strand, counting down.
CGGACCCTCAGCGGGCGCGGCGGAGAGTGTTGATTTAGGCATGTTGCTCAAATCATATTTAGAAACAGGGCTATATATAGGAAATATGAAGTGCGAGATGAAGATGTTTTTCAAGCCCGAAAGGCGCTAATACAGCCGGCATGATCCTCATCGGCATTGGCGGCAATCTTCCCAGCGCGGCGGGCGGTCCGGCGAAGACCTGCGCCGCCGCCATCGCCGAGATCGAAGGGCGGGGTATCCGGGTGAGTACCCGCTCGCCCTGGTACGAGACCGCGCCCATCCCGGCCTCGGACCAGCCCTGGTTCGTGAACGGGGTGGTGGGGGTGGAGACCCAGCTCGGTCCGGAAGACCTGCTCGCCCAGCTGCATGACATCGAGGCCCAGTTCGGCCGCGCCCGCACCTTGGCCAATGCCGCCCGGCCGCTCGACCTGGATCTTCTGGCTTACGGCGACCTGGTGCGGACCGAGGCGGCGCCCCTGCTGCCCCATCCCCGGATGCACACCCGCGCCTTCGTGCTCTTGCCGCTCCGGGATGTCGCCCCCGCGTGGACCCACCCGGTCTCCGGGCTTTCGGTCGGCGCCTTGATTGCGGCCCTGCCGCCGGGACAACTCATCCGGCCCCTGAAACCATAGGACTTGAGCCGGGGGGCAAACCCCAGTAAACAGACGCACCTTTTCAAGGCTTGCGCTCGTTCCTATATCTGCGGGGAACGGGGTGAAGCCGTTGACCCATTTAGCGAATCCGCGCACTGTTACTCCACGCGCTATGATCGCTGAGCACAAGGAACCGCCATGGCTCGCGTAACCGTCGAAGATTGCGTCGAAAAAGTCACCAACCGCTTCCAGCTCGTCATGGTCGCCGCGCAGCGTTCGCGCGAGATCTCGGCCGGCGCCGAGCCGCGCCTGGAGCGCGACAACGACAAGAACCCGGTGGTCGCCCTGCGCGAGATCGCCGACGAGAAGGTGAGCCCGGACGACCTCTTCAACTCCATCGTTCAGGGCCTGCAGCGCCACGTCGAAGTGGACGAGCCCGAGGAAGACGGTTTCGACGCCATGGCGTCCAATCCGGAATTCGCCGGCATCGCCAGCCAGATGAGCGAGCAGGTGGCCGCGGCCGCCGGCATGAGCATCGACGAAAGCGAAGAAGAAGAGGAAGTGGCGCCGAAAGCCACTGGCGCTCATCCGAAGGTGTCCTACGAGGACGTCGAAGAGGAAGAACCGAAGGGTTGATGGACAGAAGTGCGCCGCGAATCAGTACCGCTCCCGCGCGCCACGCCGACACGATAGTTCCGTCGCGCCGTCCCTTTCACTCGCCTGCTTTTCATAGCCTCCGCCACTCCGCCTATCGGAGTGCGTCCCCATGATGCGCCAGTTCGAACTGGTCGAGCGCGTCAAGTCCTACGACCCCGACGCGGACGAGGACGCCATCAACCGCGCCTACGTTTACGCCATGAAGATGCATGGCATGCAGAAGCGCGCTTCGGGCGATCCTTACTTCTCGCACCCCATCGAAGTCGCCGGCATTTTGACCAATTACAAGCTCGACACGGCGTCGATCGTCACGGCGCTGCTGCACGACGTTGTCGAGGACACCGCGGCGACGCTGGAGGATGTGCGCGACTACTTCGGCGATGAAGTGGCGCGCCTGGTGGACGGCGTCACCAAACTCGCGCGCATCCAGATCCAGAACATGGAGGAGAAACAAGCGGAAAACTTCCGCAAGTTCGTGCTCGCCATGTCCGAGGATATCCGCGTGCTCTTGGTCAAGCTCGCCGACCGCCTGCACAACATGCGCACGCTGAACTTCATCACCGATCCGGCCAAGCGCCGCGCCATCGCTATGGAGACGATGGAGATCTATGCGCCCCTGGCCGAACGCATCGGCATGCAGGAGGTCAAGACCGAGCTCGAGGACTTGGCGTTCTCGGAGCTGCACGCCGACGCGCGCGCCTCTATCATGGCGCGCCTGCGCTTCCTCGAACTGCACGGCGGCGATCTTGTGGTGAAGATCATGGACGAACTCGACCAGGTGATCCGAAAGGCCGGCATAGAGGGCTACATCTCGGGCCGCGAGAAGACCGCCTATTCGATCTGGCGCAAGATGCAGGTCAAGGACGTCAGCTTCGAACAGCTGTCCGACATCATGGCCTTCCGCGTCATGGTCGACAAACCCGAGGACTGCTACCGCGTGCTGGGTGTAGTGCACACCAACTATCCAACCGTGCCTGGGCGATTCAAGGACTACATCTCAACTCCCAAGCGCAACGGCTACCGTTCGCTGCACACCTCCATCATCGGTCCGCAGCGCCACCGCATTGAAATTCAGATTCGTACCCATCAGATGCACGAGGTCGCCGAGCTTGGCGTCGCGGCGCACTGGCGCTACAAGGCCGGCGATCTGTTCGCGGAAGAGCGCGCCGGAAAATTCGTCGAGGGCAAGCAGTACTCGTGGCTGCGCGAGCTTCTGGACATCCTCGAACATGCTCAGTCGCCGCAAGAGTTCCTCGAGCACACCAAGCTTGAGATGTTCCAGGACCAGGTGTTCTGCTTCACGCCCAAGGGCGACTTGATCGCGCTGCCGCGCGGCGCTTCGCCGGTCGACTTTGCCTATGCCGTGCACACCGAAGTGGGCAACACCTGCGTCGGCGCCAAGGTCAACGGCCGTATCGTCCCCTTGCGCACGCGTCTGCAGAACGGCGACCAGGTCGAGGTCGTCACGTCGAAGGCGCAAAAGCCATCGCCGGAGTGGGAAGGTTTCGCCGTCACCGGCAAGGCCCGCGCCCACGTGCGCCGCCGTGTGCGCTCGGAGGCGCGCGTCGAGTACGTCAAGCTCGGCCAGGAGATTCTCGAAAAAACCTTCGCCAAGGAGGGCCTCGCGCTCACCGACAAGGGGCTTGCCGGCGTGCTCGATAAATTCTCCGTGGAGACCCTAGACGACCTCCACGCCAAGGTGGGCGAGGGGCGTTTAGTGGGCCGCGAAGTGCTGGTGGCGGTTTATCCCGGCGCGCGCATGGATATGGACGACAACATCGTCAACCTCTCGCAAGCGCGCCTGCGCCACACCCACGAAGTATCGAGCGCCATTCCGATCCGCGGCCTCACTGCGGGCATGTCGGTGCACCTGGCCGATTGCTGCCATCCATTGCCCGGCGATCGCATCGTCGGCATCGTCACCGAGGGCCGCGGCATCGAAGTGCACACCATCGATTGCGAGAAGCTGGACGATGTCGCCGATCAGCCCGACCGCTGGCTCGATCTCGCCTGGGACGCCGACAAGGACAAGGATAGCCACATCGGGCGCGTAAATCTGGTGGTCGCAAACCAGCCCGGCACGCTGGGCGAGCTGTCCACCGTCATCGCCCGCAACTTCGGCAATATCTTCAATCTGAAGATCGCCAAGCGATCGAAGGATTTCTTTGAGATGAGCGTCGATATCGAAGTCCGCAGCGTGAAGCACCTCACCAACATCATCGCCGCGCTGCGCGCGAGCCCCGCCATCAACTCGGTGGAACGCGCGCGCCGTTAGGCGCCGCGGCACCCCATCATGTTCCAACGCCGCGCACCGCTGCCGCTTCACTCCAGAATGGGGCAATGGATCTGGCCGCGTATGGGTTTTCGGCGCACGGGCCAATATTATTGGCACCGCCTGCAGCGCATTCCCGGTACGCCGGAATCCGTGGCGGCGGGTTTCGCCTGCGGCGCGGCCATTGCGATGACGCCGTTCTACGGCACGCACATCGTCACCGCCGGAATTGTCGCATGGGCGCTGCGCGCCAATCTCGTGGCCGCGGTGGTCGGTGCGCAGATCGCCAACCCCTGGACGGCGCCGCCGCTCTGGTACGCGGCCTACTACGTTGGCGCCCTCGTGTCCGGCGTCGATGTTGCCGGCCATCCGCCGGCTTTCGTCGAGATGTTCAAGGGCCTGACCGAGGCGACCTTGAAGCTCGATATGCATATGTTTGTGGTCAGGGTCTGGCCTATATTCTGGCCCATGTTGGTAGGCAGTATTCCCATGGGCATCGTTGCCGGCGTGATTTCGTACATTGCGATCCTTCCCGTGCTCAAAGCCGTGCAGCAGCGGCGTATCGACCGGATGCAAAAGCGCGCGGGCGTCGTACACGCGCCGTTCCCGCCGGCGGGGGTGGACGTATGAACCGCGTAGGCCTCAATTATCTAAGACTGGGTGTGAACGTCGACCACGTCGCCACCGTGCGCAACGCACGCGGCGGCTTGCATCCCGATCCCGTGCGCGCCGCGCTCGTGGCGGCTGCCGCCGGCGCCGACGGCATCACCGCGCACTTGCGTGAGGACCGGCGCCACATCTCCGACGACGACATCAGCCGGCTCATGGCCGAACTCAAGATTCCGCTCAACCTCGAGATGGCCGCGACCCAAGAAATGCTCGCCATCGCGCTGCGGCACAAACCCCACGCCGTGTGCCTGGTGCCCGAGAAGCGCCAGGAACGCACCACGGAAGGCGGGCTCGATGTGGCCGGTGGACACAATCACCTCGCGCCCTATGTACGTCAGCTTGTGGGTGCCGGCATCCGCGTGTCGATGTTCATCGAGGCCGAGGCGCGCCAGTTGGACGCATCGAAGAGTCTGGGTGCGCCGGTGGTCGAACTGCACACCGGGACCTATTGCGAATCTGCGCCGGGCCCGATGCGCGAACAGCAGCTGAAGCGCCTGCAAACCGCCGCCGCCCACGCCGCCCAAATCGGCCTTGAGTGCCACGCCGGTCACGGCCTCGGCTACGACACGGTCAAGCCCGTGGCGGCGATTCCGAACGTCGCCGAGCTCAACATCGGCCACTTCCTGGTGGGCGAGGCGATCTTCACGGGCTTCGAGGATTCCATCCGCCGCATGCGCCACCTGATGGACGAGGCACGCGCATGATCCTCGGTATTGGCAACGACCTCATCGACATCCGGCGTATCGAGAAGACCATCGCGCGCTTCGGCGCGCGCTTCGTCAACCGGATCTACACGGAGGCCGAACAGGCGAAGGCCGAACGGCGGCGCGGGGCCGGTGACGGCTACGCCGCCACGCTTGCAAAGCGTTACGCTGCCAAAGAGGCGGCGTCCAAGGCCCTGGGCACCGGTTTTCGCGACGGCATCTACTGGCGCGATCTTGGCGTGGTGAATCTGCCGAGTGGAAAACCAACAGTAGTAATGACCGGCGGCGCGGCCGAACGGCTGAAAGCCATGACCCCAGCCGGCATGCGCGCCCAGGTCGAGCTGACCCTGACCGACGAATATCCGCTGGCTGAAGCGTTTGTGATCATTACCGCCGTGCCCGCCGGCGGCTAAATGTGATTTAATTGGTTCTGCCAGGACGACGCGTTATCTCACTTCGTATCTTGGGGATCGGTCAGGACCCGTGCGGAAAACAGTGATCTTCTTCACCAGTTTATTGTGCTTCATCGCCCTCTTGGCGGCGGGGCCGCTGCTTCTCATCGCCTTCGATGCGCAGGCGCAGGACTGGCGTTACGCCAGCCAGAACCCTGTCGGCTGGGCGCCCGATCCTGCAACCTATGAGCCTGCCGTGTTCCAGGCCTATGCCGCGCCGACGGTGCGCTGGCGTGGCAAGTTCGGCGATCACACCTGGATCGCGGTCAAGAAGCCGGGCGCGGCGACCTACACACGTTACGAAGTCATCGGGTTCAATCTGCGGCGCAACCGCTCCACGGTTGCCGAGAGCGAAACCGCCAACCCCGACCGCCAGTGGTATGGCGCGCCGCCGAAGCTGCTGCGCGACGTGCGAGGAGCAGAAGCCGAGGCCATCATCGCCAAGCTGCCGGCGGCGGTGGAATCCTATCCGCACCCCTTCACCTACCGCGTCTGGCCGGGACCCAACAGCAACACCTTCATCGCGCACCTCGCGCGCCAGATCCCTGAAATGGGCCTGGTCATGCCGGGCCGCGCCATCGGCAAGGATTACACCGGCTGGAGGATCATCACGGCGACGCCGAGCGGTACGGGTTTCCAGATTTCCCTAGGCGGGCTCGTAGGCGTGACGCTGGCGGGCGGCGAGGGGCTTGAAGTGAACGTCCTGGGCCTCGTCATCGGCGCCGACCCCTTGGACTTTGCCGTCACTGTGCCGGGTGTCGGCCGTTTGCCCATACGCGACGACTGGACGAACGGCGCTTACAAGACCGCCGCCGGGCCCCAGGCGGCCATGACTCCCGGGCAGGATTAAAGCGCCACTTACGCCGTTCTGACGGAAAGCCTTGCGTGGCTGATTCCCTTGACTTTGCCTCCCTCCGCTGGCTTTCTTGCGGCCCTTGGACAGCCCCTATGGGCCGCCCCTTGATCACCTCTGGACCATGACAAAACCCGGTTCCACGCTCATTTCATCCCCATCCAAAAAAGAAGGCGTCGGCGAAACCGTATGGACAGTGGTCTATACGCTGATCATCGCCGTGGTCATCCGCACCTTCCTGTTCGAGCCCTTCAACATCCCTTCGGGCTCCATGATCCCGACGCTGTTGGTCGGGGATTACCTCTTCGTCTCGAAGTATTCCTACGGCTATAGCCGGCACTCGGTGCCCTTCAGCGCTATTCCGTTCTCGGGCCGCATCTTCGGCTCCGAACCTGAACGCGGCGATGTCATCGTCTTCAAGCTGCCGACTGACAACAAGACCGACTACATCAAGCGCCTGGTCGGTCTGCCGGGCGACACCATCCGGATGCAAGACGGCCGGATGTTCCTCAACGGCCAGCTGGTCGAGCGCACCCGCGTCGAGGACTACGTCTACCGCGACACCGACGGCAACGTGCGCCGCCCGACGCTCTACAAAGAAGCGTTACCGGGCAAGGAGCACGACATCCTGGAAGAGGGCGACAACCGCCGCCTCGACAACACGCGCGAATTCACCGTGCCGCCCGGCCACTACTTCATGATGGGCGACAACCGCGACAACTCGGTCGACAGCCGCGCCGACGTCGGCTTCGTGCCGGCGGAGAATCTCGTCGGCCGCGCCGAGTTCCTGTTCTTCTCCACCGACGGCAGCGCCTCGATCTGGGAAGTCTGGAAGTGGCCCTTCGCCATTCGCTTCAGCCGTATCTTCAACGGGATCGACTGAGTGGCGCGCCCAGCGCATCCCCTGGAGCGGGTGCTCGATCACAAGTTTGGCGATGTGGAGCTGCTGGAACGCGCGCTGACCCACCGCGGCTTCCTTGGCGGCGGGCGTAAAACTGCCGCGCCGGTAGCAGCGTCGGCGGGCAACGAACGCCTCGAATTCCTCGGCGACCGCGTGCTGGGCCTGGTCATCGCGGACACATTGCTCCGCACGTTCCCCGATGAATCCGAAGGCGAGATCGCGACCCGCTACGCCATGCTGGTGAGCGCTCCGATGCTCGCGAAGGTCGCCACGGCCATCGGTTTGCAAAATCACATCAAGGTCGCGCCCGGCCAGAAGACAGACTCGGCCAATACGGCGGTGCTGGCCGACGCTTGCGAGGCCATCATCGGCGCCTTGTTTTGCGATGCCGGCTTGTCGGTGGCGGAAAAGTTTATCTCCGCCCACTGGCGCCCGCTGATGCACGCCGAGATCGTGCCGCCCAAGGACGCCAAGACCGCGCTGCAGGAGTGGGCCCAAGGGCGAGGGCTGCCGCTGCCGGTTTACAAAGTCATCGACTCTTCGGGCCCGGCGCACGCGCCGTCCTTTGTCATGACGGTCGGGGTCGAAGGTTATCCCGAAAAACAAGGGCAGGGGCGCACCAAGCGCCTTGCCACCCAAGCCGCGGCAGTGGCCCTGCTCGCCGCTTTGCAGGACGACAAACATGACTGAAACGCCGCGCTGCGGTTTTGTAGCCGTCATCGGCGCGCCCAACGCCGGCAAGTCGACGCTGGTGAACGCGCTGGTCGGCGCCAAGGTCAGCATCGTCTCGCCGCGTGTGCAGACGACGCGCACCATCGTGCGCGGCATTGCCATGTTCGGCGATGCCCAGGTGATCTTTCTCGACACGCCCGGCATCTTCCAAGCCAAGAAGCGCCTCGAGCGCGCCATGGTGGCCGCCGCCTGGTCGGGCGCGGCGGACGCCGAGGTCATTCTGCTGATGGTCGATGCGTCGAAGGCCGGAAAGCCCGACCCCGATACCGACCGCATCATCGAGGATATCAAGTTGAGCAAGCGCAAGGCTTTCCTCGCGCTTAACAAGGTGGACATTACCCCCAAAGAGAAGCTGCTCGACTTGACCGTGCGCCTTAATGCCGCGGGCATCTTCGAGGAAATATTCATGATCTCCGCGCTTACGGGAGATGGCCTCGACCCATTGCGCGACAAACTTGCGTCCCTGATGCCGCCGGGCCCGTGGCTGTTTCCCGAGGACGATATCTCCGACATGCCGGCGCGCTTGCTCGCCTCCGAGATCACCCGCGAGAAGCTGTTCCTTAATCTGCGCCAAGAGCTGCCGTATTCCTGCGCTGTGGAGACCGAGCGTTGGGAAGAAAAGAAAGACGGCAGCGTGCGCATCGAGCAGGTGATCTACGTCAGCCGCGAAACCCACCGGCCCATCGTGCTTGGCAACGGCGGCCAGCGCCTGAAGAGCATCGGCGCGTCATCGCGCCTCGAACTCGAAACCCTTTTAGAGCGCCGCGTGCACCTGTTCCTGCACGTTAAGGTCAATGAACGCTGGACCGAGGACCGCACGCTGTACGCCGCCTGGGGGCTCGACTTCAATGCGTGATTCCGTTCTTATGACGGCCGGCGAATAAAGCGGGGCGGCGAACGTGGGTGCTTTCGGCGTAACGGCGTTTATTGTCGGCGTGCTTGCGCTCGGCGTATTGGCCGTGCGTCGCAGCCAGAACAAACCCTCTACCATGCTTGATGCAGTGATGATCTTCGTCGGCATCGCCGGCGCCATCACCGGACTTGCGGTTGTCTTCCTCAGGTTCAAATAAGCGGCCGCCATGGCCGTGAACTGGGAAGATCAGGGCATCATCCTCGCCGCTCGGACCTTCGGCGAACACGACGCCATCATCACATTACTCACCGAGAGCCAGGGCCGCCACGCCGGTATCGTCAAGGGTGGTTCGGGCAAACGCGGCCGCAGCCTCTTGCAGCCCGGCAATCTGGTGAAGGCCTGGTGGCGGGCGCGGCTCGACGAGCAGCTCGGCACTTACACGCTGGAGGGACTGCGTCCCTTCGCCGCTGAAGCCATGACGGCAGCCGACGTGCTCGCCGGTCTCTCTGCACTCTGCGCCATGACTGAAGCGACGCTGCCCGAGCGCGAGCCGCATGCTGCGGTGTTCCGCCACACACTGCATCTGCTTGAACACCTGGGCGCGCCCGGGTGGGAAGCGCACTACGTGCTCTGGGAACTCGCGCTACTGCGCGACATGGGCTACGGGCTCGATCTTTCGGTCTGCGCCGCGACCGGCACAAAGGAAGATCTCGCCTATGTCTCGCCGCGCACCGGCCGCGCCGTCAGCCGCGCCGCCGGTGAGCCCTACGTGCCGCGCCTCCTAACTCTGCCGGCGTTCTTACTGAGTGAAGCCGCTGAGGCGAAGGACCCGGGTGAGATCGCCCAGGGCCTGGCGCTCACCGCGCATTTCTTTGAGACCCATGTCTTCCGCCCGCACCGCCAGGAAATCCCGGCCTCGCGCCAGCGCTTCGCCGCCCGGTTCCGTTAATTGACATCCGCTTAGGCCTTCCTACTATCGGTTGTGGCTTTTTGGGCGCGGATGGCTATGCTGCGCGCCGAACCACCCTGAATCGTACCTATGGCCAAGCCTCCCGCCGTACCGAAACGCGCCGATATCATCCGTGAGACCCCCTTGGCCGATGCCCTGGGCGAGCGCTACCTCGCCTATGCGCTGTCGACCATCGTCTCGCGCTCGCTTCCCGATGTGCGCGACGGTCTGAAGCCGGTTCACCGGCGCCTGCTCTACGCCATGCGCCAACTCAAGCTGGACCCGGCCGGCGGCTTCAAGAAGTGCGCGCGCGTCGTCGGCGACGTGATCGGTAAGTACCATCCGCACGGCGACACGTCGGTTTACGACGCGCTGGTGCGTCTCGCCCAGGAATTCGCGGTGCGGTATCCGCTGGTCGAAGGGCAGGGCAACTTCGGCAACATCGACGGCGATAACGCCGCCGCCATGCGTTACACCGAAGCCAAGCTCACGCCCTTTGCTCAGGCCTTGATGGAAGGTCTTGATGACGACGCCGTCGATCTGCGCCCGACCTACGATGGTGAAGAGAGCGAGCCGGTGGTCATGCCGGCCGCCGTGCCGAACCTCCTCGCCAACGGCTCGTCCGGTATTGCAGTGGGCATGGCGACCAACATCCCGCCGCATAACGTAGGCGAGCTCTGCGATGCGCTGCTGCACTTGATCAAGACGCCCAAGGCGCAGATCGGCACGCTCGTCGATATGATCCCGGGGCCCGATTTCCCGACCGGCGGCGTGCTGGTGGAAAGCCGCGAGACCATCGTCGAGGCCTATAAGACCGGTCGTGGATCCCTGCGCCTGCGCGCCAAGTGGCGCGAAGAGAAGCTGGACCGCGGCCAGTATCAAATCGTCATCACCGAAGTGCCCTATCAGGTGCAGAAGGCCAAGCTCATCGAGCGCATCGCCGCCCTGATGGACGAGAAGAAGCTGCCGTTCCTCGCCGACATTCGCGACGAGTCGACGGAAGAGGTGCGGGTCGTGCTCGAGCCCAAGTCGCGCACGGTGGATTCCACACAGTTGATGGAACAGCTGTTCCGCCAGACCGACCTCGAGATCCGCTTCGGCCTCAATATGAACGTGCTGGGCGCTGACGGCATCCCGCGCGTGATGGACCTGCGCGAGGTGCTGCAGGCCTATCTCGATCATCGACAAGTCGTGCTGGTGCGCCGCTCAAAGCATCGCATGGCGCAGATCACCGCGCGCCTCGAGATGCTCGAAGGTTACTTGATCGCTTATCTCAATCTCGACGCGGTCATCAAAATCATCCGCACCGAGGACGAGCCGAAACCGAAATTGATGAAGCGCTTCAACCTGACCGACAATCAGGCCGAAGGCATCCTCAACATGCGCCTGCGTTCGTTGCGCAAGCTCGAGGAAATGGAGATCAAGACCGAGCACAACACACTCTCGGACGAGAAGCAGGAACTCAGCTCGCTCCTCAAAAGCGAGGACAGACAGTGGCAGGCCATCGCCGCCCAGGTGAAGGAAGCGCGCGACAAGTTTGGCGCCAAAACGCCGCTCGGCAAGCGCCGCACGGAACTCGGCGATGCGCCGACCGCCGTGATCGTGCCGATTGAGCAGTTGGTCGAGAAGGAGCCCGTCACCGTGATCCTGTCCGCCAAGGGCTGGATCCGCGCCATGAAGGGCCACAAGGACGACATTGTCGCCGGCAATGCCGATCTCAAATTCAAGGAGGGCGATGCCTTCCTCGCGGCCACGCGCGCGCAGTCCACCGACAAAATGCTAATGTTCGCCTCCGATGGGCGTTTCTACACCATTGCCGCCGATCGCCTGCCGCAAGGCCGAGGTTTCGGCGAGCCCATCCGACTCTTGGTCGATCTTCCCAACGACGCCGACATCGTCGGCATGTGGGTTTATGCGCCTGCGCAGAAGTTCCTGGTGGTATCAACCGCGGGGCGCGGATTCATCGTCAAAGCCGAGGATGTGTTCGCCCAAACAAAGAACGGCAAGCTGTGTTTAAATCTCGCCGAAGGCGAGAAGGGCCGGGTCTGCGCGCCGATCCCAGGCACGAGCGGTACGGGCGCCGATCTCCTCGCCGGCAAGCCCGCCGATTCCGTCGCCATTATCGGCGACAACCGCAAACTCCTAATCTTCAAACTGGCGGAAGTGCCCGAGATGGCGCGCGGCCGCGGTGTGATTCTGCAGCGCTACAAAGACGGCGGCACCGCCGACGCAAAGGTGTTCAATCTGAAGGAAGGCCTTTCCTGGAAGTCAGGCGACCGCGAGCGCGTCGAGACCGACCTCAAGGACTGGGTCGGCGAACGCGCCCAAGCCGGGCGCTTGCCGCCCAAAGGCTTCAGCCGCGAAGACCGCCCGTTTTCGGGGTAATAAAATAATTCGTACCCGGTACGAATTATTTAGGTACGAATTATTTTGCGTGCGCTACCGCGGCGGCTGACTTGGCTGCGGGCGCGAGCAAGCGCCGCCGGGATTGTGTGTGCAGTAGCCTTTGACGCCGCCGGCGAGCATGGATGCCGGGTCCGTGCACCCGGACAGCAGCGCCCCACACAGCGTGGCGAGAGCGGCAATTTTGGCGGCTTTGATCATAAATTCCCCACGGACATTCGGCCCAAGCTAGGCGGGCGGGCGCACAGTTTCAAGAGGCGCGGCGGATACCCTCAGCGGCATTGAAGATTTTTATGACGCGATAGCCAGGCAAGGTGACTTCAGCCAGCGTGTCCGCGCCCGTACTGTCCAGCGTCAGTGCGCCGCCGTGCGCCTGCGCGAGGCCGAGCGCGAGCGGCAAACCGAGGCCAATGCCCTGCGCCTCGCGCTCGAACATGTTGTCCATTTCGGTGAAGGGCACCAAGACTTGTTTGATGCGATCGGCCGGAATACCGCGTCCGGTGTCGCGCACCGCGATGACGATGTCGCCGCCCGGCAGCGCGCGCGCGAATTCGTTCGCACTGCGCAGCGCGACGCCGCCCTTTTCGGCTTTGTCTTCAGACGGCTTGATGGCCAGCTGAATGATGTCATCGAGATCGCAGTCGTCATCGTCCAGCTTCAGCGGCTTGCGCGCTTGCAGGCGACCGATATGCAAGAAGTTGGTGGCCACGGCCAGCAGCTCGCGCGCGGTCTTGCGAATCTCGCCGATCATCTTCTGATCCTTGTCGGAGTGCGCGTCGGTCGCGCGGTAAAGCAAGAGATCGCTTTGTGAAGTGATATTCGTGAGCGGGTGCGGCAGCGCGCCGCCCAGATGGTTGAGCAAGTCGCCTTTGAAGCGGTCGGCGCGCTCGGTCCTGCGTTTGGCCTCGGAGAGCTCGGCGAGCATAGCGTTGCGGGTGGCGATGTTGTGGTTGGGCGGCCGTGAAGTAGATCGCGCCGACGATCGCAAAGAGAACCAAAAGCACCATGAAGGTGATGATGCGTACTTGCTCCGCACGCGCCACGTCGGCTGCGTGCAGACCGAACAACCGGTCCTCTTCGTCAAGCAGGGCCTGAATGGCTAATCGGATCTCGGTAGCCACCGTCTGCGTTGCGCCGGACTTATAATTCTCGAGCGCGGTCGATTGATCTATTTTGCGCACGAAATCGATCACGGCGCGCATCTGGTCAATTTTGGTGGAAATCAGCTTGTCGAGCGCGAGCGCGCGTTCGTGCTGGGTCGGGTTGTCTCTGGTGAGTTCCTTGACGCCGGCTACGGCCGTACGCAATCGCGTCACGGCGCTGAAGTGATCCGTGAGATAGGCGTCGCTCTGGACAAGCGCATAGCCGCGCTCGGCGGACTCGGCGTCGAGGGCGAGGGACAGGACATCCAGCAGCCTGTAACGCACTTGCTGCGTATGCTCGACCAACGCATCAGCCTCGCGCGCGCGATTGACGTGCCAAAACATCGCGCCGGTCGCGACAAGCAAATGGACGCCGAGGGCAATAATGCCCCAACGAACGATAGACTCCATGCGGCGGGTTGTTTTCATCGCGCGTGCTGCCGAAACCGTTCCCTTGCGCGCTGTCTACGACTCCGGCAGTTCCAAGGGCGCCCAGCCACTAGGCCCCAGCGTTTCGAGCGGCTGAAAGCGCGCCTTGTACGCCATCTTGGCGCTGTCGCCGATCCAGTAGCCCAAATACACGTAGGGCAGATTGAGGCGCTTGGCTTGTTCGATCAGCCAGAGCACCACGTAGTTGCCGAGGCCATCGCGTGCGCCTCCGGCTTCGAAGAAACTGTAGACTGCCGACAGCCCATCGGTGGTGCGGTCGGTCAGACACACCGCGGTGAGCACGCCGGCGCGGTCGCGGTATTCGACCAGGAACGTATCGATCGGACTGTCTTCGACCATCGCGCTGTATTCATAAAATCCCATCAGCGCCATGTCGCTGCCGGCGTGGCGGGACTGTTGATAGCGTGCGAAGAGTTCGTATTGCTCGGTGGTGGCGCGCGCCGGCACCTTGATCGCGACCAAGTCTTGGTTCTGGCGCCATTGACGGGCCATCGAACGGCGGCGTGAAAAGTCGCGCGCGACGACGCGCACGGGCACGCAGGCTTTGCAGCCGGGACAGGCGGGTGCATAGGCGATGGAATGGCTGCGGCGGAAACCCGAGCGGGCGAGCGCCTCGTGCAGGTTTTCAGCGCCGGGACCGGAAAGCTCGGTCACCAGCTTGCGTTCCAGGCGGTCGGGCAGGTAGGGACACGGCAGCGGTGCCGTGGTGAAAAAGAATTGCGGACGTTTGAGGGGTGTCTGGTCCATCCTTAACTAGAATGGCTGCGGGCGGGCCCGCTGGCAAGCCCAACCGGCGCAGGCGACTCGCGCGAAGTTCCAGATTTAAATCAGGGTTTTACGCCGGGCGCCAGGTTTTCGCCCGTGGCCGAATTGGTCGGCTGGCGCCCGCTGGTCTTCTCCAGGAAGCGCGGCAGGCGGTCGAAATCCTCCGCCTTGGTGTTTTCCGCGCGCAAGAGAACGATGGACACACGTCTGTTGCGCGGCGAACGCAGCTGCGCCTTGTCGATGGGCTCGCGGTCGGAAACGCCCACGACCTTGTTGATCTGCCGGTCGTCCATGCCGCCTTCCAAAAGTGCGCGGCGTGTCGCGAGGGCGCGGTCGGACGACAACTCCCAATTGGTGTAACCGGAAGGGTCGACCGCCGTCGACGGATCGGTGTGGCCGGTGATGCTGACCTTGTTGGGCATCTTGCGGATGACCTTGGCGACCTGCACCAGCAATTCCTTCGAGCGCGGGAACAGGTTGGCGCTGCCCGGCGAGAACATGTCGACCTTGTCCTGATCCATGATCTGGATGCGTACGCCTTCCGGCGTGTTGTCCACGAGCAGGCTGCTGGCCATGGGCGCGAGATCGGGGACGCCGCTGATGGTTTGCTTCAATTCCCGTTCGACCTGTTCGAACTCGCGTTGTTCCTTGGCTTCCTGCGCGGCTTTGATGGACTCTTCCTGGCTCTGCGAGGATTGATTTGGGTCGGTCATCTCCGCGCCGCCGGACCCGATGGAAGGCGGCGGCAGCACGACCGCCGCGGTCGCGCCGGTGCGCGACTGCGAGGCGCCTTCGCCCACGGTTTGGCCGCCGAGCATGCCGCCGGCGCCGCTTTCGCGGGTCGAGGCGGCAATGGGCGTGAAGTAATCTGCCACACCGTTGAGCTGCTGTTCGGTGACGGCGTTCAAAAGCCAGAGCAGAAGGAAGAAGGCCATCATGGCCGTCACGAAGTCGGCGTAGGCGACTTTCCACGCGCCGCCGTGGTGGCCTTCGCCACCCTTTTTGACGCGCTTGATGATGATCGGAGCCTTGTCGTCGCTCCCAGCGCCGCCGAAATCTGGTCTCTCTGCCATTCGTCCCCAGGCCCGCCCATGAAGGTGTTCGCTGGCCGATCGCTGACCATTCAACCCCAAATCATTGACGAATAATGTAAACCCTAGCTTAACGGGTCACAAGTCGTGGACCTGTAACGTCATTTCGCCGGGTTTAACGTGAGTTTATGGGCGGCATTGGCGGCCGTAGGAGCCGTGAAATACCGCC
This sequence comes from uncultured bacterium, assembly GCA_903888485.1. Classification (GTDB taxonomy): domain Bacteria; phylum Pseudomonadota; class Alphaproteobacteria; order Rhodospirillales; family Rhodospirillaceae; genus SHVO01. The sequence goes on along the minus strand of CAISTS010000042.1, from coordinate 43,734 downwards.
CGTCCCGCCAGCTTTCCAGCATGTCGCCGTAGTGAGGCGAGAGCATCTGGCCTGACTGGCCGCCGGCCAAGGCGAACTGGGACTTGTCCAAATCGCTGAAATCGTAGACCGCGCGCAACGAGGCCCCGTGATTGTGGCGGAAGGGCACGCGCGCCGTCGACGGAGCGAAGGACCCACGGTTGACGGTGTAGTTGTCGCCGCTGCTGGGGATGGTTCGCCCGCCCAAGCGGCTGATGCCCGGAAAGTTCTGGAAGAGCAGGTGCCCGAAGCTGGCTTGGTGGTAGTCGCCCCAATGAACGCCGTTCACATCGGCGATGCCCTGCTCGTCCAACCAGACCATGACGTCGCTGAATGACCCGGCCACTTGCTGCTCGCAGGTCTCGACGCCGGTTGTACGCTGATCGTCGCACCAGGCGGTGTCGGCGGTCAGCACTTGGCGCAGGAACTCCGGCCGGTTGCCGCCGAACAGGCGCGCGTCGCCGCCGAGGTCGTCATTCACCACGCGGGCTTTGAGTTTCTCAAGCCAGAGCGCGAAGATCAGCGGCTCGGGCCGTGTGCGGTCGGTGTTGCCGTCCCAGGCTTTGAGCAGACCGAGAGCTTGGCGATGCCGGTCGGTCTGCGGCGTGATGCGTTCCAGCAGGAGCGGCAGCATGTCGCGCGCCATCAGCGACACTGTGTCCTGCTGCAAAGCTTGCATGCTTGCCGGCGTCGCCGCGGTCTGCGGACGAAGCAATTCCTCGATGCGCTGGGCGCGGTAGGCGTTGCCCCAATTCGCCGCGATGAAGTGCGGATAGTCGTCGTTGGTCATTTTGTTGTTGGCGTTGATGATCGCTCCGACGCCGGGGGTCAGCTCGCGCGGCAGCTCCTCGAACGGAATCCAACCGGTCCAGTCATAGTCGCCGCTCCAGCCCGGCACGGGCACGGTGCCGTCGCCGGCCTTCCGGACCGGCACGCGCCCCGGCGCGTAATAGCCGATGGCGCCCTCGGTGTCGGCGAACATCATGTTCTGCTGCGGGGCGCGGAAGAGCTTAATGGCTTCAACGAAACCCGCAGCGTTCGTGGCGCGGTTCATATGAAAGACGCCGTCGGCCGAGCGGTCACCCGCCGCGAACAACGCCGCCGATAGCGCGAGCACGCGGTTGTTCGATCTGACCTCGGCGGGGATTTCTTCGGCCTCCAGGATGTCGCTGACCACCGGCCCGTGTCGCGTCTCGCGCACCGTGACGGCGACGGGATCGCCGAAGCGTACGTTGATGACTTCGGTACGAGTGACAAATGGCTTCGAGCCTTCGGGGGTTTCATAGGATTTGCCGTCGCCGGTGGGCTGTTCGATGAACAGATCGCTGGTGTCGCTTTCGGGCGTGGTGATGCCCCAGCCGACGTGTTCGTTGTGACCAAGCATATGCAGCGGCACGCCCGGCACCGTCGCGCCGAAGATCCTCAGCGTCGGTGTGTCGATGCCGGCGAAATACCAGATAATAGGTGATTGGAAGTTCAGATGCGGATCGTTGGCCACGATTGGTTTTCCTGTGGCGCTGTGAGCGCCGTCGATCACCCAGACGTTGGACGCCGAGTGCGGCGCGATCACGGCCGTCATGGCCGCGTGCAGGCGTTCAGGAAAACCCGTCGGCAACAAGCTTGCATGCTGCGGCATAGTGACCGGATCGCCCGCACGTAACGGTGGGCGTAAGGCCGCTGCCTTCTCCGCTCCGAGCTTGGCGACCAGGGCCGCTTGCGTCAGCTCGTCGTCCCAATTGCCCGAGAGCGTCAGGCCCATGAGCTTCTGCCACACCAGCGAGTCCGCCGGCTTCCACGGCTCTGGCTTGAAGAAGAGGAGGTGGTACTCCAGCGGCAGGACATGATCCTCGGCGATCCAGACATTCACGCCGGCGGCATAGCGTTCGAAGGCGCGACGTGTTTCGGCATCGAGCCCGGTAAAGTCGGCTTCGGCGCGCTTATAGACACCAAGCGTGCGCATGAAGCGGTCCGAGCCGAGGCCGGCGCTGCCGATCAATTCGGCGAGACGTCCAGTGCCTTGGCGGCGCATCAGCTCCATTTGGAAGAGGCGGTCCTGCGCATGCACGTAACCGAGCGCGAAGTAGGCGTCGTCCTCGGACTGTGCGGTGATGAGAGGAATGCCGTGCGTATCGCGGCTGATGGTGACGGGCGCAGCAAGGCCGGGGAGTGCGATTTCGCCTTCGCGCGAGGGGAGCGCCAGCCGCGCGAGCAGGATCAAAAACACCGCCACAAGCCCGATTGCAAGGGCCAGTGCGGCGACCGCCTTGATGATCCAGGTGATAGCCTTCATCGCGCCTGCCTGTTGCTTATGCTATTCTGAGATGCGCAAATTGCGCACCGCAAGCCGAGAACCATATCTGACTCCATGGGTCACGAAACCGACATCGATCCTGAACTGGGCGAAGTACTGTTCGAAGTTGTCGTCGTCGGCAATGCGGTCAAGTGCTCTGCCCTCGATCCCCGGACTAACACTGAGGTCTGTGTCGTCGGCTCCGCTTATACCAGTCCCTATAGCTTGAAGATGAACGCGCTGCGCAAGCTCAAACGCGTGTTGCGCAAGAACGCCTCGGTCTGAGGGAAAAGCTCAGAATTCCCCAATAAATCCAATCCCTTGTGTCCAATTGGCACGGGCCTGCGATATGTGGTATCCCCACCACCTGTTAGGCGGTTGGACGCACATATTTATGTCTGAGACGCAATTAGCCGGGCCCGGGGACACCGTGGCCATCGCCAGCGATCACGCCGGGGTGGACCTCAAGGCGGCGCTGAAGGGCGATCTTGCGGCGCTTGGTTACAAGGTCCTCGACCTCGGTCCGGCCACCGCAGACTCCGTCGACTATCCCGATTACGGCAATGCGCTTGCCGAAGCCATCAAGGGCGGAAAAGCCAAAGCCGGCGTCGCCATTTGCGGCAGCGGCATCGGTATCTCCATCGCGGTCAACCGCCACAAAGGCCTGCGCGCCGCGCTGGTGCATGACGAAGCCACCGCCAAGCTCGCGCGCCAGCACAACAATGCCAATGTCCTTGCCCTCGGCGCGCGTTCAACGCCGCCGGCCGAGGCGCGCGCAATCCTTACATCGTTTTTCACCACGGACTTCGAAGGCGGCCGCCACGCGCGCCGCGTCGATAAACTCGGCTAAAAAAGGAACCGCATCGCCATGGATCGCCCCGTCACTTCAGCCTTCTTCTCCCGCGGTCTCGCCGAAGCCGACCCGGCGGTGATGGAATCCCTCACCAAGGAACTCGACCGCCAGCAGACCCAGATCGAATTGATCGCCTCGGAGAACGTCGTCAGCCGCGCGGTGCTGGAAGCGGTCGGCAGCGTGCTCACCAACAAGTACGCCGAAGGCTATCCCGGCAAGCGTTATTATGGTGGCTGCGAGTTCGTCGATATCGCCGAGAGCCTGGCCATCGAGCGCGCCAAGAAGCTGTTCAACTGCTCCTTCGCCAACGTGCAGCCCCACGCCGGCGCGCCCGCCAACGAAGCGGTGTTCCTCGCACTCATCAAGCCGGGCGATACCATCATGGGCATGGATCTGGCCTCGGGCGGGCATCTGACGCACGGCGCCGCGCCCAACATCTCGGGCAAGTGGTTCAATCCGATCCGTTACGGTGTGCGCCGCCAGGACGGCATCATCGACATGGATCAGGTCGAGAGCCTGGCCAAGGAACACAAGCCGAAGCTCATCATCGCGGGCGGCTCGGCCTATTCGCGCATCATCGACTTCAAGGCCTTCCGCGCCATCGCCGATGCCGTCGGCGCCTATTTCATGGTCGATATGGCGCATTTCGCCGGCCTCGTGGCCGCCGGTCTCTATCCGAGCCCGCTGCCGCTCGCCGACGTGGTGACCACCACCACCCACAAGACGCTGCGCGGGCCCCGCGGCGGCATGATCCTCGCCAACAACGAAGACATCGGTAAGAAGATCAACTCGGCCATCTTCCCGGGTCTGCAGGGTGGCCCACTCATGCACGTCATCGCCGGCAAGGCCGTGGCTTTCGGTGAAGCGCTGAAGCCAGAATTCAAGGTCTATGCCCAAGCGGTCATCGACAATGCCAAGGCCCTAGCCGAGACCCTGCGCAAGGGCGGCCTCGAGATCGTCGCCGGTGGCACAGATACACATCTGATGCTCGTCGACCTGCGCCCCAAGAAACTCACGGGCAATATCGTCGAGCATCTGCTCGAGCGGGCCGGGATGACCTGCAACAAGAACGGCATCCCCTTCGACCCCGAGAAACCGACGGTGACCTCGGGCGTGCGCCTCGGCACCCCCGCCGCCACAACGCGCGGCTTTGGCGTCGCGGAGTTCAAGCAGATCGGCGAATGGATCGTCGAGGTCCTCGACGCCCAGGTGGCGAAGCCGGGTGAAACGGCCGAAGTCGAGAAGGCCGTACGCGCAAGAGTCCAGAATTTGTGTCGCGGGTTTCCGATTTATCAATAAATTGGGGTGACAAGGGGCTATTGAGGGGAAGTTCAGCGCGGCGACAACCCAAGTCCGGGGCGCCCGCTGGAAGCAATTTAAGGGGTCGGAGACATGCGCTGTCCGTATTGCGGCCACATGGATACCCAGGTGAAGGACTCACGTCCCACCGATGACAACTCGGCCATCCGCCGGCGTCGCTCCTGTCCGGCCTGCGGCGCGCGCTTCACGACCTTCGAACGCATTCAGCTGCGCGAACTGACCGTCATTAAAAAAGGCGGCCAGCGCATTCCCTTCGACCGCGACAAGATCGCGCGTTCTATCACCACCGCGTGCCGCAAACGCCCGGTGGACGAAGAGCGCATCGAGCGCGTGGTCAACAGTATCCAGCGCCGCCTGGAGAGCATGGGTGAGTCCGACATTCCGTCGCACATCATTGGCGAGATGGTGATGGAAGCCCTGCAGGGCCTCGACAAAGTGGCCTATATCCGCTTCGCGTCGGTCTACAAAAACTTCCGCGAAATCAAAGATTTCGAGACGTTTGTTGAGACTATGGCGGAACCTACTGACAACCACGAGAGCTGATGGTCGACGCCACCTTCATGGCTGCCGCGCTGTCGCTTGCAGCGCGCACGCTTGGCGACACCTGGCCTAATCCCGCCGTCGGCTGCGTCATCGTCAAAGACGGTGTGATTGTCGGCCGCGGCTGGACTCAGAGCGGCGGACGTCCTCATGCAGAGACCGAAGCTTTAAGACGCGCCGGTGAAGCGGCGCGCGGCGCGACCGCCTACGTCAGCCTCGAACCTTGCGCCCATTTCGGCAAAACCCCGCCCTGCGCCGATGCGCTGATCGCCGCGGGCATCGCGCGGGTCGTCGCCGCCACGGGCGACCCTGATTTGCGTGTGGCCGGGCAGGGCGCCGCCAAGCTGCGCGCAGCGGGCATTGAGGTCATCGAAGGTTTCGGCAAAGCCGCCGCCGACCGGCTCAATGCCGGCTTTTTCCTGCGCGTGCTCGAGAACCGGCCGCTTTTTTGCCTAAAGACCGCCACCAGCCTAGACGGACGCATCGCGCTAGCCGATGGCGACAGCAAATGGATCACCGGTCCCGACGCTCGTAATGCCGTACAGGCGCTGCGTGCCCGCTATGACGCAATCCTTGTCGGCTCTGGCACGGCGCTCGCCGACAATCCCATGCTTACGTGCCGTTTGCCGGGCTACGCCGGGCGGCCAAAGGTCCGCATCGTGCTGGACCGGCGTTTGCGCCTGCCGCTGACGCACAATCTCGTCACCACCGCGCGCGCCATCCCGACCTGGGTGGTCACGTCCGAAGTGGGTCCAAAAGCCGAGGCGCTCGCCGCCGCCGGCGTCGAAGTCATCACCGCCGACACCGACGACATCGCCACCATCCTCGGTGAGCGTGGGCTCACGCGGGTGCTGATCGAAGGCGGCGGCAGGATCGTGCAGGCGTTCCTGGAGGGCGACTTGGTCGACCAGGTGGCCTGGTTCCGCGCGCCAGCCATTATCGGCGGCGACGGATTGCCAGCCGTCGGCGACCTTCACGCCAGCACGCTGGCGGCCATTCCCGCCTTTACCGGCGTCATCAGCCTTGCTTTCGGGACCGACAGCCTCGATATGCTGGTCCGGAAGGGCCCCTAATGTTCACGGGAATCATCACCGATCTCGGCGCCATCACCGACGTCGCCGCCGGCAAGGCCGCCAAGCGCCTGACGATCAAGACCGCCTACGACATGAACACTGTCGGTATGGGGGCCTCCATCGCCTGCAACGGGTGCTGCCTGACGGTGGTTGAGAAGGGACCCAACTGGTTCGCTGTGGACGTCTCGCAAGAGACTTTGGACAAGACCACGCTCGGCGGATGGAAGGCGGGCACCCGCGTCAATCTGGAGCGCCCCCTCAAGATGGGCGACGAACTCGGCGGTCATCTGGTACTTGGTCACGTCGATGGTGTGGCGAAGGTCACGGCTGTGCGCGACGACACCGGCTCCATGCGTTACACCATTACGCCGCCAGCTGACCTCGCCAAATTCGTCGCCGCCAAGGGTTCCGTCTGCCTTGACGGCGTGTCGCTGACCATCAACGAGACCACCAAAGACTCCTTTGGCGTCAATATCATCCCGCATACGCAGGCGGTCACGACCTTTGGCACACTCAAGGTTGGTGACCCGGTCAACATGGAAATCGATACCTTGGCGCGCTATGTTGCGCGTCTCAATGAATTCAAGTGAGACGGTCCTGTGCCTGATACCGGAGCCGACAAGAACGCCCACGCCGATTTCCTCTCGACCATCGAGGAGATCCTGGACGACGCGCGCAACGGGCGCATGTTCATTCTCACCGACGACGAGAACCGCGAGAACGAAGGCGATCTGATCATCCCGGCGCAGATGGCGACCCCGGAAGCCGTGAACTTCATGGCCAAGCACGGCCGCGGCCTCATTTGCCTGGCCATGACGCGCCAGCGCGTCGAGCATTTGCGCCTGCCGCTGATGCCCGCGCAGAACCAGTCACGCCTGTCGACGGCCTTCACCCTCAGCATCGAGGCGCGCGAAGGCGTCACCACCGGCATCTCGGCCGCCGACCGCGCGCGTACCGTCGCCGTGGCCATCGATCCCGCCTCGCAACCCAGCGACATCTCGACGCCCGGACACGTCTTTCCGCTGATGGCCAAGGACGGCGGTGTGCTCGTGCGCGCCGGCCATACCGAAGCGGCCGTCGATGTGGCGCGCCTGGCTGGCTTGATCCCCGCAGGCGTGATCTGCGAGATCATGAATGACGACGGCTCCATGGCGCGCATGCCGGACCTGATCAAGTTCGCGCAGCTGCATGGCCTGAAGATCGCGACCATCGCCGATTTGATCGAATACCGCCGCCGCAAAGAGCGCCTTGTGCAGCGGGAAGCCGAAGCGCTTTTCAAGTCAAAGGTCGGCGGCGAGTGGCAGATGAAGGTTTACGTTGACGCCATCTCGGGTGTCGAACACGTCGCCCTGGTTAAAGGCAATATCGCCGGCGAAGCGCCGGTGATGGTGCGCATGCACCACGTCAACCTCTTGCCGGACATCCTGGCTGACGCGCAATCGGAGCGCAGCGGCGAGCTGCATGCGGCCATGCAGATGGTTGCCGACTTCGGACGCGGCGCGCTGGTGCTGTTCCGTGAAAAGCATCCGGGCCAGTTGGTGGACCGCATCCGGGCCAAAGCCCGCGGCGAGGAACACACAACGCGCCTGGTGGACTACGGCGTCGGCGCGCAGATCCTGGTGGACCTCGGCGTCAAAAACATGATTCTGCTGACCAACACGTCAAAAGTAGTGGTGGGCCTTGAGGGCTATGGCCTGCACATCACCGAGCAACGACCGATCAAGGTCAGTTGACACGCGGCCGCCGGGCCAACTCGGCCGTCATGCCCGGGCTTGTCGGCTCTGGTCCTCGGACAAGTCCGGATGTGACGATTGAGATTGTTACTGCGGCGGGCAGACGCTCGGGTCTTTGCCCTGCTTGTCCAAATAGGCGATGAGGTCGAGACGCGACTGCTGGTCGAAGATCCCGATGTAGCCCATGCCGGTTTCCGGCAGGTAGGAGAAGGGCTCGGCCAAGAAATCGCTGAGCGTTTTGACGTCCCAGGTCAGCCCCGATTCCCGCATGGCATGGGAGTAGGACGGATAATCCGACACGCTGCCGGCTTTGCGGCCAATCAGGCCACAGTGGCGCGGGCCAAGCTTGTTGTCCTTGAGCGAGTGGCAGCCCTCGCACTCCGTGTACATCTTCTCGCCGGCGGCAGGATCGCCCTTCGTGGCCGCGAAAACTGAAACAGGCGCGACCAAGACGGCGGCGGCGAAGAAACCAAATGCAAAACGCGACAAGCCCATCAATGTAAATGCTCCAGCTGTATGTCGTGAGAGAACACAAGGCCTACTTAGAAACAGCGCGTCGCGCGTTCAATCGACAAATGGTGACGGTGTGTAATCCAACTGCGACGCAATGTAGGCATGCCGTGGTGCGGCCCGCGCGGATTTCCGTCAATCAGGCGGAATCCACTTCTCATGCCCTCAGGGCAGAACCTTCACGACGGAATGGTATTAACCCATTGTTTAACAATAAATTATGGAGTCCGGCGGCGGTGATTTGCTGTGCCGGCAGTCGCTCACGGCCACGCCGATGTGATCCGGCGTTTTGCATCTTTCCTCGGCGGCGAAAATACATAGAGTGACGGACGATGGCATAGTGCAGGCGGCGTACGCCGAAAGTTGCGCGCGCGCCGGATCTGGGGAGAGGGTTGTAATGCGGTTTGCTTGGGGAGTTCTTTGCGTGGCCGTCGGGTTGCTGACGGCGGACGCGGGCGTTGTGCGTGCCGGCGAACAGCCGCCGCAGGTCGACGTCGCGCTGGTGCTGGCGGTGGACGTCTCGTCCAGCGTTGATGAGGGCGAAGCCGGCATTCAGCGCGCCGGTTATATCGCCGCTCTGAGCGATCCGCGCGTGGCCGACGCCATCAGGGGCGGTCTGATCGGGCGCATCGCGCTCACCTATGTCGAATGGGCCAGCCCAACCGACCAGCGTCAGCTCATACCCTGGCGCGAGATCTCCGACGCCGCCGGCGCGCAGGCCTTTGCCGACGAGTTGAAGAAAGCACCTTACAAGCCGGGCAGCACGACCTCGATCAGCGCCGGTATCGATTTCTGTGTGCAGGTTCTGCAATCGAGCGGCATCCGCGCCATCCGCCGCGTGATCGACATCTCCGGCGACGGCTACAGCGATTACGGCCGCAACGTGCGTGGCGCGCGCGATGACGCCGTAAAAGCCGGCATCATCGTCAACGGCTTGCCGGTCATGAACGAACGCGCCGCTTACCGCACCAAGATCCCGCCGGATCTCGACACTTACTACAAAGAGAACGTCACCGGCGGGCGCGGTTCCTTTACTCTCGTCGTCAAGAAGCTCGAGGACTTCAATCGTCTTGTATTGCAGAAGTTGATCCTCGAGATCGCCGACAATCAGCGCATCCCCCCGGGGGTCAAGAAGCCTTCTTAGAGGCAACACCCAGCCGGCTCAGTGTCCGGCCAACATCCTGCGGAGATTTACGTCACCGCCTTCGATGTGCCTTCCGACGAAGCCGTCGGTGCGATGCTGCGCAAACCCGTCGATGACAAGGCCCTCGTCGCGGAAGTGAGCGCGCATCTGACGGCCTGATCAATCGCGCCGCAACGGCCTGAACCGCGAGCCCTTCAGCTCGCGCCGTACCCGCGCGCGTTCGGCTTCGGGCGGTAGCAGCAGTTGTGGCGCGCGTAATCCTTTGACGTTGCCGGCCAGGATCACGCCGTTGCGCGCCGTGCCACGCTGATCGAGAAGGCGCACCGTCCAGCCGTGGTCCTTGAGACGCAGCGCGAAGCGATCTGCCGTGAGATCGTTGCGCCTGAACAGACATACATTGACGAACAGCGCGCCTTTCGGCTTGAGACAGCGCCGTGCCGCTGTGCAGAATTGGTCTCCGGTCAGGTGTTTGGGCGTCTTTTCTCCGATGAAGGCGTCGCTGATCAGCACATCGAAGCGCCGGCGGGTCTTCTCCAGGAATGCGAGCCCGTCATCGGCGTGACACTCCACGCTTTCGGGCAATCCAAAATGTGCCTTGGCCACAACAAAGGCCGCCGGGTCGATGTCGACAATGGTCACCTTCATGCCGGCGGCGGTCAACATGGTGCCCAGCGTACCGCCCCCGCAGCCGATCATCAGCACGGTCTTGGCCCGACACTGCATGATCAAGCCGTAGATGGCATGGATATAGGTATCCATGCTGCGGCCATTGCGGTCGACGGCGCTTTGGTGGCCGCCTTTAAGCACGTAGGTGAGGGTGCCCGTGCGCTTGTTGCGGCGCAGCTTGACGGTCCCGAACCGGGAAGGGTGCATGGTTATGGACATGTTTTCGCTGGGTAGCACACCCCGGCGGCGGGTTATAGTACGGCACGGTCAAATGGGGAGGATTCGATGCATCTCTTGAAAATCGTTTTTGCGAGCTTGGTCATGGGTGTTGCGGCGGCGGCGCAGGCGGGCGAGGCGCCGCGCTCCACTGCCGCGACGCAGTTCACGCGCGACATTCCCAACATTCCGGGCAAGAAGTTCCTGCAACTCGTGGTCAGCTATCCGCCGGGCGGCAAATCGCCGTCACACCGCCACGCCAAGTCGGCCTTCATCTATGCCTACGTGATCGAAGGCGAGATCCGCAGCGCGGTCGATGACGGCCCGCCGAAGGTCTACAAGGTCGGCGAGGGGTGGCACGAAGACCCCGGTGCGCATCATCGCGTCAGCGAAAACGCCAGCGCCTCCGCGCCGGCGAAGATGATGGTGGTGATGGTGCTCGACGCCGGCGAGACCGTACTGACGACACCCGATCCGCAGTAACTAAAGCGCGATTGCAGGACCCACGCGGTCGGTGACATAAAGGCACGCATGAGTACATCGCCGCACATTCTTGTTATCGAGGCGCGTTTTTATGAGGAGATTGCCGACGATCTCCTCAAGGGCGCGACCGCCGTTCTCGCCGCCGCGAAGGTCAAATTCGACGTCGTCACCGTGCCCGGCATCCTTGAGTTGCCGGCGGCGGCGCTGTTCGGCATGACTCCGGAGCGCAAGGGCGGCCAGCGTTACGACGGCTTCGTCGTTCTGGGCTGCGCCGTGAAGGGCGAGACCGACCACTACGAACACGTCTGCACACAATCCATGGCCGGGGTGCAGCGCGTCGCGCTCGACCTGGTGGCGCCCGCCGGTAATGGCATCCTGACGTGCCCGACCTGGGAGTTGGCGCAAAACCGCGCCAATCCCGCCGAGGGCGACGCCGGCGGCCGAGCGGCGCACGCCTGCTTGCGCCTCATTGAGCTTAAGCGCGAGTTCGGTCTATAAACCGCGACCGTTTTTATGTTGGCTCTTTGACTGGTTCGGATCGGCCGCCACTCTCATTGGGCTAGAGGTTGTTGTACTGCGTCATGTCGTCCGCCAAACCCAATCCGTCCGATCTCTCCGAACGCAGTGCCGCGCGCCTTGCCGCCGCGCAGGCGCTTTACATCATCGAAGCCAATGCCTCCGAGCCAGAGCAGGTCATCAAGGACTTCCTCATCGGCCGCCTCGGCGGCCTCGCCGTCACCGTGGATGCCGACACGGCGCAGGAGACCACGGTCGCGTTGACCAGCCTCGACAGCGAACTTTTTATCAATCTCGTGCGCACGGTGCAGACGCGCGGCGAGGATATCGACGCCATCATCAAAGGCGCGCTCGCGGCCGAGTGGCCGTGGGAGCGCCTCGAGATGACCGTGCGTGCGATCTTGCGGGCCGGCGTCGCCGAGCTGCTGGCGCGCGCCGACATTCCGCCGGGCGCGACCGTGTCCGAGTTCGTCGATGTGGCGCACGCTTTCTACGGTGGGCCCGAGCCGCGCATGGTCAACGCGGTGCTCGACCGCATCGCCAAAGTCGTGCGCGCTGTGCCATGACGGGGAAGGGGACACGCCGCGGCGAATTCGAGCTGATCGCGGAATTGTTCTCGCCCCTTTCTGCCGGCGCACCCGGCGCCCTTGGCCTTACCGATGACGCCGCGCTTGTGAATGTGTCTCCGGGCTGCGAACTGGTGGCCACGGTCGATACGGTGATCGCCGGTGTGCATTTCCGAATTGATGATCCGCCGGACCTGGTCGCGCGCAAAGCTTTGCGCGTGAACCTCTCTGACCTGGCGGCGAAGGGTGCGCGTCCCATTGGGTTCCTGCACGCGCTCGCGCTGAACGATGCGACGAGCGACGTCTTTGTCGAAGCATACGCAAAAGGCCTCGCCGCCGATGTGAAGGAATTTGGCGTCCCGCTGCTGGGTGGCGACACCACGAGTGGACCGGGCCCTCTCAGCATCACTATCACCGCCTTCGGCGAAGTCGAGAAAGGCAGGGCGCTCCTGCGTCGCGGCGCGCGGTTCGGCGATGCGCTGTGTGTCACCGGCACCATCGGCGACGGCGCGCTTGGCCTGAAAGCCGTACCTGAACTCAATGGGCGTTATCAGCTGCCGCAACCGCGCCTCGCGGCGGGACAGGCGCTCGTCGGTCTCGCGACGGCCTGCCTCGATGTTTCCGACGGGCTCGTGGCGGACGTGAATCACATCTGCAAAGCCTCGCGTGTCTGCGCGGTCATTGCGAGTGAACACATTCCGCTGTCGGCAGCTGCGCGCGCGGCGGTCGAACGCGATCCAACCTTGTGGGATGTTGTGCTCGGTGGGGGCGATGACTATGAACTCGCATTCACCCTGGCGGTCGACCGCCTTGGCGAACTCGAATCACTGGCGCGCCGGACCGGGACTTCGTTCACGCAAATTGGCCTGATCGGCGAAGGCGCTGGCGTCAACGTGCTGGCGAACGGAAAGCCCATGACGCTGTCGCGCCCGGGCTTCCGCCACCGCTAGAAAAATTAACGGATCCAGTGTCCGGGGATGAAACGGTAGCGGCCGTTCTGTTCCTGCCAGCGGTCGGCTTCCCAGAGGTAACCGGGGCGCGCTGGCGGCTCTACTTCCACCGGCTTTTCGCGCGGCGGCGCTACGGTGAGGTAGACGTCGATCGCGGCCGCACGGGCGGGCGCGGCGAGGTGGGTGGCAAGGGCGCCGAGGACCAAGAGGGTCATGGCGACGTGCAGGCGAATGCGGGGACTCATGGCGGGACTCCGAATGGGTGACTTATGTGTAATCACAAACGCAAATGGGCATTCAGCTGTTCCTGCAATGAGTGGATTTGCCCGCTTCACGGGCACGCGTAGCAATTGCACTGTGGCGCGGCATACAAAATATGGTCTAATCCGCGCGGAACGGGGAAAGATCGGGGCTCCATGAAACGTGCGATCGTGATCATTCTCATCATGATCCTGGTGGCCGGCGGCGGCGCCGGCGGCCTGATCATGCTCGGGATCGTGCCCAATCCCTTCAACCCCACGCTGCCCGAGCGCCCGCTGACGGCTGCCGAGAAGGCCGCTGCCGAGTTGGAGGAGAAGAACAAGTTCAAGCCGCCGACTGCGGCCTTCCCGCTGGTGCGCATGAGCGACATGGTCATTCCGGTGATCATCAATGGCCAGTCGCAGCGCAGGGTCTTTCTAATCGCGCGGCTGATGGCGACCACGCCCGCCGACGAGGGCTTCCTCGAAGCCAACATGGGCAAATACCAAGATGCGCTGTTGCGGGACCTGGTGCCCTATTTCCAGGACTACTTCCTCGATCACGACATGCTCGACATCCTCGAGATCAAGCGGCGCATGCTCAAAAGCGCCAAGACCGTCTTTGGCGACCATGTCCAAGGCGTGCTGCTGACCAACGCCTTCGAGCAGGCGACCGGCCGCTGAGATTGAGCTCTAAATGCCGCCCTTGGATGCAGTGCGGTGCGCTGCACTCGTGTGTTGCGCGGGTGGGGCCATTCTGGCACTCTCCCGCCGTTTTCGAGGGGTCGGCGGAAGCCTGTTTTTAAGCCTTTGAAATAAAATCTATTTTTGCCTCTGTAACCGGCAAATACCAGCACTAACGAATCAAGAACGGGGTAAACATGAGCTTGGAAGCATTGGTCGTCGCCTGCGGCTTGCTTGCGGTCCTTTACGGCATCTACGGCGTTATGCGCATCGTCAAGATGCCCGCCGGCAATGCCCGCATGCAGGAAATCGCCGCCGCCATTCAAGAAGGCGCCGGCGCCTATCTTAATCGTCAGTACACCACCATCGGCATCGTCGGTGTGGTCGTCGCCGTGATCCTGGGCGCGACGCTCGGCATCACCGTTGCGGTGGGCTTCATCATCGGTGCGGTTCTCTCGGGCCTCGCCGGCTATGTCGGCATGAACGTCTCGGTCCGCGCCAATGTGCGCACCGCGGCCGCGGCTATGAACGGCGGCCTCAAGCCCGCCCACGCGGTGGCCTTCCAGGCCGGCGCGATCACCGGTCTCCTGGTCGTGGGCCTCGGTCTCCTTGGGGTCTCTGGCTACTACTTTGTACTGCAGGGCCAGGACGGCATCGAGCAGCGCGGCATCATCGAAGGCCTCGTCGCGCTGTCCTTCGGCGCCTCGCTCATCTCGATTTTCGCTCGTCTCGGCGGCGGCATCTTCACCAAGGGCGCCGACGTCGGCGCCGATCTGGTCGGCAAAGTCGAAGCCGGAATTCCGGAAGATGATCCGCGCAACCCGGCCGTGATCGCCGACAACGTCGGCGACAACGTCGGCGACTGCGCCGGCATGGCTGCTGACTTGTTCGAAACCTACGCGGTCACCATCGTCGCCACCATGCTGCTCGGCTCGATCTACTTCGCCGATGCGGAAGCGGCGCGCGCGATGCTCTACCCACTGGTCGTCGGCGCGGTTTGCATCATCGCCTCGATCATCGGCACGTTCTTCTCGGGCATCGGTTCGTCGGGCAAGATCATGGCCGCGCTGTATCGTGGCTTCATCGTCACCGCCGTGATCTCGGCGGGCCTGATCGTCGGCGTCACGCAGACGGTGTTCAGCGAAGGCTTCACCATGACCGACGGGCGTCTCATCAGCGCCTCGGACCTGATCACCTGCGCCTTCGTCGGCCTCGTGGTTACGGGCCTCATCATCTGGATCACCGAGTACTACACCGGCACGGGCTTCCGTCCGGTGCGCTCGGTCGCCCAGGCCTCGACCACCGGTCACGGCACCAACATCATCCAGGGCCTCGCGATCTCGATGGAAGCCACCGCGCTGCCGGTGCTGGTGATCTCGGGCGGCATCATCGTCGCCTACATCACGGCCGGCCTGTTCGGCCTCGCCATCGCCGCGACCACCATGCTGGCGCTGGCCGGCATTGTCGTGGCGCTGGATGCCTACGGCCCGGTCACCGACAACGCCGGCGGTATCGCCGAAATGTCGCACCTGCCGCCGGAAGTGCGTGTCGTCACCGACGCCCTTGATGCCGTTGGTAACACCACCAAAGCCGTCACCAAGGGCTACGCGATTGGTTCCGCCGGCCTCGCGGCGCTCGTGTTGTTCGCGGCCTACACCGAAGACCTGAAGCACTATTTCGGTGATCTCGACATCCAGTTCCGCCTGGAAAATCCCTACGTCGTCGTCGGGCTGTTCATCGGCGGCATGCTTCCGTATCTCTTTGGAGCTATGGGCATGCAGGCCGTGGGCCGCGCCGCCGGCGCGGTGGTGAACGAAGTGCGCCGCCAGTTCAAGGAAATCCCCGGCATCATGGAAGGCACGGGCAAGCCCGACTACGGCCGCGCCGTCGACATGCTCACCAAAGCGGCGATCAAGGAAATGATCGTTCCCTCGCTGCTGCCGGTGCTGTCGCCGATCGTGCTGTACTTCGTCGTGAACTTCGTCGCCGGCCAGGCTGAAGCCTTCACGGCGCTGGGCGCCATGCTGCTCGGCACCATCGTCACCGGCCTGTTCGTCGCCATCTCGATGACCTCGGGCGGCGGCGCGTGGGACAACGCCAAGAAGTACATCGAAGACGGTCACCACGGCGGCAAAGGTTCCGACGCCCACAAGGCGGCGGTGACCGGCGATACCGTCGGCGATCCCTACAAGGACACCGCGGGGCCCGCGGTCAATCCGATGATCAAGATCATCAACATCGTGGCACTTCTGTTGCTCGCAGTGCTCGCCTCGATGCAGGGCTAAGAGAGCCTTCGCTAAAACAAACGCCCCGACTGCAAGGTCGGGGCGTTTTGCTTTGAGCGCGGTGCGCCGCGTTTAGCGCGGCGGTCCCTGACCTTGGTTCTGGCCTTGGCCGCTGCCGATGCGGCCGACGTTGCCCAGCAGCTGCTCGAGCAAGCCGACTTCGCGGCCCTTGGTGGGCGTCGAACGCTGGTTGATGGCCACCTGCTGGCCGTCATCAAGGCTGAGGCGGCGCACGTTCGCCAGAATACCGCGCCGGTCGAAGCTGACCACATAGACCGTACGGTCGAGCTCGTGGTTGGGATAGAACGCGTACTGCGTCGTATGCGCGCTGATGTAGTACCAGTTCTCCTCGTCGAACACCGCCGTGGTCGCGGGTGTGCCAAGGATGGCCTCGACGTCCTGGCGGGTCTGCTCTCCGGGCGACAGGCGCGCCAAGGCTTCCGGCGGCGGCAGATTGCCGCGCTGCTCGATGTCCTTGGCGCAGCCGGAGAGGAACGTGACGGCGAGAAGGGCCGTGGCGGCGGTGACGAGGGTCTTATTCCTGGTAATCATGGCCTGACGTATTATATCAACCGCCCAAGAAATCCCAGCCCTTCGCGCTGCCATAATTGCTGGATGTTACAGATATGATCTTCAAAAGCCTGTTCCGCCGCCGCGAGGATCCCCTGGAGGGGATCGCGCTCGCGCTCTATCAGGCGCTGGTGGGCAAGGCGCGCGATCCCTTGTTCTATACCGACCTCGCCGTGCCCGACACCGTCAACGGGCGGTTCGACATGGTGGTGGTTCACGCCATGCTGGTGCTGCGCCGTCTACGGGGCGCGGGCGCGCCTGGAGATGCGGTGGGTAAGGCGATGCTCGAGCTGCTTTTCCGCGACATGGATCAATCCCTGCGCGAGATGGGCGTGGGTGACATGGGCATGAAGCACCACATTAAGCGTATGGCCAAGGCGCTGTTCGGCCGCGCCGGCGCTTACGAGGCCGGGCTCGATGGCGACGATGCGGCGCTCACGACGGCCGTGAAGGAAAATATCTATCGCCACAACACGGGTGAGGTGGGTCACTACGTCGCGCGGCTGGGCGATTACTTGCAGCGCGCCACGCGGCACCTCGCTGCTCAGAGTGTGGAAGAAATCCTTGCCGGGCGCGTCGATCTTTCCGTTCCGGTGCTTGTCAGCGAGCCTGCCCATGTCGGATGAAGCAAAACCAACGCCGGAATTTTCCTTCCTGGTGGATGTCACCGCGCTGCCGCCCAGCGGGCGCACCTATAAGATTAAAGCATCGGACGCCGAGCGCGCCGCGGTGGCCGCGCGTCTTGGCTTGCAGAAGGTCGATGTCCTCACCGCGTCTTTTGAACTGAAGCCCGGCGCCGGCGGAATCGTCAAAGTCATCGGCACCGCCGAAGCCGAGGTGACACAGACCTGCGTGGTGTCGCTGGCGCCGGTGCCCGCGCGCATCAATGAGGCGGTCGAGGCCAGCTTCATCACTGAAGAACTTGCCGCGGCCAAGGAGAAGAAGCGCAAGGCCAAGGACGACGAGGAGGAGGAACTCAGCCTGTCGGGCGAGGACCCCCCCGAGCTGGCCCAGGAAGGTCGAATCGACCTGGGAGAGCTGGCCGTGGTGCACGTGGCGCTGGCGTTGGATCCCTATCCTCGCGCGCCCGGGGCCGCCTTCGACCCCGCGGTTTGGGGCCTTTCCGAGCAAAACGAGGAAAATCCCCCTATAGCAGGGCCTTTTGCCGCCTTGGCGGGCCTCAAAAAGGGTCCCTCCAAGCCCAGCTAGGCCGGGGCAAGGTAAGGTCTGCGCCGCCTTGCTTCTCCAGGGTTTTTTCGCTATCTAGTCGCGCTTTCCGGCCTCCGGCATTACGTTTGGCGCCCTTGAGACGCGCCTGTGACGTTCGGTACGGGGCCGGCACATAAACACGAAAGATCACGTCCATGGCTGTTCCGAAGAAAAAAGTCTCCAAGTCGCGCCGCGACATGCGCCGCTCGCACCATGCGCTCAAGGTGACGGGCAGTCAGGAATGCTCGAATTGCGGCGAACTTAAGCGCCCGCACCACGTGTGTGCCTCGTGTGGCCACTACGACGGCCGCGAAGTTACCGCTGAGTCTGAGGCTGTTGCCTAGCTGCACCCGTCATATAATCTTCGCGTGATCGTGAACGCCGCGCGGGCATTGGGCTTGCCGGTGGGGGGAGACGCGAAGCGGCGCTTGCGCCGACGCGTTACGGCAGAACAGGTCCGGGGACTATTGTGAGCGCGGCCTTCACCCTTTCGCTGGACGCCATGGGCGGCGACTTTGCCCCGGAGATCGTGGTCAAGGGCGCGAGCCTTGCCCGCGAGCGGTATCCGTCGGCGCATTTCCTGCTGTTCGGCGACGAACTCCAGCTGAAAGCCCTGCTTGCCCACGACACGCGCCTCGCGGCGTGTTCGACCATCCGTCACACCGATCAAGTTGTCACCGGCGAGACCAAGCCGAGCCAGGCCATCCGCCAAGGCCGGCAATCCAGCATGTGGAAAGCCATCGAGGCGGTGAAGAACGGCGAAGCCGCCGGCGTCGTTTCGGCCGGCAACACCGGCGCGCTGATGGCCATGGCGAAATTGATCATGCGGCCGCTGGCCGGCATCGACCGTCCCGCCATCTGCGGTCTGTTCCCCACGCAGCGCGGCGAAACCGCGATGCTGGATCTTGGCGCCAATGCGCAGTGCGATGCGCGCAACCTTGTCGAATTCGCCATCATGGGCGAATGTTTCGCCCGCGCGATCCTCGGCCTCGAACGTCCCAGCGTCGGACTGCTCAATATCGGCTCGGAAGACATGAAGGGCACCGACTCATTGCGTGAGGCCGCGCAAATCCTGCGCAGCTCGCACCTCGATTTGGAATTCAAAGGCTTCATCGAAGGCGACGACATCACTGCCGGCACCGTCGATGTCGTTGTGACGGACGGCTTTACCGGTAACGTCGCACTCAAGACTGCGGAAGGTACCGTGAAACTATTCTCCGGCTTCCTGAAGACAGCAATCCGCAGTTCGTGGCTTGCCCAGTTCGGCATGCTGTTCGCCAAGCCCGTGCTGTCGCAAGTCATGGCGCGTGCCGATGCGCGGCGTTACAACGGCGCGCTTTTCGTCGGCCTCAACGGCGTGGTGGTGAAGAGCCACGGCGGCACCGACGCCGTGGGTTTCGCGAATGCTATCGGCGTTGCGGTCGACATGATCGCGCGCGATCTCAATGCGCAGATCGCTCAGGAACTTGCGCACATCGCTGCGCGCGAGGAAGCCCCCCAAGTCGTGGGGGCCGCCGCGCCATGATCCGCCGTTCCGTGATCCTCGGCGTGGGGTCATATCTTCCAGAGAAGTGCGTCAGCAATACCGAGCTCGCCCAGCGCGTCGACACCACCGACGAATGGATCACCGAGCGTTCCGGCATTCGCCAGCGCTACATCGCCGCCGACGGTGAGAAGACCTCTGATCTTGCCATCGCCGCGGTCAACAAAGCGCTCGCTGCCGCCGGAGTCGACGGCAAAGACATCGATCTATTTATCGTCGCGACCGCAACGCCCGACCAAACATTCCCCGCGACCGCCGCGCGCGTGCAAGCCGCAGTTGGAAGACCTGGCGTTCCGTCCTTCGACGTACAGGCCGTGTGCTCGGGCTTCGTCTACGCGCTCGCCATCGCCGACAACTTCATCAAAGCCGGGCAGGCCAATAAGGCTGTCGTCGTCGGCGCGGAAGTGTTCTCGCGCATTCTCGACTGGCAGGACCGTACAACCTGCGTGCTGTTCGGCGATGGCGCCGGCGCCATCGTGCTCGGCACGGGAGAAGGCAAGGGCACTTCGGACGACCGCGGCGTGCTCTCGACGCATTTGCATTCCGATGGCCGCCATCACGACATGCTCTATGTCGACGGCGGTCCTTCGACCACGCAGACCACCGGCTTTGTCCGTATGAAGGGCAAGGAGGTTTTCCGCCACGCCGTCGTCAATCTCGCCCAAGCGGTGGAAGAAGCGCTCGAAGCCAACAAGGTGAGCATCGATCAAGTGGATTGGCTGGTGCCGCATCAGGCCAACAAGCGCATCCTCGATTCAACCGCGCAGAAACTCGGCCTCGATCCGGCGAAAGTGATCGTTACCGTCGATCAACATGCCAACACTTCGGCCGCATCGATTCCTCTCGCGCTGGCGCATGGCGTCAGTGATGGGCGCATCAAAAAAGGCGACCTCATCATCCTCGAGGCCATGGGCGGCGGCTTCACCTGGGGCTCCGCGCTCGTCAGGATGTAGGCAAAGCGCCAAAAAACGCTCTGGTTGAGGGCGGCGCTTTATCTCCTAAATCATTGCTACACATAGAAAACCTGTATTGACCGGCGGGCGGGGATAGGGCTAACCTCTTGACTTCACGCGACTTCGGCAGGAGAGCGCGATGGGAGAAACAATTACGCGGGCGCAATTAAGCGAAGCCATCTACCAGGAGGTAGGGCTTTCGCGGAATGAATCCGCAGATTTGCTGGAAATGGTGCTGGGTGAGATCACCCAGGCGCTTCTCAAAGGGGAAACCGTGAAAATTTCCTCCTTTGGCAGCTTCTCGGTGCGTCAGAAGGGTCAGCGGATCGGGCGCAACCCCAAGACCGGCGAGGAAGTACCGATTTTGCCGCGTAAGGTGCTGGTCTTTAGGCCATCGCAGCTGTTGAAGGGCCGTATTCGCGGTGGCCATTCGGGCCGCGCGACCACGCCGCCGACCACGCCATAGCCGGTAAGCCGTGGCATCCGACGAGTCCTCGGACAGCGATCTCGACTTCAATGACGACCGGCCGGCGGAAACACGCCGCCAGGTGAAGTCCGAGGGCGCGTTTCGCACCATCAGCGAAGTCGCCGACGAGCTCAATGTGCCGCAGCACGTCTTGCGTTTCTGGGAAACCAAGTTCAGCCAGATCCGCCCGCTGAAACGCGGCGGCGGCCGGCGCTATTACCGGCCCGAGGATGTGACCCTGCTCCGGCGCATCCGCACGCTGCTCTACACCGACGGCCTGACCATCAAGGGCGTGCAGAAGCTGCTGCGCGAAGGCGGCCTGCGCGGCGAGGTGGATGCGCCTCAAAGCCAGGCCATGAGCCCCATGGCGGCCGCTGCCGAAGGCATGTCGGTGGGCGATCTACCCATGGGCCTCGCGCGCGACGAGGCGGTACGCCTCCTGGCCGAGCTCAAAGGCCTGCGCGATGAGCTGAGCCGCGCGCTGCAAGCCGCGTAAAACACCGATATTATTGAAGTAAGTGCAGGTTGTTTTGAGGGCGGGCGCTGTCTATAGTGCGCGCCGCTTCGGATGGGGCCCCCAATTCATGCCCCACCGCAAGCTTGGTCGGGGCGTAGCGCAGCCCGGTAGCGCACTTGACTGGGGGTCAAGGGGTCGTCGGTTCAAATCCGGCCGCCCCGACCATTTTCCAAAAGCACTTTAAGCAGTCTGTGTGGCGGCGTCAGCGATCGCCGTCTTGATCTACTCCGCCACTGCTTCCGGCATATATGGCTTCTGGGCCACGCCGCTGATCTGGCAGAGCGCCGCGGCTGTGGCATCGTACCGCGTGGTTCAGGAGGTCATGATGATCTTGGTGTCCGCGAACAGCTCCAGCACCTAGTTCGCCAGATCGATTCCACTGCACCCGCCGGGCATGCAAACCTCTGGGAACATCAAGGCGATGGCTCGCCGGCGAGGAAGATGGCCTGGGCCTCGACTGCTTTCGAACTTCCAGAACGCGGTAGCCGATATCGTGCAGGAATTCCCCTGTTGCCTGCGGGCATTTGGAGAATCGAGGGGGCCAACGCGGTGTCTGTGGGTAAGTTGCGGCAGGGCCGGAAAAGATCGGGTCACGGCTAGGTCCTTGCCGGACAATAGAACAACTTTTACGCGCATTGAAGGCTTGAGGCCGGGCTCCCAATTCCTTTATAAGGGATTAACGGGCCGGGGGCCCCGAGGGACCGATGAGCATCACCATCGACGCCGTATCGCTGCAGCCGATTGCTGCGCCCGTCGCACCGCCGTTTCAGCGGGCGCCGGTTGCGCCCGTGGGCGAGCGCGACAGCGCGAGCAACGAGCGCCGCAACGGTGCGCGCGGCGAGCGCAGCCGCACGTCGGCGGCGTTCCGCTCGTTTCTGAACGCCGCGACGCTCTCCGGACTTACGCGTACGCTAGGCGATGAAGTCGATCCCGTCGCACCCGTGGCGCGCGAGCGCAAGGTTCCGGATCGGCGCGAAGCAACCGAGTTATCGGGCGCTGAATCAGAGCGGCTGTATCAAGAAGCCAAAGCCGCCTCGCGCCCCGATGACGTGCGCGCCCGCGAATTCCTGTCCGCGACGAGGCAATACGCGAAAAGCTTCTTTGCGGTCTCTGGCACCTTTGCCAAGCCCGGCGAATCCCTGGAATTGACGGCTTAATCGGTTAGGCGGTGGCCGATTGCTGAAGGGCGGTGCGGCCCGCCGGTGTGAGCTTGCACACCATCCAATCGGGCTTGAGCTGGTTGGCGAACCACGGCTCGGCCCAACCTTCGTCCACGCACTTCTTCACGACCTGCGGGCTGATCTTGCGGCCATCGCCGTCGAACAGTGGCAGCTTACCGCCTGGCTGCGTCAATCCGCGCTCCAGCCACTTGCGCTGCGCGGGCGAGAGCCTCGAGATGTTGCGGTCGCCTCCGTCCATGACGGGTTTCCTATCGGTAGCGTTTCAGTAAGCAGGGGCGCTAAACTTAAGAACGCGCAAAAGACCGCCGATACTCGCGCCAAGACGTGAATTTTCCATAAAGCGCCGCATCAATTTTAGGCAAAGAAACCCCTCAATGCCATCGCATTGCATGATTTACCTCACCCTCAGCAGCCGCGACGAAGCCATGACCGTCGTGCGCGCCCTGGTCTCCGAACGTCTCGTCGCCTGCGCCAACGTGCTTGGCGAAGCGACCTCCGTCTACCAATGGCAAGGCGAGGTGGTCGAGGCCCAAGAAATAGTGGTGATCGCCAAGACACGCCGCGACCTCGCCGATCGGGCGCTCGCGCGCATCACGGCGCTGCACAGCTACGACGTGCCCTGCGCCGTGGTCTACGACATGGCCGCGGCATTGCCCGCCTATCTCGATTGGATCGACAAGGAGACCGCCTAGGCCGCCGGCACGCCCAGGCACTTGTTCACGAGCGCGAGGAGGTCGTGATTGCGGAAGGGCTTCCTGATGCTCTCGGTCGCGCCGACGTTTTTCGGGAGGCGCAGGAAATCATAGTTCTCCGTGTGCCCACCGCCGGAGATGGCGATGATCGGCACTTTCGCGTCGCCGCCGCGGATTTCCTGAATTGTCTGGAGCCCCTCTTTGCCGGGCATCAGGATGTCGGTGATGACGAGATCGGGGACCTTGGCGTTGAACTGCGCCACACCTTGATCGCCGTCGTTGGCGACCTCGACGGCATGACCTTCCTTCGTCAGCAGAAACTGCATGATGCTGGCAAGATTTGCCTCGTCCTCAATAATCAATATCCTTGCCATGATTGTCCGACCGCACCCACTCGGGGTACCATAGGTTGGCCCACATGACCTTTTCAAACTAATTTCGCTTTGATGCTGTCCAGCGTCATCGCCACGCTCCCGCCCGTGCCTCTCGCGATCGCGCTTGCGTTTCTTTTCGGCATCATCGCGCGCGCCTTCAGCCTACCGCCCATGGCGGGCTTCTTGCTCGCGGGCTTTGCGCTCAACGCTCTGGGCGTGCGTTCCAACGAGGTCATCAAGGAGATCGCCGACGCCGGCGTGATGCTCCTTCTGTTCACCATCGGCCTCAAGCTGCGCCTGCGTACATTGGCGCGGCCCGACGTGTGGGGCGTGGCCTCGCTGCATACCTTCGGCACCGCGGTGATCTTCGCCGCCGCGATGTACGGCCTTTCGTTCTACTCGCGCGGACTGCTCGGCGAGTTATCGGCCGCCGCGGCGGTTTTAGTGGCTTTCGCGCTGACTTTTTCGAGCACGGTGTTCGGCATCAAAGTGCTTGAAGAGCGCGGCGAGACCAATGCGCTGCACGGCCGCGCCGCCGTCGGCATCCTGGTCATCCAAGATTTTTTTGCCGTCGCGTTCCTCACGTTGTCCGCTGCCAAAGCTCCGTCGCCCTGGGCCCCGGCGGTGATCCTCCTGGTGCTGTTGCGGCCGTTGCTTAATCGGCTGCTGGAGCGCGTGGGCTATCGCGAACTGTTGCCGTTATTTGGACTGTTCACCGCGGTGGTGGTCGGCGCCGGCGCCTTCACACTGGTCGGCCTCAAACCCGATCTCGGCGCGCTGGTCATGGGACTGCTGCTGGCGCCGCATCCGCGCGCGGAGGAACTGGCCGACTCCCTGTTCGGCTTCAAGGAAGTGCTGCTGATTGGGTTCTTCCTCGACATCGGCCTATCGGGCAAGCCGACGTTCGAACATCTCCTCATTGCCGCTGTCCTGGTGGTATTGCTGCCGGTACAGGCGGGCCTGTTCTTCGTGCTGTTGACGCGCTTCCGTCTGCGCGCGCGTTCCGCGTTCCTCGCATCCCTCAGCCTCTCGACCTACAGTGAGTTCGGGCTGATCGTCTGCGCCGTCAGCGCCGAGAACGGCTGGGTCGCCCAGGACTGGGTGATGGTCCTAGCCATGGCGGTGTCGCTATCGTTCCTTTTGCTGTCGCCGTTCAACGTCAAACCCCACCGCATCTACGAGCGCTTCAGGCCCTTTTTGAAGCGCTTCGAGAGTTCCACGCGCCACGCCGAGGATCTGCCGCTCGAGATCGGGGATGCCGCCGTCGCCGTGTTCGGCATGGGACGGGTCGGCACCGGCGCTTACGAGTACCTGGCCCGCCGCCACGGGCCCGGCGTCGTCATCGGCATCGAGAGCAACCTCGAGAAGGTCGCCCAGCATCAGCGCGCCGGCCGCAATGTGATCCACGGCGACGCCACGGATTCGGACTTCTGGCAGCGGGTCCACGCCGCGCCGCACCATTTGAAGGCCGTACTCCTGGCCATGCCCGAATACCGCTCCAACATGTACGCCGTGCAACAGATCAAAGAGGGCGATTTCCATGGGTTCATCGGCGCGTTGGCGAAATTTGCAGATCAGGCACGGATGCTGAAGGCCGCCGGCGTCCATGCCGTGTTCAACATGTACGCCGAGGCCGGATCGGGTTTCGCCGCCAGCGTTGACGCCGCTATGGCGCCCGCCGCGCGTCCAACGTGAGCCTGCAAAACCTTTACCTCTCTTGCGCGTTCGTGTTAGGCAGAGGGGCTATTTTTTCTTCAGGGGTCACACAAACACGAGGTCGGATATGGCAAAGGCTAAGAGCGCGCGCAAAGCCGTGCGCAAGGCTAAGTCGAAAGTGAAGAGCAAGGCGAAGAGCACGGCGAAGAGCGCGAAGAGCAAGGCGAAATCCGCCGTTTCGAAGGCGAAGTCCGCGGCCAAGCGTTTCGCCAAAAAGCTCGCGCCGAAGGCCAAGAGGGCGCAGAAAGCCATGGTCGCGGAAGCCTCCGCGCTCGCGACCGAAGTCAGCAAGCTCGCGAAGCAGGCTGTGAAGTCGGGCAAAGATAAGCTCGGCATCGCCTAAGACACCAAAGGCGACAGGTTATAAAGCCGCGCGGGGGAACACCTTGCGCGGCTTTTTCTTTGTAACGGGGTGACCACTCAGCTTGTGAAGGCGCACAGCATGGAACCCGTAACAATCGTCGGCAGCATCGCGGCGCTGGCTTCGACCCTCAGCTTCACCCCGCAGGCCTGGAAGATCATCAAGTCGCGCGACACCGCCAGTATCTCGGCCGGCATGTACATGCTGACGGTGACGGGCTTTGCCCTGTGGATCGCCTACGGCATCCTGCTCGGTCAGTGGCCGATCATCGTGCCCAACGCGCTGTGCCTGATTCTGGCGGCCTTCATCCTGACGATGAAACTGCTGCCCCGGTCCAAACGTAACAAAGTCGCCGACGCGCTGGACCCGGAGGTCCACCGCTAGCTACATACGCATGCCGGGCCGTTTGCTGGCTTGCTTCATCCATTTGACAAACTGCCCTTCGTCCAGCGGTTCGTCCGCGCGGACATCGAGATAGCGCACGTCTTTGTGTTTGGATTGACCTGGCGGAGTGGGCTTCAGTGCCGCGCCGCGGAAGAACGCGACTTGGATGTATTTCGTGTAGCAGTGAAAGCTCGCGAACCAGCCTTCGTTCTCGAAGCCATAGAAGGGCGAGTTCCATTTGACGGCTTTTCGGCTTGGCTTTTTCTTCGCGGCCTTTTTAGCCGCTTTCTTCAAACGCGCACCGTCGCCACCGCTTGCGCCGCGATGCCTTCCTGACGGCCGGTGAACCCGAGCCCTTCGGTGGTGGTTGCTTTGACGCTGATGCGGCCTTCCTCGAGGCCGAGGATCTTCGCCACCGATGCCACCATGGCCGCGCGGTGCGGGCCGACCTTGGGGCGCTCGCAAATGATCGTGAAATCGAGATGGGTGAGGGAGCCGCCGCGCGCAAGCAGCAGATCATAGGCGTGACGCAGGAACTGATGCGAAGCCGCGCCCTTCCATTTGGGATCGCTCGGCGGAAAATGCTGGCCGATGTCGCCGGCGCCGATGGCCCCGAGGATGGCGTCGGTGGCTGCATGCAGCGCTACATCCGCATCGGAGTGACCGACTAAACCTTGCGTATGCGCAACCTTTAGCCCGCACAGCCAGACGCCGTCGCCGTGTCCAAACTTATGCACGTCGAACCCCTGGCCGATGCGGGTTTCACCGAGGGTGCCTTCGAGGCGGGCGAGATCGTCCATGGTCGTGACCTTGATGTTGGCTTCGTCGCCGCGAACGATTTTCACCGTCTTGCCCGCGCGCTCCAGCACGGCGGCGTCGTCGGTGAGGGATTCTCCGGCCAGGGCGCGGTGGGCCGCGAGGATGGCCGGAAAGCGGAAACCCTGCGGCGTTTGCGCGCGGACAAGGTTCTCGCGCGGCACGGTCTCGCCGATGCGGTCGCCGTCCACGCGTTTGAGGGTATCGATCACCGGCACCGCCGGGAGGATGCCATCCGCACCCGAAAGCCCGGCAATGACCCGGTCGATCAGCGCGGCCGAGATCATGGGCCGGGCGCCGTCATGGATGAGCACGAGATCGGGCGCTTCCGCGGCGAGGGCCTCGAGGCCCAGGCGCACGGAATCCTGGCGCTGGGCGCCGCCATGCACGGAACTGACCTTGGGCAGGCCGGCGGCGGTCGCATTGAAGATCGCCTGGTCATCGGGATGGATGGCCACCACGACGCGCTGGACGCCTGGGTGGCTCGCGAAAGCCCGCAGGGTCCGGCGCAGGACATTCTCACCCCTGAGCGGCGCATACTGCTTTGGAAGGCTGCCACCGAACCGCGATCCGCGGCCGGCAGCGACGATGAGGGCGGCGCAGGTGGGCACTAAAAACCTTTGGAGGCCAGTTGGATAGCGGGCGGAAAAGGCACATTAGAAAGCCGCCGTCGCCCGCGCAAATTGTGTTTTAGCCCAAGGTGTTGCCAAGATGTAGTGCCCTTTTCGCAACACTGATCGAATGTCCTTGATTCCTCCGGCGTTTCTTGGGCAAATGCCCAACTTTTAGACAGTGACCTCCAGGCCACACCCTTAATGACCAGCTCGTTGTGCATCGGACCGCTGAAGATCGCCGGGAACGTCCTCCTGGCGCCCATGTCCGGCGTCACCGACCGGCCCTTCCGCCGCCTGGCCAAGCGCTACGGCTGCGCCCTGGTTTACTCCGAGATGATCGCCAGCGCTCAGATGATCCGCGCCCACCGCGAGACCCTGCGCATGAGCTCCAACTGCGCGGACGAGGCGCCCATGGCGGTACAGCTCGCCGGCTGCGAGCCAGGAGTGATGGCCGAGGCCGCGCGCATGAACCAGGATCGGGGCGCGGCGGTGATCGACATCAACATGGGCTGCCCGGTGAAGAAGGTGGTTACCGGCATGATGGCCGGCTCGGCCCTCATGCGCGACGAGGACAATGCCGCGCGGATCGTCGAGGCGGTCGTCAAAGCCGTGCAAGTGCCCGTGACCCTGAAAATGCGCATGGGCTGGGACCACGACAGCTTGAATGCGCCATCCTTGGCCAAACGCGCCGAGAATGCCGGCGTCCAGCTCATCACCGTACACGGCCGCACCCGCCAGATGCTCTACGGCGGTGTTGCCGACTGGGCCTTCATCCGCAAGGTGAAAGAGTCCGTGAAGGTGCCGGTCATCGGCAACGGCGATGTCACCGCACCCGAACACGCCAAGGAATTGCTGCGCCTCTCGGGCGCGGACGGGGTGATGGTGGGACGAGGGGCTTTCGGCAAACCCTGGTTCCCTTCACAGCTCCAGCACTACCTCGACACCGGCAGCGAGAAGGCCGATCCCGCGCTGGCCGAGCGCTGTGCGCTCTTGCTCGAACACTACGAGAGCCTGCTCGAATACTACGGCCGCGATACCGGCGTGCGCATCGCGCGCAAGCATCTCGCCTGGTCGGCCGCCGGGCTGCCGGGCGCCAATGTGTTCCGTGTCGCGGTCAACACCGAAGCTGACCCCGAAAAGGTTTCACGGCTCATCGTCCGCCTGTTCGGCGGCGACATCCAAGGATCCGAACTGCAGAAGGCAGCCTAATGCGCGCAACGCTCCCGTTCCTTCGTCCCGATCCCGCACCGTCCACGCTGAGCGCTGAGTCCGTTTTGGGCGCACTCGCCATGGCGACGCTGGTGGTCGATGAAAAACGCGACATCCGCTACGCCAACGGTGCGGCCGAACAGCTCTTCCAATCGAGCGCACCGATTCTGACGCGTACGCCGCTCGCGGAAATCCTGCCGCCCAATGGGCCGCTGATCGAAATGGTCAGCCAGGCCGGTGAGTCGGACTCACCGATGTCGGCTTACGGGATCGTGCTCGATACGCCCAAGACCGGCGTGCGCACGGTTTCGGTGCACGTGGCGCCCATCGCCGATACACCAGGCTGGCTGGTCATCTCCCTGCAGGAGCAAACCCGCGCCATCAAGTTCGAACAGCATCTCGAACACCGCAATTCAGCACGATCCATGACCGCCATGGCCGCGCTGCTGGCCCATGAAGTGAAGAACCCTCTGTCGGGCATTCGCGGCGCTGCGCAGCTGCTCGGCCAAAGCGCGCAGGAAGAGGACCGCAAGCTGACCCAGCTCATCTGCGACGAAGCCGACCGCATCGTCGCGCTCGTCAACCGCATGGAAGTCTTCTCCGACGACCGTCCGCTTGAACGCACGCCGGTGAACATCCACGCCGTGCTGGAGCGCGTCCGCCGCGTCGCCGAGAACGGCTTTGCATCGACTGTGAAGTTCATCGAGCGCTATGACCCGAGCTTGCCGCCGGTCGACGGCAACCACGATCAGCTCGTGCAGGTGTTCCTGAACCTGGTCAAGAATGCTGCCGAGGCCGTGCCGTCCAAGGGCGGCGAGATCATTCTCTCCACCTCGTTCCAGCCGGGCGTGCGCGTTGCAGTGTCGGGCAGCAGCGGCCGTGTCCAGTTGCCGCTCGTTGTCATGGTGCACGACAACGGTCCGGGCATTCCTGAGGACATCCGCCCGCATCTGTTCGATCCGTTCGTGACGACCAAGCCCAAAGGCAGTGGTCTGGGCCTCGCGCTGGTCTCGAAGATCATCAACGATCACGGCGGCATCATCGAATTCGAAAGCACCCGAACGCGCACCGTGTTCAAGATCATGCTGCCGATCGTGGTAGGTGAGGCATGAGCGCCGCCACTGTCCTCATCGCCGACGACGATCACGGCATCCGCACGGTGCTGACGCAAGCTTTGGGACGCGCCGGCTACGATGTGCGCACGACCGGCAATGCGGCCACACTCTGGCGCTGGGTTTCGGATGGCGACGGCGATCTCGTCATCACCGACGTCATCATGCCCGACGAGAACGGCCTCGATCTCCTGCCGCGTATCCGCAAGCTTCGTCCCGATTTGCGCGTCATCGTTATGAGCGCGCAGAACACATTGCTGACCGCCGTCAAGGCCGCCGAGCGCGGCGCGTTCGAGTACCTGCCTAAACCCTTCGATCTCGGCGAACTGGTCAACGTCGTCAACCGCGCGCTCGCCATGAAGCCGCACGAGCAGGCGCCGGCCAACGACGTGGCCACCGAGCGCCTGCCCATCGTCGGCCGCTCGCCGGCCATGCAGGATATTTACCGCGCGGTCGCGCGTTTGATGAACACCGACCTCACCGTAATGATCACTGGCGAGTCCGGCACCGGCAAGGAGTTGGTCGCGCGCGCGCTGCACGACTTCGGCCGCCGGCGCGGTGGGCCGTTCGTGGCCGTGAACATGGCCGCGATCCCGCGCGAGCTGATCGAAAGCGAACTGTTCGGACACGAGAAGGGCTCGTTCACCGGCGCGGTGCAACGCGTCACCGGCCGCTTCGAGCAGGCCGAAGGCGGCACGCTGTTTCTCGACGAGATCGGCGACATGCCGCCTGAAGCACAGACGCGCCTGCTGCGCGTGCTGCAGGACGGGCGTTACACCAGCGTCGGCGGGCGCACGCCGATCAAGGCCAACGTGCGCATTGTCGCGGCGACACACCGTGACCTGACCCAGCTCATCAAGCTCGGCATGTTTCGCGAGGACCTTTACTACCGCCTCAATGTCGTGCCGATCCGCATCCCACCCCTGAGGCAGCGTCTCGAAGACATCCCCGAGCTCATCAGCCATTTTCTCGCGCAAGGGATCGGCGAAGGACTGCCGGCCAAAGCCTTCGAACCCGCCGCCATCGAGCGGTTGAAGACTCATCGCTGGCCCGGCAACGTGCGCGAGCTTGAGAACATGATGAAGCGCATGGTCGCGCTCTACAACGAGCCCGTGATCGGCGTCGATGTGATCGAGATGGAGTTGGCCGGGACCACGCCGGTACAGACGGACGGGACGGAAGAGCCCGCCACGCTCTCCGGCACCATCGAGAAGCATCTGCGCGAATACTTCGACGGCCACAACGGCGCGCTGCCGCCGCGCGGACTCTATGACCGCGTGCTGCGTGAGCTCGAACGTCCGCTCATCACACTGACGCTGCTTGCCACGCGCGGCAACCAGGTGAAAGCGGCCGAGGTGCTCGGCCTCAACCGCAATACCTTGCGCAAGAAGATCCGCGAGCTGGATATCGGCGTCATGCGAGGGGCCAAGTAGGAATGGCAATGAACTCTGAGGTCATTGATTTCAAGGAGGATCTCAAGTCCGATGCCGAAGCGGCCTTCCCGCCGCGCCTGTCCTTGCGCGCGCGCCTGGTCGCCCGGTTCCGCAAGGTTCAGGTCGATACACTCGCAATCGTGCTGATCGTTGCTGCCCTGGCTTCGGGCATCGCGACCTTCACGTCCATGTCGGGCTGGGGCGAGCGCGGCCCCAACGCTACGGCGACGCTGGTTCTGCTCAATATCGACCTTTTGATCGTGCTCGGGCTCACCGCGCTGGTGGGGGCGCGGCTCGTGCGCCTGTGGCGCGCGCACCGCGAAGGTACCGTCGGTTCAAGACTGCATGTGCGGCTCGTTCTGCTCTTTGGCGTCATCGCCATGACGCCGACGCTGCTCATCGCCGTGTTCTCGACGCTGTTCTTCACCTTCGGTGTGCAGACCTGGTTCGGCGACCGCGTGCGCACTGCGGTGACGGAGTCCGCGGCCATCGCGCGCGCCTATCTGGCCGAGCACCAGCAGGCCATCAAAGCCGACGCCCTCGCTGTCGCCAACGACATCAACCGCCAGTGGACGCAGCTCAGCAGCGGCGATCCTCTGCTGCGCGATCAGTTCCTTTCGACGCAGGCCGCCTTCCGCGGGCTAACGGAGGCCGTGATCTTCACCTCCGACCTGCAGGTCATTGCTAAAGCCGGTTACACATTCGCGTTGCAGACCGGCGAGCAAATCCCGTTTCCGGCCATCGCCACTGCCAACATCGGCCAGGTCGCGGTCCTCACGGGTCAAAGCTCCGACCGCGTGCGGGCGCTGGTGAAACTCGAGTCCTACCCCGCGGCCTACCTGCTCGTCGGGCGCTTTGTCGATGCCAACGTGCTCGCGCGTCTGGCGCGCACGGAAGAGGCGGTGTCGGAGTACATGCGCCTCGAGGGCGAGCGCTCCGAGCTGGAAATCAGTTTCACAGTGCTCTTCGCCGTCGTTGCATTGCTGCTGCTCCTGGTGTCGGTGTGGTTTGGCCTGGCGCTCGCGACACGCCTTGCGCGCCCGGTCATCGAGCTCATCAGCGCCGCCGAACGCGTGCGAGCCGGCGATCTGACCGTGCGTGTGCAGGAATCCGATGCCGTCGATGACGAGCTGTCGTATCTCAGCCGCGCCTTCAACCGCATGACCAAGCGCCTCGGCGAGCAGCAGACCGCGCTGCGCGACACGAATGCCCAGCTCGACGAACGCCGCCGGTTCACCGAAACGGTGCTGGCAGGTGTGTCCGCCGGCGTGATCGGCCTCGATCCCAAAGGCAACATCACGCTGCCGAACCGCTCGGCGTCGGTGTTGCTCGGCCTCGATCTTGCCAAAGCCATCGGCAAGCCGCTTGCGGAATCCGTGCCCGAGTTTGCGCGGCTGCTCGATCAAGCGCGCGGCGCGCCGCAGCGTGTGATCCAGCAGGAAGTCCAGATCGCCGAAGGCAGTTCACAAAAAACCTTCCTTGTGCGTCTGTCGGTCGAACAAGCGGAAGACGTGGTTGCCGGGTACGTCGTCACCTTCGACGACATCACAGCGCTCCAGTCGGCGCAGCGCAAAGCCGCCTGGGCGGACGTGGCGCGCCGCATTGCCCACGAGATCAAAAACCCGCTGACGCCGATCCAGCTTTCGGCCGAGCGCCTCAAGCGCAAGTATTCAGGCAAGCTCGATGACGAATCCGGCCTCTTCGCCCAGTGCACCGACACGATCATCCGCCACGTCGGCGATATCGGCCACATGGTCGATGAATTCTCGGCCTTCGCACGTCTGCCGACGGCGGTGCTGAAGCCCGCGGACCTTGCCTCCGTCGCGTGCGATGCGGTGATGCTGCAGCGCCATGCGTATCCGCATATCGAATTCGTGAGCGAGCTGCCGGCGCCGATGCGCCTGCGCTGCGATACGCGCCAGGTGGGCCAAGCGCTCACCAACGTTCTCAAGAACGCTGTCGAAGCCGTCGACGCGCGCTTCGGTCCCCCCGACATTGGCAAAAAGGGACCGGGCCGCATTGTCGTGCGCATCGAGACGGTCGTCGGCGGTGAGACCGCCATCCGCGTCATCGACAATGGCGTTGGGCTACCCCAATCCGAACGCGAACGTCTGACCGAGCCTTACGTGACCACGCGCGCCAAAGGTACCGGGCTCGGCCTCGCCATCGTCAAAAAAATCCTCGAAGACCACGGTGGTGCCGTAATTCTCGAAGATCTTCCAAATGAAACAGGCGCGCAGGTGACTCTGCGCTTCCCCAAGGCACTCGCCGGTGACGGCGAGACGCCGCCCTTGCGCGCCGCCGGAGAGTAAGTAATGGCCAGTCATGTTCCCGTTCAGCCCGAAATCCTCATCGTCGACGACGAGCCCGACATCCGTCTAACCGTCGCGGGCATCCTGGAGGACGAGGGGTATCTCACGCGCGAGGCGGCTTCGAGCGACCAAGCCCTGGCGCAGGTCAAGGCGCGCGCGCCCTCGGCCATCATCCTCGACATCTGGCTCGAAGGCAGCAAGATGGACGGCCTGCAACTGCTGGCCGCCATCAAGGCCATGCGCCCCGCTGTCCCGGTCGTGATGATTTCCGGCCACGGCACCATCGCTACGGCGGTCGAAGCCATCAAACAAGGCGCCTACGATTTCATTGAAAAGCCCTTCCAGGCGGATCGTCTTTTGCTGATTCTCGGCCGCGCGCTGGAAGCCGCGCGTCTCAAGCGCGAAGTTCTCGAACTTAAGAGCCGAGCAGGGGAACCCGACAGCCTGATCGGCTCGTGCCCGGCCATCAGCTCTTTGCGCCGCACCGTCGAGCGCGTCGGACCCACGGGCAGTCGCGTCCTCATCACCGGCCCGGCCGGCTCCGGCAAGGAGGTGGTCGCGCGGCAGATCCACCGCAGTTCGCCGCGCGCCGAAGGCCCCTTTGTCGTGGTCAACTGCGCGTCCTTGCATCCGGACCGTATGAGCGAACTGTTGTTCGGCACGGGCGCTAGCGACGGCCCCACCGGGCTGCTCGAGCGCGCCGACGGCGGCACCTTGATGCTGGATGAAGTTGCCGACATGCCGCTGGCGACACAAAGCAGCATCATCCGCATCCTGCAGGACCAGCGCGTCGAACGCATCAACGGCCATGCGCCGGTGGACATTGACGTGCGCGTCATCGCCACCACCAACCGCGACTTGCGTGCCGAGATCAAGAAAGGTCTCTTCCGCGAGGAGCTGTTCTATCGCTTGAGCGTCGTGCCGGTGCTGGTGCCGCCGCTGGAAGATCGCCGCGAGGACATTCCCGACCTTGTGCGTCATCTCATGGACCGCGCCGCGGCTACGTCCGGCTTGCCGCGCCGCACCTTGGGCGAGGACGCCATCGCCGCGTTGCAGACTTATCCGTGGCCGGGCAATGTGCGCCAGCTCAAGAACGTGATCGAGGGCTTGCTCATCATGGCGCCGGGCGGGGTGAACGATCCGATCCGGGCCGACATGCTGCCGACGGATATCAACCTCGACACACCGCAAATACTGAAACTCCAGCGTTCCGACGAGATCATGACCTTGCCGCTGCGCGAGGCGCGCGAGATGTTCGAGCGCGAATATCTCATGGCCCAGGTCGTGCGCTACGGCGGCAACATCTCACGCACAGCCGATTTTGTCGGCATGGAACGCTCGGCGCTGCACCGCAAACTCAAATCGCTCGGTGTCTCCACCGACGCGCGCCGCCGTGACAACGGCAATGTTGTCCCCGTCGAGGAGACCCTGAACTAGCCATGTCGCACGTCGCTTACGTCAACGGGAGATATCTCCCGCAGAAACAGGCCCAGGTTCACATCGAAGATCGCGGCTACCAGTTCGCCGACGGCGTCTACGAGGTCATCTGCGTTTGGAACGGCGTGCCCGCCGATTATGCGGGCCATCTCAAGCGGCTGAACCGTTCCTTGAACGAACTGCGCATAGCGTCACCCATGAGCGACGGGGCGCTGACGTTCATCGTCAAGGAAATCGTACGCCGTAACCATGTGTCTCAGGGCACGGTCTACATGCAGGTCAATCGCGGCGTTGCGCCGCGCGCCCATCCGTTTCCGACCGGCAACGTCAAACCATCGGTCGTCGTCACCGCCAAGCATGGCGCGGGCCCCGCGGAATCCGTCGCCGAAAAGGGCGTGAAGGTCATCGCTGTCGTCGATCAACGCTGGGGCCGCTGCGACATCAAGACCGTAGGCTTGCTTCCCAACGCGCTAGCCAAACAAGCCGCCGCCGAGGGCAAAGCCTTCGAAGCCCTCTTGCACCGCGATGGCATAGTGACTGAGGCCTCGGCCTCCAATGCCTGGCTCGTGACCAAGGACCAGATTCTGGTCACGCATCCGGTCACCAACGCCATCCTCGCCGGCGTCACCCGCGGGACAGTTCTGAAGATGGCGCGCGCGGCGGGCTACAAGGTCGAGGAACGGCCTTTCACCCTCGATGAAACCAAGACCGCCAAGGAAGTTTTCCTCACCGGAACAACCACGTTTGTCATGCCGGTGGTGACCATCGACGACCGCCCCGTGGCCAACGGCGCGCCAGGCACGGTCGCGCTTGATCTGCGCCAGCGCTACCGCGCCTATCTCGACGGCCTGACCGAGACCGCCTGGAATGTCTAAGATCCAACTGCCCCGGCCGCGGGCCATTCTGTTCGACTGGGACAACACGTTGGTCGATACCTGGCCATGCATCGGCCGCGCCACCAACATCACCCTCGAAGCCATGGGCCATAAGCCCTGGACCGACGAGGAAGTGCGTGTGCGGGTCGCCGGTTCGCTGCGCGACACGTTCCCCAAGATCTACGGCGAGCGTTGGGAAGAGGCGCGCGAGGTCTATTACAAGGCCTTCGAGAAGGTGCACCTCGAGATGCTCACGCCCGCGCCTTGCGCCGAGGACATACTCCGCGAAATCGCCGGTAAGGGGGTCTATCTCGGCGTGGTCAGCAATAAGACGGGCAAATACCTGCGTGCCGAAGCCGATCACCTCGGTTGGACGGGGCTCTTCGGACGCCTGATCGGCGCCCAGGATGCGGCGCGCGACAAGCCCGCGCCCGATCCGATCCATCTCGCCCTGCACCCTAGCGGAGTTGTTGCGGGGCGCGACGTCTGGTTTGTCGGCGATGCCCCCATCGACGTGGTCTGCGGGCAGGGGGCCGGCTGCAGCACTGTTTTTGTTGGCGTTCCACCGTCTGTAACGGCGGAAAACGGCGGCGTTCCTGATGCCGTCGTGGCCGATTGCAAGGCTTTGGCCGCCCTGGTGCGCAGCCGGATGTGACCTTAAGTAGACCGATCCGCGGTTGACCCGTTTCCTGGAAAAATTCTAGGCTGCGGTGTTGCGTGACAGGGGCAAACGGACGAAGCCCGCAACAAGAACAATAATAGAAGATAACAAAGAACAAGGTGCCAAGCCGATGTCCGAAAAAGCGCAAAACGTTCAGGACGTTTTTCTCAACGCCATCCGCAAACATAAGACCCCGGTGACCGTTTTCCTGGTCAACGGCGTTAAGCTGCAGGGGATTGTCACCTGGTTCGACAATTTCTCGATGCTGCTCCGGCGCGATGGACACACGCAACTGGTCTACAAGCACGCGATCTCGACCGTGATGCCCTCCGCGCCGGTTCAATTGTTTGAACCCAAGGATGAAGGCGGAGCCAAGGAAGAAGCCGCGCAGTAGATCTTCCGCTCCAGATAAATCGAATTGCACAACAGAACTAAGGCCCCGACCACCACCATCATCGTCCACCCGCGCTCCAAGCGCCGGGCCGCGGAGGATGAAGGTTACGGCGAACGCTCGCGCCTCGACGAAGCGCGCGGCCTCGCCGCCGCTATCGATTTGGGTGTCATCCACGCCGAAAGCGTCAACATCGCCAAGCCGAACCCGGCCACCTACCTGGGCGAGGGCACGGTCGAACGCCTGGCGGAGTTTATAAAGGAAAACAAGGTCGAACTGGCGGTGGTCGACGGCCACCTGTCGCCCGGCCAGCAGCGCAACCTGGAGAAGGCCTGGAACGCCAAGGTCATCGATCGCACCGGGCTGATCCTCGAAATCTTCGGCGAACGCGCCCGCACGCGTGAAGGACAGCTCCAGGTGGAACTCGCGCACCTGACCTACCAGAAAAGTCGGCTTGTCCGCAGTTGGACCCACCTCGAACGCCAGCGCGGCGGCTTCGGCTTCCTCGGCGGTCCCGGCGAAACCCAGATCGAAATCGACCGCCGTTTGATCGGCGAGCGCATCACCCGGCTCAAGAAGGAGCTGGAGACGGTCACGCGCACACGCGGCCTGCACCGCGAAGCGCGCCGCCGCATCCCGTATCCGATTGTCGCCCTGGTGGGCTACACCAACGCAGGCAAGTCGACCCTGTTCAATATGCTCACCAAATCCAACGTGGTGGCCATGGATCAGCTGTTCGCGACGCTTGATCCCACCATGCGGCAGCTGAAACTGCCCTCGGGCCGCACCGTGATCCTGTCGGATACGGTCGGCTTTGTTTCGGATTTGCCGCACGAGCTGGTGGCGGCTTTCCGCGCGACCCTCGAAGAGGTGTTGGAAGCCGATGTCATTGTGCATGTGCGCGATATCGTCCATCCCGAGAGCGAGGCCCAGAAACACGACGTGGAAGACGTGCTCAGACAGCTCGGTATCGAGGCCGATGGCCAACGGCCGGTGATCGAAGCGCTCAACAAGATCGATCTGCTGGGCGACGAGGAAGCCACTGGTCTCGTGACCTCCGCCAGCAGGACCGAGGATCAAGTGGCGCTATCGGCGGTCACCGGCGAAGGCATGGAGGAATTTCTCGACCTCGTCGACGAAGAACTCGCGCGCCAGCGCAAGGCGCTCGACGTCACTGTGCCGCTCGAAGACGGCGAGACCATCGCCTGGCTCTACCGGCGCGGCGAAGTCCTGAGCCGCAAAGACGGCGAGACCGAGGCGCATTTCTCGGTGCTGCTCGACGCTGCCGATACGGCGCGTCTCGAAAAGCGCGGGCTTGTCTTGCGGCGCGCGGCGGAATGACCATCCCCGATAGCGGCAAACTCGGCGCGGCTGTGGTGTCGGCGGTACGTGACGTCGCCGAGACGTACATATTGCCGCGCTATCAGAAACTGGCGAAAGGTGACGTGCGCTCCAAGACACATCCAGGCGACCTCGTCACCGTTGCGGATGTGGAGAGCGAACAGGCGCTGTCGAAGATTCTCTCTGCGTTGCTGCCGGGCTCGGAAGTCATCGGCGAGGAAGCCGCCGCCGCCGATGCTGTCGTGCTTGACCACCTGAACGGCGAAAGCCCGGTCTGGATCATCGATCCCGTCGACGGCACGGCTAACTTTGTCGACGGCCGGCCCACGTTCGGCGTGATCATCGCCTTGGTTCACCGCGGCGAAACCCTGATGGGCTGGATCCACGACCCCGTCGCCCACCGCACGCTCTGGGCGGAGAAAGGTGCAGGGGCTTGGCTGCACGAGCAGACGGACACCGCCAAACGGGTGCACGTGCCTCCGCCGCCCGGCGAGGCCTTGAACACGCTCACCGCCGGCCTCTACGCCAAGACTTTCAATCACCTCAAAGGCCGTTTCGCCCGGATCGTGCGTCTCGGCAGCGCCGCACATGACTATTGGTCCCTGGTGGACGGCCGCATGCATGTGTTGTCGTTTAGCTACCTGAAGCCCTGGGACCACGCCGCCGGGATGCTTATCCATGAAGAAGCAGGCGGTTATACCCGCCTCGTGAACGGCGCGGCCTATTCTCCCGCAGCGCGAAATCAGCCCCCCAGCCTGTCGGCACCCAACAAAAAAGTCTGGGACAGCATCGCCAACGCCGATAGGTCGTAAGACCTTTTTCGCCATGCTTTCGCCTCAGTAAGCCGCCATATTCCCTTCATGGGTAGGGAGCGGGTCATGAAGTTCACAGCAATTGCGGCAGTTCTGGCGCTGGGCATCTCAGGCGCAGCCGGCGCGCGCGACATCACCGGCATCGAGCTGCAAACCGTCGCGCTCGAAGTGACGCCTGAGGAAACCCAAGCCGAACTTGAGCCGGTCGATGCGCCCGCGAATATCGTCAGTCCGCAGAAACTCGATTCCTTGCTGGCGCCCATTGCGCTCTATCCCGATCAGTTGCTCTCGCAGATCCTGATGGCCGCGACCTATCCGCTCGACATTATCGAAGCGGCGCGCTGGAGCGCGCGCCCCGAGAATCAAAACCTCAAAGGCGAGGCCCTGGCTGACGCCATCGACGACAAGCCCTGGGACCCCAGCGTCAAGGCGCTGGTGGGGTTCCCCGAAATTTTGAAGATGCTCGACAGCGATCTCGACTGGATGGCCAAGCTCGGCGACGCCTTCGTCGCCCAGGAAGTCGCGGTGATGGATTCTGTCCAGCGCCTGCGCCAGGAAGCGCGCGATGCGGGCCGCCTCAACTCCGACGGCCGCCAGAACGTCACAGTCGCCGAGGAGCAGATCATCATCGAGCCGGCATCACCCGAGCTCGTCTACGTGCCGATCTATGACCCGCGCGTCGCCTATGGTGCGTGGCCGTATCCGGATTTCCCGCCCTACTACTTGCCCCCGCCGTACGGCTATTCATACGCGCCCGGCATCTACTACAGCTTCGTGTCCATCAGTCCGTTCTGGGGGTGGTCGCGCTGGGATTGGCGCCAACGCCGCATCACCATCATCGACCTGCCGCGCTATAACCACCATAACCGCTGGCGTGGTCGGCTTGATCGCACCGTCTGGCACCACGACCCGCGGCCTGGCGATGGATTCCGCCGCGACCGTGACCGCGACGGCGTTCCCGACCGTTGGGAAAATCGCCGCCGTGACAACAACGCCGGCAATCAAAACAACTGGCGCCCGGATAACGCGGCCAACCGCGATTTCCGGCGTCCGCGTCCTGAAGGCGTCCAGCCCAATGTGAATGGTGGGCAGCGCCGCTGGGACAACGCACAGCAGGGCGGCCAGCGCCGCGGCCGCGACACAACGCCGGCTTTGCCTAATACCTCGCCGCCGCTCCCGGCCACCGCACAGCTTCCGCAACTGCCGCCGCCCGTCGCCGTGCCCGAACCGAGCCAGCCGCGCGTCGGCAATCGCGGCGAGGGCCGTGATCGCGCCAACGCCATGCGCGGCATGCGCCGCGATGGACGCGAACCGGGCAGCGCCCCTCAACAAGAACAGCGCCGCCAACAGTTCCAGGACCGCAGCATCGGCGCGCCGCCGCTGACAAATATTCCGCCGCCGCAGCAAGCCCAGCCGCCCCAAAGCCCGCCGTCCTATGCTGATCGCTTCAATGGTCAGCGCGGCGGTCGCCGCGAGTCAGCCAACGCCTTCCGCGCGCCAGCCATCGCGCCCGAGGCCGCGCCCCCGCAACAGCCGGCCAACACCGACAACTTTCGTCAGCGTCGTCAGGACGGCGGGGACCAGAATTTCGGTGGTGGCGGTGGGAACGGCGATGGAGGCCGCGGCCGCGGCCGTCGCGGCGCACCGGCGGAAGCGCCAGCGCAATAATGGCTAGTTGAGGTCTCCGGAACCTCTGTACGCGGGAATCCCGGTGCGCGGATCGACCGCCAGCTTGGCGACGAAGCGGGGCGGCGGGTCAGTCAGGTTCCGCCGCCGCCAGTCGTATTGCGTATAGCCCGGCGTGGTGGAAGCGCGGCTAAAGCCGGCGTTCTGCTCCAGCACCTCGGCATCGGTGGTGATGCGCATAAGGCCCTGCGACTTGATGCCCACCGCCTCGAAATTCTTGGCATAGGTCGCGGCGCGGCCGGAGCCGTTGACCTCGACATTCCCGTCCTCGGTGATCAGCACGCGGAAGATCGGCTCGCGGCGCGAGACGAAGGTCACCATGGGGTTGCGGGGCCCGAATTTACCGGTGTTCTCATAGCGCACCCGGTAACGCCCACGTCCGAGGGGCACGACTTCCTTGAAATAGCTGTCGCGTTTGAGCTGCTCGAGGAGCATCCGGTCGTTCTCTTTGGCATGTTCTTCTTCGATCTCGCCGCGCGCGATCTGGCCGAAGAGGGGGGCGTAAATGAGGATGCCGATGAAGGTGATGCCATAGCTGCCGTCCTTGGAAAGGCGGATTTCGGCCTCGTACTGATCGGGGACGTAACAGCTCGACAAGAATGCGAGGCACAGAAGGCTGATCAGCCCGTTGCGTATGAAGCGATCAAGTCTTCCAAAGAATGACATCATTCCAGATACTTGATTCTCACCATTGAGAGATAACATTAAGCACGGCGCTCTTCGTTCTTGGCCTGGACCCAAAGCTTTTCCATGTCCTCGAGGCTCGCCTCGGCCGGGCCTCTTCCTTGGGCCGCGAGCAGGGCTTCGACCCTCCGGAAACGCCGGTCGAACTTCAGGTTCGTCCCGCGCAAAGCCATGCCCGGGTCGATATTGGCCTTGCGTGCAAGGTTAACGCAAGCAAACAGCAGATCGCCCAGTTCGTCGGTGAGACGCGGGGTCTCGGTTACAGGCGCCTCGAATTCGGTCGCAACCTCGTCCAGCTCCTCGCGGATCTTGCCCAGCACATCCTTAGCCTCCGTCCAGTCGAACCCGACCCGGGCGGCGCGCTTTTGTAGTTTCTCGGCCTGTTTCATGGCCGGCAAACCGCTGGGGATATTGTCGAGCGCGCTGGGCGGCGCGCCCTCAAGCGCGCCTTTTTCCCGGCGTTCGGCGGCTTTGATGTTCTCCCAAGACACGGTCTGCGCCGCGGCGTCCTTCACGACAGCGTCGGCGAAGACATGCGGATGGCGGCGCACCATCTTCTCGCTGATGCCTTTCACCACGTCACCGAAGGCAAAGAGTCCGGCTTCTTCGGCCATGCGGGCATGGAAGACCACCTGCAGCAAGAGATCACCGAGTTCGTCTTTCAGCGCCGCCATATCCTTGCGGGCGATGGCGTCGGCGACCTCATAGGCCTCCTCGATGGTGTAAGGCGCGATGGTGGCGAAGGTCTGCTCGACGTCCCACGGACAGCCGCCCTGGGGATCTCGCAGGCGCGCCATAATGGTCAGCAATTCTTCGATGTGATGCATGGGATGGGAGATCCGAGAAGGAGAAAGAGCGTCGATTTCCAGCGCAGTAGACCAAGCCCGGCGCGGGCCGCAAAGGCTATTGGTCCGCGGGAGGCACACAATTTTTACTTGTAAGCAACCTATCTCATGTATCTGATCCCCTGGGGACTATCAGTTGTTTGTTGGGGTATCGCATGAAAAAGATTGGACTTTTCCTCGGCTGCGCGTTGACGGCCTTGCTGCCTGTGACAGGCGCCCACGCTCAAGGGCAGCTGTTCATTGCCACCATGAACGGCGACAACGTGGTCCCGCCGACCGCCTCGCCGTTCACCGGCACGGTATTCGCGGTACTCGACAAGCCCGAGACCGGCGTCACGTACTGGTTCACCCACAACATCACCAACGTGACGGGAGGCGAGATCCGCCGCACGCGGCCGGGTATCCCGGGCGCCTCCGTCAATTACGTCTTCCCCAACCCGGCTAGCCCCGGCGGTCCGTACAAAAGTCTTGTGCTAAGCCCCGCGACCGACAGCCCGTTGATGCGCAACGGCGGCATATTCGCGCAGTTCCAGACCGCAGCGAACCCCAATGGAGTCATTGGCGGGGTGTTCGTTCCGTATCTCTTCTCCGTCTCAACCACCAATCGCGTGCAGGGACGTGTGGCCTCCGTGCTGAATCAGTCGGCTGGCCAAGGCGACGACATGAACCAGGTCCTGGTGAACGTCGCGCAAACGTCGGCTGCGACGCAGGCCGTCATCTTCGATGAACTTGCGGGACGCACGCTTTACGCTCAGACCATCGGCATTCTCGACAGCTTCGCCAGCCTCCAGGATACGCTGTTCACGCATGCCGCTGAAAACGGACCGGGCCCCGGCTATTTCAATGGCTTCATCAAAGGCGGGATTTCTTTCGGCAAGCGCGACGCTTCCATCGACCAGCTCGGATCAAAGGTGTCGCGGCCCTATGCCGTCGCCGGGGTCAACTATGGCCTGATGGAGAATGTGTTCGCCGGCATCGCCGTCGGATTCACCGACAGCGCCGACAAGTTTGACTCTTCGCGCGGCAAAACCGACGTCACAACGACGGCGGGTTTTGCCTACATCTCCTCCAAGGCCGGCTGGGCCGAACTGCTGGCCGTCGCCGGTTACGGCGTGAGTGACATCGAAACCACGCGCAGCCTCGCGAGCATTTCACGCACGGCCTTGGCATCGCCCCGCGGCAATGGCTGGTCACTTGGTGCGAAAATCACGTTGCCTTACCACATCAGCGAGACGGCGACTGTTGGCCCTTACTTGTCGATCAGCACACGTGGTGCCACGGTGAAGGCCTACACCGAGAACAACGCCGGCGACGCCGGTCTGGTCGTGCCGCAGCATAAGGACAAGGATAGCGCCGTGGAATTTGGCGCGGCATTCCGTGGACCATTGGCTCCCGGTTTGACGCTGCGTATGGAAGCCGGGGCACAACAGTACCTTGGCGGTGGCAACAGCCCT
>CAISTS010000041.1 GCA_903888485.1 uncultured bacterium | reverse complement strand
TCCGCCGCCGTCGCCCAGGGCATGAGCGTTGCATCTTGAAAGACGAAACTGGTGCTGCCCGGACCAGCGGCCGTACGCTCGATCGTGCCCCCGGTCGGCGATGTGAGGCCGGCGATCAGGCGCAGCAACGTCGACTTGCCGCAGCCGGAAGGGCCTACAATGCTGATGAAACTTCCGTCCGCCACATCGAGGTCGACCGGCGCGAGCGCCTGCGTGCCGCCGGCAAAGGTCTTGCTGACCGCGCGCAGCGCGAGGCTCAACGCCCTTTACCCTTACCGACGAACTGCAGGGTATAGGCCTGCTTGTAGTCCATGTCCTTGGGGTAAAGACCGTCGGCGGCCATGAGGTCGAAGAAGGCCTTCCAGCGCGCATCGTTCATGTTGCCGATGCCGCCGCTGACCGCATCGCCCGAAATGACGATGCCATAGTCTTTCATCTTGGCGCGCCCATAGGTGAGCAGTTCATCGCTCATGTCCGGATTGTCTTTCTTGATGAGCGCGTTGGCGGGCGCGGGGTCGCCGTTCAAGTAGCTGTCCCAGCCGGCAATGGTGGCTTCAACGAAGCGCTGCACCAGCGCTGGATTGTCTGCGACCATTTTGCGCGGCACGACGATCAGCGATCCGTAGCTGGCGTAGCCGGCATCGGAGAGCAACATCACCACCGGCTTGATGCCGCTGCGTTCGATCTGGAAGGGCTCACTGGTGGCATAACCCTGCTGGACCGCGGTCTTGTCGGCGAAAAATGGCGCGAGATTGAAGGTGTAGGGTGCGATTTGGTCGTCGGTAAAGCCGAACTTCGATTTCAAGAAGCGC
The DNA here is from genome assembly GCA_903888485.1 of uncultured bacterium. Taxonomy (GTDB): domain Bacteria; phylum Pseudomonadota; class Alphaproteobacteria; order Rhodospirillales; family Rhodospirillaceae; genus SHVO01. The sequence goes on along the minus strand of CAISTS010000041.1, from coordinate 18,687 downwards.
CAGAACCCAATGCGGGTGTCGGGCGATATCATGATCTTCTTGCCCTTCAGGGCCGCAAGGCTGTCGTTGCCCTGGCCGGCGTGAGCGATGAGCACCGCCGGATCCTTCTGGAAGATGCTGGCGACGGCAACAACCGGCACCTTCTGCTCGACGAAGTTGAGCGGGATGAAGGAATTGGGCGCGATGCTGACGTCGAGCTTGCCGGCGGCGAGCAGCTGCGAGTGATTCACCTGCGGCCCGCCTTGGCGAATGGTCACATCGAGCCCGGCCTTGGCGTAAAGGCCCGTCGCCAGCGCCTGATAGTAGCCGCCGTGCTCGGCCTGGGCGCGCCAATCGGTCCCCACCGTGAGCTTGTCGGCGGCGAGGGCGGAGCCGCAAACGAAAGCCGCGATGAATGCGGCCGCGCGGAGGAGGGGTGAGGAGATCAAATCTTGAACGTGCCGCCGGGCGCGCCTGCGGGTGCGGCAGCAGCGCCGGCTTTACCCCCCGCCGCCGGAGCAGCAGCGCCCGGCTTGGCCACCTTCTGTGAAGCCGATTCCTCGAGCGCGAAGACTTTGAACAGCTCGGGCGGGTTCGCGATATTCTTCATGGGTTGGCGGCCGATGGACATGAAGTGCGCGGGCACCTTGTTGCGCACGGCATTGGCGATGGCGTCCGAGACACAGATGCCGTCCGGGTCGGCCTTCGGTTCGATACGCGCGGCGATGTTCACGCCTTCACCGAACACGTCGGTGCCGGTGTGGATGACTTCGCCCATGTGCAGGCCGATGCGGATGTGGAACTGATCGCCGTCGGGCTTGCCCTTATTGTAGTCGCCGATGGCCTTCTGACAGTCGATGGCGCACTGCACGCCGTTTTCGGCCGAACGGAAGCGCACCATGAACGCGTCGCCGATGGTCTTGATGACCGTGCCGCGGTTGCGCACGATCTGGTTGCGCATGATTTCGTTGTGGATGTTCAGCTTTTTGACCATGGCCGCTTCGTTGGCGCCCATGGCTTTGGAGTACCCCACGATGTCGGTGAACATGATGGCGGTCAGCTGGCGCTTGGGATTCTTGGCGGAGCCTTCCTCCATGTTCTCGAGCTCGGCGTCGCTCTTTCTGAATTTGTTCAGAAGGCGCAGCGGGTTGATCGGCGCGAGCAAGCGGCCAAGCCCCATGGTCACGAGCGCGACGAGGAGGGACTGCATCAGGCGTGAAATGCCCCAGACCCAGATGCCGGTAAATATGGCCGCGAACCAAATCGACTTGGCGGTCACCAGCCAGCCTTCCGGTGTGGTGTCGAGGACGAAGCTCGAGCCCTTGTACAGGCTGTAGGCTTGGATGGTGGTGTAGATGTAAATACCGATGCAGCCGAAGGTCTTGATGACCGGGTTGCCGACATACAGCCGCAAGATCACCAGCGCGACGAGGATCGCGAGGTAAACCAGAAAAAGGGTCGGCGAGTTCGCCTGGATATCGATCGCCCCGGCGAACATGTTGAAAAACCATTCGGTGAACAAGTTGCCGTCGGTCTGAGCCTTGCTGAGATCCTCCGCGGCCTTCGACGCATAGCCGCTAAAAACCTGATCGCTGCCAGCCGGTGGAGCCTGATCCGCCATCACTTATATCCCCACACTTTCAGTCGGCATGCCGTTGCGGCCGCCTTCTGATGTTCCCCTCGAAAATCATCTCGCCGCGCCGCGCGGGCATCTGCAAAATCGCGAAGGTTTCCCTCGGATTAGCCCGTCATCTTCCGGTGCGCTTCCGCCGGGAGTTTAACGGAAAGGAATGCCCATTGCCACTGTTGCGCGTGCGCCGCGGAGCTCTGGAAATGCTGACTTTTGGCGCGCGGTGCGCACAACTCTTTACAAAAGGATGCCGCCACCGGATAGACAAGGACATGAACTCATCTTGGTGGAATCGTATCGGGCGGGCGGCCTTGGCCCTGGGTTTGGCGCTGCCGCTTGTCGCATCCTGCCAGCAAACGGCCCCAGCCGCGCCCGCTTCACCGGCGCCAACCACGGTCGCGGCGGCGGCAACGCCTGCTCCGGCGCTGTCGCCAGCACCCGACCTCGACTTTGCCGCTTGGCTTGAAGGCGCGCGTGCCGACGCGGCCAAGCGCGGGATCACACCCGGCACGATCAATCTGGCCCTGACCGGCATCGCGCCCATCGAGCGCATTATCGAGGCCGATAGCCGCCAGCCCGAGTTCAGCAACACCTTCACGCGCTACATCAGTTCCGCCGTCAGCGCGAAACGCGTGACCGACGGTCGCGCCATGATGGCAAAGCACGCCAAGCTGCTGGTCGCGCTGGAGCGGCAATACGGCATTCCGGGCCGCTTCCTCGTGGCGTTCTGGGGCCTGGAAAGCAATTACGGCCGCAACACCGGCAGCTATCCGGTGATCAACGCGCTGGTGACGCTCGCCTACGAGGGACGCCGCGGCGCTTTCTTCCGTGAAGAAATGATCCTGGCCCTTAGCATTCTGGATAAGGGTCATATCACCGTCGATGAAATGAAGGGCTCTTACGCCGGCGCCATGGGGCAGACCCAGTTCATGCCGTCGACCTTCCTGCGCTACGCCGTCGATGGTGACCGCGACGGCCATGCCGACATCTGGCAAAACGTACCTGACGCCTTGGCCTCGACCGCCAACTACTTGAACAAGTTGGGCTGGGATCCCAAGCGCACCTGGGGCAGGGAGGTCCGCGTCCCCGCCGGCTTCGATCTGCGCAATGTCAGTCTCGACGTCGATGCGAAGGAGAACGTCAAAAGCCTCGCGCAATGGGCGGCGCTCGGCGTACGGCGCGCCGACGGTGGAGCGCTGCCGAGCCAGGACCTGCAGGCCGCGCTGGTGATGCCCGCAGGGGCCAAAGGCCCGGCGTTTCTGCTCTACGACAATTACCGCATCACGCTGCGCTATAACCGCTCGGCGTTTTACGCCATCGCTATCGGCCACCTCGCCGACAGGCTGAGCGGCGCGGGCGGGCTCACAGCGCCGCCGCGTGAAGCCGATCCTTTGCGGCGCGAGGAGGTCGTGGCCTTGCAGGAGGGGCTCGTGACTCTCGGCTTCCTAACGACGGCCGACGGCGTCATGGGATCGGGAACGCGTCAGGGCATTCGTGCCTTTCAACTCGCCAACGGCCTGACGCCGGATGGATATGCCGATCGGAGCGTACTCACCGCTGTGCAAAGCAAAGCGCGGGCAGGGGCTAGTTAACGACTGTTACAGCCCGGAATCTTGCCAGACGGCAGCACCTTCATTAGACTACAAAATGTGGTGTTGAATCAGGGGTAGATACCTGCAAATGGTTGCGTTCCGCCGTATAGGCCGCCTGGCCATGCTGGGCGCACCACTTGCGTTGGCGGCTTGCGCCACCCAAAACCCGGCTGTCGTCGCCCCACCCATCCTCACGTCCCAGGCCGCGCCCGAGAGCATCTACAAGGTTGGCACGCCCTATCAGGTCGAGGGCATATGGTACTATCCAGCCGAAGACTATGCCTACGTCCAGGAAGGCATCGCCTCCTGGTACGGCACCGACTTTCACGGCAAGCGCACGGCCAACGGCGACCGCTATGACATGAATGCTCTGACGGCGGCGCATCCGACGCTGCCGATGCCATCGGTGGTGAAGGTCACCAACCTCGATAACGGCACGACCCTGAAGGTCACCGTCAACGACCGCGGCCCCTTTCACAGCAAACGCATCATCGATGTCTCGAAGAAGGCGGCGCAGCTGCTGGGCTTCTACGACAAGGGCACGGCGCGCGTGCGCGTCGAGATCGATCCTGAGGAAAGCCTGACGCTCAAGAATATCGCCATGGCCAAGCGCCCGCCGCAGATGCCGCAGATCGCCGCTGTGCCGCGCGGCGTCGTCTCGGCATCGGACCTCGCGCCACTGCCCGGCAGCGTGACGGTTCCCGCCGGCACGATCCGCCCGGTTTCCGTCCCACCGCCGGCAGCGACTCCCGCAAAGCCCGTTACACCGGCGTCAGGTGGGATTTTTGTGCAGGCCGGGGCCTTCTCCGAGGAAGCCAACGCTCGTAAGCTTGAGCAGCAACTTGCCGAGTTCGGCGCCGTCCACATTGTGCCGACCACCGTGAACAAGAAGAAGCTGTATCGCGTTCGCCTAGGACCTGTCGCCGACGCTGGCGCGGCCACCGCGCTCGTGAACAAGATCAAGGGTTACGGCTATAACGACGCCAAAGTCGTCCGCGAGTAACCGCCCTATAAAAATACTCTGGGCCTCGAAAATGCCGAAATGCGCGCGCATAACGGGCGCCGCGCCGAAATAGACATCAGGTTAAAACACGCGATGAAGTCTCTGATCCCGTTCGCATTCCTTTCCGCCGTGCTCCTGGCCGCCGCGCCTGCCGCCGCCATCGATATTCGCGCGCGCGAATACATCCTTATCGACTATCAGACCGGCACTGTTCTGGACGCCAAAGACCCCGACATGCGCATGCCGCCCTCGTCCATGAGCAAACTCATGACCGGGTACATGGTCTATTCAGCGCTCAAAGCGGGAAAGCTTTCGCTGGACGATCAACTGACCGTCAGCCGTAACGCCTGGCTTAAAGGCGGCGCCGCCACAGGCGGCTCGACCATGTTCCTCGATCCAAACGCGTCGGTGAAGGTCGAAGACCTGATCCGCGGCATGATCGTGCAGTCGGGCAACGACGCCTGCATCGTGCTGGCCGAGGCCATCGCCGGCAGCGAAGAGGAATTCGCCAAGCAGATGAACGAAAAGGCCAAGGAGATCGGCCTGACCAACAGCCATTTTGTGAATGCAACGGGGCTGCCCGATCCCGAGCACTACATGACGCCGCGCGATCTCGCGACGCTGGCCAAGCGGATCATCACCGATTTCCCGGAGTTCTACTCGATCTACAGCGAGACCTCGTTCACCTACAACAAGATTACCCAAGGCAACCGCAATCCGTTGCTCTACCGGGTTGGCAGCGGCGCCGACGGTCTCAAGACCGGGCACACGGAAGCTGCCGGTTACGGCCTGACCGCCTCGGCGATCCGCAACGGCCGGCGCCTCATCATGGTCGCCAATGGCATGAACAGCATCCCGGACCGTGACAGCGAGACCTCGAAGCTGATCGACTGGGGCTTCCGCGAATTCACCAACCGCGAACTCTTCAAGGCCGGCGACGTGGTGACCGACGCCGAGGTCTGGCTGGGCGATGCGCCCGACGTTGCACTAGTCATCCCGCAGGACGTGATCATCACCGTGCCACGCGCCTCCGCGCAGAACCTGGACGTGAAGGTGGTCTACGAAGGGCCCCTGCCGGCGCCCATCGCCAAGGATGCCCAGGTCGCCAAGGTCATCATCAACGCCAAGGACCTGCCGCCCATCGAGCTGCCGCTGCACGCGCGGAATGAGGTCGGCCGGCTTGGCTTCATCGGGCGCCTGAAGGCCGCTGCGCAGTACATCTTCCTGGGCCCGCCGCCGCCGCCGGGCGGCGACCGCACGGTCACCGTGCCAGATACCGGCAGCGCCAAACCGGCGAACTAGCCACTCACTCTTTCGCGTTGCCAAAGCCGCGGCCGGCGGTCCACAAGAGCTTTGAAAACAACGGAGACCGGTCGTGCGCAAAGGCATTTTCATTACATTCGAAGGCGGCGAGGGCGGCGGCAAGTCGACCCAGGCGCGGAAGCTCGGCGAAGTCCTGCAAGCCAAGGGTTACGAGGTTCTGCTGACGCGCGAACCGGGCGGGGCCACGGGCGCGGAGGCGATCCGTAAGCTCTTAGTCGAAGGGCCGCGCGGGCATTGGGACGGTATGACTGAAGCGCTGCTGCACACCGCGGCCCGGCGCGATCACGTCGTGAACGGCATCTGGCCGGCGCTGGAGGCCGGAAAGATCGTGATCTCCGACCGCTTCGCGGACTCGACCGTCGCCTATCAGGGCGCGGCCCAAGGCATCGACCGCGCTGCGCTCGATGCCCTCTACAAAACCGCCATCGGCGATTTCAAGCCGACGCTGACGCTGATCCTGGAGTTGCCGGTGAAAGCCGGCTTGGCGCGTGCCGCGTCGCGTGGCGGAAAGGAAACCCGTTACGAGAAGATGGGGAACGAGTTTCATACGAAGGTCATGGAAGGGTTCCGCGCCATCGCCGCCGCCGAGCCCAAGCGCTGCAAGATCATCGATGCGAACCGGGACATCGAGGCGATCCATCATGATATCGTCGCCGAAGTGCTAAAGGTCCTGCCGGCCAAAGGGTAATGGCGAAAGAACCCGAACCCAACGAGGTCCCCGAACCTCGCGACAATCCCTATCTCATCGGCCACGAGGCCGCCGAGAAGGACTACCTTGCCGCCTGGAACGGCGGCCGGCTGGCGCATGCCTGGCTGATCTGCGGACCACGCGGCATCGGCAAGGCGACCCTGGCGCACCGCATGGCGCGTTTCGCGCTCAAGCAAGGCGGCAAGGACGAGGGGGCGAATGACATGTTCGGCGCGCCGCCCCCGCCGACCTCGCTCCAGATGTCGGCCGAGGATCCCTTGTTCCGGCGCATCGCCGCCGGCGGGCATGGCGATTTGCGCGTCGTCGAGCGCGGCTGGAGCGACAACAAGCAGACCAAGCGCAAGACCGTCATCGGCGTCGACGAAGTGCGCGAGATCGGCGGCTTCATGTCCATGACCCCGGCGGAGGGTGGTTGGCGCGCGGTGATCATCGATGCCGCCGACGAGATGAACCCCAACGCCGCCAACGCCGTGCTTAAAGTGCTGGAGGAGCCGCCGCGCCGCGCGCTCCTGTTCCTGGTGGCGCACAATCCCGATCGCCTCCTGCCGACCATCCGCTCGCGCTGCCGCCGGCTCGATCTGCGGCCGCTCAAATCGGCGCAAGTGACCTTGCTGCTGGGCCGCTACCGGCCGGATATCAAAAGCGGCGATGTCAGCGCGCTCACGGTTCTGGCGGACGGCTCCGTCGGGCGCGCCATCGAGCTGGCCGACGAGGGTGGGGTGACCTTGTTCCGCGAACTGATGACGCTGCTGGCCGATGCGCCGCGGCTCAACATCAGCCGGCTGCATGCCCTGAGCGATAAAGTGCTGCGCGGCGATGCCTTCCGGACGCTGACCGGCCTGCTCACCTGGTGGCTCGCGCGGATCGTGACCGAAGGCGCGCGCGGCGGGCTCGACAGCCTGGCCGAGATCGTGCCCGGTGAGCGCGACCTCGCACGCAAACTGATGGCCGCCGCCAGCCCCGCCGCCTGGGCCGAGGTGTGGGACAGGATCGGGCACATCGCGCGGCGCACCGATGCCGTCAATCTCGACAAAAAGCGCAGCCTCATGCTGATGCTGATGGCGGTCGAAAACGCCGCCCTGCCGGGCAAAGCGGCCTAAAAACCAGCCAAAACGGTGGGCGACGGACTTTCCCCTCGGGCGTTTAAAGTCTATATCAGGCCTTCATTTTTCCGCCCGGAGTACGTGCCTTGCCCAAGGCGTTCTACGTCACGACACCCATCTACTATGTGAACGATAAGCCGCACATTGGGCACGCTTATACGACCATAGCCTGCGATGTATTGGCGCGCTTCAAGCGCCTCGATGGCTATGACGTAAAGTTCCTGACCGGCACCGACGAGCATGGGCAGAAAGTCGCCAAGGCGGCGGCCGAGAAGGGCGTCACGCCGCAGGAAATCTGCGACCTCAATTCGCAGACCTTTCGCGATGTGGCCAAGAACCTTGGCATCTCCAACGACGATTTCATCCGCACGACCGAGCCGCGCCACATCGCGGCCTGCCAGGCTTTGTGGAAACGCCTGGAAGAGAACGGCCAGATCTATCTGGACAAGTACGCCGGCTGGTATGCGGTGCGCGATGAAGCCTTCTATGACGAAGGTGAACTCACCAAAGGGCCGAACGGCGAGAAGCTCGCGCCGACCGGTGCGCCAGTCGAATGGGTGGAAGAGGAAAGCTACTTCTTCCCGCTGTCGAAGTGGCAGGACAAGCTACTCGCGCTCTACGATGCCAATCCCGATTTCATCGGCCCCAAGAGCCGCTTCAACGAAATCTACAGCTTCGTCAAAGGCGGGCTCAACGATCTCTCCATTTCGCGCACAGCTTTCTCGTGGGGCGTTCCGGTGCCGGGCAATCCGAAGCACGTGATGTACGTGTGGATCGATGCCCTCACCAATTATATCACCGGTCTTGGCTATCCCGATGAATCCGGAGAGATGGCGAAGTTCTGGCCCAAGACCGATCCCGTGGCGCTGCACGTGGTCGGCAAGGACATCATTCGCTTCCACTGCGTCTATTGGCCAGCCTTCCTGATGGCGGCGAATCTGCCGTTGCCCCGGCGCGTCTTCGGGCAAGGCTGGTGGACGGTCGAAGGCCAAAAAATGTCCAAGTCGCTGGGCAATGCCATCGACCCCAACGCGCTGATCGAAAAGTATGGCCGCGACCAGCTGCGGTTCTTTCTGCTGCGCGAGATTCCCTACGGCAATGACGGCGACTTCTCGGAAGCCGCCATCGCCGGGCGCATCAACGGCGAGTTGGCCAATGCCTTCGGAAACCTAGCGCAGCGATTCCTGTCGTTCATCGCCAAGAACTTGGGCGGCGTGCTGCCCGAGCCGGGCCCACTCACCGATGCCGACAAGGAACTGCTCGGTGCTTGCCGCAGCCTCGCCGACCAATGCCGCGAGGCCTTCGAGCGCCAGGCTTTCCACGATGCGCTGGAGGCAATCTTCGTCGTCGTCCGCGCCGCCAATGGCTATGTCGATGTGCAAGCGCCCTGGGCGCTGAAAAAGACCGATCCCGCGCGCATGAGTACGGTGCTTTACGTGCTGGCCGAGTGCACGCGGCATCTGGCCATTCTGATGCAGCCCTTTACCCCGGACGCGACCGCCAAGTTGCTCGACCAGCTCGCAGTGCCGGAAGGCGAGCGCACATTCGCGTTCCTCGGTCCCGATCATGCTCTCAAGGGCGGCGCGACACTGCCCGCGCCCCAAGGCGTTTTCCCGCGCTACGGCGATCCGCCGAAAGCGGCAGGGAAGGGGGCGTGATGAGCTATCTGGTCGATAGCCACTGCCATCTCGACTTCCCGGAGCTTGCCGGCGATGCCGCCGGCGTGGTGGCGCGGGCGCGTAACGCCGGCGTGGGCCACATGCTGACCATCGGCACCAAGATCACCAAGTTCGACGGCGTGCTGGCCATGGCCGAGCGCTTCGAGAACGTTTCGTGCTCGGTGGGCATCCATCCGCATGAGGCCGGCGTCGAGCCCGCCATGGATGTCGAAAAACTGACGACCCTCGCCAATCATCCCAAGGTCGTCGCCTTTGGCGAAACCGGCCTCGATTTCTTCTACGAGCACAGCCCGCGCGCCGACCAGGAACGGAGCTTTCGCGTACACATCGCCGCCGCGCGCGAGGCCAAACTGCCGCTGATCGTGCACACCCGCGATGCCGATCCCGAGACCGCCGCCATTCTGTCCGAGGAGATGGAAAAGGGCCCGTTCACAGGAGTCATCCATTGCTTTAGCTCCGGCCCGGAACTGGCTGCAAAAGCTCTGGAACTTGGATTCTATATTTCCTTCTCCGGCATCGTGACCTTCAAGAAGGCCGATGCCTTAAGGGACGTTGCCAAGACCGTGCCGCTGGACCGCATTCTGGTCGAGACCGACAGCCCCTACCTCGCGCCCATGCCCCACCGTGGCAAGACCAACGAGCCGGCGTTCGTGACGCACACGGCCGCCATGGTCGCCGGCCTCAAGGACGTTAGCCGCGAGACACTCGCGGCCCAGACGACGGAGAACTTTTTCCGTCTGTTCTCGAAAGCCAAAGCGGCGGCGTAGGCGCATGAAGGTCACCATCCTCGGCTGTGGCTCGGCAGCGGGAACGCCCACGGTCTCGGGCGGATGGGGCAAATGCGATCCGAAGAATCCAAAGAACCGGCGCCGGCGTTCCTCGATCCTGGTGGAGGAGGGCCACACCCGCATCCTGGTCGACACCTCGCCCGATCTGCGCGAGCAGATGCTGGCCACCGAGCTCAAGGGCCTAGAGGCCGTGTTGTTCACGCATGGTCACGCCGACCACATCCACGGCATCGATGACATTCGCGAAATCAGCCGCATCACGCAAGCGCCCTTGCCGATTTACGCCACGCCCGAAACGCTGCAGATCCTCGAGACGCGCTTCGGCTATGTGTTCAAAGGCATCCCCCCGGGCAAGCCGATCTTCCGCCCGTGGCTATTGCCCAACGCCATCGCGCCGACAGAAGCCTTCTCGATTGGCAACATCCAGGTCATGCCGTTCCCGCAGGACCACGGCTACGGCGCGGTCACCATGGGCTTCAACTTCGGCGACGTGGTCTATTCCACCGATCTGATCGACCTGCCGGAGATATCCAAACCGTTCATCGCCGGCGCAAAGGTGTGGATCGTCGGCGTCCTCAGCGACATGCCCTATCCAACCCATGTGCACGTCGAACAGGCGCTGGCGTGGGTCAAGGAACTGAAACCCCAGCGCACGATCATCACCCACATGAGCAATTCCTTGGACTACGACACCCTGATCGCGCATCTGCCCGTCGGCGTCACGCCGGCCTTCGACGGCATGGTCGTCGAAGTCTAAACCTGCAGACGCCCCAACAATCTCTCGTAGGCGAGCATCACATCCTCGAGCAGGGGGAGGAGCTGGCGGTTCGGCCGGGCGACGATGCTCGCGCGCTGGACCTTACCGGCGCCGAACATCTGGGTGAAAGCGCCCGTCGAGAGGATGTTTCTGGTCGTCAGCGCGTGGCACCACCCAGCAACGCCGGACGCGCCGCCGCAAGGTAGTGGAACAACCACTCGTGGAAGTGATTGACGATCACTAAGGCGATGTAGGCCCGGCGCATATCCAGCGGCGCGGCGATGAAATCATCGAGGGCAGGGCACACCACTTCTCGCAACCCGGTGCGCGGCTTCCCCATGTTGGGTGCACAATCGTTCATATCGGCCCCTTATCGGCTGCGTTGTCGATCATTGCGACGTGGGAGCCGAATGGGCCGAAAGGGTGGAAGACGGCGGCAATTTCGCCCAAGTCGCAGGACCTGGGCGAAATGTTTTGGATTCGCGCCCGCTTACGCCGCGAAGCGCAACTGCAGCTTGCCGTACACGTTAGTCTCGTACTGCGAGATGATGCCCTTGGGCACATTCTCGATGCCGTCGACTACGGTGTTGATGGGCTTCAGCTTCTTGGTGGCGATCAACTGCGAGAGGTTGTCCTCGCACTCCAGGCGATCCTGGTAATGCACGTGCACGATCCAGGCCTCGAGCTTGATGTTGCGTTCGCGGATGATCTTGTCGACCGCATCTGTCATGCCGAACTGGCGGCCCGTTGAGCGCGCATCGCCTTCGGGCGTGTCGTCGTAAACCGACGCCGAGCTGCCGTAGGAGAAGAAGCGGCTGTTGGGTTTCATCAGCTTGGCGATGGATTCCGTGAGCGGCCCGCCGACGCCGTCGGAGTAGACGTCGATGCCGTCGGGGAAGGCGGCCTTCAACTGTTCATCCAAATTCTTAGCACGGTAATCCAAAGCCTTGTCGATGCCGAGCGTATCGGTGACCCACTTGGCGCGCTCCGGGCCGCCGCCGAAGCCGACCACATAGGCGCCCTTGGCTTTGGCGATCTGCGCCGCCATGGCGCCGACCGAGCCCGTTGTACCGGCCACGGCGATCTTGTCCGACGGCATGATGGGACCGCACTCGCGCATGCCGAAGTAGGCCGTGGTGCCGGACGTGCCGAAGACGTCCATGAGAACGTCGGGCGTGTGCTGGCGCACCATCACCGGGCGGAAGACGTAGTTCCAATGGGACTTGGTGCCGTTGAGCTCTTTCACCAGTTCGTTGGCCTTGCCATAGCCGATCGACTCATCCTCGCTGCTGATGACCTGATGGGTCTGCCATCCGGCCTGACAGGCGATGATGTCGCCTTCCTTGAAAGTCCGGTCGCGTGACTGGAGTACCTGGGCGCAGGCATAGTTGGTCTTGTCGGTATCGCCGACCTTGGTCGAGCCCTTGGGCCCCATGCGGTTGCGGGTGCTGGCGTGCACATTGATGAGCTTGACCTGGATCAGCGTCTGGCCGTCCTTGATCTGCGGCATCGGCTCTTCGACCATGCGGAAATGGGCCGGCGTGACGACGTTGTCCGTGCACGGTTTGACCAGGACCCATTTCTTGTAAGTCGCCGGCGTCGCGGCCGCCCAGGCGACGCCGCCAAGGCCGCGGAACGGTAGCAACAGACCGGCCGTACCGGCGGCGGTTAGAACCCGGCGACGGGACATGGACCCCGGCGTGAGGATACGTTGATTGGTCATTGATGGTTCTCCCTCCCAAATGTCCAATTGATGGAGCGGAAGGATAGCAGCAGGCCGTGGACCGTCCACGCCAAACGGCCAGCGCCGCGTTCCCTATATGGGGTACGCTCACTAACGACATAATATACATTATGCGACATTTGGACGTGGCAAAGCGGCGGGATTCCTAGGGTTCGGAAGTTGTTGGCGTGCCTGTCACGCCAACTCAACCTACCCTGGCGGACCATGCCCTGTTGCATTAGGGTCCCGCGAATACGCTTCAAGCGGCCCCCTTTCGTCATATCCCAACTCGTCAGCATGCACTGCTTCTACATCAACCTGGACTCCGCGGCGGCGCGGCGGGCCTCCATCGAGGCGAGTTTCGGGCGCATCAAGGCGAGCGGCTGGACGCTGGAGCGTTTCCCGGCCCTCACCGCCCAGCACGTTGAAGGTCTTGGCGTACCTGGCGCGCTGCGTCCGGCCGAGAAAGCCTGTTTGCTTTCTCACCGCGCGGCGCTCGCGCGTAGTCTTGACGTGGACGGTCACGCCTTCATCCTCGAGGACGACACGGTCTTCAGCGATAAGACCGCCGCGGTGCTGGAGCTCTTGTTGGCTCAGGCCGCGCCGAGCTGGGACATCTTTTTTACCGACATCGCTGTCGGCAGCATCGCGGGCATGATCGATCTGCTCCTGCTAAAGCAGCGGATCAGCCGCCCGGGCGTGATGAAAGTGCTGAACTTGCGCGAATTGCCGTTCTTCGGGTCGTCGGCTTACGTGGTTAACCAGCGCTCCAAGCGCAAGCTGCTTGCCGCGTTGGACGCGATCACCAGCTTTGACGTGGCCTATGACCTTGTCCTCCGCCAACTTGTGAATCAGGGACACCTGGTGGCCCATCTCGTGTTCCCGTTTCTGACCACAGTTGGCGATCACGCCGATAGCTCGGCTATCCAGCTCAAAACCGGGCAGCAAGCCGACTTCATCTCGAACCTGTTCCGCAAGCTGATCTGGATCGACGGCGGCGCGGCCCTTGTGCGCGAGCCGATCGCGGGCCTTGCCGCCGCACTCGGGGACGATAGTAAAGCCTTCGGAACGCTATGTGCGGCGATGGCCGACGCCAGCCTTCAGCGCGAATAGCGCCTAGCCCGGTCTCGTGGGACCCGAGCCGAACCGCCAGGTCGAGAGAAAAGGCTTTAGAAGCTAGACCACGCTGGGATTCGCCGCGCCGTCCATGGTCAGCGTCACGCCGGTGATGTAACTGGCCTTGTTGGAGGCGAGGAACACCACCGCGGCCGCGATCTCGGCGGGTTCCGCGATACGCCCCAGGGGAATGCGCGCAACCGCTCGGCGCAGCGCTTCGTCGGGCGTGACGTCATCTAGCGCGGCCTGCGCGCGCATGCCCGAGGCGACGCGTTCGGTATCGGTCAGGCCTGGGCTTACACCCACCACGCGCACGCCATGCGATGCGTAAGCCGCGGCGAGTCCGGCGGTCGCCAGCATCAGCGCGGCGTTGGCCGCGCCGCCCGGGATGTGCACCGGGCTGGCGCTTTTGCCGCCGTTGCCGATGACGGTGACGATCACCCCTCGCCCGCGTGCAGCCATGGCCTTGATCGCCGGATCGATCAGGTTGATGGAGGAGAAGTACTTCGCATCCATGGCCGCGCGCCAAGTCGCCGGCGACAGATCAGCGGGCGGCGTACGCCGCGCCGCGCCGGCGCTATTCACCAGCACGTCGATGGGACCAAGGGCGCGCTCGGCGGCAGCGAAAGCCTGCGCAGCTTGCGCGGCGTCCGAAAGATCGGCGGGAATGGTAAGGACGTCGCCCAGCTTGCTCTTCGCGGCGGCGAGATTGGCGAGATCGCGCGAGGTGACTGCAAGACGCGCGCCCTCGGCTTTGAAAGCCTCAGCGCAGGCAAGGCCGATGCCCTTACTGCCGCCCGAGATCAGAACGCATTTGCCGGAAAGCCCAAGATCCATAGCGCGCCCCCTGTCCAGAGCGCGCACTGTCGCACGGGAATTCGCGGGATGTCACGCGCGCGACGGGTTAGGCCGCCTGTTCGATCTCGGGAATGGGCTGCCCCGTGAAGCCGGCAATGAAGGCGGCGTAGGCGAAGCGGTACAGCGTCGCGGGTATATCGCGCCGTTGCAGCCAGATCTTCTCGAGCTTGCCGAGATCGTCCTGCGGGATGCCGCTTTCGCGCAGCGTCGATGCGAGAAGATAGTACTTCTCCATCGCCTCGGCGGGCGTGCTTCCGTGGTGAAGGTCGGCCATAAGTCCCCTGTGAATAGTCCGCGTGCTCATCCAACACGCAGGCAGGCTTATCCGTTGCATGAAAAGTACGCGCGGAAATGTTCCGGCGATAATAAACTTTTTTCCAAGTGGGTCGTTCTTGCGGTTGGCCCACGGATTTTAGGAGCACGCACCACGTCGTCCTTGCAGGCCCATTTGAACATTCAGCCATTGCGTCGATCCGCTGCGCGCGCAGCGCGACATTGCGCATAGCTCGCGCGGCTCGCGGCGGCGAATCGGAGATTTACTGGCGGAAAATCGAGACGAGCTTGTAGCCCGCGTTGGTGATCGTCCGCGTGAAACGCGCGTCATCCACCGTTTGCCCGTCCTTGGTGCGCACCGTCACCGACTTCGTGCCGAGGTCGACTTTGACCTCCTGCACCTGCGGCAGGCGCTTGAAGCTGTTCTCAATCCCGATCACGCAAAGCGCGCACACCATGCCGTTCACCGAAGCGACGATGGTCTCCGCCTGAGCTGCCGTGGCCGTGCAGACGACGGCCAGAACGATAGCGAGGCGCTTGAATGCGGTCATGACACACTCATCCTAGAATTGTTTGACCCAATTGAACATTACGTGGCCGCGGTGGCTGACGCCCGCCTCCATCAAAAAGCTGCGGTACATCAACCGCAAGAGCGGGGTGATCTCGGTCGCCGGCGCATTGCCCGTGTGGTGGGCGGCCAGATGCTTCTGGTCGCGCCGGTCGACCTGCACCATCAGCCACACCGACGTTTTCTCGAGATCCACCGGCGCCGTGGCCCAGCCGGCCCGCGCCCGCTGCCATGCCGACTTCTCGACCTTGTCGGCGATCATCAAACGCAGCTCGTAGGACAAAAAAATGCGCCGCGTTTCGTAGTCGGCCAGGAAGCCCGCCCATCCCGCGCCGCGCATGTCGCCCCGGTCGATGGCCGTGCCCGCGCCAAGCATGCCGAAGATGTTCCCCTGCCCGTCCGGCAGGTTCCAGCGCTTGATCAACGTGTTGATCTGCGGGCCAATGACGTTGAAGTTGCCGCCGCCCGGCGCACCGTAAGGCACGTGGCGCTGCGCGTGAACCGCCAGCGCCCAGTTCGGATGAAACGTATAGTCGATGCCGACGGTATGACCACCGGCATCGTTCTCCTGCATCAGCATCATCCCGCCGACATAGGACAGAGGTTTGGCTGCTCCCGCCGTCGGCAGGAGCAGCACAAGCCAAAGCCCTAGGAGCGCGAGGCATCCCCTCACATACCGATCCGCAGCGTGATGCGCGCTTCGACCGCGTGGGTGGTCGTGCGGCCCGAAGCGAACCCGTTGTAGCCGACCGAGACGAGGATGTTCTCGTCAATGCTGCCGCTGAGCGCCGCGGCGACGTGGGCGGTGTTGATGGCCTGGTCGTAGAGTGCCGTGTTGAAGGTCGCCGTTGCGCCCGCCAGGCGCGTCGCGATCATTTCCCGCCCACCCGATAGCGAGTAGCGCCAGCCCGCCTGCAGGCGCGCCTGCAAGCCTTCATTGGGACCCAATGCCGTGCTCAGCATCGCGCCGAGTTCGGCTGAGGTGTCGTGGTCCGACACTTTGGGCACAACGAGACCGGCGGCACCGGCGATGGTTTCGCTGTAGGCGTCGACCTTCGCGTGCTGGGTATCGATCTCGGCGTAGGGCGCGACGATCGCACCGTCACCCAATGGGAGCGGCATCGCCACTTTGGCGCCGATGGACCAGGCATCGCCGTTGTGCCGCGAGGTCGCGGTGCGGCCAAGCGTGGTGAGCGCGCGGTTGCTCTCGATGTCGCTAAAGCCGTAGCCGGCGACGACCGAGGCCACCAAGACATCGCTCTTGCTGGTGATGAAACCCTGCACCGAAGTGGTCTGCACGTCGGTGCGGCCGATCGTACCGTCGAACTCGTCCTTGCCATCGGCATATCCGACAGCAAGGCCCACGACGACATCGTCGGCCAGGCCATACTCGATGCCGGCCAGCAGGTAGGGCCGCGTGATGTCCGAGCCTGCGCGGTCGGACGAATTGTCGCGTGTGCCGAAGCCGTAACCGCCCTTGACGAACCCGCCGAAGGTGCCGCTGGCGACGCCGCCTTGCTCACCGTGCGTCATGAGGCTTTCTTGGAAATCGCGCATGGTCTCGAGTTCTTGACGGGACTGCGTGTAGATCGTGCGGCCCGAAAGCTCGTCCAGCACCGCGGCTTTGGTTGCACCCGTGGCGAAGGCTTGGCCCATCAGCACCGTATCGAGATCGGTGCTGATGCCATAGGAGCCATCGAGCGCGCCGGCGAGAAGCGTCTGCATCTCGTTGGTCGCGGAGGTCACAAAAAGCGCCCGCCGCAACTGGTCGCGGATCACGCCGCCCGGAAACACGCTCGTGTGGAAGTTCATGTAAAGACCGAGCGCCTTCAAGTTCACCACGTCCGCGGCAGGGATGTTCCAGGTCAGCGGACCCATGGGGCTTTGCGGCTGTGGGAACGGGAAGATCACCGGCCCGTTGACCGCCGCGGTGCCACGGTGGATGTGGCCGGCGGTCAATGTCGCATCGACGTTGTGCGTCGCCGTGACCGTCGCGACGGTCTCGGCATCGTTCAGAATGAGGTAACCCCTGCCGGTAAAGGGCGACGTATTGGCCGGGTTCTCGTTCGCGCCCCTCAAGTCGGCAATGTACAGCGAGCCGGCGTTGGCCGCGTTCGCACTCAGCACCACCGCAACGGCGGTGCCCAAAAGCAGATTGGTTTTTTTCATGATACTCCCCTTGTTTGCTTACCCACGAAGCCCGAAGCAACTCGCTCAATTTTCTTTGGTTGGCGTGCTCATACTCATGCCGCTGTGGCCCGAAGAACCGCTCCCGCCGCCGGCCTGCGGCTCGTTATGTGACACGGGCGCGGCAACAGAGAGCATGCAGGCGCCGCTGAAGTCGTTGAATGTGGTGCTGCCCGAGACCGCTTCCAGATAGCCGACCACCATGCCGGCCGGCGCGGGCTCGGACATCACGCTGAGCGACACAGCATCAGCGGCAATCGCGGGACTGGCCTCTGCGGCGATGGTGGCCATGGAAACGCTGACGGCGCCCGTGGACGCCACCGCCGGCGACTGCCAGACGGAAGCGCGGCCAGCATTGTCGGTAAACGTCAGTGCAAGCGCGCGCGCCGCATCGGTGCCGTTGGTGATGCGCACGAAACCTTTGAAGGCCTGCTGTCCTGGGCCGGTGACGTAGGGCAGCGACATGTTGTCGGCCATCATCGTCATGCCGCAGGCAGTGGCGTTGATCCAGGTGTTGCTGGCCGCGACCCAGGCGGCGTGCTGCACGTGGCCGACCAGGCCGGACACCACGACCACCAACGTGGGCGGCAGCGTCTCGGGATTGAGTATTGGGTTGGCCGCGGCGAGGATGTCGACCATGGCCACCTGCGCCGTGCCGAGCGGCGCGACCGGCGCGCTGGTCCAGGTGGCCAGCATTTCGCCCGTCGCCGGGTGATGCAGCATCACGCTCACCGGATGGGCGATCCCGTCGCCGTTGGAGAAACGCAGGAAGGACAACATGCTGCGCGTCGTGCTGACGCCCGGCATGACGACAGCGCCGTCCATGGCCGCCAGGGCTGGCGATGCCGCGAGCGCGAGCCAGAACAGCAGAACGAGACGTAGTGCGGGCGTTGAGGTCATGGCCGGCCGGTCAATGTGACGCGAGCCGGATTGTACAGACCTTTCAATAAGGTCACGCCGGGATATTTTTTGATCGGCCAGGGAATAAACACCCCGGCAGGATCGTCGCGCGCGGCCCCTTGCCCCTTTTACGGGCGGCTATCGATGTAGTCGCCGATCCGCAAGGTCAACCGCGCCTCGATCATGTGCACACTCATGCGGCCAGAGATGTAGCCCCGGTATCCGGCTTCGGCGGATAGGTTGTTGCCCATGTCCGTCGAAAGCGACAAACCGACGCGGCCGGCGGTCGGGCTGCGACCATCGACATTGCTGGCGAATTGCACCGGCGAGGCGATGAACGAGGCCTGAATAGGGCTGTTTGTCCGTCATCAGAATATTTGAGACACGGCGGTGTGTTTCGTAACGGAGGCTCTGGCTCATCTGGGGTTTCAGTTTAAGCGGCAGATTTGATGTGCTGCAAGCGTCGTTGTTCGATGGTTTTGCGTTTGATCTTTTCCCT
>CAISTS010000040.1 GCA_903888485.1 uncultured bacterium | reverse complement strand
GATCTTGTTGGACTTGGTGAGCACTTCCTGCATGGTTTCGAGGTACATGCGCCGCGTGGTGATGTCCTTGTTGGCGACGTAGGTCTGATAGAACGCCGTGAAGCGCGCGGCCTGACCTTCGGCCTCTTTCACCAGCTTCTCCTTCTCGGCGGTCGCATTCTGTACCATGCGCGCCGCCTCGCCTTTGGCGCGCGGCACGATGTCGTTGCGGTATGCCAGCGCTTCGTTGCGCAGGCGTTCTTCGTCCTGCTTGGCGCGCTGCACATCGTTGAAGGCGTCGATCACTTCCTTCGGCGGATCGGCTTTCTGGATGCGCAGATCGAGGATGGTGATACCGGCGTCATAGCTGTCCATGATCGTCTGCAGAAGCTCGCGGGACTGCTGCGCGATCACGTCGCGCTGGTTGGTCATGACGGCCTGCAGTGGATTGCGGCCGACAACCTCGCGCAGCGCGCTCTCGGCGGCCGCCTTCACGGTCAGCTCGGGCTCGCGCATGTTGAACAGGAAGTCGCCGGCGTCGCGGATACGCCACTGAACGACAAACTGGATATCGGCGATATTCTGGTCGCCGGCGAGGATATGGCTCTCGGCCGGGACTTCGCGGATGTTCGCGCCCGATCCCCTAAAGCCGATGGTGATCTGGTTGGTCTGAGTGACCTTCGGGCGGATGACCTCGCCGATGGGTGACGGGAACCAGTAATTGAGGCCCGGCTGCGTCGACTTCACGTACTTGCCGAACAGAAGCTCGACACCCTGCTCGTCGGGTTGAACGCGGTAAAAGCCGCTGATTCCCCAGAACACGAGAACCACGGCCGCCAGCAGCCACAGCATGCGCAGGTTGCCAAAGCCGCCCGGCATAATCCGGCGCAGACGGTCTTGTCCGCGCCGCAGCATCTCTTCAAGGTCGGGCGGGGCATTGCCGCCGCCACCGCCGCCGCCTGAGCGGTCGCGACCACCCCAGGGATTATTGCCGCCGCCGCCGCCCCACGGGCCGCCGCCGCCCCCCCAGGGGCCTCCGCCTTGTTGTTTGTAAAACAATGGATTAATCCTCTGCCTCCCCGGCGCAGGATGCCGGAAACCTGACATTAGTCTGTGGAGATTGCCTCGCCGGTTATAGGACAACCAGACCGGTGTCGCAATGTAGCCTCAAGGATCTCCGCGGGACCACCCCGCCCACGTTAGTACCCGGTTCCTATGTTGGTCCGGCGCGGGCAATTTCAAGTCGATAATAAAAGGACGAGGCCATGGCGGCCGTCACCCAATACACAATCACCGCGGCGCTGAAGGGCGTCGATTCCGGCACCGGAGGCCTCGACGTGGTCGCGCGCGGCTGGGTGAAGGACATCCTGATCAAGGACGGCCATGTCACCTTCACGCTCGAAGTACCGGCACGGCTCGGCCGCGCGCTGGAACCCGTGCGCGCCGCCGCCGAGAAAGCTGTGCACGCCCTGCCGGGCGTACAGACCGTCACCGCCGTGCTGACCGCCGAAGCGGCGGCACCGGCGCCGCCCGCCCCACGCGCCGCGCGCGAGCGCATCGAGTTGCCGGGTGTCAAACACATCGTCGCGGTTGCCTCGGGCAAAGGCGGCGTCGGCAAATCAACCACCGCCGCCAACCTTGCGGTGGCCTTCGCGCGCCAAGGCAAGAAGGTCGGCATGTTCGACGCCGATATCTTCGGCCCGTCGATGCCGCGCATGTTCGGGCTGGCCGGTAAGAAACCGCCGTCCGACGGCAAGAAGGTCTATCCCCTGGAGAATCATGGCGTCAAAGTCATGTCTATCGGCTTCATGATCGCCGAAGACAGCCCCATCGTCTGGCGGGGCCCCATGGTGATGGGTGCGCTCGAGCAGATGCTGCGCGACGTCGATTGGGGCGAACTGGACATCATGGTGGTCGATATGCCGCCCGGCACCGGGGACACCCAGCTCACCATGTCGCAGCGCGTGCCGCT
Source organism: uncultured bacterium (assembly GCA_903888485.1). Classification (GTDB taxonomy): domain Bacteria; phylum Pseudomonadota; class Alphaproteobacteria; order Rhodospirillales; family Rhodospirillaceae; genus SHVO01. Next base: position 158,437 of record CAISTS010000040.1, on the reverse strand, counting down.
GGCCGGCGCGGTAATCGTCTCGACGCCGCAGGACATTGCGCTCCTCGATGCGCGTAAGGGCCTCAACATGTTCCGCAAAGTGGAGGTGCCCATCCTCGGCGTGATCGAGAACATGAGCTATTACGTCTGCCCCAAATGCGGCAACCGCGACGACATCTTCGACCACGGCGGCGCGCACCGCACGGCCGACGAATTGGGCGCGCCGTTCCTCGGCGAGATCCCGCTCGATTTGAAGATTCGAATCAACTCTGACGGCGGCATCCCCATTGTCGCCGCCGAACCCGACGGCGTACACGCTCAGGTATACCTTGCGATTGCGGATCGCATCTGGAGTGAATTGGGCAGCGCGCAAAAACGCGCACCCACAATCTCCATGGGAACGCCGCCTTCCTAACGCTTACAATCCTGTAAATCCGCGTATTTCTTCGCAACTTTTCCTGTCGCTTAAGAACCTGCGCGGCATAGTTCGCATGCATGCAGGTTTGCGGGGGATTTTCACGCAATGGCATCACGAGCATCGCAGAGGCGATGTTCGCAAGAGCCGGCCAAGTCGCATCGGCGCACGGCACGGCACGGCAAAATGATGACGGGCTGAGACTACGGGTATTGCCAGAAGGCAATTTTGAAGCAGCCAGCACGGTTGCTCGAGCGTTGGTTAGCCAGCGGGGTTTTCGTCACAGTTTACGCCTTGGGCAGTCGCGGGACCGACTGTCGCGGGCGATAGCGTTGGGGTACTACCACCATGCTTTCTTCCTTCGTTCGCGACGGATTCCTTCGCATGCGCCGCGCGTTTGTGCTCGGTGCCACCGCCGCCGCCTTCACGCACATTTCCGCCTTTGCACAGAACGCCGATAGCGCGCCGCACCTGCCGGATCTCTCCGCATATAATTGCGCGAGCGCACCGCAGGCCACGGGCACGCGTCACGTCGGCCAGGTGATCACGGGCACGTACCATGAATGGTACGAAAGCTATGCCGGCGCCGACAATTCGCAACGATTGGTGTGCATCGGCTTGTTGCGCCCGACCGCCAAGTCGTTGTCGCGCGAAGAAGCCACGGCGTTCCTAAATGCCTCCCTTGCCGTAGGAGCGCCCGACCCGAACGCCCGTCGCGCCGCGACTGCGAGCGCCCCGGAATCCACCGGCGATACCGCCGATCTTTTGAACATTCCGGCCGAGCCGCTGAAGCATCTCAGCCAACCGGCCGCGGCCGCCGGTGAGATCACTCCGCGCAGCCCCGCACCCGGAAACGATGCGCCGCCCGTGCCGACGAGCAAGATCTTCGACGGCTCCGAGACGGCTAATTTGATGCGCAAGACCGCGCCGATGCAGTCCGCCGAAATGGCCACGCCGGCCACCACCGGCATCGACGACCGCGTGGCCGTCACCAACATCCAGGGCTACCCCTGGAACACGCTGGCTTACTTGGTCGTCACATATCCTAGCGGCGCGAGCTTCCGCTGCAGCGCCACCATCGTCAGCCCCTATGTGGTGCTGACCGCCGGCCACTGCATCCACAACAATATCCGCGGCGGCTACGTCTCCTCGCTGCGCGTCTATCCCGGCCAGTGGCAGCAGAACCTCGGCGACGGCAGCGCGGTGCGCCCCTATCCGTCCAAGATCGACGTCTCCGCCCTGCAAACCACCGCGCAGTGGGCGCAGGTCTCGGGCAAGGAGTCTTATTCAATCACCGACTACCGCCACGACGCGGCGGCCATCCAGTTCAAGACGCCGTTCACGCACACCAGCACCTTCATGCCGGTGCTATACAGCAGCACCACCGGGCCGGTGACCAGCGCGGGTTATCCGGGCCAGGTGAACGGTCAGACCAACTTCGGCCTCTACCAGAATTCGGGCGGCGAAACGTCGCGGTCCACCAATTCATATCGCTACAACCACGTGCGCGAATTCGCTGTCGATGCTTCGGGCGGCAATTCGGGCGGCGCGTTCTTCTACACCGATCCCTATACCAGCCAGCGTTATCTCGTCGGCTCTCTGTCCTACGGCGACGAGCTCGACGATCAGTCGGGCGGTCCATGGTACGACTCCTGGAACCAGAGCCTGATCTCGAGCTGGGTGAGCTGGGTTCCGGGCAAGGAAACCATCGCCGGCTCGACCGCGGGCCTGCGCGTCGCATCGGTATTCAGCTCGGCGCAGCCCGAGATGATCTCTTACCTGCGGTTCTATAACAGCGGGGCGAACCCCGGCACCGTCGACGTCACCCTCGCCGACTACGAGACGGGGCAAATGCTCGCCACCTGGCGCAGCCCGGCCTTGCCCGCGCGCAGCTCGCGTCAGTTCTCCATCGCCGAGATCGAGGCCAACGCCGGAAACGCGTTCACCCGGCCGATGGTGTACTCGGTTTCGGTGCGGCCCACGTTCAGCGGCAGCTTCCAGAACATCCTCTGGCGCCGCACCGACAACACGCTCACCAATATCTCTGCCTGCGATGCTCAGGAGCGCAGTACGACGACGCTGATCAACGTGCACTCCTCGCTGCTCGACTACGGCTATCCGTCGGGCGTGATGATCCACAACACCTCGCCCAGCACCACCACGCCAACTTTTGGCGTTTATGATGGCACCAGCGGCAACCGTTTGGGTGGGTTCTCGATCTCGATCCCGCCCAACTCCCAGCGCTTGCTGACAGTCGGTTCGATCGAGCAGATGTCGGGGATCTCGCCAAGCGGCGTCTACCAATACAATCTGCGCGCCGAGAGCGGGCTGTCGGGCTATGTTCAGCACATGGTCAACAATAAGGCAGCGCGCCTGGTCACCGATCTGACCGAGACCTGCCCTCTTGCTCCCTAGTCGCGCGCCACAATCTCTTCACGATCAGGCTCCATAGTTTCGCCCAAAATTATGGGAGCCTGACCGTCCGCGATCCTCTCACCTGCGGCTGTATCGCCAAGGTGGGCGAAAGTCTCTATAGTGCGCGCGGGAAGGATTTGCTGACGGAGTATTTTGGGGCCATGCATCCATCCCCCTCGCCTGCGCGCCTGATCGTCCTCGCCGTGTCCGTCACTTTCGCCGCCGCCAGCGCTTTTGCGCAAGGCGCGCCGCGATTGCCGGACATGTCATCCTACGACTGCGCCGTGATTTCCGCTGCGACGGCGGCCTCGAGCCGGCACATCGGCCAGGTCATCAAAGGCACCTACAACGAGTGGCACGAGTTGTATGTGGCGGGTACAGCCGGCGAGAAACTCGGCTGCATTGCGCTAATGCGTCCATCCCCGCGCCAACTCACGGCGGGCGAAGCGCGCAACTTCCTCCTCGATTCATTTGCCGTAGGCGCGCCGACGGCGTCCGATGCGGAGCGGAATCAAGCAACACCCGATGTCGTCGAACCCGACAACGTGCAGCCCGAACCCTTGAAACGTTTACGTAAGATCGCACCGGGCACCGAGCGTCCGCGCGAGGCCGCGCCCGACCTTCCGCCCGTGCCCGCGACGAGGTCCTTTGACGGCTCGCAAACCAGCGTACCGGCCAAGGAACGCCCCAGACGCCTCGCCGCCCCGGCGGAACGCAGCGAAGCGCCCGATACCCTGGGCGCGGAAGACCGCGAGCAGATCGCAGACACGCAAAGCTATCCCTGGAACATCGTCGCTTACGTTTCGGTCACCTATCCCAGCGGATCGAACTTCCGCTGCAGCGGAGTCTTGGTGAGCCCCTACGTCGTGCTGACGGCCGGGCATTGCATTCACAACAACGACCGCGGCGGTTACGTCACTTCAGTGCGCATCTACCCGGGGCAGACCCAGGTCGCGCCGAAGGACAACAACCCGGTGCGTCCCTACGGCGTCAAAAGCGACGTGCAGTACCTGCAGACCACGGCCCAGTGGGTGCAGATGTCCGGTGAGGAGTCCTACTTCATCAGCGACTATCGTCACGACCTTGCGGCTATCGAATTTCGCACGCCGTTCACCCACACAAGCACTTTCATGCCGGTGCTCTACGGCAGCTCCAGCTCGCCGGTCACCAGTGTCGGCTATCCCGGCACTATCAACGGGGACAACAACAACTACGGCCAGTACGCCGACCTCGGCAACGAGACGCAGGATTCTTTCGACGATTATCGCACCGACCACGTGCGTGAGTTTGCGGTCGACGCTTCGGGCGGCAACTCGGGCGGTCCCTTTATCTACGCGTCCAGCAACAATCAGCGCTATCTCGTAGGTGTCCTGTCCTACGGCGGCGACCTCGACGATTACGCCGGCGGGCCCTGGTACGATTCCTGGAATCAATCCCTGCTCAGCGGCTGGGTCAGCTGGACGCCGGGCAGCACCGCGACCGGCTCGGTCTCGGGCCTGCGCGTCGCATCGGTGTTCGGCTCGACGCAGCCCAGCGTCGCGTCATTCCTGCGCTTCTATAATTCCGGGACTTCGTCGGGCACAGTCGATGTCACCCTCGCCGACGCCGCCAGCGGCAACGTGCTGGCCACCTGGACCAGCCCGACCCTACCCGCGCGCAGTTCGCGCCAATATTCGCTGACCGACATCGAGAACGGCGCCAGCGGCACCTTCACCAAACCGATGGTCTATTCGATCTCCGTGCGCTCGACATTCCCGGGCACGTTCCAGAACGCCATCTTCCGCAAGGCAGATGCCACGCTCAGCAACATCAGCACCTGCAGCGGCCAGGCCACCGACGGCACGACGTTGATCAACGTGCATTCGTCGCTCCTGACCTATGGATACCCGTCCGCGATTGTCGTCCACAACACCAGCGCTTCGGCGATGCAGGTGCCGCTGTCGATTTACAGCGGCCAGTCCGGCAGCCTGCGCGGCACCTACACCACGGCGTCGATCCCGGCCAACAGCCAGCTTGTGCTCGGTATCTCGACCATCGAGAGCGGGGGCAATTTCACGCCGGCGGGCGATTATCACTACAATATCCGCGCCGGTGGCGGTTTCACAGGCTACATGCAGCACCTGGTCAACAACCTGGTCGCAGGCGTGACCACCGACATGTCGACGAGCTGTGCGCTCGTTCAGCAGTAAAACTAGCGTTCGTAGACGACAAAACTGAAGGCGGGCGCATCGCCCTCGGCGGCGTGACGCTCGCGCGAAACTTCGCGCCAGCCGGCGAGGTCGAGATCGAGCACCGTGTCACCGTCAAAGGGGCGGTGAACTTCGGTCAGATAGATGCGCTGGGCTTTTGCGAGCGTCTGGCGATAGACATCGGCCCCGCCGATCACCGCGATTTCGTCCGCGCCAGTGCGGTGCGCATCCTCATAGGCCAGCGCAAAAGCCGTAGGAACGTCGTGCGCCACGACAACGCCCGGCGCCTGCCAGGCGGTATCGCGTGTAATGACGATGTTGGTGCGCCGGGGTAACGGCCGGCCAATGGACTGGAATGTCTTACGTCCCATGATCACCGGCTTGCCCAGCGTCACGCGCTTGAAGAATTGCAGGTCCGCCGGGATGTGCCACGGCAGTTTGCCGTCCCTGCCGATGACGCCGTTGTCGGCGCGGGCAATGACGAAGGTCACGCGCAAGGGCGGTTTTTCCATTGTCTCGGGGCTCGCGGGGATGTTATCAGCGGCCATAGGTTTGGCGCGGTCTCAGCATATATTCGACGCAATTGAGGGATGATATAGGTCCTGACGCCGCCAAAAAATCGCATGTTGCACTTGATGGGTGCGTCGTTAGGATATACCAGTATGGCGTTTCGAATCACAATCACAGGTCGGCAGGGAGATAATTCTCGATGAACCGTATCACCAAAATCACCGGCCTCCTGGCCGCAGTCATGATGCTGTCCGGCGGCGCTTACGCTGCCCCCTCCAAGTGCGGTGCGATCCCGAACCCGCCGGATATCCCGGCTGACGGTACGGCGCTCGCCAGCAAGGAAATGGACACGCTCGCGTCTGCGTTCGACGAATACCAGGCGGCCTTCGCCAAGTTCAACAAGTGCGCCGTCGAAGAATTCAACGCCGCTCAGAAGGGCTTTGAGACGGTGATCGACGCTTACGCCGCCAAAGGCAAAAAGAAGTAATCGCCCGCGCCCGTCACGCGGGGATGTCGAAAAGCGGACCCTTCGGGGTCCGCTTTTTTCTTTTCTTAGACTGCAACCTTGGCCGCGATGTGCGGATGGGGATTGTAGTTCTCTAGGGTGAAATCGGCGTAGCTGAAGCCGAAGATATCCTTCACCGCTGGATTGATTCGCATGGTCGGCAAGGGACGCGGCTGGCGCGACAGCTGGATGTGCGCCTGCTCGACGTGGTTCGAATAAAGGTGCGCATCGCCGAGGGTGTGGATGAATTCGCCAGATTTGAGACCGGTCACCTGCGCCACCATCATCGTCAGCAACGCATATGAGGCGATGTTGTAAGGCACGCCCAGGAAGATATCGCCGCTGCGTTGGTACAGTTGGCAGGACAGCTTGCCATCACCCACATAGAACTGGAACATGGTGTGGCACGGGGGCAGCGCCATGTCATCGACCTCGGCCGGGTTCCAGGCCGAGACGATGTGCCGCCGGCTGTCGGGCTTGGTGAGAATCGAGTTCACGACATTGGCGATCTGATCGATGGGACGCCCGTCAGGCGACGGCCATGACCGCCACTGCTTACCGTAAACCGGTCCAAGGTCGCCGTTCTCGTCGGCCCATTCGTCCCAGATGGAAACGCCGTGCTCCTTCAGATAGGCGATGTTGGTGTCGCCCTTGAGGAGCCACAGCAACTCGTATGCGATCGATTTGAAGTGCAGCTTCTTGGTGGTGAGCAGCGGAAAGCCGGCCGCCAAATCAAAGCGCATCTGGTGGCCAAAAACCGAGAGCGTGCCGGTGCCGGTGCGGTCGGACTTTTTCACACCTGTGCGTAGAACGTGGTCAAGTAGATCAAGGTATTGTTGCATGGGTCTTTTATACCGCTACGTGCGGGCACTCGGTAGGTGGCAATCTTGGCCAAAGCGCCCTATATTAGTGGCGCCGCGCAAGCGGCTATGGCGCTAAACCTGCTGTGGCATAGGCGTAACGGACCCGGGGGCAGTACCCGGCGCCTCCACCATTTTCTCCTGATTTTATCAGGTGGTTTATGGGGGCGAATTAGGCTCGACGTGCGCAATAAAGATAGTAGTTGTTCCCGGCATGATACCACCGTTATCGGGTCATATCTAAAAGTGCCAACGACAACGTTGCACTCGTTTCGGACGTCCGCCTCGCTGCCTAACGGCCGCTAGGTAATATACGTCTAAAACGCGGTTCGGGGGGCACCGGGCAACAGAAGCCCCCCACTTTCTCTCCACCTTCGTCCGACGCTCGCAAATTGTTCCCACAGTGCGTGCAATTCCTGTGGAGTCGCGCGTGACAATTCGATTGAACCTTTCTTCCGTCCCGGGGAGAATGCGCCTATCACGAATTGAATTCGCTGACAGTAAAGCCGCGCCGCGCGGCCCCGCGGTGCATTGAAGACCGAATATGGATATCACCTCACTCAGCTACGAACGCATGGTCGAAGACGCGCTCCGCGGCGTATTGCGTCAAGCGCTCAGAATTACTGCGGCGCAGGGGTTGCCGGGCGCGCACCACTTCTACATCACCTTCGACACCACCGCCCCGGGCGTGCAGATTGCACCGAGTCTCAAAGCGCTCCATCCCAATGAAATGACAATTGTCCTGCAGCACCAGTTCTGGGACCTGCAGGTGTACGAAGATCATTTCGAGATCACGCTGTCCTTCAATAGCGTCAGCCAGCGGCTGTCGGTCCCCTTCGCGGCGGTGACGGCCTTTGCCGACCCGCATGCCAAATTTGGCCTGCAATTTCACGTGGAATTCGAGGAGCGTTCCGGCGCCGACGAGGACGCCGAGGCGGATGACGATGCGACCGATCCGCCGATCAACGACATCCTGCCGGTCGATTCCGCGAAGGTTTCTCAGCGCCTTAAGAGCGGCAGCCGCAAGACCGCCGCACCGCTCGCCGCTGTCCCGGAGGACACCGGCGACGCCACGGGCAAGGTCGTCACCCTGGACGCCTTCCGGAAAAAGTAGCGCCGGGAAAAGGTAGGGCCGCAAGAATTGGCGCCCGCCCCGCCGGCTGCTCTATAATCCCGCACCATACAATTGCACGGACGCTCCCATGCTCGACGCAGCCTTCGCCGAAGTTTTCCCCCTTGCCCATGACCCGACGCCCTACCGCAAGCTGTCCAGCGATGGCGTGGCGGTCGAGAAATTCCGCGGGCAAGACATCGTCGTGGTGGCGCCCGACGCCATTACGAAGCTGACCGCCGAAGGCTTCCGCGACCTCTCGCACCTGCTCCGCCCCGGTCACCTCGCCCAACTCAAGGCGATCATGGAGGACCCCGAGGCCTCGTCCAACGACCGGTTCGTCGCGCTCGAGCTCCTCAAGAATGCCAACATCTCGGCCGGCTTCGTGCTGCCCATGTGCCAGGACACTGGCACGGCCATCATAATGGGCAAGAAGGGCCAGAACATCTGGACGGAAGGCGATGATGCCGTGGCGCTCACGGCGGGCGTGGCGGAGGCCTACCAGAAACTGAACCTGCGCTATTCGCAGATGTCGCCCACCTCGCTGTTCGAAGAGAAGAACACTGGCAACAACCTGCCGGCCCAGATCGACCTTTTCGCCGTGCCCGGCGACACTTACAAATTCATGTTCATGGCCAAGGGCGGCGGCTCGGCCAACAAGACCTACCTGTTCCAGAAGACCAAGGCCGTGCTCAACCCGGCGGGCCTCAAGAAATTCCTGGAAGAAGAAGTCAAAAGCCTCGGCACCTCGGCCTGTCCGCCCTACCACCTCGCCATCGTCATCGGCGGCCTCTCGGCCGAGATGACCTTGAAGACCGTCAAGCTGGCCTCGTCGCGTTACCTCGACGGCCTGCCCACCAAGGGCGGCAACGCCGGCCAGGCCTTCCGCGACGTCGAGATGGAACAGCAGGTCCTCGAAATGACGCGCACCATTGGTATTGGCGCGCAGTTCGGCGGCAAGTACTTCTGCCACGATGTGCGTGTGATCCGCCTGCCGCGCCACGGCGCATCTGTGCCGGTGGGCATCGGCGTGTCGTGCTCGGCGGACCGCCAGGTGCTGGCCAAGATCAGCAAGGACGGTGTCTATCTCGAGCAGCTCGAAACGAACCCGGCGCTCTACATGCCCGACATCAAGAGTGAGAAATTGTCCGGCGACGTGGTGAAGATCGACCTCAACAAGCCCATGAGCGAGATCCGCGCCATCCTTTCCAAGTACCCCACCAAGACCCGCGTTTCGCTGTCGGGCCCCATGGTGGTCGCGCGCGACATCGCGCACGCCAAGCTCAAAGAGCGCATCGACAAAGGCGAAGGCCTGCCCGACTACATCAAGAATTACCCGGTGTACTACGCCGGCCCGGCCAAGACGCCGAAGGGTTACGCCTCGGGTGCCTTTGGTCCCACGACCGCAGGCCGCATGGATTCGTACGTCGATGAATTCCAGGCCCACGGCGGCTCCATGGTGATGCTCGCCAAGGGCAACCGCTCCAAGGCCGTCACCGAAGCCTGCAAGAAACACGGCGGCTTCTACTTGGGCTCCATCGGCGGCGCCGCAGCGCTGCTGGCCGAGAACTCCATCCGCAAGGTCGAAGTGCTGGAGTACCCCGAACTCGGAATGGAAGCCGTGTGGAAAATCGAGGTCGAAGACTTCCCGGCCTTCATCGTCGTGGACGACAAGGGTAACGACTTCTTTAGTCAGCTTTAGGCGAGGCCCGCCCCTATCTCAAACGTCACCCTCGGGCTTGTACCGAGGGTCCAGGGTTGGGAAACTCGGTTTCAGTAGCCATCACTGCACTCACCGCACCGTGTGGTGGCCGCCACCCTGGGTCCTCGGAACAAGTCCGAGGACGACAGTGGAGTGAGATTGACCGCCGTGCCTTTGCCGAAACTTCTGTTCAACGGCTCAAAGACTGCACCGCTGGCTGTCGCCCTCGCGCACGGCGCGGGTGCGCCGATGGATACGCCGTTCATGACTTTCTTTGCCGAAGGTCTCGCCAAACACGGCTATCGCGTTGCGCGGTTCGAGTTCCCCTACATGGCGGCGCGGCGCACGGACGGGAAAAAGAAGCCGCCGGACCGTCAGCCTGTTCTGCTCGACACCTGGCGCGCGGTGATCGCTGAGATCGGCGCGGACAAGCTCGTCATCGGCGGCAAGTCCATGGGCGGGCGTATGGCGAGCCTGATCGCCGACGAGGCGGGTGTTCGCGGCCTGCTCTGCCTCGGCTATCCGTTCTACGGCGCGGGACGCAAAGACAAGCCGCGCACCGAACATCTCGTCAAGCTGAAGACGCCGACGCTCATCTGCCAAGGCACGCGCGACCCCATGGGCGACCGCGAGGCCGTGTCGGCGCTGACCCTATCGAAGAAAATCCGTCTCCATTGGGCCGAGGACGGCGACCATGACCTGAAGCCGCGCAAGGCTTCCGGCCTCACTCATGACCAAAACCTGACAGCCACCCTTGACGCGGCGGCGCAATTCCTCGCAGGCTTGTCGTCCAAGTCGTAAGGGAACTGCATGTCCACCCGCACCGAGACCGACACCATGGGCGCCGTCGATGTGCCTGCCGATCATTACTGGGGCGCGCAGACACAGCGCAGCATCCAGAACTTCAAGATCGGTGGCGAGCGTATGCCGCTCGCCCTCGTGCGCGCCTTCGGTCAACAGAAGCGCGCCGCCGCACTTGCCAACAAGGCGCTCGGTGAACTGCCCGCCGATCTCGCCGATGCCATCGCGAACGCAGCGCAGGAAGTCGCCGACGGCAAGCTGGATGACGAGTTCCCCCTGGTGATCTGGCAGACCGGCTCGGGCACCCAGACCAACATGAACGCCAATGAAGTGATCGCCGGCCGCGCCAACGAGATGCTCGCCGGCAGGAAGGGCGGCAAGTCGCCGGTGCACCCCAACGATCATGTCAACCGCGGGCAGTCGTCGAATGACAGCTTCCCCGCGGTGATGCACATCGCGGCGGCCATCGAAGTCACGGGTAAGTTGATGCCGGCGCTCGAGAAGCTGCAGAACGTACTCGAGAACAAGGCCGATCAATTCTCGAGCATCGTCAAAATCGGGCGCACACATTTGCAGGATGCCACGCCCCTCACCCTCGGTCAGGAATTTTCGGGTTACGCCGCGCAGGCCGGTTACGGCGTCGAGCGTTTGAAGGCCACAATGCCGCGCGTGCTGCGCCTTGCCCAGGGCGGCACCGCCGTCGGCACCGGGCTCAACGCCAAGAAAGGTTTTGCCGACAAGTTCTGCGCCGAGCTTCGCAAGGCGACCGACCTTGCCTTCTGGCCGTCGACCAACTTTTTCGAATCGCTGGCCACCCACGACGCCATGGTCGAGCTTTCGGGTGCGCTCAACACCATCGCCGTGTCGCTGATGAAGGTCGCCAACGACATCCGTTTGTTGGCCTCGGGCCCGCGTTCGGGCCTCGGTGAACTGATCCTACCGGCCAACGAGCCGGGCTCGTCAATCATGCCGGGCAAGGTCAACCCGACGCAGGCCGAAGCCCTCACCATGGTCTGCGCGCAAGTCATGGGCAACAACACCGCGGTCACGGTCGCGGGTTCGCACGGGCATTTGGAGCTCAACGTCTTCAAGCCGGTGATCATCGCCAATGTGCTGCAGTCGATCCGCCTGCTCACCGATGCGACGCACAGTTTCATCGATCACTGTCTCATCGGGCTGAAAGCCGACAAGGAGATGATCGCGCGCCATGTGGGCAATTCGCTGATGCTGGTGACCGCGCTGGCGCCGCACATCGGCTACGACAAGGCCGCCGAGATCGCCAAGAAAGCCCATGCCGAAGGCCTGACGCTGAAGGACGCGGCGCTGAAGACCGGCTATGTCGGCGCGGGCGACTTCGACGCCTGGGTGAAGCCCGGCGACATGATCGGACCTCATGATTAAGAAGCGATCCGTCGATATCGCCGGTCACCGCACCAGCGTGTCGATCGAGGCCGAATTCTGGGACGCGTTGCGCGAGATTGCCGCGCGGCGCGGTAAATCCTTCAACGCGCTCATCGTTGAAATCGACGGCGCGCGCACCGGCAATCTCTCCAGCGCGATCCGGCTTTACGTATTGAAGGAGTTCAAGAACCGGCAGGCCTGAGCGTGATATTCGGCAAATCAAGCTGCCCCTTGACGGTGATGGGCACGGTCACGTTGCGGCCCGCGTCGCCGCCGGTGCGGGACTCAAGCCGCAGGCGGCCGGAGAGATCCACCAGCCATTGTCCGATATCGATGACGCCGGTGAAAGCGCCGCCGTAAGATTTCGACGCCACGGTCGCGTCCTCGATCTTGATCTTGCCTTCCGCAGCCGAGAAACGCGTCTCCATTGTTACCGGGGCCCTGCCGCCGCCCTCAAGCTGACTGACCGCGCCGATAGCGCCCAGAATTCCCGAGATCGCCCCGCTGCCGGTTTCGCTGGCGGTGATCTTCGCCGTGCCGGAACCTGAAAGGCTCGCCGCCAGCGCCGCCGGCGTCGCGCCCGCGGCGCGGAACGTTCCGGCGAAATCGGCGCGGCCTGCGGAGGCGAGTCCCGCCTGCCCACGGTTCACTGCCCCCGCAATGCCCGCAAGATTGCCGCCGAGGAATGCGAGCTCGCCTTGCACCTGCGGCACAGGCGCGGCGGCTACGCGCAGGTAAAGTTGGCCCGGTGCGCCGAACACCTTGCCTTGCCAACCCTGAACCTCGAGCACGCCGTCCTGCATCGCGAGGGTCGCAGAAAAGTCCTGCACTTGCACGCCGCGCAAGGTGAGCGCTTTGCCGGCGATCTGCACGTTGCCGTTCCACCCGGTGAGGAAAGACCAGTCGAGGGGTTCCTGGGACCATGGCGGGGCCTTCGGTACCGGTGCAGCGCGTATGCCGGCTTTGGGTTTGGCCGCCGGCGCTGGAAGCGGCGCGCGGCTGGGCGGCCACAGCCGATCCGCAGCCAGCGCTATGCCCGTGAGATTTCCCGTTACCTCGCGCACATCACCGCTGCGCGCGATGCTGAGCGCGCCCGCGACCCTATTGTCGCCGACATGCAGATCGAGGTCCTCGATTTTTGTCGTGCCCGCGTCATGTATGAGGTGTGCGGTAAACTTCACCGCGCCGGGATCGGGCGTGGCCAAGGGCCAGCTCATGCCCGCCGCCTTCACCAAGGCCGCATAACTCGGCTGCGCGGCGTCGATGTTGAACTCATAGTGCGGTTGGGCATCGAGGGTCAGCCCCTGCCCGCTCACCTGCACGGTCAAATTCTCCGCTTTCGCTGTGGCATTGATCTCGGCCTGCGCCAGACTGCCCTTGATGACGCCAGTGAGCGCGATAGGTCTGAAATCGCGCAGCAGCTCCGGCACTTCGAAACCGAAGGCGCGGCCAACGCGCGCGGGGTCCGCTGCCGAGATATCGAACTGCAGATCGTCGAAGCGCGGCGTGACGCCGAAGCCGCCGATGCCGCCGCCGAACCAGGCGGTGGCGCCGCCGACGTTTTCAAAAGAGGCGCTGCGCATGACCAGCGTGCCGTCTTTCAAGCTGACGTCGAGACCAACCTTGCCGCCCGGAACACCACCGGTGGTGAGGGCATCGACCTGCAAGCGCACGTCGGCGTCCACGTCGGCGAGCGCCGCGAATTTCGCGAACACGGGGGTAACGCCATAGGCATTGGGCTTCGCCGCCGGCACAGGGGCGGCGGCGGGCTGCGCCGTCTGTTGCTCTTCCTGCAAGCGCAGCGATCGATACGCATCGAAGTTGAATGCGCTCACGGCAATGTCAACATTCCACATGGGCCGCGCGCCGTGTGTGAGACCAAGCCGGCCCGTGATGGTGCTGGTATCGACCGCAGCGTTCACGTCGCTGAGGGTGAATTGCGCAGCCGTCCCCTGCACGTTGGCGCGAAAGGAGGCCGCGCCCAGGCGTCCCGGCGCGCCCTCGGGCGTGGACCCCAGCCACGTCAGCAGACCGCGCAGATCGCCGGTGAATACGTCGAGGCTGCCGTCGAAGGCGTTCTCGCCGTTCAAACGCAGGCGCCCGGTGGCCCGGGCGCGCGTCGCCGCGGGCATTTCGACGGAAGCGTCGCTGATGGTGAGTTCGCTCTGCGCGAGCGATGCCGCGATGACAACATTGCGCAACGCCTGTCCGCGATAGGTCATGGCCGGAATGCGCACATCGAAACGTGCGCCCGGGCCGCGCGCGGGCAGCGCGGGGGGCAAAGGTGCATTCTGCGCGAACGCCGTGCCGATGACACTGAAAGGCACAACCGGCAAAATGGCGGCGGTGCGCCATGTCTCGAGCGCGACCGCGCCCACTTCGAGTTTCACTTCGATGGGCGTATCATTCGCGCCCGTCCATTGGGCGGAGCCCCGCACCGCTGTACCACCAACATCGAAGGCCAGCGGATCGGCCGCCAGCGCCCCCGGGCCTGCACGCACCTTGGCGCTGAAGGAAAGCGGCTTCTGCATGGCCTGCGGTGTCGCCGTACCGGGCGCGATCACGCCGATGGCCGCCAGCAGCGTGGTCGTGCTGGCGCTATTCCCCGTCAAATCGCCGCGCAGATCCCAGCCCTGGCTTTGGGATGTGAACGTTCCTGAAAAACGAAGGGCGCCATCGGCTTCAGGCAGCGTTGCGCTGACCGTGAGGGGCCGCGTGCCCGGGCCGCGTGCGAGCGATGCGTCGATGGTGAACGGCGTGGACCCCGCGACGGCATCGCCTTTCAGCGTAATTGGCGCGCCCGGACGCGCCCGCAACACGAGGTCCATGCCTTGCAGCGCAAAACTATCCGCGCCGCTTGACCCGGCAAAGGTCAGCACGCCGTCGTCGATGACGATGCGGTCGATGTCGAGATCGAATTGTGACGGTGCCTTCGCCGCCGGCGCCGGCGCCGGCGCCGGGCGGTCGAAAATCAGGAAGTCCACCGCGCCCGAGTCCGCGCGCGTGAAGCGCGCCGCCGGCCGGCGCAACACCAGCTCGCGGAATTCGAGTTCGCCAACCAGCAGCGGCAGGAACGCAAGGCGCGCCGAAAGCCGGTCGATGGCGACGAAATCGCCAGGGCCGTTGTCGCCGATGCGCACCGCATCGGCGTTGAAGGCCGGGCGCGGCAGCAGCACGAGGTCGAGATCGCCTTCGATGGAAACAGGCTTGCCCGTGGCCGCCGCCAAGCGCTCCGCAACGCCTGCGCGGTAAGGCGTCCAGTCGATGAAACCGGGCGCCACGAGCAACAGGCCGACGAGGAGGAGAACACCTGCCGCGGCGGCGGCGAGGATGCGAACGCGCCGGCTCGCGGGGAGCCCGATCAGAACGCGCCTTCCGCCATCGCCATCAGCGGTTTGCTCCCGGCGCGGATAACCGCGTCGAGCCCGCCGATCTGCGGCAGCACGCGTTGCATGAAGTAGCGCCCAACGTTGAGCTTGGCATTGGCGAAGTCGGCATCGTCGTTCTTCTTGGCCAGCGCCGCCTCGATCATCAGCACCCACATCCACGCGAAGGCCGTCAGCGCGAAGAAGCGCAAGTAGTCGTTGGCGGCGGCGGCGCGCGCATTGGGATCGGTCTTGGAGGCCTCCACCATCCACGTGGTGACGCTCTTCAGTTTCTCGACGGCATCCTTGAGCGGGCCGGTGAACTCGGCCAAATCGTTACGGCCGTCGAGCTTCTTCAATGTCGCCTCGACTTCACGCAGCCAGCCGGTGAACAGGCGCCCACCCTCGATGCCGAGCTTGCGGCCGACAAGGTCCAGCGCCTGGATGGTGTTGGTGCCTTCGTAGATCTCGGTGATGCGCACGTCGCGCACCAGCTGCTCCATGCCGTGCTCGCGGATGTAGCCGTGGCCGCCCAGCACCTGGAGCAGTGAGTTGGTGATCTCGCTGCCGAAGCCCGTCCCGGCGGCTTTGACGATGGGCGTCATCAGCCCGACCATGTCCTCGGCGTGCTGGCACGCGGCCGCATCGCTGCTCTTGTGCGAGATGTCAGCATTCATGTGTGTCCAGACCGTCAGTGCGCGTTCGGCCTCGACGATGGAACGCGCAAGCAGCAGGCGGCTGCGAATGTCGGGATGGACGATGATCGGATCGGCGGCCTTGTCGGGATGCGCCGGGCCCGTGGCCGCGCGGCCCTGGATGCGGTCTTTCGCGTAGGCCACCGCGCTCTGATAGGCGACTTCCGACTGACTGATGCCCTGACCGCCGACGAACAGGCGTTCCTTGTTCATCATCACGAACATGCCGGCGAGTCCCTTGTGGGGCTGGCCCACGAGCCAGCCCTTGGCGCCGTCGAAGTTCATCACGCAGGTCACCGAAGCCTTCATGCCCATCTTGTGCTCGATGGAGCCGCAGGCCACAGCGTTCTGTTTGCCGTCGTCAAAGAACTTCGGCACCACGAACATCGAAATGCCGCGCACGCCCTCGGGCGCATCGGGCAGACGCGCGAGCACGAGATGCACGTGGTTGGCGGTCATGTCGTGTTCGCCGGCCGAGATGAAAATCTTGGTGCCGGTGACGCTGTAGCTGCCGTCACCGTTCGGGACGGCCTTACTGCGCAGCAATCCGAGGTCGGAACCCGAGTGAGATTCCGTCAGGCACATGGTGCCTTGCCATTCGCCGCTGATCAGCTTGGGCAGGTAGTATGTTTTCTGCTCGGGCGTGCCGAGCGCGCCGAGGGCGAGGATCGTGCCTTGCGTCAGGCCCGGATAAAGCCCCAGCGACAGATTGGCCGAGCCGATCATTTCGGCGACGAGACAGTCCAGCGCTTCGGGGAGACCTTGCCCGCCGTATTCGGGATCGGCGGTGAGTCCGCACCAGCCGCCTTCGGCATATTGCTTGTAGGCTTCCTTGAAGCCCTTGGGCGTCGTGACCTTGCCGTCCTTGAAGGTGCAGCCCTCGGCGTCGCCCGTCTGATTGATCGGGAAAAGCACGCCTTCGCACAGCTTGGCGCATTCATCGAGCACCGCGTCCATGACGTCGGCGGTCGCATCACCGTAGCCAGGCAAAGCGGTCAGCTTGTCGGCGACGCCGAACACGTCGTGGAGAACGAAGCGCATCTCGCGCAAAGGCGCCGCATATACAGTCATCAAAGCCCCCGAGGTCGGTTTCAGCCCAGGTATAAGCCATTGCAATTGGCCGTCAACGTGGGTGGAAAAGCACGGAATTACGAGTGCTTAATGTTACCATCTGTCACCAATTGCGCACTAAAATACTCCACATTCCCAATCTAGACTGACTCTAATAACCAGAGAGAGTCAGTCCCATGTCCGAACGCATCCTCCTCCCCACCGATAGCCGCGTGCCTCATACGCCCGCCGTTGCGCTCGGACTTGCCGCGGGTCATGGCTCGTACCTCGCGCGCATCAAGGCGTATCCCGTCCTTACCGAAGCCGAGGAACTCGCCTTGGTGCGCCGCTGGTATCAGGACGGCGACCGCGCGGCCTTCGATGAGCTGATTGGCAGCCATCTGCGACTGGTCCCCAAAATCGCGCAGAAATACGCTGGTTACGGCCTGCCGCTTGGCGATCTCATCGGCGAAGGCAACTTGGGTCTCTTACAGTCCGCCGAGCGCTTCAAACCGGAGAAGGGTTTCCGCTTCTCCACGTATGCGCGCTGGTGGGTGAAGGCGGCGATCCTCAATCACATCCTGCAGAACTGGTCGATCCTGAAGGTCGGTACCGGCGCCGGCAAATCGCGGCTGTTCTTCAATCTCAAGCGCGCCAAGCGCGCGCTGCAGACCGACGGCAGCCGGCATCTCACGGAAGCCAACATCGCCACGCTCTCGGAACATTTTCGCGTCACCCGCGAAGACATCATCGCCATGGACCAGCGCATGTCGGCGAACGACGTCTCCTTGCACCAGCCGGTGCCCGGCAGCGAGGGGCTCACCATCGGCGACATGGTCGCCGATAGCGCGCCCAATCCCGAGGACGCGCTCTCGGCGCAGGACGAGCAGGCGCGGCGCACCGCGATGCTGCGCGAAGCGCTGGGGCGGCTCGATCTGCGTGAGAAGGAGATCGTCACCAAGCGATATCTCACCGAGCGGCCGGCGACGCTGGCCAAGCTCGCCGCGCTCTATGGCCTCACCGCCGAACGCGTGCGCCAGATCGAGGCTAAGGCGATTGCCAAGCTCGGCCAATACATGCGTCTGCGCCACGGCGGAGAAGCGCTGGGTACGGTCTAGGCTTCTCAACAGATGCTGGCAGTATATGATCGCGCGCAACGTTCCCTCGCGCCCATCGTTCCTCCGGCATGCGCCTTCCGACCAAAGAACTTCCCTCGCCCAACTTCGGACCGCGCAAGCCCGTCGGCGGCAGCGCCGGCGTGCGCCATATCGTCATGCACTACACCGGCATGAAGACCTGCCAGAACGCGCTCGATCGTTTGTGCGATGCAAAGGCCGAAGTCAGCGCGCACTACGTCGTTGACGAAGACGGCAGCATCTATCGCCTGGTCGCGGAAGACATGCGCGCCTGGCACGCGGGCGTTTCTTTCTGGCACGGCCAGCGCGACCTCAACAGCACGTCGGTCGGGATCGAGATCGTCAATCCCGGCCATGAGTACGGTTATCGCGCATTTCCCGAAGCTCAGATGAAAGCCGTCATCGCGCTCGCCGGCGAGATCATGGACCGTCATCAGATTGCGCCTTGCGACGTGCTCGGGCACTCGGACATCGCGCCTGGACGAAAAGCCGATCCCGGCGAGTTCTTCCCGTGGGCTCGTCTCGCCGACGAAGGCATCGGCGTGTGGCCGGAGGAAACAGTGATCCTGCCGGGCCATGTCGATCTCAACGGCGCGCTGCGCCGGCTGTCGGAGATCGGCTATGCCGTGCCCATGACGCCGGAACTCGGCAGCGACATCCTCAATCCCGATTCCGCCGTCACCGACGTCATCAAGGCCTTTCAGGGCCACTACCACCAGAGCCGCAGCGACGGCATCTTCGACGCCGAAACCGCCGCCGCCATCGCCGCCGTCGCCGTGCGCTTCGCAAAGGCCCGCGGCTAGCGCTTGCTTTTCAGGCACTGGAAGCCCATTTTCACGCCCGCCAGATGGCCGGATGACCGCTGTGTCAAAGCAGAGGAAAGTCCGGGCTCCACGAGAACATGGTGCCGGATAACGTCCGGCGGGGGCGACCCCAGGGAAAGTGCCACAGAAAACAAACCGCCTGCTTCTGCAGGTAAGGGTGAAAAGGTGCGGTAAGAGCGCACCGCGGTTCTGGTAACAGCGCCGGCAGGGCAAACCCCACCTGGAGCAAGACCAAATAGGGACGGCCGCTCGGGTGGCTTGCTATGCCGAGAGGTGGGTTTTCGCACCGTCGTCCGGGTCGGTCGCGCCGAGGTGCGCAGCGATGCGCACCCCAGAGGAATGGTCATCCCTTGACGCACCGAAAGGTTCGCCAAGGACAGAACCCGGCTTACAGGCCATCTGGCGTTTTTTCTTTACGATGTGGCAATCGACCATGCTTATGGTCGCAGGCTGTTTCCGCGGGGAACGAGGGCTCACGTGCAAGACTTGCCACAAGAAGCGCGCGCCATGCTGGACCAAGCCCAGCTGGCCGAGCAGCGCGGCGACTGGTTCAAAGTCGTCCAGAAGCGCAATAACGCCATCAACGCTGTGCTTGCGCGCGCGACGCCCACGCCGGAACCGCGCCCGGACGATCCCACGAATGACCTCGAGAAGCTCGGCGATATCCACACCCCCTCGAAGCGGGCTCACAACTATTTACGCCACTACTGGCGCTACTTCCGCGATGTGCGTTATAGCGCCCGCAAGGTGGTCGAGGTCGGCGTGCAGACGCCGCGCTCCATCAACATGTGGGAGGAATTCTTCCCCAACGCCACGATCTACGGCCTCGACATCGATCCGCGCTGCGCGGAATTCGCCGGCGGACGCAAGAAGGTCTTCATCGGCGATCAGACCAGCGAAGCCTTCATGATGGATTTCATCGCCGCGTCGGGCGGCGACTTCGACGTCGTTATCGACGATGGGCTGCACACCACCCACAGCATGTTCCGCACCTTCAGCTTCCTCTATCCGGCGCTGCACAGCCGCGGCATCTACGTCATCGAGGACATCCAGGAAAAGCCCTACGTGCTGGCGTTCCTGCATTCCTTGCTGGAAGCGGTCAATTTCATGCCGCCCGGCGCCATGAACGATTGGCCCAAACTCACGTCGTTCCCGCAGGGCACGCCCTGGTTGGTCCGCAATACGGTTGGCGTGGCTTTCCACCGCTATATCGCCTTCATCGAGCGCGGCCATAACCCGCGCGACAACCCGTTCCTGGTGGAACCGGAGGCCTACGATGCGCGCCTTGCCGCGTATCGGGCGCAGGTGGTTGCCGCCGCCGAGGAGTTGCAGCGGGCGGGGACCCCGGTAAATAACGAGACCCTTCTGGCCAAGCTCGGCTTCGGGCTGCGTAACCACATCACCCGGTATCTCGAAAACCGGTCCTAAGGGCTCTGCCCTGGAATCGCCTCGACGACTCCCTTCTCCCGCCGCTTCTGACGCCTAAAAGGAACCATCCCAGCCCGGATTGGTTTCGTAACAATGTTGCGCGTGCAGGACCGGGGGAACACGCTCCTAAATAGAACAAATCACGAACATTGTTGGAAAGACAAGGACTTAAGGGGCGCAACTCCATTGACACCCATAAAATCCCATGAGATACCATTAAGGTCCAGCAGAGGGCGGACTCGGTCTTTCCTAAGTCATTGGAATTTCAGAGCCAGCGCGGGCGGGACGCTGAAGGGGATCGGGCTTTGACGGAAGCTCCGCGATGAAAGCGT
This sequence comes from uncultured bacterium, assembly GCA_903888485.1. Classification (GTDB taxonomy): domain Bacteria; phylum Pseudomonadota; class Alphaproteobacteria; order Rhodospirillales; family Rhodospirillaceae; genus SHVO01. The sequence continues at coordinate 137,719 of CAISTS010000040.1, read as the reverse complement.
TCTTCGGGACGTTCGTGAACAAACTCGACGGTAAGGGCCGCGTGTCCGTGCCGGCGCCGTTCCGCGCCGTCATCCAGGGCCGCGGGCTGACCAGCGTCGCCGTGCACCCATCCCTCTTCGAAGCCTGCCTCGAAGGCGCCGGTTTCGACCGTTTCGAGAACCTCGAACAGCAGATCGCCGACTCTTTTGTACCCGCGGGCGGCAACGAAGCCGCCGACCTGATCATGGGCGAGCTGCGCGAGCTGCCCCTCGACGGGGAAGGCCGCATCGTTCTTCCCGACGAATTCATCGCCAGGGCCAGCCTGAAGGACCAGGCGGCGTTCCTGGGCCAGGGCCGCAAGTTCCAGATCTGGGAGCCCGGCGCGCTCAATGCGTTGAAGCAGGCCAAGCTCGCGCGCGTCGCCGCCGCGATGAAGAACGGCGGCAACTGATGTGCGCCGCTTTCACCACCGGCACGCCTGGGCCTAGCGACGTCGAACACATCCCGGTTCTCCTTTCTGAAGTTATCGAAGCGCTGGCCCCCAAGGCCGACGGTGTTTATCTCGACGGCACCTTCGGCGCCGGCGGTTATTCCACTGCCCTGCTGGAAGCCGCCCCTTGCATCGTGTGGGCCATCGACCGCGATCCGGAGGCCTTGAAGCGCGGCGAGAACCTCGCGGCGCGGTTTCCCGGCCGCCTACACGTTGTGCAGGGCCGCTTCGGCGACATGGCCGAGCTGCTTTCCGCGCGCGGCATCTCCGGCGTTGACGGTGTTGCGCTGGATCTGGGCGTGAGCTCGATGCAGATCGACGACCGCACGCGCGGTTTCTCGTTCTTGCGGGATGGTCCCTTGGACATGCGCATGGAGAAAAGCGGACGCTCCGCCGCCGACGTCGTCAATACATTGTCTGAGAAAGAACTCTCCGACATCATCTTCACTTATGGCGAAGAGCGTCATGCCCGCCGCGTCGCCCGCGCCATCGTGGAAGCGCGCCGCGACCGCCCCTTCTCGCGCACCCTGCACCTCGCCGACGTCATCCGGGCCGAAGTGCGCCGCGCCCAGGACGGCATCGACCCGGCGACGCGCACCTTCCAGGCGCTGCGCATTTATGTGAACGACGAACTGGGCGAACTCGAGCGCGGTTTGCTGGGCGCCGAGAAGCTCCTGCGTCCCGGCGGCATTCTCGCGGTCGTGTCCTTCCACTCGCTCGAAGACCGCATCGTCAAGACGTTCTTGAAAGCGCGGTCTGGATCGGCGATCCGCCCGTCGCGCCACACACCGGCGAGCCTGGGCGCGCCCACCGCGACCGCCACCTTCACGCCGCTCTCGCGCCGGCCCATCGGACCGAGCGAAGCCGAAATAGCCCACAATCCGCGCGCAAGATCCGCCCGGCTCCGCATAGCGGAGCGTACGGCCGCGCCCTCGCTCACCGCCCTCGCCGGAGGTCTCGCATGAGAGCCTCCTATTTCCTGTGGGGTGCGATTGCCGTCGGCGTCGGCGCTTCGCTCTTTCTGCTCAAATACAAGGTCCAGGACCTTGAGGATCAACTCCACGTGAGCCAGGCCCAGGTCGCGCGCGACCGCGCCGCCATCAAGGTACTCGAGGCCGAGTGGACCTATCTCAACGATCCCGAGAGACTTCGTCGTCTCTTCGCCGAACATCTCGGGTTCGGCGCGCCGCTCAAGCAGAACATCGCCGACATCAACGCGCTGCCGTTCCGCGCTGATGCGGCGCCGCGTGTAAATGCCGCGCAGCCGACGGTGCCCGCGCGCCCCACTCCTTCGCCCGATATCGAAGCAAAGGTGACCGAGCCCACCGGCTTTGCGCCGGTGCTGATAGCGCGCATCCAGCGCCTCTTGTTCTCGGCCACCGCCGGCGCTGCCACGCCGCCGCGTGAAAAGAAGGTGCGCTGATGGTCATGAACGTGCGCCCGCCTTCGACCCGCAAGCTGTTCCTTTATCCCGGCGAAGAGGTCAAGCCGGCCGCGGCGCCCAAATTGCAGCTGCGCGGCTCGACCACACGCGCCGTCGAAACCGGCCGCATGCGCCTTCTGGTGACCGCGAGCCTGTTCGGCCTGGCCTTCTCCGCCATCGGCCTGCGTCTTGTCGACCTAATGGTGTTCAAGGATCCCCGGGCCGCAGCAGTCACACGCAGCGTCAGCGATGCGCCGCGTCCTCTGACGCGCGCAGACATCATCGACCGCAATGGCGTCATCGTCGCGACCAACCTGCCGACGGTGAATCTCTTCGCCGACACACACAAGGTTCCCGATATCAAGGCCGCGGCCGACAAGCTGACCGCGACGCTGCCCGACCTCGATCACGACGAGGTGCTGAAACAGCTCTCCTCCGGTCAGCGCTTCAGCTATCTGCGCCGCAACCTGACGCCGGCCGAGCAGGTCGCCGTCAATCGCCTCGGCATTCCGGGCCTATCCTTCGAGGACTCCGAAAGCCGCATCTATCCGCAGAGCACGCTGCTGGCCCACGTCGTCGGCGTCACCGATCCCGACAACCACGGTCTTGCCGGCGTCGAAAAGTCTTTCGACGAAAAGCTCGCAGCGCAGAGTGAGCCCGTGCGCCTGTCCATCGACGTGCGCGTGCAGCATGCCGTGCGTGAAAGCCTCGCCCAATCGGTCGCGCGCTTCCGTGCCGTCGGCGGCAGCGCCGTGGTGATGGACTCGCGCAACGGCGAGATCATCGCGATGGTCTCGCTGCCCGACTATGACCCCAAGTCCATGGGCACCGCCTCCAAGGATCAGCGGTTCAACCGCACGACCCTTGGCCTTTATGAAATGGGCTCGACCTTCAAGCTGTTCACCGCGGCCATGGCGCTCGAGCGCGGCACGGCGCAGCTGACCAGCCGTTACGACGCTTCGGTGCCGATCAAGATCGGGCGCTTCACCATCGGCGACTTCCACGGCCTCAATCGCGTCATCACCGTCCCTGAAGTTCTGATCCACTCGTCGAACATCGGCGCAGCCAAGATGGCGCTGGAAGCCGGTACGCCCGCGCAACAAGATTTTTTGCGCAAGATGGGCCTGCTCTCGCCGCTGCACCTCGAGCTGCCTGAAACCGGCACGCCGCAGTACCCCTCGACCTGGCGCGACATCAACACCATCACCATCTCCTACGGCCACGGCATCTCGGTGACGCCAGTGCATGTGGTCTCCGCGGTGAGCGCGTTGGTCAACGGCGGCGTCTTGTATCCGCCAACCATCATGCACCGCGCGCCGGGCCAGGCTCCGGCGGGCACGCAGGTGATCTCGTCCAAAACTTCCGAAGAGATGCGCGCGCTGATGCGCCTGATCGTACTCTATGGCTCCGGCAAACAGGCCGACGCGGCGGGTTATCTCGTCGGCGGCAAGACCGGTTCGGCCGAGAAGACCTTGGGGCGCGGCTATTCGGAAAATTCGCTGCGCACGTCCTTCGTCGCCGCCTTCCCGATCGATGCGCCGCGTTATGTCGTGCTGACCATGCTCGACGAGCCGCGCGGCATTAAAGAGACCTACAACTTCGCCACGGCAGGCTGGAACGCCGCGCCCACCGCCGGCAGCATCGTCTCCAAAATCGGTCCGATGCTCGGCGTGTTCCCCATGGGACATACGGACAGCTTCGCGCCGCTCACCAGCTTGATCGCGACCTACGGCCCGACCGAAACCAAGAACGAATACGGCGGCACGCCGGCTGTGATCAAAGCGAGCGTGCCCGCTGTTGTCGCGGTCCCCACGCCGCAGCTCCTCGTCGAAGACGAAGAAACCACCAAGGTCACGGTTACACCCGACATTGCTGCGCAGACGCCGGACTCCATCGGCGGCCTGATCGACGACGTCAACATTGAAGCGCTCGGCGCAACCTCACAGGCCACTGGGGAAAATTCCAGTGCGTCTCAGTGAGCTGCTGGCGGAAGAAGGCATGGATCAAAGGGCGTTGAGGGACTTGGACATCACCGGGCTGACGGCCGATAGCCGCGCCGTGCGGCCGGGATTCCTGTTCGCGGCCCTGCCCGGCGCAGTTGCGGACGGGCGCGCCTATATAGAGGAAGCGGTCAAGCGCGGCGCGACCGCCGTGCTTTCCTCGCCCGGCACCGATCTTGGCGCGGGCCGGTTGGATGCGCGCAGCACGCCCGTGCGCCTGATCACCGACAGCAATCCGCGCCGGCGCTTCGCGCTGATGGCGTCGCGTTTCTTCGGCGCGCAGCCGGAGACCGTGGCAGCCGTCACAGGCACTAACGGCAAGACTTCGGTTGCGCATTTCACGCGCCAGATCTGGGCACGGCTAGGTCACAAGGCCGGATATCTCGGCACGCTTGGCGCCTTCGCGCCCGGTATCGATGTCCCCGGCAGCCTCACCACGCCCGATCCCGCAAAACTGCACACGATGCTAGCCGATATGGCCCAGCATGGCGTCACCCACCTCGCCATGGAAGCCTCCAGCCATGGCCTGCACCAGTTCCGCGTCGATGGCGTGAAGATCGCCATCGCCGGATTCACCAATATCACGCGCGACCATCTCGACTATCACGGCTCCATGGCCGCTTACCTCGCCGCCAAGCTGCGCCTATTCTCCGATGTGCTGATGGAAGGCGGTACGGCGGTGCTGAATGCCGACAGTTCCGAGGTCGCCGCTTTTGACGTCGCATCGCAGCAGCGCGGCCACCGCGTGCTTAAGTACGGTAAGGCCGGCGACTCCCTGAAGCTGGTGAGCAGTGTCATCGAGGGCACGAGCCAAGTGCTCGACCTCAACGTGCTGGCCACGTCTTACCGCGTGCGCCTGCCCCTCGCCGGGGCTTTCCAGGTCAGCAACGCACTCTGCGCCCTTGGGTTTGCCATTGCCGGCGGCGTCGATACCGCTGCGGCGGTCGCGGCGCTGGAACACCTCGAAGGCGTGCCCGGCCGCATGCAGCGCGCCGGCGTCACCGTCGCTGGCGCATCAATATATGTGGACTACGCCCATACGCCCGACGCGCTCGAAACCGTGCTCAACGCCCTGCGCCCTCACGCCACCGGCAAGCTGGCCGTGGTGTTCGGTTGCGGCGGAGATCGCGACAAAGGCAAGCGCCGCATCATGGGCGAGATCGCGAACCGCCTCGCCGACGCGGTCTATGTCACCGACGACAATCCGCGCTCCGAAGCGCCGGCGACGATCCGCGCCGAAATCATGCAAGGCAGCCCGGGTGCAACACAAATCGGCGACCGCGCCGAAGCGATCGCGACTGCGATTGGCAAGCTCGGCGAGGGCGACGTGCTACTGGTGGCCGGCAAGGGCCACGAGAGCGGCCAGATCGTCGGCGCCACCGTGATCCCGTTCAACGATGTCGATGTCGTGCGCTCCGTTCCCGGAGTGCGCGCATGAGCACGTTGTGGACCTCGGCCGAAATCGCGAAAGCCACCGGCGGAAAGTGCCCCGGCAGCTGGACTGCAAGCGGCGTGTCCATCGACAGCCGCAGCGTCAGCAAAGGCGATCTGTTCGTCGCTTTGAAGGGCCCGAACTTCGACGGCCATGCTTACGTCACGGCCGCCCTGAAGGCCGGCGCCGCTGCCGCGCTCGTGCACGGTGAGGTTCAGGATTCCGCCGATTACCACGATCGCATAGTAGTGGTTAAGGATACGTTTGCGGCGCTGCAGGATCTGGCGAAATTCGCGAGAAGCCGCACGAAGGCGCGCATCATCGCGGTCACCGGCAGCGTCGGCAAGACCGGCACCAAGGAAGCCCTCAAGCTCGGCCTTGCCGCGCTCGGCAAGACTCACGCCACCGAAGGCAACCTCAACAATCACTGGGGCGTGCCGCTTTCGCTCTCTCGAATGCCGGCCGACACCGCCTACGGCGTCTTCGAGCTCGGCATGAACCATGCCGGCGAGATCGCGCCGCTCTCAAAGATGGTGCGACCGCACGCGGCTATCATCACCAACGTAGAAGCCGCGCACCTCGAGTTCTTCAATTCTGTGGCCGAGATCGCCGACGAGAAGGGCGCCATCATGGCCGGACTCGAACCCGGCGGCGCCATTATCCTGCCGCGCGACAACGCCCAGCATGCCCGCCTCCTCAAAGCGGCGAAGACTTACAACGTCACCAACATCATCAGCTTCGGCACGAGCGGCGATTCCGCAGCGCGCCTCGTTTCCTGGTCGCTTACCCCTGACGGCACTCAAGTGGCTGCCGAGTTCGACGGCGAGCGCATCCTGTACGACATGATTGTTAGCGGCCGTCATTGGGCGCTGAACAGCGTCGCCGCCCTCGCCTCCGTCAAGGCCGTGGGCGGCGACTTTCATCGCGCCGCCGGCGCGCTCTCCCTCCTTGCCGCACCTCCGGGCCGTGGCGCGCGCCAGCTTGTGCCCGCCGATGGCGGCACCATTCTCGTCATCGACGAAAGCTATAACGCCAGTCCCGCCGCCGTGCGCGTGCTCGCCGAGACCATGGCCCAGATGCACCAGCCCGTCAGCGGCCCGGTCAAGAGCGGCGGCCGCCTGATCATGGCGCTGGGCGACATGCTTGAGCTCGGCGCCGGCGGACCCGCGCTGCATGCGGGTCTCGCGCCAAGCCTCAAAGCGGCTCATATCGACCTCGTCTTCACCGCGGGCACGTTGACGGAGAACCTCCACAACGCGCTGCCATCCGAGATGCGCGGCGGACACGCCAAGGATTCGAAGAGCCTCGCGCCGTTGGTTGCAGGGGCCGTGCGCGCGGGCGACGTGATCGCCGTCAAAGGCTCGCACAGCAGTCACATGGAAATCGTCGTCGCCGCGCTTCTGGCGCGCGCGGCCCATAGCGCGGGTACACCCGCGCGCGGTCACTAGGAGCAACGATGCTGTATCTGTTGTCCGATCTGTCGAACGAGTTCATCGCACTCAACGTTTTCCGGTATCTGACGTTCCGGACTGGCGGCGCGGTGATCACGGCGCTCCTCGTAGCCTTCGTCATGGGGCCCTCGATCATCCGCTGGCTGAAGACCAAGCAGGGCTACGGCCAACCGATCCGCACCGACGGCCCGCAAAGCCATCTCGTCAAGCAGGGCACTCCGACTATGGGTGGCGTGATGATGCTGCTCGGTATCGGCATCGCGACACTGCTGTGGGCAGATATCTCCAACCGCTATGTCTGGGTAGCGCTGTTCGTCACCATGAGCTACGGCCTCATCGGCTTCGTCGATGACTATCTTAAAGTCACCAAGCGTTCGGTCGGCGGGCTTAAGGGCCGCCTCAAGCTGATCGCCGAGATCGCCATCGCCGCCGTCGCCGCCTATGCCATCTCGGTCATCAGCACGCCGGCCCTGTCCGAGCGGCTCTCGGTGCCCTTTTTCAAGGAAGTGTTGTTCGACCTCGGCATCTTCTACGTTCCCTTCGGCGTCTTCGTGATGGTCGGCGCATCCAACGCGGTCAACCTCACCGACGGCCTCGATGGCTTGGCGATCGTGCCGGTGATGATCGCCGCCGGCGTGTTCACCATCATCGCCTATCTCATCGGCAATACCGTTTTCGCGAACTATCTGCAGGTCAACTATGTGCCCGGCGCCGGCGAGCTCGCGGTGTTCTGCGGCGCCGTGGTCGGCGCCGGACTCGGCTTCCTTTGGTACAACGCGCCGCCCGCCATGGTCTTCATGGGCGACACGGGATCGCTCGCCATGGGCGGCGCACTCGGCTCGGTCGCCGTCGTCACCAAACACGAAATTGTGCTCGGCATCGTCGGCGGCCTGTTCGTGCTGGAGACCGTGTCGGTGATCGTGCAGGTGGTCAGCTTCAAGCTCACCGGCAAGCGCGTCTTCCACATGGCGCCCCTGCATCATCACTACGAAGAAAAAGGCTGGGCGGAGCCAACCATCGTCATTCGCTTCTGGATCATCGCCGTCATTCTGGCCGTGGCGGGCCTTGCCACGCTGAAACTGAGGTAAGGGGTTTATGGTGCCTACGCCGCAATATGCCGGTGCACGGGTGGTCGTGATGGGTCTCGGGAAGTCGGGCCTGTCGGCGGCGACGTCGTTGCGCGCGAGCGGCGCGGCGGTGGAAGTCTGGGACGACAAGCCCCAGGCGCTGGCCGAAGGCACCGCGAAAGGCTTCGCGGCCTTTGACGGCGCGGCGATGAATCTCGCAGGCGTACGCAGCATCATCTGGAGCCCTGGGATCCCACACGGCTTCCCCAAGAATCACGCGCTGGCGATGAAGGCGCGCAATCAGAATATCCCTCTGGTCTGCGATGTAGACCTGCTGGTCGAAGCGCAACCGGAAGCTAAAGTGGTCGCCATCACCGGCACCAACGGCAAATCCACAACGACAGCACTCACGGCGCATGTATTCCAGCAAGCCGGCAAGCGCACCGCCGTCGGCGGCAATCTCGGCATTCCGGCGCTCGACCTCGAGCCGCTCGGCGCCGGGGGCACCTATGTATTAGAGCTGTCGTCCTACCAGCTCGAATTGATGCCGCATCTCGCCTGCGACACCGCCGTGCTGCTCAACATCACGCCCGATCATTTGGACCGTCATGGCGGCATGGACGGCTACATCGCCGCCAAGCGCCGCATCTTCGCCCATCAGCGCCCGCCGCGCGTCGCCGTCATCGGCATCGATGATGAGCCCAGCACCAAGCTCTACGACGCGCTGCGGAGCGATGGCTTGCATAAGGTCATTCCGATCTCCGTCACGCGCACCGTCGCGCATGGCGTGTATGTGTCGGGGCACGAACTCATCGACGAGTCCGCCGGTGCGCCGCGCATGATCGTCGACCTAAAGACGTTGGCGCGCCTGCCCGGCGCGCACAATTGGCAAAACGCCGCCGCCGCCACGGCCGCGGCGCTGTCGCAAGGAATCGCGCCTGAAGCCATCGCCGAGGGTCTTCGGACCTTCCCCGGCCTTAGGCACCGCCAGGAACTCGTCACCACCGCCGGCCAGGTTGCCTTCGTCAACGACAGCAAGGCCACCAATGCCGACGCGGCCGAGAAGGCCCTCCTCTGCTACGACAACATCTATTGGATCGCGGGTGGCCAGGCGAAGGAAGGCGGCATCACCTCGCTCGCGCCTTTGTTCCCGCGCATCCGCCACGCGTTCCTGATCGGTGAGGCCGCGGCGGTCTTCGCCGACGTGCTCGACGGCAAAATCGCCTTCGACCTTTGCGAAAATCTTGAGAGCGCCGTGAAGAAAGCCGGCGAGATGGCGCTTGCCAGCAAGCAGCCGTCCACTGTGCTGCTATCGCCGGCCTGCGCCTCCTGGGACATGTTCAAAAGCTTCGAGCACCGCGGCGATGTCTTCCGCGAGACCGTACTTAAACTCTGGCCCGCGGGGAAAAGATCATGACCGCCCACCCCTTGTCCTCAAGGTCGATCACCCGCACCGACGTCAGTACCGTCGGCCGCTGGTGGTGGACCGTCGACAAGTGGATGCTCACGGCGACGATCCTTTTGGTGGGCATCGGCATCCTGCTCAACCTCGCCGCCGGTCCGCCGGCCGCGGGGCGTATCGGCGCCGACGCCTTCCACTTCGTGCGCAAGCAGATGGCCTTCCTGCCGCTGGCACTCATCGTGATGTTCGCCATCTCGTTGATGGCCCCTATCCAGGTGCGCCGCTTCGCCGCCATCGGCTTTGCGGCCTCGGCGCTCTTGGTGCTGGCGACCCTGGTGCTGGGCTCCGACGTCAACGGCGCCAAGCGCTGGCTCAATCTCGGCCCGTTCTCGCTGGGCCAGCCGTCCGAGTTCGTGAAGCCCTTCTTTGCCGTGGTCTCGGCCTGGATGTTCTCCGAGCATAAAATCCGCGAGGAGTTTCCGGGCAATGTCATCGCACTTGGCCTTTTGCTCTGCCTGCTCGGCATGCTGCTGTCGCAGCCCGACGTCGGCATGTCGCTGGTGGTCTCGGCGGTCTGGTGCGCGCAATTCTTCATCGCCGGCCTCCCGATGGTGCTCGTCATCCTGTTTGTCGTGCTCGGCATGGCCGGAGCCGTCGGCGCCTACTTTGTCTTCCCGCACGTCGCCTCTCGCGTCGACCGTTTCCTCGATCCCGCCAGCGGCGATACCTATCAGGTGACTCAGGCCATGCGCGCTTTCCAGCAAGGCGGATTGTTCGGGCGTGGTCCCGGCGAAGGGCGCGTGAAAGAAGCGCTGCCCGACGCCCATACCGATTTCATCTTCGCCGTCGCCGGGGAAGAGTTCGGCGTCCTCTTGTGCCTCGTCATCGTCGCGTTGTTCGCCTTCCTCGTCATCCGCGCGCTCTCCAAGATGAAGCGCGAAGAGAATTTGTTCGTCCTGCTCGCCGTCGGCGGCCTCGCCGTGCAATTCGGTCTCCAGTCGATCATCAACATGGCGTCCAGCCTGCACATGATGCCCACCAAGGGCATGACCCTGCCCTTCATCTCTTACGGCGGCTCGTCGCTCGTCGCCCTCGGCGTCGGCATGGGCATGCTGCTGGCGCTGACGCGTCGCCGCCGCGATCCGGAAGGACGTTCCATATGATCAACCGCTCATCCAGCAAGCTCATCGTCCTTGCGGCCGGCGGCACCGGTGGGCACGTGTTTCCCGCCGAAGCGTTGGCACAAGTGCTGCTCGCGCAAGGTCATCGCCTGGCGCTGATCACCGACAAGCGCGGAACCGCCTACAGCGGCACGCTGGGCTTGGTCGAGACGCACCACATCAGCGGCCAGGGCCTGACCGGCCAAGGTCTGATCGGACTCATCAGAGGCGTCGTCGCGCTCGGGCTCGGCGGGCTGCAAGCGCGCAAGCTGCTCGAAGAGCTCCGCCCCGCCGCCGTCGTGGGCTTTGGCGGTTACGCTTCCGCCCCGACGGTCTACGCCGCCAGCAAGCTCGGCATCCCCACCGTCATCCATGAGCAGAACGCCATCCTCGGGCGCGCCAACCGCCTGCTGGCGCGCAAGGTGAACCGTGTCTGCACGTCCATCGATCTCGCCAAAGCCATCACCACGGCGGCGCAAGTGATCCGCACCGGCATGCCCGTGCGCCCCGCCATCGCCGCCCGCCGCGCGTCGGCCTACATCGCGCCGCAGGCCGAAGGTCCCTTCAAGCTGCTGGTGCTCGGCGGCAGCCAAGGCGCGCGCATCTTCAGCGACGTGATCCCCGCCGCCATGAAGCTGCTGCCGGAATCACTGAGAAAGAGAATTGAGATTTCACAACAATCCCGCCCGGAAGAATTGGACCGCACGCTCGGCGCCTACCACGACGCCGGCGTGCATGTGACCTTGCGCACCTTTTTTGACAACGTGCCGGACCTGCTCGCCGGCGCGCATTTGCTCATCGCGCGCTCGGGCGCTTCCACCGTTGCCGAAGCCTGCGTCATCGGCCGGCCCAGCCTGCTCGTGCCGTACCCTTACGCCGCCGATAATCATCAGGCTTACAACGCCGAGGCGCTTGCCAAGGCGGGTGGGGCTTGGGCGCTGCGCCAGGGCGAATTCACGCCGCAGGGTCTGGCCGAGCTGCTGGTGCAGTTCGCCGGCTCCTCCGCCGCCCTCAGCAAAGCCGCCGCCGCCGCCACGCACTTCAGTTTGCCCGACGCGGCCCAGCGCCTGGCCGAAGTCGTCACCAACCTCATTCGCGAAGACGGTGCCGCCAGCGCCGGTCCGCGCCCGGTCGCGGTGCCCGCGCCCGCGCCCTCGAACACCATGAACCGGAGAATTGCCTGATGCACTCTATGCCGCTCGACATCGGCATCATCCACTTCGTCGGCATCGGCGGCATCGGCATGTCCGGTATCGCCGAGATCATGCACAACCTCGGCTATCAGGTGCAGGGCAGCGATATCGCCCAGAATGCCAATGTGGACCGTCTGCGCGGCCTCGGAATCCGCGTCGAAGTCGGCCATAAGTCCGACAACCTGGGTAATGCGCGAGTCATTGTCACGTCCACGGCGGTCAAGCCCGACAATCCGGAAGTGCTGGCCGCGCGCAAAGCGATGCTGCCCGTGGTGCGCCGCGCCGAGATGTTGGCCGAGCTGATGCGCCTCAAGTGGTCTGTCGCCGTCGGCGGCACCCACGGCAAGACCACGACCACGTCGCTCATTGCCAGCGTGCTCGAAGCGGCAAATCTCGATCCCACCGTTATCAACGGCGGCATCATCAACGCCTACGGCACCAACGCGCGCCTCGGCAGCGGTGACTGGATGGTGGTCGAAGCCGACGAGTCCGACGGCACCTTCCTGCGTCTGCCCGCCACCATCGCCGTGGTCACCAACATCGATCCCGAGCACATGGACTTCTACGGCGACTTCTCCAAAGTGAAGGCCGCCTTCCACAAGTTCGTTGAATCGATCCCGTTCTATGGCTTCGCCGCCATGTGCATCGACCATCCGGAAGTGCAATCGTTGCTGCCGCAGCTTACCGACCGCAAGCTCATCACTTATGGCCTGTCGCCCGCCGCCATGGTGCGCGGCCTCAACGTCGTGCTCGACATGAACGGCGTGCGCTTCGATGCCGCGATCTCCTCGCGCGTGACCGGTGGGGAACGTGTGATCGAGAACATCCGTCTGGACATGTACGGCCAGCACAATGTGGCCAACTCGCTAGCCGCCGTCGCGGTGGCTGCGGAAATGGGCCTGGCCGATGACGTCATCCGCGAGGGTCTCGCGCGCTTCAAGGGCGTGAAACGGCGCTTCACCAAAGTCGGCGAAGTCGACGGCATCACCGTCATCGACGACTATGGCCATCACCCGGTCGAGATCGCCGCCGTGCTGAAGGCTGCCCGCACCGCTTCGCAAGGACGTGTCATCGCCGTCGTGCAGCCGCACCGCTACACGCGCCTGCAGTCGCTGTTCTCCGAGTTCTGCCAGTGCTTCAACGACGCCGACCATGTGGTCGTCGCCGACGTCTATCCCGCCGGTGAAGCGCCGATCCCGGGGGTCGATCGCGACGCGATGATCAACGGCCTGCACGCCCACGGCCATCCCGCCGTCACCGCGCTGATGTCGCCTAAACATCTTGCCGCGGTGATCGACGACATCGCCAAGCCGGGCGACATGGTCGTGTGCCTCGGCGCCGGCAACATCACCGCCTGGGCCCATGCGCTGCCCGCCGACCTCACCGCCGTTCGCAAAGCCAACGGCAAGCTGGGAGGGGCTGCATGATGCCTGCGCTGCGCGCCAGCTCTGGGCTGATCGAACGCCTGCCGCGCGTGCGCGGGCGTTACGACGCCTATGCCGATCTCGGCAAGATGAGCTGGTTCCGTGTCGGCGGCGCGGCCGAGGTGCTGTTTGCGCCCGCCGATGCCGAAGACCTCGCGCAGTTCCTGAAGGGCAAACCGGACGATGTGCCGCTGACGGTGATTGGTCTCGGCTCCAACATGCTGGTCCGCGACGGCGGCGTGCCCGGTGTCGTCATTCATCTCGGCAAGGCTTTCAGCACCATCGCCACGGATGGTCTCGTTGTTCGTTGCGGCGCGGGCGCGGTCGATGCCACCGTCGCCACCGCCGCACGCGATCACGGCATTGCGGGGCTGGAGTTCCTCACCGGAATCCCCGGCACCATCGGCGGCGCGCTGCGCATGAATGCCGGCGCCTATGAACGCGAGATCAAGGACATCTTCACCAACGCCACCGCCCTCGACCCCACGGGCGAAGTGCGGAAGCTGGCGCTCGCCGACATGGCCTTCAGCTATCGCCATACCAATGTGCCCGAAGACTGGATCTTCATCGGCGCTGAACTCACGGGCACCAAGGGCGACCGTCACGAGATCACCTCGCGCCTGCGCGCCATCCGCGCCGAGCGCGAACAGAGCCAACCTACGCAAGCGCGCACGGGCGGCTCGACCTTCGCCAATCCGCCGGGCGTCAAAGCCTGGGCGCTGATTGACGCCGCCGGCTTGCGCGGCAAACAGATCGGCGGCGCGCAGATTTCGCCCAAGCACACCAACTTCCTCATCAATACCGGCACCGCGACCGCCGCCGATATTGAAGCCCTCGGCGAGGAAGCCCGCGCCAAGGTACTGGCCAACTCCAAGATCGAGCTGCACTGGGAAATCCGGCGCATCGGTGTTGCGAAGGATGCTCCCAATGCCGTGGTGGTGCCCTCATGATGCGCCCGCCGACCATCAACCGCGTCGCCGTGCTGTGCGGCGGTTTTTCGAAGGAGCGCGAAGTCTCGCTGGTCTCCGGCAATGCCGCCGCGCTCGCCCTAAAGAACAAAGGAATCGCGGTGTCGCTCATCGACCTCACGCGCGACATGGGGCGCCTGGTCTCGACGCTTACAACCGAGAAGCCCGATGTGGTTTTCAACGCCCTGCACGGCCGCTTCGGGGAAGACGGCTGTATCCAGGGCCTTCTGGACATGATGAGCCTGCCCTACACCAATTCGGGCCGCCTCGCCTCGGCCATGGCCATGGATAAATCGGTGGCCAAACGCATCTTCGCGACAGCAGGCATTCCCGTCGCCGAGGAGCGCATCGTCACCCGCGCCGCCGCCGAAGAAGGCGACGTCATGGCGCGCCCCTATGTGCTGAAGCCGCTCAACGAAGGCTCCTCGGTCGGCGTGAAGATCGTACGTCCCGGCGATAACCGCCCGCCCCTCGACGATCTCGGCGTTGAGCGCGACGAGCTGATCATGGCCGAGCGCTTCATCCCGGGCCGCGAAGTCACCGTCGCCGTCATGGGCGACAGACCATTAGCCGTCACCGAGATCAGCACGGCGCGCGCCTTCTACGACTACGAGGCCAAATACGCCGAGGGTGGCTCGCAGCACACCCTGCCCGCGCAACTGCCGAAGAAACTCACCGACCGCGCCATGGAGCTGTCGCTGATCGCCCACCGCGTGCTTGGCTGCCGCGGCGTCAGCCGCGCTGACCTGCGCCTCGATGGCGATGAGTTCTTCATGCTTGAGGTCAACACGCAGCCGGGCCTTACACCGACCTCGTTGGTGCCTGAGCAAGCGCAATACCTCGGCATGTCCTTCGACGATCTCATTCTCTGGATGGTGGAGCACGCCCAATGCGACGCGTGATGCAACCGAAAGCTTTCGCCTGGGCCGCCGCAGCGTTGCTGGGTGTTGGCGGCGCCATCGCGGTCAAATTGGTCCTGCCGCCCGCCGCCGTCGCTGACGCGCGGGCACGTTGGCACAACACGCTGATCGACGTGTCCGCGAGCCTCGGCCTCAAGCTCGATGCCCTGACCGTCGAAGGCCGCACCATGACCGAACCGGGCGATCTGCTCGCCGCCCTCGATGCCGAGCGCGGCATGCCGATCCTCTCCATCGACGTTGCCCAAGCGCGCACTGCCATCGAAGCGCTCCCCTGGGTACGTTCGGCCAAGGTCGAACGCCGCCTGCCCGGCACCGTGCATGTTCAGATCGAAGAACGCGCGCCCTATGCCCTGTGGCAACGCTCGGGCCGCTACACGCTGGTTGACCGCGAAGGCAAAGCTCTGGTCGATGTGCCGGACGCCGACGCCTCATTGCCGCTGATCGTCGGGCCCGACGCGCCCGCCAATGCCGCCGCGCTCTTTGAATCGCTCAACACCGAAACCGATCTTGCCGCACGCGTGCGCGCGGCGGTGCGTGTGGGTCAGCGCCGCTGGAACGTCTATCTCGACAGCTTCGAGGGCGGCATCACCATCCGCCTGCCCGAGGATGACGTCGCCGCCGCCTGGGCGCGCCTCGCCGGCCTTGAGCGCGCGCATCAGATCCTGGAGCGTGACCTCGATTTCATCGATCTGCGTATCGCCGACCGCCTCGTCGTGCGTGTCCGCAAAGATCCGAATGCGCCGCCTGAACCCAAAGCCAAGCGGGCGTCTGCGCCCGGCAAGAGCATCTAGGAGCATGCCTATGTCCAAGCCCATTCCGCGCACCAGCACCATCGCCGCGATCGACGTAGGCACCACCAAGGTGGCCTGCTTCATCGCCCAGATGGGTGAAGGCGACGAGTTCCACCTCACCGGTGTCGGCCATCACCGCAGCCGGGGCCTTCGCTGCGGCCAGGTCGTCAACCTCGACGAGGCGGAAGCGAGCGTGCGCGCCGCCGTGGACGCCGCCGAGCAGATGAGCAACAGCCGCATCGAAAGCGTGTTCCTCAACATGTCTTGCGGCGCGCCGCAGTCCACGCGCGTCGACGTCGAACTCGTCGTCTCGGGCCACCAGATCCGCGACACCGATGTGCGCCGCGTGCTCGATTGCGGCAGCGCCCAGTTCGACGCCGCCGACCGCGAGCTGATCCACTGCATCCCGACCGGCTACTCCATCGACGGCGGCAACGGCATCCTCGACCCGCGCGGCATGTACGGCGACAAGCTCGGCGTCAACCTGCACCTCGTCACCGCCGCCGTCGGCCCGTCGCGTAACCTCGGCACCGTCATCGACCGCTGCGACCTCGACATCGAGGAGCGCGTCGTATCCCCTTACGCCTCGGGCCTGGCCTGCCTCGTCGATGATGAGAAGGACTTGGGCGTCACCGTCATCGACATGGGCGGCGGCACCACATCCATCGCCGTGTTCATGGAAAGCCAAGTGGTCTACGTCGATACACTGCCCGTCGGCGGCAATCACGTGACGGGCGACATCGCCAAGGGTCTCTCAACCCCGGTCGCGAAGGCCGAACGCCTCAAGACCGTCTACGGCAGCGTCATGCAGGCGCCGGGCGACGCCCGCGAACTCCTGAAAGTGCCGCTCGTCGGCGAAGACGACGAGGACAGCGCCAACGAAGTGCCCAAGTCGATGCTGGTGCAGATCATCCAGGCGCGCGTCGAAGAGACTTTCGAACTCGTGCGCAGCCATCTCGAGAACTCGGGCTTCGGCAAAGCCGCCGGCCGCCGCGTCGTATTGACCGGCGGCGCCAGCCAACTCGAAGGCGTGCGCGATCTTGCCGAACTCGTACTCGATAAACAGGTGCGCCTCGGGCGCCCGAAACTGATTCGCGGACTGCCGGAATCGCTCTCCGGCCCCGCGTTTGCTACCGCCGCCGGCCTGCTCCGCTACGGCCTGCGCGAACACGTCGCCAAGCCTGATCCTGCGGCCATGAAAGCCGCCAACAACAAGCGCAACTTCGGCCGCATCGGCCAGTGGTTGCGCGAAAACTTCTAGAGAGATGTCTGGATGAGTGACCGCTCGCAAAAAGAAGAAAAGCCCATGGGGATGTCGACGTCCCGAAGAGGCTTCTGCGCAAACCAACACTTACGACTCGCTATCGTTGCAACGAGCTTAGGAAAATCTGGAGAACAGCAATGACCATCAACATCAGTCTACCCAAGACGACCATCGAGGCGCAGCTCAAGCCGCGCATCACGGTGATCGGCGTTGGCGGCGCGGGAGGAAACGCCGTCAACAACATGATCCAAAGCGAAATGGAGGGCGTCGAGTTCGTCGTCGCCAACACCGACGCGCAGGCCCTCACCTCGTCGCGTACTGACCGGCGCATCCAACTGGGCCGCGACACCACGCAAGGTCTCGGCGCCGGCGCGCGCCCGGACATCGGCCGTCATTCCGCCGAAGAAGCGATTGAAGTAATCGCCCGCGAGCTCGAAGGCGCCCACATGGCCTTCATCACCGCCGGCATGGGCGGTGGCACCGGCACGGGCGCTGCGCCCGTGGTGGCGCGCATCGCCCGCGAGCTCAAGGTGCTCACGGTCGGCGTCGTGACCAAGCCGTTCCACTTCGAAGGGGTTCACCGCATGCGCCTCGCCGAAGCGGGCATCGAAGAACTTGCCGCTTACGTCGATACCCTCATCGTCATCCCGAACCAAAACCTGTTCCGGGTCGCCAATGAGAAGACCACCTTCGCCGACGCCTTCAAGATGGCCGATGATGTTTTGCACGGCGGCGTGCGCAGCGTCACCGACCTGATGATGATGCCCGGCCTGATCAACCTCGACTTCGCCGACGTCCGTACCGTCATGCAGGCCATGGGCCGCGCCATGATGGGCACGGGTGAAGCCGCGGGCGATCGCCGTGCACTCGATGCGGCCGAAGCCGCCATCGCCAACCCGCTCCTGGAAGAGACCTCCATGCGCGGCGCGAAAGGCGTGCTGATCAACATCACGGGCGGCAGCGACATCACGCTGTTCGAAGTGGATGAAGCGGCCAACCGCATCCGTGAGGAAGTCGAGACGCAAGATGCCAACATCATCTTCGGCTCGTGCTTCGACGAAAGCATGGAAGGCAAGATCCGCGTTTCCGTGGTCGCCACCGGCATCGAGTCCGCCGCCGGCGTCCAACCGCGTCCGATGCCGGCGAAGATGGAGACCCGCGCCATCGCCACCCGCCGCGTTCCGGAAATCCGCACCTCCGCTCCCGTAGCGGCGCGTGCCGTGGCTCAAGCGCCCGCTCCGGCGCCCATGGCCGCGGCTCCGGTGCAGCCGTCCTTCGGCGGTTTTGGCTTCGGCGGCCCGACGCTCGCGCCGGCCACCGGCACCATGGACCTCGAGGCGGAAGAGAAAGCTCTGATGGAAATGGCGGCGGCGGTACGTGCCGAGATCGCCCAGATCCCTGAGATCGAAGCCGAGCCTGAGATGGAAGTCGCCGACGCTGCGCCGCAAGCGCCCGCGCCGATGGCGGCTCCCATGGCGACTCAGGCTGCTCTGGTTGCCGAAGCCGTTGCCCGCGCGCCGATGGCCGCGGCCCCGCGTCTTTCCAACTCGATCTCGCCTTTCGGCAGCTTCGACAAGCCGCGCGACACTTTCATCCCGCGCGCGCCTATCGAGCCGAAATTTGAGACGCGTTTCGAAACCCGTATCGAACCCAAGATGGAGTTTTCCATGAAAACCGAACCCGCCGCTGCCGCTGCTCCCGAGCCCACTCTTGCCGCTCCGGCCGCGCCGGCGCCGGCCAAGGCCGAAACGGGCCGCGTCCGTCTCTTCGACCGCTATCGCAGCCTGACCTCCAAGCCGAAGGCCGAACCGGCCCCGCAGCCCCAGGCCAAGGTTGAGCGTCCTGGCATCACCGTGACCCCGCAAGACCGTCCGGTGACCTCGCACAGCGACGACGAACTGGAAATCCCGGCGTTCCTGCGCCGTCAAGCTAACTAGTACACTCGCGCACCAGTGAAGGGCCCGGCTTGCAAGAGCCGGGCCTTTTGCTTTGGGGCCAGTCGTTGATAGTCTCCCGCCCTTCCCATCAAGGAGCGTCCCCATGTCCTTCGAGAACATCCTGGTCGAGACCCGCGGTAATGTCGGGCTCATCACCCTCAATCGCCCCAAGGCGCTCAATGCGCTCTCCGCGGGCCTGGTGAAAGACCTGGGCGCGGCGCTTGATGCCTTCGAGAGCGATGCCAACATCCGCTGTGTCGTGCTCACCGGCAGCGAGAAAGCCTTTGCCGCCGGCGCCGACATCAAGGAGATGGCCGGCTTCGACTACATGGATGCCTACCTCAAGAATTTCGTCACCGACGGGTGGGAGCGCGTCACGACATTCCGCAAGCCTGTCATCGCGGCGGTCGCGGGCTTCGCGCTCGGTGGCGGCTGTGAGCTGGCCATGATGTGCGACTTCATCATCGCCGCCGACACCGCCAAGTTTGGCCAGCCCGAGATCACGCTCGGCACGATTCCCGGCGCGGGCGGCACTCAGCGCCTCACGCGCGCGGTCGGTAAGTCGAAAGCCATGGAGATGGTGCTGACCGGGCGCATGATGGACGCCGCCGAAGCCGAGCGCGCAGGGCTCGTCAGCCGCATCGTGCCGGCCACAGAGCTCATCGAAGACGCCGTGAAGACCGCACAGAAGATCGCCGATCTCTCCATGCCGGTGGCCATGCTGGCCAAGGAAGCCGTCAACCGCGCCTTTGAGACCACTCTGGCGGAAGGCATCAGGTTCGAGCGGCGGATCTTCCATTCAACCTTCGCCATCGACGATCGCAAGGAAGGCATGGCCGCCTTCGTCGAGAAGCGCAAACCGGCCTTCAAGCACCGGTAGCGAATCCGCCGCGCCACCGCCACCCTGCCCCCGCGTAGGCGGACGGCCCCCGGTCCATCCGGCGGGACAGTGGGCCACGCCTCGCATTCACCGGGGTCATGCCACGTATCCGCCCTCATCCTCGTATTAAACGTGTGCTCGCGTAACAGCCGGAAACGGCCGAAAATCGCGCAAATGCAACCTTCTCGCTTTGTGCACTGCGCCATAGGTTGAGCCTGGAACGTCACTTAGGAGCACTTCTTGGAGTAGAGTAAGGGTGGGCCCGGACAGCTAACGCCTTCAGAAAGCGGCAAATTATTGGGTTTGAATATTTTTTTCCTTGTAAAGAGAGAACAATTTGCAAGAATGTTCATTGAATACGGAGATCGGGGGTTTGCTACCGAACCGCGGCTTTGTTCCGGGGCAAAGGGTAATGCTCTGGGACAACGCCAGTAGAAAGATCGGTGATAAATGACTTTTGACGCGAGCACCCCCCCAGGCGCCTTTGGCGCGCCCTTAGGTAATTCTACGCCGGTTGATTCCCGCAGGCCGGTTTTCCAAAAGACCTTAAAGACCACTATCGGCTGTACCGGTGTCGGTTTGCACAGCGGCGTTCGCGTCGCGATGAAGCTGCATCCGGCTCCCACAGGGACCGGAATTATTTTTAAGCGCGTCGATCTGATCGGCGGCGGCGCCGTGATCAAGGCAAGCTGGGACAACGTGATCGATTCACGTATGTGCACCGTGCTGGCCGACGCTGGCGGCATCAGCGTCGCCACGGTCGAGCACTTGATGTCGGCCTTCTACGGCATGGAAGTCGACAATTGCGTTGTCGAACTCAATGGCCCGGAAGTTCCGGCCATGGACGGCAGCGCCGAGCCTTTCATTTTCCTGATCGAATGCGCCGGTGTGGTCGAACAGGCCGCGCCGCGCCGCGCGCTGCGCATCCTGAAGCCGCACAGCTATACCAACGGCAACAAGATGGTTGCGCTCTCGCCTTGGCATGACGGCCTGCGCGTCGACTTCCAGATCGATTTTCACGCTTCGGCCATCGGGCGCCAGACCTGCTCGTTCACGGTCGATACCGATACCTTCCGCGACGAACTGTCCCGCGCGCGTACCTTCGGGCTGCTGTCCGACGTCACCGCGCTGCGTGAGGCGGGCCTCGCCCGCGGCGGCAGTCTGACCAACGCTATCGTCGTTGATGGCGACCGCGTCCTGAACGACGAGGGCCTGCGCCACGACAATGAATTCGTGCGCCATAAGGCCCTGGACGCCATTGGCGACCTCTACCTCGCCGGCCACCCGATCATCGCCCACTTCACCGGACGCTGCTCGAGCCATGCCGACACCGCACGCCTGATGAAGCAGGTCTACGCCGACCGGGCGTGCTGGGAGATGGTCGAGGTCTGGCAGGATGTCCCGAGCGTCGCCACGTGGGTCGAACGCCCGAGCCGGGTTGCTTTCGCCTGATACGGAAGTAACAGCCTGAATCTGGTGCATTTTTCGCCTCGATTCCCCAGGGAACGGGCCGTGACACGCCGCATTCGCCTGCTTATACTGCGCGCCATTTCCGAATTTCCGGCGTGAGTACCGAGCACAATGGCTTTCCGCTTGCTTACAACCTCCTCCAAGCTGCGCCGCGGCCTTGCCGTCGCGCTTCTGGCTAGTCTCGCGCTGGCCGGCTGCAACCGCGACAAAGAGCTCGAGTACAAAGAGCAGTCGATCTACGAGATCTACAGTCAGGCGGTGCGCTACCTCGACCAGGGGCGCCACTCGGAAGCCGCCAAGTATTTCGACGAAGTCGAGCGCCAGCATCCCTACTCGGTCTGGGCGACCACGGCCAAGCTGATGTCGGCCTATTCGCTGTACCACGCCAACGACTACGAAGAAGCCGTCACGCGCCTCGACCGCTTCATCCAGGTGCATCCTGGTAACCGCGACATCGCCTATGCCTATTATCTGAAGGGCCTGACCTACTACGAGCAGATCGCCGACGTACGGCGCGATCAGGACAAGACGAGGAAGGCGCTGCAGGCACTGGAAGACGTCGTCACGCGCTTTCCCACGACGCCCTACGGCCGCGACGCGCGCCTGAAGATCGACCTGGTGAAGGATCACCTCGCCGCCAAGGAAATGGACATCGGCCGGTTCTATCTGAACCAGCGTTTTTTTCTCGCCGCCATCAACCGGTTCCGGGTCGTCATCGACACTTACGGCACCACCAGCCACGTGCCCGAGGCGCTGCATCGCCTGACCGAGGCCTACACGGCCCTTGGCCTCCTGGATGAAGCGCGCAAGACCGCCGCGGTGCTGGGCTTCAACTATCCGGCCAGCGTGTGGTATCGCGATTCGTTCATCCTCGCGCAGGTCAGCGACCGCCAGCTCGCCGATTCCCGTGAACGCGGCAGTGTCGCCGCCATCCCGCCCGCCGCAGTGCCGAAGTCCGCCGGCACGCCGGACGACGTGGCCCGGGACACCGAGCGCCTGTCCGTGCCCCCGCAGCCGCCGGGCGCGCCGGCGCTGCCCAGCGGCGTCACCGGTCCCACCGGCGCGCCGCCGTCTCCGCCCAAGCCGCCCGCCGGCACACCGCAGTAGCCGCCCGCTTATTTCTGGGAAGCTGATTTCTGGTAAGCTGGCGCCTCATTCGTCCGGGGCTCTGATTCATGCTGACGCATCTGTCCATCCGCGATGTCGTCATCGTCGACAAACTGGACGTGGGTTTCGCCGCCGGCCTGTGCGTGCTCACAGGCGAGACCGGCGCCGGTAAATCCATCGTGCTTGAGTCGCTAGGGCTGGCCCTGGGTGGGCGCGCCGATGCGGCGCTGATACGCTCTGGCGCCGATAAGCTCAGCGTCACCGCGTCCTTCAGCCTGGACCGCAAGCATCCGGCCTTCGCCAAGCTCAAAGAGCAGGATCTCGACCGCGACATCGCCATCGGCGACGACATCATGCTGCGCCGGGTCATCGGCAGCGACGGCCGCAGCCGCGCCTTTATCAACGATCAGCCGGTCAGCGTCGGCTTCCTGCGCGAGCTCGGCGAGTTGCTGGTCGAAGTCCACGGCCAGTTCGAGACCCATGGCCTGCTCGATCCCGCCACACACATCGAAGCATTGGATGCCTACCGCCGCGTCAAATCCGGCGGTGCGCCGGATGCCGCGTGCCTGGCTGCCCATACGGTATGGCGCGGAGCCGCTGCAGCGCTGAGAGCCGCCCAGGAGACGTTATCCAGCGCACTGGCGGAAGAAGAGACCCTGCGCCATCACGTCAGCGAACTCTCGAAGCTCGCGCCTAAGCCGGGCGAAGAGCAGGAATTGACCGCGACGCGCGCGTTGATGCGCCACGGCGAGCAGATCATCAAAGCCCTGGCCGAGGCCCGCGCGGTCATCTCCGAAAATACCGACGTCGAAGCCGCGCTGCGCGGCGCCCATGCGCGCGTGGCCCGCGTATCGGCGCAAGCCGCCGGTAAGCTCGACACCCTCACCCAGGCGCTGGACCGCGCCGCCATCGAAGCCGGCGAAGCCCTGCGCGAGTTCGATGTGGTTTCAAACAGCTTCGACGCCAACCCCGCCGCCCTGGAGCGCGCCGAGGAGCGGCTCTTCGCCCTCAAAGCCGCCGCGCGCAAACATAGCTGCTCTGTCGATGAGCTGCCGGCGGTGGCGGCCACCTTCAAGGCGCGTCTGGCTGCCGTCGATGGCGGTGCCGACGAGGTCAAGCGCCTCGCCGCCGCCGAAAAGACCGCGCGCACAGCCTACGAGCAGGCAGCCCGCGCGCTAAGCGCCACCCGCATTGAGGCCGCCAAGACTCTCGATAAGCTCGTGGCCAAGGAGCTGGGCCCGCTGAAGCTGGAGAAGGCCACCTTCCGCACGGTGGTCTCGGCCAAGCCCGAGACGGCCTGGAACGACAGCGGCATGGACAAGGTTGCCTTCGAAATCTCCACCAACCCCGGCGCGGCCCCGGGCCCCTTGGACAAAATCGCCTCAGGTGGCGAGCTCGCGCGTTTCATGCTGGCGTTGAAAGTCGTGCTTGCGGGTTCCCAAGACCGCGCCACGCTGATCTTTGACGAAGTCGATGCCGGAATCAGCGGCGCGACCGCGAACGCCGTGGGCGAGCGCCTCGCGCGCCTGGCCAAGACTGTCCAAGTCATTGTCGTCACCCACGCGCCGCAGGTCGCCGCGCGCGGCGACAACCACTGGCGCGTCAGCAAGACCAGCCGCGCCGGACAAACCAGCGCCAAGGTCGAGCAGCTTTCCGCCGCCGCCCGCCGCGAGGAAATCGCGCGCATGCTGGCCGGCGAGAAAATCACCGATGAAGCACGCGCGGCGGCCGATAGTTTGTTGAGTGGACCGTTGTCGTGACTTTGAGAAAGACGCCGGTCGGGGACCTCACCGAGAAGGAGGCTAAGGCGGAGCTGAAGGTGCTGGCCACCGAGATCGCCTTGCACGACGCGGCCTACCACACCGACGACGCGCCCACGATCACCGACGCCGCCTACGATGCGCTGCGCAAGCGCAACGACGCCATCGAAGCCCGCTTCCCGGCGCTGATCCGCGCCGATAGCCCGTCGAAGAAGATCGGCGCTGCAACGGCGCGCGGCTTCGCCAAGGTCAAACACAGCGTACCGATGCTCTCGCTCGGCAACGCGTTCAGCGCCGAGGATGTCACCGACTTCGTCGACCGCATCCGCCGTTTCCTCGACCTTGATGAAAGCGAAAACGTCGAAATGACCGCAGAGCCCAAGATCGATGGGCTTTCCTTCTCTGCGCGTTACGAGAAAGGCCGCCTCGCCGTTGCGGCGACACGCGGCGACGGCGCGGAGGGCGAGGATATCACCGCCAACATCCGCACTATCAAGGCGTTGCCGGATTTCATCATGGGCGATGTGCCCAAGGTCATCGAGATTCGCGGCGAGGTCTATATGACCAAGCAGGACTTCGCGGCCTTGAACGCCGCGCAGGAGAAAAAAGGCGCGAAAGTCTTCGCCAACCCGCGCAATGCCGCCGCCGGCTCATTGCGCCAGCTCGATCCCAAGATCACCGCCGAGCGTCCCATCAAGGCCTTCACATACGGCTGGGGCGAACTCAAAGGCATGGAGTGGGAGACGCAGTGGGAGTTCATCCAGGCGCTGAGGGCCTGGGGCTTTCCGATCAACCCGCGCACCAAGGTCGTCATGACCGTCGAAGCCATGCTGAAGGAATATGAAAAACTGGGTGCTGACCGTGCGTCGCTGGCCTACGACATCGACGGCATGGTCTATAAGGTCAACAGCGTCGCGCTGCAGAAACGCCTCGGCTTCGTCTCCCGCGCCCCGCGCTGGGCTATCGCGCATAAATACTCCGCCGAACGCGCCGAAACAGTGGTCGAGAACATCGACATCCAGGTGGGGCGCACCGGCGCGCTCACCCCTGTCGCCCGTCTCAAACCCGTCAACGTCGGCGGCGTGGTCGTAGCCAACGCCACGCTCCACAACGAAGACGAGATCGCGCGCAAGGACATCCGCATCGGTGACAGCGTCATCATCCAGCGCGCCGGCGACGTGATCCCCCAGGTGCTGGAGTCCATCGCCGCGAAACGCCCGAAGGACAGCAAGCCCTATAAGTTCCCCACCAAGTGTCCGGTGTGCGGCAGTCATGCGGTGCGCGAGGAAGGCGAAGTCGCGCGCCGCTGCACCGGCGGGCTCTATTGTCAGGCGCAGTCCGTCGAGCGCCTGAAGCACTTCGTCTCACGCAACGCTTTCGACATCGAAGGCTTCGGCGAGAAGAACATCGAGGCCTTCTTCGAGGATAAACTGATCGAAAGCCCCGGCGATCTGTTCACACTGGAACGCCGCGGCGGGCGCAAGAAACTCGCCGAGCGCGAAGGCTGGGCTGAGAAGTCCATCGACAATCTCTTCGCCGCCATCGAGCGCCGGCGCACCATCAGTTTCGAGCGCTTCATCTACGCCCTGGGCATCCGTCAGGTGGGCCAAGCGACGGCGCGGCTGCTGGCCCAGGCCTACGGCTCCTGCGCCGCCTGGCGCAAGGCCATGCTAGCCGCCGCCGACCGCGAGTCCGACGCCTGGAAGGAACTCACCAGCATCGAGCAGATCGGCGAGTCCATGGCCGAAGATCTCGTCGCCTTCTTCGCCGAGAAGCACAACCGCGAGATCGTCGATGCGCTGTCCAAGGAACTCACCATCGAGGATTTTGTGCCGCCCGATACGGCGGGCTCTCCTATCGCCGGCAAGACCGTCGTCTTCACCGGTAACCTCGAAGCCATGAGCCGGGGCGAAGCCAAGGCGCAAGCGCAGTCCTTGGGCGCCAAGGTCGCGGGCTCGGTCTCCAAGAAAACCGACCTCGTCGTCGCTGGGCCGGGTGCAGGCTCCAAGCTCAAGGAAGCCGAAGCGCTTGGCATCAAAGTGCTTACCGAAGAAGAATATCTGAAGCTGCTGAAGAGCTAGCTTCGCCGCACCGCGCTGGGCTAAAGTCGGATTCGTTTGGGGGCAAACGGGGGACGAGGAGAGACGCACATGGCTGCCCGCAAATCCGCTAGAAAGTCCGCCAAGAAAGCCGCTCGCAAGCCCGCGAAGAAAGCCGTCAAGAAGACGGCGAAGAAATCCGCCAAAACGTCGGCAAAGAAAAAAGTCCCGCCGATCCCGAAGGGCGTCCATACCGTCGGGGTCAGCCTGTGCTTCCAGGACAGCGCTTTCGCCATTCAGTTCTACGAGAAGGCCTTTGGCGCGAAGGAGCTTTATCGCCTGACGGAAACGTCCGGGAAGGTCGGCCACGCCGAGCTGAAAATCGGCGACACCACGATCATGATGGCGGACGAATATCCCGATTTCGCGGTGCTGTCGGCTAAAACCATCGGCGGCTCGCCGATCCGCCTCAGCATTGCCGTCAAGAACGCCGACGCCGCTTTTGAACGCGCGGTGAGTGCCGGCGCCACGGTGATCCGCCCGCTGAATGACGAGTTCTACGGCTGGCGCGCCGGCGTGGTCATGGATCCCTTCGGCTACACCTGGTCGATCATGCATCAGCAAGAGGTGGTCTCGCCGAAGGAGATGCAAAAGCGCATGGCGAAGATGGAAGTCGCCAGCAAGTCCGAAGGGGCCGCTGCCGCGTAACCGCCCCTCACCACCGTCGCCGAGGTCGAGCACGCCCGCGTGGTCGATTAGCTTTGCGAACCACGACAACCACTTAGCGCCGCTTGCCATACCTCGTAGTTAAAGGCATTATACCTTGAACTACGAGGTAATGAGTGACCACACGCCTTTTCCCGCGCGCGCAGCTCAGACGCCCGCTCACCGTAACTGCGGTGATCGGCCTTCATGCGCTTATTTTCTTGGCGCTAAACGCGCCCCAGCGCGAAACGCGGCATGACGTTAGTGAACCGCCCTCCGCGATCACGTTCATCATGCTCGCGCCCAGCAGCGGTCCTGCGCCTTCCGGTCCACCGGGCTCGATCCAGTTCACACTGCCGACGCCCGCACCCAACGCCATCCAGCTTCCCGCGACACTGCCCTCCTTCGCGCTCCCTAACGACTTCGCGGCGCTCGCCCCCTATGTCCGCTGTGGTCTGCCGCCGCATGAATGGCGCGAGGAGCGCGAACACTGCGAAGCTCTGCGCGCGCAGATCAAAGGCAAGGACGTCCCGCATCGTCAGAATGAAAAGGAGCGGATCATGATGGCGCAGATCGACCGCGAGATGGCGCGGCGGAATGCCCCCACCGCCTTGCCCTGCATCGGCATAAGCCCCAGCGGCCTGCCTTGCTATTCTTCTTCCGCCTGGAACGATCAGCACTTCAACTGGAAATAAAACCATGCCCAGCCGCAAAACCAATCCCGAGTTCATGACCGGCGTGCCGGAGCTTCTGATCCTGCGCCTGCTCACGGAGCGCGAGATGTACGGCTACGAGATTGTGCAGGCCATCGAGGCGGCCACCGGCGAGGCCATCAAGGTAGGTGAAGGGGTGGTCTATCCGATCCTTCACGCCCTTGAGGAACAGGGCTGCCTGTCATCGCGTAAAAAGCCCGTGAACGGGCGTACGCGGGTCTATTACGCCGCCACCGCCACCGGCAAAAAACGGCTAGGATTGCTCATGGGCGAATGGCAGCGCATCACCGAAGCGGTGGGCGCGGTCGTGAAAGGAACGAAACATGCAAACGCCTGAAGCTTTGATCCGCTTCGACAGCCTGCGTGAACGCCTGATCCAGGGCGGCGTCGCGCGCCGCCACGTCAAGCGCACGCTCACCGAGTTGCACGACCACTACGACGACGCCCTCGACGATGGGCTAGCGCAGGGCCTTTCGCGCGAAGCCGCAGCGGAAGCCGCCTGGCAGCGGTTGGGTGCAGAGGACGAAATCGTGGGCAACGTGCTCGCGCGCCCCGAGCTCCAGTCCCTCCCCGCGCGCTATCCGCGCGCGGTGTTCGGCGCAGGACCGATGGTGCTGTGGTTTTTCGCGACTCTTCTCAGCGGATTCCTGATCGTGGGCGTTCTCAAGGGACTACAGTTTGTCGGCGTCCTTCCGCCGCCACGGACGGGAATCGAGCCCCTGTGGCTGCAAAACCTCATGACCGCCGTCGTCTATTTCTATATGCGCATCCTGCCGGTCATCATTAGCGCCACGATGGTGATCGCCGCAGCGCGGCACGGCCTCGCTTTCCGTTGGGCGCTTGCGGGCGGCATCAGCGTCGCCGCGCTCAGCGCTTTCTCAACCTTCTCCTTGATTTTCCCGACGGTCGTGGGCGAAAGCGGCGAACTCAGTCTTGGCTTCGGGCTTAGCGCCGAGGAACTTCCGGGCGCACTCGCCCTTATTACCGCCTATGTGATGCTGATCCTTGCCGCCGCCTGGCTAGGCCATTTGCGCCGCACGAGACGCACAGTTTGACCCAACTATGGTAAAAGTCCCGCCGGGGACTTTTACCAATGACCTTCACCACCCGCCGCCTCACTGCCGCCGATCTTGCCGCCTTCCGCGCCGTGCGCACGGAAGGTTTGACGCAGGATGCGGACTCCTTCCGTGTCAGTCCCGCCGACGACGAAGCCCTGTCCGAGGCCGCGTGGCAAGAACGCCTGACGTCTGGCTATGTGGTCGCCGTCGAAGAAAACGGCCGCACGCTCGGCGTCGGCGGCTTCGCGCGTCTCGCCGGCACCAAGGCCGACCACAAGGGACTAATCTGGGGCATGTATGTGCGGCCCGAGGGCCGTGGGCGCGGTATCGCCGACGCTGTGATGACCGCGCTCCTCGATCATGCCAGGACGGTTGTGCGCCAAGTGCAGCTCACCGTCGTCGCAGGCAACGCCCGCGCGGTGGCGTTTTACGAGCGCCACGGCTTCGTGCGCTACGGCGTCGAGCCGGACTCGATCCGTGGCGAGACGGGCTTCGCCGACGAGGCGCTCATGTGGCGCAAGTTATGAAATGCTACGTCTACGTCCTCGGCAGCGACGGCGCGGGCGGCCCGCGCACCTATGTCGGCTGGACCAACGATCTCGATAAGCGCTTGGCCGCGCACAACGGCGACACCGGCGCCAAGTCCACGCGCGGGCGCGTGTGGTTCCTGCTGTACGCGGAACGCTATGACCAACGGGCGTCGGCCATGAGCCGTGAACAGCACATCAAGCGCGACCGGAAACTCCGGAAGGTGCTTTTGGAGTGTATGCGCTGATGCAACGCACCGGCGCGCCAATAAACCCTGCGGACCAGGATAGCCTAGACCCGCGCCACCAATGCCCATACCCGATGGAGCGCAGTGAGGTCGGGTTGCGGAAACCGCGCCTTTAGCATGGCCGCGTGTTCGGCGTCGAAAGCCGCGACTTTTTCGGGCGTGAGACTTGCACCAATGCCGGCGCTGGCACGAATGCGACCGAGCCAGCCCTCGTGGGTATAGGGCACGTCGATATCGAAGGAGAACGTCTCGCGGCTGGTGAACCCGGCGCGAACCACGTCGGCCATCCACTGCGGATGCATGCCCATCCCGCCCGCGGCTTTCCAATTTGGATTGTGCTTGACGATGAGGTTCTCGGTTTCGGCGACAAGGTTGTCGTCGAGCGGGATCCAGTCGAAGTGCGCGATGACCAGCGCCCCCTTGCGCTTCAGCACCCGCCGCGCCGCGGCCGCGGCTTGGGCGCGATCGAACCAGTGCCAGCACTGACCCGCGATCACCACG
Organism: uncultured bacterium; assembly: GCA_903888485.1. GTDB lineage: Bacteria > Pseudomonadota > Alphaproteobacteria > Rhodospirillales > Rhodospirillaceae > SHVO01. The sequence goes on along the minus strand of CAISTS010000040.1, from coordinate 107,809 downwards.
TCGAATTCGCCAGTGGGAAACGGCAGCTCTTCCGCCTTGCCGACGTGATACTCGACGGCGACGCCCTCTTCGAGATCGAGCTGGCGGGCCTGGTCGATCATGGCGGCGGAGGCATCGAGGCCCGTGGCGTCGCAGCCCGCCTGCGCGAATTGGCGCGCCAAGGTGCCGGTTCCCGTGCCGAGGTCGAGCACGCGTTGCTCCGCGAGGCCGAGGCCATACTGCTTTTGCAGGCGCGCGAGCAGCTCCGGCGGGAAGCCGGCGCGGTGGCGGCGATAATCGCCGGCGGCTTTGCCGAAATCGGCGGAGAAGTCTGCGAGCTTCATGGACATGCCGCAACTGTCGCCGCGCGGCGGCGTGCAGGCAAACTCAATTTTTCGATATCCGCTATGCGCGAAAGCGATTACGGGACGGCTTTGGTCGCGTCGGCGAGCCAGGCGCGGGTGTTCTCGTCCACCAGCGGGCTCAGCGTCTCGCGCACGCGCGCGTGATAGGTATTGAGCCAGCCTTTCTCGGCGGGGCTCATGATCTCAGGCTCGATCATGGCGAGGTCGATGGGCGCGAGAGTCAGAGTCTCGAATTCGAGCAGCGGCTTCTCGGCGCCGGGTATCTGTGGCGCTTCGCGCACAGCCACCAGGTTCTCGATGCGGATGCCGTATTCGCCGGTCTTGTAGTAGCCGGGCTCGTTGGAGACCACCATGCCGGGCTCGAGGGCGACGGTGTTGCCGACCTTGCTGATGCGGTGCGGACCCTCGTGCACGCCGAGGAAGGTGCCGACGCCATGGCCCGTGCCGTGATCGTAATCGAGGCCTTCCTGCCAAAGGGCATGGCGCGCGAGCGCATCGAGCTGGCTGCCGGTGGTGCCTTTGACGAAGCGCGCCATGGCCAGCGCGATATGGCCCTTCAGCACCAGCGTGAAGCGGTGCTTCTGTTCGGGCGTGGCTTTTCCAATCGCAAAGGTGCGCGTCACGTCGGTGGTGCCGTCGAGGTACTGGCCGCCGGAATCCAGCAGCATCACCATGTCGGCCTTGATCGTCGCCGCAGATTTCGGCGTCGCGCGGTAGTGCACGATGGCGCCGTTGCCGGCGGCGCCAGCGATGGTCGCGAAGCTCGGGCCCCGGAAGCTGTTGTTCTCGGCGCGGAATTTTTCGAGTTTATCGGCGGCGCTGATCTCGTTGAGCGTGCCCTTGGGGCCCTCTTTGGCGAGCCATGCCAGGAACCGCGCCAGCGCCGCACCGTCGCGGATGTGCGCGTCGCGCACGCCTTGCAGCTCGACCGGATGCTTCCTGGCTTTGGTCGCCGTACACGGGTCTGCGGTCACCTTGACCTTGCGGCCCGCCGCGAGGCGGTCGTAGGCCCAGCGCGAACCGGTGTCGCGGTCGAGACCCAGCATACCGACGGATTTGTCGAGCAACGTCAGCTCGTGGTCGAGGCCGTCGTAGGGCGCGAGACGCACGTCGGGCCCGAGGTGGGCTTTCGCTTCCGGCGTGATCTTGGCCGGGTCGATGAACAGGATCGCCTTGCCGTCGCTGAACAAGAGCGCGTAGGCATAGGTCAACGGGCTGAACTCGACGTCCCCGCCGCGGATGTTGAACAGCCAGGCGATGGAATCCAGCGCTGTGAAGAAATAGGCGTCGATGTGTTCGGCCTTCAGCACGTCGGCGATGAGGCGACGCTTCTCGGCGCTGGAGCGGCCCGCGAACTTCTCCGGATAGACCATCACCGGCGCTTGCGGGCGCTTGGGCTGATCCTTCCATATCTTGTCGATGAGATTGTCGGCCAGCGGCACCAGCGCCGCGCCGACCTTCATCGCCGCCTCTTCCAGACGGTGCAGCCCCGCTGGCGTGTGCAGGCGCGGATCGAAGCCGATCTTGTGGTGATGTTTGGCGGTCTCGCAGATCCAGGCCGAAGCCGGCTCTTCGATCATGTGGCGGTACTGGTACAGCCGTCCGTCCACTTGGTCGCGCACCTGCAAGGTGTAGCGCCCATCGACGAAGATCGCCGCGGTGTCGTTCATGACTATGGCAAGGCCCGCCGAGCCGGTGAACCCGGTCAGCCATTTGAGCCGCTCGGCGTAGGGCGCGTTGAACTCGCCCTGGTGTTCGTCGCCGTGGGGAACGAGGTAGCCATCCACACCCGCCGCGCGGCAAGCGGCGCGCAGGGCGGCGAGGCGCTCGGCGGCCAGGGCGTTAGGTTGCGGCAAGGTGTCCATGGGTTAAAGGTAGTGAGCCCCGCGGCGTAGGACAAGCGTGGTCCAAGGCGCGATGCGGATTCGCCGCACTAAACTAAGTCCTTGAGCGCGATAGGCGTTGCCGACCATGGCCTCATCGCGGCGGATGAACCCAGCCAGGATCAGCCAGCCGCCGGGGGCCAGCATCCCGGCCAAATCGTCCGCCATCTGCACCAAGGGCCGCGCGAGGATATTGGCCGTAATGAAGCCGTAAGGGCCGCGGGCGCGGATGGCGCGGTCATCGGCGCCGTCGCTCATGATCGCCGGCACAAGATTCGCGATGCCGTTGCGGCGCGCGTTGTAGCGCGTCACGCGCACGGCTTCGGGATCGATATCCGCGCACAGTACCGGCCTTCGCGCGGCCTTGGCCGCTGCCATGCCAAGGATCCCCGTGCCGCAGCCCATGTCGAGGCCTAGCAGCGCGCCCACATGTGGAGGCCCGCCCGCGCGCAGCATGCCGTCGAGAGCATGCAGGCAACCGAGCGTGCTCGCGTGCTGGCCCGATCCGAAGGCCGTGGCGGCGTTGATCATCAGGCGCACAGCCCCCGGCGGATACGGCCCCTTGATGTGATCGCCATGGATATAGAAGCGCCCGGCGCGTAAAGGCGGGAAGCTCGCGATGCTCTCGCTGAGCCAGTCCTTAACCGGGACTTTCGCGATATGTAACTCAGGTGTGACAATGTTAAGCGCGGCAGCCGTCAGTTCTACACGCGCGATGAGTTCGGCGCGCGGCGGGGCGGCATCGAAGCTGCCTTCGACCGCCCATAAATTTGGATTTATACTTTCATCCCACTCGTAAAGGCTCACCACGCCTGCGAGATTCTCGAACACCCGCTCAAAAGCGCCGGCCAACTGCAGCGGCACGATCACGCGCGCGCTCCATGAAGTGCCAAGGTTACTGTCCATGATGTGAGACATCGTCATTGGGCATAGTTTGCAGCGAAAAATCGCATAGATTTATTCTTTGTCATCATTCTAAAGAGGTATGCAGACATTCTCGGTCAGAGATGCAATAACCGCAGTGGTAGCACGGCGCGCTGGATCATATGAATGTACAGCGCGAACGATTTTGGGGGTTCTTTCCGCGGCACACGTCAGCACGACCCGCGCGAACGTCCTTCCTCCAGTTTTTAGACATCCGAGCCAACTGAAATCTCCCTCCCCTCAGTTTCTCGGATCAGCGGCGGCGGCGCATCCCCTCCCCCTTCTACGCGCTGCCGCCGCATTTATTTCGCAGCCCTTTTGGCGGCTCGCGCGTTAGGTGACGTGTTTCGCATCACACCGGTGTTTAGTTACGGTACGTGTGTGATGCGGGCGGCGGCGACGGATCCCCCCTAAAGGTTTATGTCGCTGCCGCCTTTTTATTTATCAGTCTTTGTTGGCGCCCATGGCGTCGACTTCTGTCGCCAGTTCGTCGGCGTCGATGCGCTGGGCAAGAGCGACGTTTCCAATCTTGAAGACCTTGCATCCGCCCGTATCCTGCAGTGTCAGCGTAATGCTCTCGATCTGAGACGAAAGAAGCCATCGCGGCGCCGCCGCCCAACACCGCCGCCGCAAGCCAGAGGGGCGCTTTACCCAAGCTGGGAGACAGAGCGTACGAAAGTTCGTCCCGAAGCGCCGCAAAGTTCCTGGCGAGATTCAAGCGGGCCATGCTACTCGCTCGGCTCTACGAAACTATCCAGCACCTTTTTTCGCCCCGCTTTGTCGAAGGCGATGGCGAGCTTGTCGCCGTCGATCTCCTCGACCAGGCCGTAGCCGAACTTCTGATGAAACACGCGGTCGCCGATCTTGAAGCCGTGCTCGGACTTATTGCGCGACACCTGCTCCCAGCGGTCGGTCTCGACCATGCGCACGGGGCGGCGCATGCCTGCGCCGCTGCGCGATCCTGAGTCCGATAGTCCGCCCCAGCCGCCGCCGCTCCCACTGCCGCTGTAGAGCCCCGCATCGGTTTCGGCGGTCACCGCTTTCTTCGGCAGCTCTTCGATGAAGCGCGACGGAATGGACGACTGCCACTGGTTATAGACACGCCGGTTGGCGGCGAAGGACACATGCACACGCTTGCGCGCGCGCGTGAGGCCGACGTAGGCGAGCCGGCGCTCTTCCTCGAGCGCCTTCTGACCGCTTTCCTCCAGCGAACGCCGGCTGGGGAAGATGTCTTCCTCCCAGCCCGGCAAGAAGATGTTGTCGAACTCAAGGCCCTTTGCGGCGTGCAGGGTCATCAACGTCACACCCTCCTGCCCCGCATTGGCGTCGTTCTCCATGACGAGGCTGACGTGATCGAGAAACCCCGCGAGGTTCTCCCACTCTTCCAGGCCCGAGACGAATTCGCGCAGGTTGTCGAGGCGGCCTGGTGCTTCGGGCGATTTGTCGGCCTGCCACATGGCGGTGTAACCGGACTCATCCAGCACCTGGGCGGCCAGGTCAGAAGGCGCGACGGTGTCCTTCAAGCTACGCCAGCGCTCAAGCTCCGTCGCAAAGGTTTTGAGCGCCGTGCGCGCTTGCGGGCGCAGCTCGTCGGTCTCGACCATGCGCATGGCGGCCTCCAGCATGGGGACCTGCTGCGCACGGGCGAGTTGGTGCAGCTTCTGGATCGTGGACTCGCCGAGGCCGCGTTTGGGTTTGTTGACGATGCGCTCGAAGGCAAGGTCGTCGTCGCCCTGGTGGATCAGGCGCAGGTACGCGATAGCGTCGCGGATCTCCATGCGCTCGTAAAAGCGCGGACCACCCACGACGCGATAAGGAATGCCGGTGGTGATCAGGCGCTCTTCGAACTCCAGCATCTGAAAGCCCGCACGCACCAGGATCGCGATCTCGGTGAGCTTCGCGCCGCGCCGCTGCAAAGTCTCGATTTCGTCCACGACCCAGCGCGCTTCTTCCTGGCCGTCCCAGACGCCGCGCACTTTCACAAGCTCGCCGGCCTCGATCTCGCCCTCGTGGCCGGTGCGCAAGGTCTTGCCGAGGCGGTCTTCGTTGTGGGCGATCAGGTGCGAGGCGGCAGCCAGGATCGTCGGCGTCGAGCGGTAGTTGCGCTCGAGGCGGATCACCTTGGCGTCGGGAAAGTCCTTCTCGAAACGCAGGATGTTGCCGACTTCAGCGCCGCGCCAGGAATAGATCGACTGGTCGTCGTCGCCGACGCAGCAAAGATTGCGATGCGTGGCGGTGAGCAAACGCAGCCACAGGTATTGCGCCACGTTGGTGTCCTGATACTCGTCGACCAGCACGTACCGAAACTGCTCCTGGTAGCGCTTCAGGACGTCCGGCTGCTGGTGAAAGATCGTCAGGCAGTGCAGCAAGAGGTCGCCGAAGTCGGCGGCGTTCAATGTCCTCAGCCGCTCCTGGTAGGCCTTGTATAGCGCCAGCGCGCGGCCGGCGGCGTATTCGGTGCCTGAGCCGCCGCCGACTTTGTCCGGCGTCAGCCCGCGATCCTTCCAGCGCTGGATGATGGCGAGAAGCCCTTGCGCCGGCCACTTCTTGGAATCGACCTCGTCGGCTTCCATGAGCTGCTTGATCAGGCGTAGCTGATCGTCGGCGTCGAGAATGGTGAAGTTGGAGCGCAGGCCCACGGCTTCGGCGTTCCGGCGCAGCATACGCACGCCGAGCGCATGGAAGGTGCCCAGCCAAATCTGTTCGGCGGCCGGCCCCACCAGCGCCGCCACCCGCTCGCGCATCTCGCGCGCGGCGCGGTTGGTGAAGGTCACGGCGAGGATCTGCCAGGGTTTGGCCGAGCGCTGCGCGAGGATGTAGGCGAGCCGCGTGATGAGCACGCGCGTCTTGCCCGTGCCCGCGCCGGATAGCACCAGCACCGGCCCTTCGGTGGCCAGCACGGCATCCTTCTGCTCGGGATTCAGCTTGTCCAGCCACATGGGCGCGGGCGGCGGAAGTCCGCCTTCATTTGAGTCGCGCGCGTTTTCCGCGCGCGAGGGCGCCGCCGCCGGGACATAGGGCTTCGCGGGCTCGAACGGAATCTCGTCGTTGAGTTCGAAAGGGTCGGACATCTAATTCCGGTCGTCACCCGCGGGCTTGTCCCGAGCGTCCAGGGTATCAAGCGCGATGGTTCCTTGTGAGATGCGATTGTTCATCGCGCGGCGTGTGTTTTGGCGACCCTTATTCCCTACCGCTCTGGGTCCCCGGGACAAGCCCGGGGACGACGCCCGTGTTTTCACGACGATGCCTGCGGCCTGATGCCCAGCAAATGGCAAATCGCGTAGGTCAGGTCAGCGCGGTTCAGGGTGTAGAAATGGAAATCCTTCACGCCTTCGCGTTCCAGCGTGCGCACACGTTCCGCCACTTCCGTCGCCGCCACGAGCTTCAGCGTTTCAGGGTCATTCTCCAGTCCTGCGAACAAATCGAACATGCGCTGGGGCACCTTGGTGCCCATTCTGACGCATGAGTTCAGGTTTGCCGTGCTGGTGGCAACAATAATGCCGGGGATCAGCGGCACGCCGAGGCCGGCGGTCTGATCGCGGAATCTGAGAAAGGCTTCAGGATCAAAGAACGAGTTCGTGATGGCGCGATTGGCGCCGGCGCCGACTTTGCGCTTCAGGTTCTCAAGATCGTCGGCGGGGCTTTTGGCTTCCGGGTGGACCTCTGGGTACGCCGCCACGCTGATCTCAAAATCGGCGACCCGCCTCAAGCCCTGCACCAGGTCGACGGCGAACGGATAGCCGCCCGGATGCGGTTCGTACTTGCTCTGCCCCGCGGGCGGATCACCGCGCAGCGCGACGATATGGCGGATGCCTGAGTCCCAATAGTTCTTGGCGATGGCATCGATCTCGTCGCGCGTCGCACCCACGCAGGTCAGGTGGGCAGCGGCCAGCAGGCCTTTTTCCTTTTGGATGCGGGTGACGATGTCGTGGGTGCGTTCCCGCGTGGAACCGCCGGCGCCGTAGGTCACCGAGACGAACTTGGGCTGCAGCGGCGCCAGGCGTTCCACGGACGCCCACAATTGGTCGTGCATCTTCTCGGTCTTGGGCGGGAAGAACTCGAAGGACACATTGAGGCCCGAAGGGCTATTGCCCCCTTTGACCACGTCTGCAGGTTTACGTTCGGTCACGCTCACAACTTAGGTCCGCCTCATTTACTCGTTACTAGTCTATTACAGCCGGATATGTTACCCAGCCTCAGGCCGGGGACGGGGCCGCTTAAGACGATACAAAATAGGGATATTTTGGTGGCTTTTGTAGGTAATCCCCGGTGCATTTCCCAGTGAAAAGAATACCCGACTTTCGGTTTTTGGCTGCGTCCATTCGCATGGGCGTATTTGGCTTGGCTGCGCTCGTCCTGTCGGGCTGCGCCCACAAGCCGCCCGCCACGGACGCCATAGCCTTCGCGGCTTACGAGGAGGCCAACGACCCCCTCGAGCCCATGAACCGGGCCATGTTCAAGGTCGACCAGAGCCTCGATCAGGTGCTGGTGCGCCCGGTCATCAAGGTCTACCGCTTTGCCGTGCCCGCCCCAGGGCGCAGGGGCGTCGACAATTTCTTCAACAACGTGCGCAGCCCGATCACCTTCATCAACGACGTGCTGCAGGGCGAATTCACGCGCGCCGGCACGACCTTTGGGCGCTTTGCCGTCAACACCACCATGGGCTTTTTCGGCTTCTTCGACGTGGGGACCAAGCTTGGTATGGAATACCACAGCGAGGATTTCGGCCAGACTTTGGCCGTATGGGGCTTGGGCGACGGACCTTACGTATATGTCCCGCTGCTTGGACCCTCCACCGCACGCGACGGCTTCGGCTTCGGTGTCGATGCCTTCATCACCGATCCCCTCGCCTGGTACAGCCGCGGCGACGGCGCCATGGGTTGGGTGAGCTGGGCCTATCTGGGCGCCACTTACATCACACTCAAAGATGGCGTCATGGACCCCTTGGACGAGCTCAAGAAGTCCTCACTCGACTATTACGCGGCCCTGCGCTCGTCCTATCGCCAGATCCGTCAAAGCGAAATCCGCAACGGCGCGCCGCCGCCCATGGAAGACTTCGACTGATTTGAACAATCGCGTTGAAAGCACGCGCCGTAACCACATATAGGCCTGCCATGAACCGCTCTCAGTTTCTTCGCTCCGCTGCCGCCTTCGCGCTCCTTGCGCTCGTGCCGGCTTCCTTGCACGCTCAGGCCGCCGATGGCGGCGCCTTCGTCAGCACCTTCGCGCAGAAGGGCATCACCGAGATTCTGACCGCGCAAATCCCGAACACCGAGAAGCAGGCCCGCTTCCGCGAGATGTTCAAAACCTACTTCGATATTCCGGCCATCGGCCGCTTCGTGCTGGCGCGCTTCTCCAAGGCCGCTTCGCCGGCCGAACTGGAGAAGTTCAACACGCTGTTCGAGGACGTGATCGTCTACACGTGGTCGCGCCGCTTCTCCGAGTACAACGGCCAGACGATCACGGTCACCGGCCAGCAGGCGGACGGCGCCGAGGGCACGCTGGTCAAATCGACCATCCTCGGCAACGCCAGCGGCTCCTTTGGGGTCGAATGGCGTCTGCGCAAGCGCCCCGAGGGCTTCAAGGTGCTGGATATCGTCGTCGAGGGCGTCAGCATGGCCATCACCTATCGCCAGGACTACTCGACGGTCATCTCCCAGTCCGGCAGCTTCGCCGGCCTCCTGGCGCAGATGGAGAAGCAGGTCGCCGACCTGAAAGCCCAACAGGGCGCTTAACCCTTAATCCCGCCTACGAACCCACCTGGGCTAACTTCACGCCCGAAATGTTCTTGATTTGTTCTACCCGGCGTTCTAGCCTCCTCTCCCGCTGAATGTGGAGAGTGAAATGGCAAGTGCGCGTGAATGGGTGCGGCAGATGGTGGCCAAGTGCGAGGCCGAGCCCCTGCCGACGGAGGCCGTCCTTAAGCTCTTGGAGCGGCAGGTGGGCCAGGGCGAGAAGATGATGCTGAACGTCCAGGCCATCCTCGATGTCCTCGACCGCGAGCTGATCGAACGCAACGACGGCCCGGTCATGCGCCAGCTTTGGCTGACCGTGATGGAATACTACGAGATGGTTCTAGAGGCCCGCGCGGCGGCGTAGAGTTCGGGCGTTGAAGTACAGCCGTCCGTGGGCGCGGGCGTCGCTCACGGGATCGTGCGGGCGCGAGGTTTACTCTCCGGCGCTTTCCGACTTGGCGCTGCAATGCGAGCAGTTGCATTCGATGATGGGACCGGTGAGCGCGGGATCGACCTCGAAGGTTACATCGCCGCAGTTGCAGCTGCCCTTCATCATCGGGTTCTACCTTGAGATCGGCTTGTACTTGATCCGGTGCGGCTCGACGGCGTCGGCGCCGAGGCGGCGTTTCTTGTCGGCTTCGTAGTCTTCGAAGTTGCCTTCGAACCATTCGACGTGGCTGTCGCCCTCGAAGGACAGGATGTGCGTGGCGATGCGGTCGAGGAACCAGCGGTCGTGGCTGATGACCACGGCGCAGCCGGCGAATTCGAGCAGCGCCAGTTCAAGCGCGCGCAGCGTATCGACATCCAAGTCGTTGGTCGGTTCGTCGAGCAGGATGACGTTGTTGTCGTTCTTCAGCATCTTGGCCAGGTGCACGCGGTTGCGCTCACCGCCCGAAAGCTGGCCGACCTTCTTCTGCTGATCGGCGCCCTTGAAGTTGAAGCGTCCAACGTAGGCGCGGCTGTTGACCGAGAACTTGCCGAGCATCACCTCGTCGTTTCCGCCGGAGATTTCCTCCCACACCGTCGCATCGGCTTTGAGGCTGTCGCGCGACTGATCGACGTAACCGAGTTTCACAGTCTCGCCGACTTTCATGGACCCGCTGTCGGGTTTGTCCTGGCCGATGATCATGCGGAACAGCGTGGTCTTGCCGGCGCCGTTGGGGCCGATGACGCCGACGATGCCGCCGGGCGGCAATTTGAAGCTGAGCTTCTCGATCAAGAGGCGGTCGCCGTACCCCTTGGTCAGGTCGTTCGCCTCAATCACCGTGCCGCCCAGGCGAATGCTGGACGGAATGACGATCTGCATGGCTTCGGGCGACTTGGTCTGGGCTTCGGCCACCAGGTTTTCGAAGGCCGCGACGCGCGCCTTGCTCTTGGTACGGCGCGCCTGGGGCGTCTGCCTGATCCATTCGAGTTCGCGCTCGATGGTGCGGGCGCGCGATTCCTCTTCGCGCTCCTCCTGCAGCATGCGTTTCTGCTTTTGCTCCAACCACGAGGAGTAGTTGCCTTCGTAGGGAATGCCGCGGCCGTGGTCGAGTTCCAGAATCCAGCCGGTGACGTTGTCGAGGAAGTAGCGGTCGTGGGTGACCGCAACGACCGTGCCCGGGTATTCCTCGAGGAAGCGTTCCAACCAGGCGACCGATTCCGCGTCCAAGTGGTTGGTGGGTTCGTCGAGCAGCAACATGTCGGGACGTGACAGCAGCAAGCGGCACAAGGCCACGCGGCGGCGCTCGCCGCCCGAGAGCTTGGTGACGTCGGCATCGCCCGGCGGACAGCGCAAGGCGTCCATGGCGATCTCGCAGGTGCGCTGTAGATCCCAGCCGTTGGCGGCGTCGATCTTCTCCTGCAGTTCGGCCTGCTCGGCGATGGTCGCGTTCATCTCGTCGTCGGAGAGTTCCTCGGCGAACTTGGCGCTGACCACGTCGAAGCGGTCGAGCAGCGCCTTGGTCGCGGCGACGCCGTCCATGACGTTTTCGAGCACGGTCTTCTTGGGATCGAGCTCGGGCTCCTGCGCCAAGAGGCCCACCCGGGCGCCCTCGGCGGCCCAGGCCTCGCCGTTAAACTCCTTGTCGAGCCCCGCCATGATCTTGAGCAAGGTCGATTTGCCCGAACCGTTGGCGCCCAGCACGCCGATCTTGGCGCCGGGCAGGAACGACAGATAGATATTCTTCAAGACCTCACGCCCACCCGGGTAGGTCTTGTTGAGGCCCTTCATGACGTAGATGTACTGATAAGCGGCCAAGCCTTTGAATTCCCTGAATAATAGCGCTAAAGAATGAACATGGGCGGGCGCAAGGCCCGGCGGGCCTGCTTCCTAGCCGAATTTTGGCGCGCCCGGAAGGCAGTTTGAATCGCCATCTGCGGCGGCGCGAGGCGTAACAGTTCTCGCGGCCATACGTTGTGCATGCGTGTCCTCCCCCATGGATGCGCATGAAATTGGTTCATATTGTCCGGCAGTGCTTCGTGACGCCGCTCGCGCTGATCTGGTGGGCGTGGGTGACCCTGCGACTGCATCTTGCACGCCGACCGCAAAGCGCGCATCACCGCCACCTCCTTCTCGTCACCTGGGATTTCCCTCCCGGCACTTCCACGGGGACCAATGTCCCCGCCTCGATTGCACGATATGCCGCGCTGGCCGGGTGGCACGTATCCGTGGTCTGCGCCCCGAGTGTCGCCAGACCGACAGCCGCCGGTAACGACTTGGCGGCAAGTATTCCAGAAAGCGTGAACGTGTACCGGGTGCCGCGCTGGCTGGCGACTGAACAGCGCAACCGCTTGCACCCTTCTTGGGGTATCCCCGGGATAGATGGCAGTTACCTCGACGCGCTTGGCCTCACAATCACCGCTCTTAAAAGGTTGCCTAGCGATGCGCCCGCCGTGGTGTTCGCGAGCGGTCCTCCCTTTTCCAACTTTCTCGCGGCACGATGGCTGGCGCGGTTCTTAGGAGCCAAACTCGTGCTTCAGTATCGGGACGAGTGGACAGTCAACACACCGGCGTTCGTCTACGTGACGCGCGGTGACGCCGCCATGGAAACAAGCTGCCTGCGCGCGGCCGACCTCGTCACTTTTGTCTCGAAGGGCAAGGAGGCTCTCTATCGCAGGGCCTTCGCGATTCTTGATCCCTTGAGGTGCATTACGGTCGCAAATGGCTGGGAGCCGTATTTTCACAACAAGGCCCGTCGAGATACCTGCCACTTGCCACGAGATGCATTCAATCTTACCTACACCGGTCGCTGGCACATTTCGCTCAAGCCGCTGCTCGCGTCGTTCGAACAGGGGTTGGCCGCGCGGTCCGCGCAGGAGCCTACGCTCCGGATCGTATTCGTCGGAACGCAGCTTCCGGAGAACGAACGGTTGATCGCCGAGTTCCAAACGCGACATCCTTCAAATGTGCTGTCGCTGCCAGCGACCTCGCCCACTGTCGCGATCGAAATCCAGCGCGAGTCATCGTGTTTGCTTCTTATCAACGACCACCTGTATAGCGGTGTCGTCCCGTTGAAGACCTTCGATTATATGTGCAGCGACCGACCCATCCTGGTGTTCGGACGCACCGGCGGCGCGGCTGAAATCGTCGAGAGCCACGGCGCCGGCATCGCGGTGGATGTCACTGACAGCGTCGGCTTCGCCGCCGCTATCGAACGTTTCATTGCCTCACTGCACGTGTGGGACACGCCCCCGCGGCGGGCATGGTGTGAGGCTCACAGCCGTGCGGTCCTTATTCCGCAGCTTCTCAAGGCAATGGCGGCTCTTCTTCACACAGATCCTATCCTGGCGGAGTCAGTCACGGCGCCCATATTGCCCGCCGAGCAACCCTTGCGTCCATGATCGGAGTATAGTCGTGACGTTCAATGCCGCCCCGCAAGCTATCGCGCGCACACCAACATTCTCCATCTCCATCGAGTGGGAGAACGCTCGTTTCGCCGAGCTCGACCGCACCCGTCGTATGCTGCGCGCCTTACACGACCAGATCAATGAACTTACGCCGCCCGCGGCTCCGCCGCATGTCAACTTGCTCTACGATCCCGCGAGCATTGACGGCGAAATGGTGCGCGACGTGGTCGAAGAGGAGTTCCGGCCTTCGAACGTCGCCGCTGTGACGCGCATCACTCCGAGCCCGGGCCTGCGCTACTATCAACAAAAGAACTTCGGCGCCCGCCAGTCCAATTTTGAGCTCACTATTTTCATCGATTGCGATGTCATCCCCGAACCGGGTTGGCTCGCGGCGCTGATCGGCTCCTTCAAGGATCCGGAAGTCGCAGCGGTGGCAGGCCAGACGTACGTCGAACACCGCAGCTTTTACAGTAAGGCGTTTGCGTTGTTCTGGTTCTTCGAGCTGAAGGATCCGGACGGAGGGCTGCGGCCCACCACTTATTTCCACGCCAACAACGTCGCTTTTCGCTCGGACGTATTCCTCGCGAACCCATTCCCGGACATTCCGACCTACCGCGGCCAGTGCACGGTTCTCGGTCATCGCCTGCTGGAAAGGGGCTTTGGTATGTTCGTACAGCGGAGTGCGCGGGTTGCCCATCCCGTACCCTTGACGGCGAGCTACTTCATTGCGCGCGCACTGAACAACGGCCGGGACGAGGTGCTGGTCAGCGAGATCGTGGGGCGTTCAAACCGGACGAAGGTCCGAACCGTTTACTGGAACTTGCGCTCGGGCCTTGTGGGCTCGTTGCGGAAATTCCGCGATAATCGCCGCGACATAGGCCTGTCGCTACCAGCCGCCATTTGCGCCTACGGCGTTGCTGCGACTTACTTCCTTTTCAAGGCGATCGGTGAGCTGGTGACGCTTGCTCGCCCTAACCTAATTGCACGGTTGTTCCCCATCTGAGCCAGATGCAGTGATACGCGCGCTACCTGCATTCCTGCGGCTTGAGCGCCGGTTGAACGGGAAAGCGGCTATCGCCCACGACAATGTCGTCCCAAAGCGACGGCGCGGTTGTAATGGGCCCGGGGCGCAACGCTGCGACCGTCTCCGAGCAGGCAATGGCGGAGGCGACTTGGCCCGCGGACTCCCAACGTTCGCCGGTCAGCTTGAAGACGTCCGCCCAGGGTCCGCCCACGCCGCGGGTGAGCACGATCTCCTCCGCCCCGTCGCGGTCGAGATCGACCATTAGCGCATGGCACGCCGTGCTGGCGCGGATCAGGCATCCCGGCAACGCGCCCTGCACGTCGCGCACGCCCGCAAGCCAGTCCTGGCGCAGGAAGCTGTCGGGCAGAACCCTGCCCTCCGGCAGCACCCTGATGTTCGCGGCGATCACGGCGGGCGCGAGCACGGCCGAGTCCGCGAACCTGGTTTTCTGCGCCAGGATGGCGACGGCACGATCCTTGAGGGAAGGATCGGTTGAGTTGTCCGCGATCAGGGCCTTCAAAGCATCAAGGCCATAACGCCCGGCGTCGAAGCGCAGGTAAGACACATCGAAAGCGATCGGCGATGTGCGCCCATCCTTCAGGCGTTCGAGTTGGTTACCCACCGAAATACGCGCGGGATCCGCGAGCGGCGAGAACAGCCCGAGCAGCACGGCAAGCGCGACAAAGGACATGGCGATGTTGACTCGCTCGATGAACTGCAGCCACGGGCCGCGTTTGATTACACTGAAGGCATAGCCGCCCGCATAACCCGCCGTGACGAGCACGCAGGCAGCGGCAATCAGGCGGTCGGCCGTCCAGCCGTACTGGGCCACGCGTTGGCCAAGGCCATAACCGGCCAGCAGCGCCAGCGGCACCAGCGCCACCGCGCTGGCGGACGCGGCGAGTTGCAGCGCCTTCGGCGGCACCGTGCGCGGCGGGCCGTCTTGATAGACGGCGTTGATCAAAATGACGAGCGCCGCGGAAGAGGCGAGCAGTAGTCCCGTGGCGATGTTCGTCGACCACAACAGATCGAAGCCCGCGAACGGCAGAACGACCAGGAAGCTGACGATCAAGATCACCAGTACCGGCAACAGCCACGACAGCAGCGTGAGCGCCAGCGTACGCATGCCCGCGACGATGCCCGGGCGCACGTCGGTGACATGCAGCGCAAGGGCGACGACCAGCGCCGTCGCTGGGATGGCGAAGCGCGCATCCTGGAACACCTCCCAGACGGCCTCAATCTTGATCAGCTTGAACAGCCCGCCGCCCAGCAAAAGCAGCAGCCAGAATACTCCTGTAAAAGCGCCGGCGGCCGCGACCTGGATGCCGTGGTTCCAGGCGCGCTCGAAATAATTCTCGTAGGTTCTTGTCGTCTGGTGCGCGACGAACAGCGTATGGGCGATGAGCAGCGCAATGGGGAGAAAAAAGAACAGCGTTGGGATCGCGGCTTCGCCGGTCGCATCGACGTTTGCCGAGATGGTGCCAAGCACCATCAGGGGCAGATCGAAACGATAGATCGTATACGCATCGAGGCCGACAATGACGAGCGCCAGCACACCCAGCCAGATCAACAAGGGCCGCATGGCGACGTGGCCCAGACTCACCATGACGGTGAGCGGCAGGAACATCCCGAGTTGAACGAGGGGCAGGAAGACGTAAAGGTTCCTGGCAGGCCAAACCCCGTATTTGGCGGTCTGGTAGAGCACCAGCAGGGTGATCCCCTGGACCAACCCGATGAGCAGGCGAAGCGCGGGGATTTTGTTGGTTGACGCCCAGGGCGGGGTCAGTTGCATTTAAGCCTCTCTTACCGATGGCATGTCAAAACTGTAAACTCCTGGGTAGAACCTGATAGAGGCGAAAAACAGCCTTCATTTGGGCAAAATGCGTGCGTAAAGTGCCAGGACGAGGGAGGCTTCTTTGCAGTCGCGCAGCAGCACCGATACGCCGTTCATTTCGATCGTCATCCCCGTGTTCAACGAGGATGCGTCGATTGACGTGCTGATTCCGCGGCTGTTCACCCTGCTCCACCGCGAAAGCCTGCACGCCGAGGTGATCTGCGTCGATGATGGCAGCAGCGACGAGACTTGGGACCGGCTGATCGCTTGGCGATCGCAGTACCCCGCGCTGACGCTGGTGAGCCTGTCGCGCAATTTCGGCAAGGAGATCGCCATCGCGGCTGGCCTCGACATCGCCGAAGGCGCTGCCGTGATCCTGATGGACGGAGATCTGCAGCATCCGCCGGAAGTGATCGCCGAGTTCCTCGTCAAGTGGCGCGAAGGTTTCGACATCGCCTACGGCGTTCGGCGCAACCGGAACCAAGACGGTCTCCTGCGCCGCAAATTCACCCGCGCCTTCTATCGCCTGTTCAACAGCGTTGCCGAAACTCCGATCACGCCCGATGCCGGCGACTTCCGCCTGATGGACAGGAAAGTGGTCGACGCCATCCGCCGCATGCGCGAACGTTCGCGCTTCATGAAAGGCATCTACGCCTGGGTCGGTTTTAAGAGTGTAGCAGTGGAGTTCGACGTCGCCCCCCGCGCCCACGGCAAAAGCTCGTTCTCGCTGGCGCGGCTTGTGGGCCTCGCCTTCGACGGCATCCTCTCCTTCTCGACCGCGCCCTTGCGTGTCGCCATGTACACCGGCGCTGGCATCGCCCTAGCGGCGCTGCTGCTGGGCGGTTTTTATCTCGCCCGTACGCTGATCCTCGGCATCGATGTGCCGGGTTACGCCTCGATCATCGTCTCCGTGCTGGCGCTCATGGGCTTCACCATGCTGCAGCTCGGGCTCATGGGGCTTTACCTCGGGCGTATTTATGATGAAGTGAAAGCGCGGCCGTTGTATCTGGTGCGCGAGATCGTCGGGCGCACTGCTGCTTCCGAACTGAACCCCACGCCCGATCCCGCCCTCGCCCGCTTCAAAAAACTGGTGTGAGCCTTCCCACATGCCGCGTGTGATCGTCCTCTGCGCCGACGATTACGCCCACACGACTCCCATCAGCCACGCCATCCTCGACCTCGCCGACAAGCGCCGCATATCGGCGCTGTCGTGCATGACCGCCTCCGCGCTATGGTCCGAGCACGGCCCCTGGCTTGCGCGTGTGCGGGACAAGGTGGATATCGGTCTGCACCTGACCCTGGTCGACGAGGCCCCGCTGACGGCGATGCCGCATACCGCGCCCGGTGGACGGCTCCCGGACATTGCCACGCTCATCAAGCAAAGCTATCTCGGCCGTCTCGATCTCGCCGAGATCGAAGCCGAGACCCGCGCGCAGACCGCTGCGTTCCAACGCGTGGCGGGTTTCCTGCCGCAGCATATCGACGGCCACCTACACACCCATGTGCTTCCGGGCATCCGCGATGTGGTGTTGAAGATCGCCGGCGAGATCACACCGCACCCCTGGCTACGCAACATCTCCGACCGCTTGCCCGCCATCAGCTCTCGCAGTGTCGCCGTTCCGAAAGCCGCGTTCCTTGCGCTGTTGGGCCGCGCCCTGCGCAAATCGGACGCCCGTATGAACACCAGCTTCAGCGGCGTCTATGACTTCGCCGGCGACTACGGCACGCTCTTCGAGCGCTTCACCGAGAAAATGGGCGCGCGTCACTTGATCTTGTGTCACCCCGGCGGGGCGGACGACACAGCGGCGCACGCTGGGGCCCGCGCCGGCGAATATGCCTTCTTGAATAGCGACGGGTTCACCGCGCTGTTGGCCGCACGGAACTTACGTGTCGGCCGTTTCGCGGAGGCGGCATGAGCCAGCCAAATCGCGCGGCCATGGCACTGTTCGCGGTGCTCGCCTTCCTCATCGTCCTCACTTTCCGCGACTACGGTATCTCCTGGGACGAAGAGCTGCAGAATACCTACGGCGTCAAATTGCTGGCCTTCTACACCAGTGGCCTGCGCGACATGGGCGCCTTCGATTACGGCAACCTGTTCCTCTACGGTGGCTTCTTCGACATTGTCGCCGCCATCCTAAATCTCGTCTCGCCGTTCGAAACCTATGAGACACGCCACCTGTGGGGCGGGATCATCCTACTGGTCGGCCTTATCGGCGGCTGGAAGCTCGCGCGCCTCCTAGCGGGCGAGCGCGCTGGCCTGATTGCACTGGTGCTGCTTGCGACCACGCCGCTGCTGTACGGCCACGGCTTCATCAACCCCAAGGACAGCCCTTTGGCGTGGTTGGCGATCTGGACGACATACTATGCGTGCCGGATGCTCGCGACACCCGCGCGCCCCACTTGGCACGACGCCATGGGCTTTGGCCTCAGCCTTGGGCTGACCGTGGGCACACGCGTCGTCGGCATCATCTATCTTTTCTATTTCCTTGGCGTGCTGGCGTTCGCCTTCGGCCTGAAGGCGACCCAGGGCGAGAACCTTCTGCCGCGCATCAAGGCATGGCTGCCGCGCTTAGGTGCCGCGATCGGCATCGCCTTCGTCGTGATGGCCATATGCTGGCCCTGGTCGGTGCAGGGCGCCGTGAACGTCTTCGCTGCTTTCAGCTCGTTCACGCACTTCGCCTTCTATCCGCCGGTGTTGTGGGACGGGGAGCTGATCCGCGCAAACATGATGCCCTGGACCTATCTGCCGGGCCTCTTGCTGCTGAAAACGCCCGAGTACGTACTCGCGGGCGTGATCGCCGCGCTCGTGTTCGGCGCGGTAAGCTTGCGCCGCGCTCCTCTGGGCTTGCTCGGCGATGCGCGGGCGCAGCAGTACTTCCTGGTTGCGGGCAGCTTTGCTGCGCCGATGCTTGGCTACCTGGTGATGAACCCGACCGTCTACAACGGCGCGCGTCACTTCCTGTTCATCGTGCCGCCACTGGTGATCCTGGCAGCCATTGGCCTTGATGCTTTGATTGATTTCGCGGCGGCGCGCCGGCGCGCTGCCGGCACGGTTCTCGCAGGCGTTCTTGCCCTCGCGGTGCTGCGGCAAGCCGTGATCATGGCGCAGCTCCACCCCTACGAATACTTCTCCTACAACAGCCTCATCGGCGGCATCAAAGGCGCGGCGGGGCGCTTCGAGCTCGATTATTGGGGCACATCCCTCGCGGAATCGGCGCAGGCCTTTGGTGCCTACCTCGAGCAACATCCCTTCGAAGGTACCGCCAAGGTCTTTGCCTGCGGCGACGCCATGTCGATCCTTGATGCCCTACCGCCGGGCAGCACGTTGGTCTTCAACCCCGCCGAGGCCGACTTTTATATCGGCATGACCGCGGTGCCCTGCGACGGCTACACCAAGCCGGGCCCGATCATCGCCGAGATTAAGCGGATGGGCGTCGTGATCGGCTACGTGCGCGATCTGCGCACCGGCTCGTAAGCTATTTCGTGCCGATACGCGGCGGGCCGCCTTTAGCGGCGCTGCCGAAAGATTTATTCAGGACGTGCGTCGAGTCCTCGGCCAGCGTAATGGCCTGGCTGAGCAGATCGAGGATCTTCATGTTATTGCGCATGACGTGCTTCGCTTCGATCCGTTGATCGTCCGCGATCTTCAACGCGCGCGTCAGCATATCCTTGCGCACGAGCCCCAGAATGTCCTCAAGGCGATAGCCATCGGGTTTATCGTCAGTCACCAAGAAATGCGTCATGTAACCCCCACGTAAATAAGCTCGACCTCGATACTAGCTGAACTCGCGTAGCGCCGTCAGCAGGCGACCCACCTGCGCCGGCCAGCCCCAATCCTGCATGAAAGCCGCCGCCGCGCGCCCGCGCCGGGCGGCATCTTCCCGATCGGTGTAGGCCTGCTCCATTTTGGCCACCAGATCGTCGATCACCGTCTCGCCCCAGCCCTCATAGGCTGGATTTCGGGTCACCTCACCCATGGGGATCTGCAGGTCGAGACTGTAACAGTTGCCCTCGCGGATGAGATCGAGGTGTCCGGTGTTGCGCGACAGCGCGACAGGCACGCCGCAGGCCATGCACTCCATGGCGACAAGGTTTGTGCCCCCTTCGCAGCGGTTAGGGAACACCGCGAGATCGATCTCGCGCAGCAGCACCGGCGTCGCGGCATTCACAAGCACTCCGGCGTCGCGGAAGGCGCCATCCGGTATACCATTGGCGCGCAGCCAGCCGGCGATATCGAGCGCGCCGCTTTCGGTCTGCTGCGGCGGGCCCACAACGTGCGGCGAGGCCGCGAGGCCGCGTGCGCTTTTAGGCCAAGGGTTGTGCCAAGCGGTCATCAAAAGCGCGTCGTTGTGCCGCGCGTAGAAGCGCTTGAAGGCGGCCACGACAAGGTCCTGCCCCTTCCGGTACTCCAGCTTGCCGCCGGAGAACACAACGAAACGGCCGGGGAATCGACCGGCCTTGGGCTGCGGCCTGAAATGTTCAAGATCGACGCCCTGCAGGCAGGTGCGCACGTTCGTCACGCCGTGCCGCGCCATGACCTCGGCATTCCACGATGAGCCGGCAACGATCAAATCGAAGCGCTTTGCCCCTTCGACGTTCTTGGGCGGAATGGTCGCCGACTCAAAGAACGGCACACCGACGAAAGGCGTACCCCGTGTACCGCCGAGGGGATCGAAGAAGCCCAGACCGTCGATAAGCGACACCAGCAAGGGAAAGTCCAGAACAAGGCCACCCTTCGCCGCCGCCGCGCGCCAACTTTCTAGCTTGAGGATGGCCGGCCGCAGGAGCTCGAGTTGCGCGGCCGGAAGGCGCAGTTCGGCTGAGAGCAGGAAGATCGCGGGCTCGATATCTTTGCGCGCGAGTTCCACAGCCAGGCTGGTGCCATAGGTGCCCCATCCGCTGGGCACGCCCACGGTCCAACCGATGCCAACCTGCTTGAAATCCTGCGCCATGGGCTGGTGCGATAGCACACCAGCGACGGATGCGCATAGCTGGCTTCTGAAAACATATGAGCGGCGCCTCCGTCCCGCCGCTTATATTCTGGCCTATCAACCCACGAGGCCCGCCATGAAGCCCATTTGGTTCAAACCTTACACGCTCAAAGATCTCGAAAAGCTGCGCCCGAAGACCCTGATCACGCACCTCGGCATCGAATTCATCGAGGTTGGACCGGACTTCGTCACAGGCCGCATGCCGGTGGACGAGCGTGTGCACCAGATCAGTGGTGTCCTGCACGGCGGCGCGTCGGTGGTGCTGGCCGAGACGCTGGGCAGTCTGGGCGCGACCCTGGTGGTCGATACCGACAAGCAGTTCTGCGTGGGCCAGGAGATCAATGCCAATCACCTGCGCAGCGTCGCAAGCGGACACGTTATCGGCGTTGCACGCCCCTTCCACATCGGCGCGACGAGTCATGTGTGGGGCATCGACATCCGCGATGAACGCGAAAAGCTCGTCTGCGTCTCGCGGCTCACTGTAGCCGTGCGCGATCTGAAAGCGCAGTAGCACGCGCCACAGTCTCGCCACATTGCCGCGCACTCGCCGTAAGCGCGATCGCGCGATGTGTTCCGCACTTAGGATTCGACTCCGGTAATTTTTTCGCGGCTTGGACACTTGTTTTTACGAACATGCCGCGAAGCGCTGCGTTCTAGCTCGCATGAACACACGGTCATATCACAGGATTTATCCAATCGGCCTGGGCGCCGCGGTTGCAAGCGCAGCGCTACTCGCGGTGGGCCTTGGCATTTACCAGGACAGCGACAAGCCGCTGCCGCCACAACAACTGCGGATCGAAGCGCCGCAACGCGAGGCCGCGCGCCTTCCACAACCTAGTAACCCCTTGCCGGCGCTGATCGCCGCGGAACTGAAGGACTCGCCCGCTGAAGATGCAGTGATGCGTCTCTACGGTCCCTCAGGCTACATGCCGCTGTGGATCGAAAGCAAAGAGGGCGTGCGCCGCCAGCGGGACCTTGCCCAGGCGGCGACAATCGCCGATGCGCAAGGCATCGACACCACGCATCTGTCGCAGCTGTTGCTCACCGCCAGCGCCAAACACACTGATGCGCAAGACGCCGCCCGTACCGACATCGCGCTCACCCGCGAAGCCTTGGACCTGTCTAATGCGCTGCGCCTGGGAGTCGTGCCGCGTAAGACGCTCGGCTCCAGCTGGCTGATGCCCGCCGACAGTTTCGATCCAGTGCCGGGCCTTGCGGGGGCCCTAAACGACAAAGGTGCGCTGAAGGACTACATGAACGCGCTCGCGCCGCAGCACCGTCAGTTCAAGGAACTGATCGCCGCGCTACAAACCTACCGCGACATCGTCGAGCAAGGCGGTTGGCCCGAGATCGCGGGCGACACCGAGATCAAACTCGATAAGGACGATCCGCGCACCGAAGCGCTTAAGGAACGCCTGGCCGCCGAGGGTTATCTGAAGCACAGCGCACCGGTCGATACCGGAGCGCTGACCGATGCGGTGAAGGCCTATCAGGCCCGTAACGGCCTCGAACCCGACGGCCGCATCGGCCGTGGAACGCTCGCCGCCCTGAAGGTTTCTGCCGAAGAACGCGTCCAACAGATAGCGGCCAATCTCGAGCGTTGGCGCCAGACGCCGCGCGACCGCGGTACGAACTTCATCGCCGTCAATGCCGCCTCGACCACGCTCGATGTCATCAAGGACGGTGAGTCGCAGCTGCACCTCAAGGTCGTCACAGGCACCAAGCGTCACGCCACCCCGATCATGAGGGCGAAGATCAGCGCCATCACGCTGAACCCGCGTTGGGAAATCCCGCCATCGATCGCTTCCAAGGAAATCCTGCCGAAGCTGCAGAAGAACCCCAATTACCTCCTCGAGAATAATATGGTGGTCGTCGGCGAAGATGCCGACCCGCATGGCCTCCAGGTCGATTGGACGCACTATGAGGGTAAAGTGCTCAATCTGCGTTTCCGCCAGCGCGCCGGCGACGACAATGCGCTTGGCTTATTGAAGTTCCAGATGGGCAATCCGCAGAACATCTATCTGCACGACACCCCGTCGCGCGGCTTCTTTGCCAAAGCCGAACGCCATCTTAGCCACGGCTGCGTACGCGTCGAACGGCCGACGACACTGGCCGAAGTCGTCCTGCGCGGCACCGATGGCGATTGGGACGCGGCCAAGATCGAAAACGAGATCGCCACGCGTGAGACCAAGAGCGTGGTCCTCAAGCAGCCGCTGCCGGTGTGGATCCACTATTGGACGGTATTCTCGGAAAATGGTCAGGTCCAATTCCGCCACGACATTTACGAACGCGACGCACCGCTGGCCGCGGCTTTGGGAACAGCTCCCGCGTTGGCAGCGGAAACGAAGGCCTCGCCACGTACGGTCGCCGCGAACTGATAACCTAGAGGTTGCATCATCTTCCGCCCTTGCGCATAGCGGGAATATGACAATCTTTTTCTGCGCACGCCGGGATCATTTCTGGAACTCGCCCGGCCCCCTTGCTACATCGGGGGGGCATGGGGTCTTCCAACACTTCCGGTTTGCCGTCTCAAAGGCTCGCGCTTTCGCGCCGCACGCTGCTCGGCGCAAGTGTGGGGGCTGCGGGATTGTTCGCCCTGAGGCCGTTCGCGGCGCTAGCGGCGACCGGCCCCCGCAATATTTCCTTCGTCAATCTGCACACCGGCGAGAAGCTGAACTGCTGCTATTTCGAGGGCGCGGACTACAACACGGGCGAACTCGCGCGCATCGCCAAGGTGCTGCGCGATCACCGTAGCGGTGACGTCCACCCCATCGACAACCGCTTGCTCGACACATTGCATCGCCTGCGCGGCGCGCTTGAGACCGATAAACCGTTCCACGTGATCTCGGGCTACCGTTCGCCCGTCAGTAACGCCAAGATGGCCACCGCCAGCAAGGGCGTGGCAAAGAAGAGCCTGCACATGGAAGGCATGGCCATCGACATCCGCGTGCCGGGCGTCGATCTCATGAACCTGCAGAAGGCCGCCAAGACCTTACAGGCCGGCGGCGTGGGCTATTACGGCGAATCCAACTTCGTCCACGTCGATGTCGGCCGGGTGCGCTATTGGTAATGTAGCGGCCCTCAGGGGCCGGTTTCTGGACTTTTTGTAATGCTGTCAGGGGCCTGGAAAGGCCCCTTTTGCTGAGCCTACACTTGCAGCAGGTCCCTCACCGTTACATCATGTTACGAGAGAGTCGCGTTCCGTTACATCCGTTGCGCGGAACTCTCGTTTAACCTGAAAGGACATGGTGTCACGATGCGCGTACTTATCGTCGAAGATGATCCGATGCTTGGTTCAGCGCTCAATCGAGGCATTGTGCAAGCCGGCTATTCCCCCACCCTCGCCGCTTCGGGCGAGACCGGCCTCGACATGGCCAAGGGCAAAGAGTTCGACGTTGTGGTGCTAGATCTCAATTTGCCGAAAATGACGGGCGCGGAGCTCTTGAAGACCCTGCGCAGCCTGCCGCAGACCCAGAACCTTCCCGTGATCGTGCTGACCGCCATGGACGCCACGGCGCATAAGGTCAAGACGCTGGACGCCGGCGCAGACGACTACATGACTAAGCCCTTCGATTTCGATGAGCTCCTTGCGCGCCTGCGCTCGATTACGCGGCGCACGCAGCCCGGCACGCCCGCCGGTGTGCTCTCGTGCGGCGGCATCGAACTCGACCTCGACGCCAAAGTCGCCCGCAAGGACGGCGTGGTGAGCGTACTGACGGCCAAGGAGCTCAAGGTGCTCACCTTGCTGCTTGAGCGCAAAGACAAGATCGTCAGCAAGACCCAGATCGAAACCCAGCTTTACGGTTCTGATGAAGAGATCGAGAGCAACACGGTGGAAGTGACCATTTACAGCCTGCGTAAGAAGCTCGGCAAAGACTTTGTCCAGACCGTGCGCGGCGTAGGATACCTGGTCAAGCAGTGAAGCGGCTCTCGCTGCGGAGACGCCTGTTCCTTCTGATCGCGGCGGTGACCATCGCCGCGGTCTTCTCGGTTCAGGTGATCGTCATCCGCAGCGCCGAGAAGGAAATCTCGGAAGAGTACAACGCCAAGCTCATCACCGACGCTGAGATCCTGTGGAGCAGGATCCGCGAGAGCGGCATTGTCGGCAACATGGAGGCGAGCGAAGTCGATCTACAGTCGCTCGTCGCCGAGCTGCCGCCCGAGGACCGCGCCAAAAGCCTAGATTACGCCAATACCCGAGCCTTCCGCGTCTGGATGAACGGCCGGCTCGTGAACCGTTCGGTGAACGCCCCGCCGGAAACGACGCCGCCCGCTTCGCTGGGATTCAGCGACGTTATCGAGGACGGCGTCCCTTGGCGCATCTACACCCTGCAAAACCCGACGCACGAACTGACCTTCGAAGTGCGCGAGAACCTCACGGGCCGTGACCGCCTGCGGCGCGAGATGCTGCTGGGGGTCGCCGGCCCGCTCATCGGTTTGCTGACCGTGCTGCTGGCGGCGCTGTTCTTGTCCATCGACATCGGCCTCGCCGAAATGACGCGCGCGGTCGACGAAATCGACCAGCGCTCCGAGGACGATCTGTCGCCGCTCGATATGTCCCATGCGCCGGCCGAACTTGTGCCGGTGTTCGGGGCGCTCAACCGTCTGCTCGAAAAGCTGCGCCGCGCCATCGCGCAGGAACGCGACTTCCTCGACAACGCCGCCCACGAGCTCAGGACACCCCTGACCGTTTTGCGCCTCCAGACCCAGCTCGCGCGGCGCGCGCCCAGCGACGACGAGCGGCGCGAAGCCATCGCCGCGCTCGAAACCGGCATCGCCCGGGCATCTGCCGTGGTGGAACAGTTATTGATGCTCGCGCGTTCCGGAACGCAAGATGCACCGTTGGAGCAAGTGAACCTTTACGATTTGGCGCAGACCTCCATCGCGGTGAATAGCGCGTTGCCCGTCGGCAAGAACATCTCGCTTGCGCTGGAGGGTGATGCCAATCTGACGGCCGCGACGAATGGCAAGCTCGCCGCCATTCTGATCGGTGTCCTCTTGGATAACGCCTTCAAGTACACGCCGCCCACGGGGACGGTTACGGTTCGGGTCGTGAAAGAAGGCAGACCGGCGATCATGATCGACGATACGGGACCGGGAATTCCCGCCGACAAACGGGAAAAGGTTTTCGACCGTTTCTATCGCTTGGCGGGCGCGATTACGCCGGGCAGCGGTTTGGGTTTGGCGATCGCCAAACAGATCGCCGAGCGCCTTAAAATCACGATTTCCCTGGCCCAACCCCCGTCTGGGCGGGGTTTGCGGGTCTCTCTTCTGTTTCCCCTGGGCCTCTCAGTTCAAGATTGATGTTCCGGGGGCGGGTGTTAGCGTATGGTGTGTATCAGGCTGTAAGATGGTACGGCGCGCCCGAAAGAGGATTTGATGTCTCTTTTTTCGCCTAACATGTTGTGGTTACTAGCAATTCTCCCGCTGCTGGTGGCCTTCTATCTCGTCCTCCTCCGCCGTCAGAATAAGAACGCGTTACGTTACGCCCATATTGGAATCATCAAGTCGGCCGTCGGCCCGGGTCAAAAGATCCGCCGCCACGTCCCGCCGGCGGTGTTCCTGGTGGCCATGGGTGTGGCCGTGTTCTCCCTCGCCCGCCCGGCCGCGGTCGTAACCCTGCCCTCCCAGCGCGAGACCATCATCCTCGCCATGGACGTCTCGGGCAGCATGCGCGCGACCGACATGGAGCCCCAGCGCATTTCGGCGGCCCAGGCGGCCGCCGTCGATTTTGTGAAGGACCTGCCCATCAGCGCGCGCATCGGCGTGGTGGCCTTCTCATCCAACGCGATGACCGTGCAGCGTCCGACCGACAGCAAGGACGAAGTGATTGCAGCCATCGAGCGCCTGGCGCCCTTGCGTTACACCGCCATGGGCAGCGGCATTCTGACCTCGCTGCGCAATATTTTTGAACAAGAGGGCTTCGAAGAAGAAGTCGCCCAGCATGGCGGGCGCATGCGCGGCGCGCCGCTGGGCGAAGGCACGCCGGTGCAGGAATTCAAGCCGGTGATGGCCGGCTCGTTCACTTCGGCGGTGATCATCTTGCTCACCGACGGTCAGACCAACATGGGCGCCGATCCCATCCGCGCCGCGAAAGCCGCCGCCGATCGTGGCGTGCGCGTGTTCACCGTCGGATTCGGTTCGGAGAAAGGCGGCATCATCGAGTTCGAAGGCCGCTCGACCCACGTGCGCCTCGACGAATACACCCTGAAGAAGGTCGCCGACATCACGCATGCGGAATACTTCCGCGCGGGCAACCAGAAAGAACTCAATGCGGTCTATGAAAGCCTGACCAAGACTTTGGTCATGGAGAAGAAAGAGACCGAGCTGACGGGCGCCTTCGCCGGCCTTGCCGCGCTGCTCGTCGTTATCGCCGCCGCGTTCTCGCTTATGTGGACGAACCGGCTGGCCGGATAATCCGCGGCCACAGCATGTTGAGCGCGACGCCCCCGACCACCAATGCCGTGGCGGCGATCTTCCAGAACGGCAGCGGCTCATTCAGCCACCACACCGCCGACGCAAGGCCGACGATGGGCACCAGCAGCGCCGTGGGCGCGATGGTCGCGGCGGGATGGCGGGCCAGCAGCCAGCCCCAGGCCACGTAGCCGACCAGCGTATTGCCGTAGGACTGCCAGAGCACGCCCGCCCAGCCGTATAGGTCCGCGTGGGTGACGGCCTCGGCGATGCGGGCTGGTCCTTCGAAGACCGCTGAGAGGACCAGCAGCGGCGGCGCCGAGAACAGGCTGCCCCAGACCACATAGGCCAGCATGTTGACCCGTCCACTCTGGCGCGCGACCACGTTACCGCCCGCCCAGCTGGTGGCGGCAATAAGCGCGAGGATCAAACCCAGACCCGTCGTGGACGTGTCGGTATGCAGGGCGATGATGCCGATGCCCGCCGCGGCGAACAGCAGCGCGACGCCCTGAATGGGCTTCACCCGCTCGCGTTCGATCAACATGGTCAAAAAGATCGTGAAGAAAGCCTGCGACTGCATCACCACCGAGGCGAGGCCGGGCGAGATATGTCCGTCCATGGCGTAATACAGCAAGCCGAATTGCCCGACGCCGATGAGAAGGCCATAGGCTGCCAAATGCCACAGCGGCACTGGCGGGCGTTTGACGAAGAAGATCGCGGGCAGCAGTGCAAAGACGAAGCGCAAGGCCGCGAACAGGATCGGCGGGAACTGTCCCAGCGATTCCTTGATGACCACGAAGTTCGAGCCCCAGATCGTGATCACCAGCAATGCTAGGAGGGCATGCAACAGCGGCAGCGGTGAGGTCATGGGGCGGCGGATTTACGGGTGGCGAAGAGAACGAGCACGCCCGTGAGCGCCATGAAGCCGCCGAGGGCCGAGATGCCGCCGGCGAAGCTCTGAAAAACGTCGCGGAGGTATCCCACAATGAACGGGCCCAGATAGCCGCCCACGTTGCCGACCGAGTTGACCAGCGCGATGCCGCCGGCGGCGGCGATACCGCTCAGCAGCGCCGTGGGCAATGTCCAGAAGGGCGGGACGGTCGAGAACACACCGGCGGCCGCGATGTTGAGCGCTATGAACGCGAGGAGCGGGGAACCCGCGAGCGCCGCGCTAACGAGAAATCCGGCCGCGCCCGCAAAAGCCGGGATCGCCACATGCCAAACACGCTCGCCCGTTTTATCGGAGTGGCGGCCCCACAGCAGCATCACAACCGAAGCGAAGGCGTAAGGTATGGCGGTGACGAGGCCGATCTGCATGGTCGAGAGACCGCCGAAGCTTTGCACGATCTGCGGCAGCCAAAAACCAAGCCCGTAGATGGCAACGGTAATGCCGAAGTAGACGAAGCCGAAGGTCCAGATGCGCGGATCGCTGAGCGCGTCTTTGAGCGAATGGCGCGTCTCGCGCGGGGCGTCTGCGGCGAGCGCGCGGGCCAGAGTTTGTTTTTCGGCATCGGTCAGCCAAGTGGCTTTTTCAGGGCGATCCGAGAGGTACGCAAGCACGACGAAGGCCAGCAGGATAGCCGGCGCGCCTTCCAGCAGGAACAGCCACTGCCAGCCCTTAAAGCCGAAGGCATCGATGCCCATGAGCGCCGTCGACAGCGGCGCACCGATGACGTTGGACAGCGGCACGGCGACGAAGAAGGTGGCGATGATCTTGGCGCGCTGCGCAGGTGGGAACCAGTAGGTCAGATACAGGATCATGCCGGGAAAGAATCCAGCCTCGGCGGCGCCAAGCAGGAAGCGCGCGATGTAGAAACTGGTCTGGCCCTGGATGAAGGCCATGGCGCAGGACAAGAGGCCCCAGGTGATCATGATGCGCGCGATCCAGCGCCGCGCGCCGAATTTCTCGAGCGCGATATTGCTGGGGACTTCGAAGAGGACGTAACCGAGGAAAAAGATACCCGCCCCGGTGCCGAAAACCGTCGCCGAGAAGCCGAGGTCGGCGTTCATGGTCAGCGCGGCGAAGCCGATGTTGACCCGGTCGAGATAGGCGACGAAATAGAGCAGCATCATGAATGGAACCAGACGCCATGTGACTTTGGTCACCACGTCCCTTTCCATCAGATCAAGCTCCTAGCGATTTACAGATCTCGGCGACCAGTTCATAGGAACGCACGCGCGCGGCGTGGTCGTAGATGGCTGAAACAACCATGAGTTCGTCGGCTGCGGTCTTCTCGGCGAAGGTCCCAAGCTCCCGCCGGATCGTCTCCGGCCCGCCGACAATGGCATAGGTGAGCATGTGCGAGGCATGCGTTTTCTCGGCGGCAGACCAGTAGGATTCGATGTCGTCGATGGGCGGCTGCAAGCGGCCGCGCGTGCCGCGCACCATGCCCGTGAAGGCCTGTTGCACCGAGGTGAATAGCCGGCGCGCTTCGGCGTCGCTGTGCGCAGCGATGACGTTGACGCCGACCATAGCGTAGGACTTTTCGAGTTGGCGCGAGGGCTTGAATCCGTCGCGGTAGAACTTGAGCGCCGCAAAGAGAGCATCCGGGGCGAAGTGCGAGGCGAAGGCATAGGGCAAGCCCAACACCGCCGCGAGCTGCGCGCCGAAGACACTGGAGCCCAAAATCCACAGCGGCACATTGCTACCCTCGCCCGGCACGGCATGCACGAATTGCCCCGGCTGCGGAGCGCCAAGCAGGGTCTGCAGCTCAACCACATCCTGCGGAAACGTATCGGCCGCCTCCGGTGAGCGGCGCAAGGCACGCAGTGTGCGTTGATCGGTGCCCGGCGCGCGTCCCAAGCCGAGATCGATACGGCCGGGATAAAGGGCATCGAGCGTGCCGAACTGCTCGGCGATCACCAGCGGCGAATGGTTGGGCAGCATGATACCGCCGGCCCCGACACGAATGGTCTTTGTGGCTGCGGCTACGTCGCCGATGACCACCGAGGTCGCAGCGCTGGCGATGCCGATCATGTTGTGGTGTTCGGCCAGCCAATAGCGCGTGTAGCCGAAACGCTCGCACGCCTGTGCGAGGGCGCGCGTATTGGCGAGCGCGTCCGAGGGCGTCGCACCCTCGACGATATGGGCGAGATCGAGAACCGAATACGCGACCACTGACTAAGGAAACCGACCCGGATAGACCACGAAGAACTTGTCGCGGTTGGGCATCTTCACCTTGGGCAGCGATTTGGCATCCATGGTGGCGCGCGCGCCGACGATGCCGTTGAGGTTGAGGATGTAAGCAGACAGCGCATAGACCTCATCGGCCGTCAGGCTCTGCGGCTCGGCGAGCGGCATGGCGCGGCGGATGTAATCGAACAGCGTGGTGGCGTAGGGCCAGTAGCTACCGACCGTTTTTACCGGCGGGACGTCACCGTTCAGCGTGCCCTGCCCGCCGACGAGTTTGTCGGCTGGCGTGCCGGCGCCCTTCTCGGCGTGGCAGCCCTGGCATTTTTGTTCATAGATGAGCTCGCCCTGCTGGACACTGCCGCGTCCGGGCGGCAGGCCCTCGCCGTTGGGCAGAATGCTGAGGTCCCAAGCCTTGGCTTCAGCTTCGGTGATCGGCGTTCCGAGGTTCGGGGTTTCGGCGGCGTTTGCCGCGACCGAAACCAGGAGCGCGGCGGTGAATGCGAGGCTACGCGTAAACATGTTTCACCTCGCCGTTGGCGGCCACACCCCAACTGGTGATGAGATTGCAGTGGTACTGAGAGCGCGACCCGCGCAGCCCGATGAGCTTCTCGCGCGTCGGCTGGACGTAGCCGGTCTCGTCGATGGCGCGGCTTTGCAGCACCGCGGGACCACCGCTCCAGCGCCACGGCAGGCGGAAGCGCGTGATGGCTTTCGATAGGACGGGACCGGACAGGGCGGCCTCGGCCCAGCTCTTGCCGCCGTCGGCACTGACCTCGACCTTGGTGATCTTGCCGTTGCCCGACCAGGCAATACCCGAGATCTCGTAAAGGCCGGGGCTGGTCATGTTGACGCCCGGCGACGGCTTGGTGATGACCGACTTGGCGTCCAGCGGGAAGTGGAACTGGGCGACCTTGCCCTCTTTCAACAGCAGCGAATATTTCGAGGTCTCGTCCTTGGTTTGGGCGGGCTCGCGCAGCAGCTTGATGCGGCGCAGCCATTTGACGTTCATGTTGCCCTGCCAGCCCGGCAGCAAGAGACGCATGGGATAGCCGTTGGCGGGGCGTATGCGCTCGCCGTTCTGGTAGAGCGCCACCAGCGCATCATCCATCACTTTCTCGATCGGCACCGACCGGCTCATGGCCGCAGCATCGGCGCCTTCGGCGACCAGCCATTTCGCCGACGGATCGACGCCCGCTTCCTCCAGCAGCATGGCCAGCGGGACACCGGTCCACTCAGCGCAGGACACGAGACCGTGCAGCGACTGCGCCGTGCCTTCGGCGGGCTTTTCGGCATACATGCCGCCGCTGTTGCCGGCACATTCGACGAATGAAATGCGCGAGGTCATGGGGTAGCGCGAGAGCGCATCCAGCGTGAACACCAACGGCTTTTTGACCAGTCCGTGGATCAGGAGGCGGTGGCCGGCAGGATCGATGTCGGGCACGCCGTTGTGGCTGCGCTCGTAGTGCACGCCGTTGGGCGTGATCATGCCTTCGAGATGCTGGAGCGGTGCGCGCACGCTGCCGGGGCCGATGCCGTTGTAGGGGCTCGGCGGGATCGGGCCGCGCGCGACCTTGGTTTCGTACTTGGAGGGCTGCGTGTAGGGCTCGAACAAGGCGCCTGGCTTCTTCGTCCATTCGGGGACGACAAGCGTTTCGGCTTCGACCGGACGGCTGTAGCCCGCGAGGCCCACCGCTGCGCCGACGGCGCCGATGATGCCGCCGCCCTGGCGCAGGAACACACGGCGGTCGAGCAAACCATTCCCAGCGACTTGGTCAGCATCAAGTTCTTTGGACATGCGCATCCTCCCTCAAATGGACAGGCTCAAACTGTAGCATGGGCTAGAGCGGGCTTCTAAACGATTGAATCCGCAGCGCTACACATTGCCGAACACATTCCGGCGAGCATCATCCTGGACCAGGATGCTGCTGTCGATCTGATCGATCCGCGTGGCCCCGGTCAGCGCCATGGCGACCTTAATCTCGGCTTCGATCAGCCGCAGCACGTGCGCTACGCCCGCGCCGCCCCCGCCGGCCAAGGCAAAGGCCCAGGCCCGGCCAAGCAACACCCCCTTGGCACCAAGCGCCAGCATGCGCACGACATCAAGGCCCGAGCGCACCCCGCCGTCGGCCAGCACGGTGAGCTTGTCGCCAACTGCATCGGCGATGGCCGGCAGCGCGCGAGCGGTGGACGGTACGCCGTCGAGCTGGCGCCCGCCGTGGTTGGAGACGACGATGCCATCGGCGCCGACTTGCGTGGCCAGGCGCGCGTCTTCGGCATCGAGGATGCCCTTGATGATGAGTGGCCGGTCCCAGCGCTCGCGGATGAAGTCGAGGTCCTTCCAGGTGCAGCTGCCGTCGAAGTTATTGCGCATCCAGGCGAAGAAGTCGTCGAGGCCGGTGTTGTCGCCCAGCACCGGCGCGACGTTGCCGAGGCTGTGGGGCCGGCCGTTGATGCCGACATCCCAGGCCCAGCCCGGACGCTTGACCGCCTGCCAGGTGCGCCGGATCGCGCCCTTGATGCCGGGCGAGCCGGCCAGGCCCGAACGGTTGTCGCGGTAGCGTGTTCCCGGCACGGGCATATCGACCGTGAAGAACAGCGCCGAGCAGTTCTTCTCCTTAGCGAGGTCCAGCAGCTCCTTCATGAAGCCGCGGTCGCGGATCATGTAGAGCTGGTACCAGATCGGCTTCTTGACCGCTTCGGCCACCTCTTTGAGTCCGCAGACGCCGACGGTGGAGAGGCAGAACTGAATGCCGGCGGCGTGCGCCGCATTGGCCGCCTGGATCTCGCCGCGCCGCGCGGCGATGCCAGCGAGGCCAATGGGACCCAGCGCGATCGGCAGCTTGAAGTCCTGGCCGAACAGCGAGGTCGATAGGTCGAGTTTCATGATGTCGACCAGTACGCGCTGGCGCAGCGCCACGCTTTCAAGGTCGGCGGTCGAGCGGCGCAAGGTCTGCTCGGCGTAAGAGCCACCGTCGAAGTACTCGTACAGAAAATGCGGCAGCCGCTTCTTGGCCAGCGCGCGATAGTCCAGAACCGAAACGGGCTTCACCACGGGAATGATCCTCGTCTACTTGGCAGCGATCGACAGGTTGTTCCACGGGAAGAAGTCGATGCTGACCACTTTCTCCTTGCCATCGAACAGGGACGCGAACTTGCCGCCGCTGAACTTGTAGGTGAAGGCCTGCACCTTGTCGGGCACTTGCACCGTGGCGTTGCGCGCGATGTTGATGCCGTTGTCGATCTTGGCCACGACAGTCTTGGAGGGGTCGGCGGCCGAGACATAGGTGGTGTCGCGGCGCGCACGGGCGGCCGGCACGCGCTCGTAGCGCACCTGGGTGTCGAAGCGTTCGCCGCCGGCGCCGCTGAAGGACCATGTCTGCTCTTCGATGATGCCTTTGCCCTTGGCGGCAGTGCTGCTGCGCTTCATCTCGTGGCTGGCAGCAGCCTGATAGTTGCCGAAGGGTCCGGGCACATCCATCGCCTCGGACGTAAGCCCGCCGATGACCATTTGCGCCGCTGTGCCGCTGGCATTCTTCACGGGCACGGTCAGGTAGACCATCTGGCTCGCGCCGGTGGCTTTGCCGTCGCCGGCATTGACGGCGATGCGGTCGATGAAGATCACACGCAGGTTGCAGTTGGTGGCCGGACCAGTCGTGGCGACGTTGAGGTCCCAGCCGGCGGGCAGGAATTTCTTGATGGCGGCGTCTGAGACCTGAAAGTCGAGCTGGAAGCGGCTTTCAATGCTCTCTTCCGCCATGGTCTGCGCCATCGCCGGCGCGGTCATCAGCGCGGCAACACCCAAAACCCCGAAAATCTTATGCATGACCGTCTCTCCCCCGGTTGTGGAGGAGGCATTCTAGGGGGAATGGCGGAGCCGGCAAAGCACTCCGAAACGGGCCAAAACGCGGGCTATTTGCCGCGTTTGGCCAAGTCGCGCACCGCCGGGGCGGCGTCGATGGTGCCCTTGACCGCGATGGCTTCCTGGTTGGCCTCGATGGACTTGAGGTCATAGAGGTAGTTCACCATGAAGCCGTGGGCCTGTTTCAGGCCGCGGGGCGAAACGTCGCCCAGCCAGTTGATGCGGTTGAGCCGTGCGCCGTTGCCAAGGTGGAAGCGCCCGACCGGATCGAGCGGCAGGCCGGCCTCGTCCTTGGCTTCCAGCAGATAGCGGGCGACGGTCGCCATCAATTTGGGCCGCAAGGTATCGGTTGCGGTCGGCGAATCCTGCCAGCGCGGGCTGTCGAGCTCGATGGGCTTTTCGGGCGACCGCGCGAGCCAGGCGGCGAAGCCGGGCACCGGCGAAAGCGTCACGAAGGTCTCGAGTGCCGGCAGCTCTTCGCGTAGCACTTCGACCACCTGCTTGATGAGGAAATTGCCGAAGGGAATGCCGCGCAGGCCGACGTTGCAGTTGGAGATCGAATAGAACACGGCGGTCCGCGCATCCTCGGGACGTAACACCCGGCGCTTGGACGTCAGTACGCTTTCGATGGCGGCCGGGACCTCGGTCGTCAACGCGACTTCGATGAAGATCAGCGGCTCGTCGGGCATCTGCGGATGGAAGAAGGCAAAACAGCGCCGGTCCGTGGGATCAATGCGGCTTTGCAGGTCGCTCCAGTCCTTGATGTCGTGCACGGCCTCGTACTGGATGATCTTGGCCAGCACTTGGGCCGGCGAATGCCAGTCGACCTGGCGCAGTTCCAGGAAGCCGCGGTTGAACCAAGAGCGCAGGATGTGCGCGAAATCGGAATCGAGCCCGCCGAATTTCGGGATCTTGGCCCTGAGCTTGATCGCATCGGCGCGCATCTGCACCAGCTTGAAGGTGCCGTGGGGCGCAAAGTTGAGCAGGCGGATCAGGCGCTGGCGGCGGGGCTCGACCGCCGCCTGGAGCTCGCCATAGGCCACCTCGTCGGGCGAGGCCTGGTAGGCGGCGATGGCCTTCTGCAGGCGCTCCTCGTCGGGGCCAAAGCGGTCGGCCAAGGCATTGAGGAAGCTCGCGCGTTCCTCTTCGCTCGAAAGGGCGTAGCGGTCGAGAATTTCGGCGACCAGCTTGAGGCCGGCGTTCTCGTCGCGGCGCGCCAGCAGCATCTCGCACAACGTAATGAGATCGGCTTCGGCTTTGGTGCGGGAGGGTAGGCTGGCGGCGGGGCGGACAGTCTCGATCGCCGCGCGGACCTGATCCCAAATGCGCACAAGGCGCGAGGGGAGAGAAACACTCATGTGCATAAGCTGGAAGCCCCGGATGCAAAAGCAAGCACGCCTTCATCAGTACAAGCGGGGCTTGAGGAGGGTCAATTAACAAGCCCGTTATTGGGCATTTTCTTCGCCCACCTGTAACAGAAAAGCCGCAGGTGGGGTGTTTAGTAGTCGGCGGCAAGCCGAATGAAGATGCGCCGGGGCGGCGTCGGCGCGACACGGCCAGAGGCTCCGTCGGCGGTCCAGTAGTAGGAGTTAACGACGTTTCGCACCTGCACGCGCAGGTTCGCCCGCGCCGCACCCACAGCGAAGGAATAGCGCATGCCGACATCCCAGGTCATGGCCGTGGGCACGCGGAAGGTGTTCAGGCGGTTGGCGTAATAGGATTGGTCCACGTTGAGCGCGGTATCGACGGTGACGCCCTTCAGGCTGGGGATGGCGTAGTTGGCGTTGAACAGGTAGGTCGCCGGTGGCTGGCCGGGCGGCACGCGGCCGATCAACCCGCGGTCGACGGACAGGCCCGAGACCCGCGCCTGCAGCAGCACGGTGCCGGCAACGACCGTCAAACCGGGCATGAGCTGACCCGTCAGCGAGACTTCGATACCCCGGTGCCGCAGGGCCCCGACGTCGGTGTAGACGTTGGACTGGTCTCGGTCGAAGTAGGGCTTTTTGATCTCGAACACGCCGGCGATCAGGTTAAGTCCTGGTTTGATGCGGTAGCGCAGGCCGCCGTCGATCTGCTTGGTCAGGGCCGCCGGCACCGGCTGACCGCGGTTGATGGCGCTTTCCGGCGCCGTGCCGAACTCTTCGAGGCCGCGGGTATAGCCGGCATAGACCGCGAGGTCAGACGTCGGGAAGAAGGCCACGGTGCCGTTATAGAGCCAGGGCTCACTGCGGGTCGTCACCGGCGCGGCGTTCTCCTTGCCGAACTCGCGATGGTAGTAGCTTTTCTGCACGCCGACGCTGAACTCGCCGATGCCGGCCCACTGACCGACATAGGAAACGCCCGGCGTGATCTGGCGCACGACGTCGACATCGCGGGCGGTATAGACGAAAGCGGGCTTGGCGAGCTCGCGGTAGACCCCGATGCGGGCGGCCCCGAAAGAAACCGTACTGGTGCCGCCGAAGCTGCGGTGCGTGTCGCGCCCGCGCGTGGCGAAATGAAGCGTATGGCGGTATTTGCCTTGGGTGATCACACCCGAAAGCCGCGCCTCGCCCGAGGTGCCGCGCGAGACGTGGAAGGGCGAGCCGACGATATCGAGGGTGGCATCGCCGTTAGGCTGCACATTGCGGTAGAGGACGGAGTTGTTCTCCGGACGATGGTTTTCGGAATCGAAGATGCCGACCTGCAGCCGCCAATTGGGGACAATATTGCCGCGCGTGATGACGCCGAAGGTGCGATCGGTCGCCTTGCGGTCCGCCCAGCGCTGGCCGAAGAACGCGGCGCGGTCGATGCGCGTGGGAAAATACGCGCCGCCCGGCAGGATCAGCGGCTGCACGTCCTGGGTGCTGGCGGAATAATAGGCGAGTGGAATGACCTCGAAGGTCTCGCTCGCATTCCAATGCAAAGTCCCGCCAAGCCCGAGGTTCTTGTTGTCGCCGCGATAGTCGTTGGGGCCGAACAGATAGGCGATACCGGCCGCAAAGCCGA
Source organism: uncultured bacterium (assembly GCA_903888485.1). GTDB lineage: Bacteria > Pseudomonadota > Alphaproteobacteria > Rhodospirillales > Rhodospirillaceae > SHVO01. The sequence continues at coordinate 70,852 of CAISTS010000040.1, read as the reverse complement.
GCTTGTCCTTGATGATCGGCGTGGAAATGTCCGCCGAAGGCTGGATGCCGCCGATGGGCTCGCTGATCTGCAGCGCGCCGGTAACGATGCGCTTGTTGTCGGTGGACATCACAATCGCGATGTCGGCGATGCCGGTGGGCGCGGGAAACGGATAGGCCTGGGCCGAGAGGCCGATGCGCATCGTCTGGCCACGCTGCATGCGGTTACCGAACAGGCCCTGCTGGTCGTAGTACAGGCCCTCGATGCGCATGTTGCCGGCTTGCTGTGGGGAAAATCCGCGCGCGTTGTTCGAACTGTAAAGGCCGACGCTCTCGGAACCGACGCGCGTACCGAAGGCGTCTTCGGCCGAGGTAGTGGCGTTCTCTTCGGCGCGCTGCGCATAAGCCGCGCCGCCAACTAACGACCCAGACGTCAGCAGAGAGCCCAGCGCTGAAGCGCATAGCCAGCTCGCCCGCGCACGATTCAAGGCTCCCCTCCTCTTCCGACGGCGGACGAAGGTCGCAGATTCGGATGGGCCTGGCCATCCCATTCCCATGCGGCGGCGACAGACGTTCCGTACAGCGGAATAGAATCCGGCTAATACACCGGCGTTTCGCGGTATGTGCCCCAAATGGTGCGCAGCGTCTCGACGAGATCACCCATGGTGGCGCCGGCGCGGACGAGTTCGATCGTCACCGGCATGATGTTCTGGCTTTCATCCTTGGCGACGGCTTTCAGTTTTTCGAGCAGTGCCGCCATGACTTTCGGGTCCTGACCGGCACGCACGCGCTTGGTGCGCGCGATCTGCCGCTCGGCGGTGGTCTTGTCATAGGGGTGGGTGTGAATTTCGGGATCCGGAGTCCCATCGACGAAACGATTGACACCGATGACCGGTTTTTCTCCGGACTGCTTGCGCAGCGCCGTTTCGTAAGCGAAATCCGCGATGTGCTTCTGGAACCAGCCCTCTTCCATCAACTTGATGGCGCCGCCGCGCTCGTCGATCTCCTTGATGATCTCAAAGATGCGGTTCTCATACTCGGTCGTCAGGGATTCCACGAAATAGGAGCCGCCGAGGGGATCGATCACCTGGGTGACGTTGGTCTCCTCGGCGATGATCTGCTGGGTGCGCAGAGCCATGCGCATGGCGTCTTCGGTGGGAATCGCGAAAGCCTCGTCATAACCGTTGGTGTGCAACGACTGACAGCCGCCCAGCACGGCCGCAAGCGCCTGCATACCGGTGCGTACGACGTTGATCATGTACTGCGGCTTGGTGAGCGAGGCCGCGGCCGTTTGGCAGTGAAAGCGCAGGCGCATGGACTCAGGATTCTTCGCGCCGAAGCGCTCTTTCATGATCTTGGCATAACAGCGGCGCAGCGCGCGGAACTTGGCGATTTCCTCGAAGAAATCGGCCTGGCAGACGAAGAAGAATGCGAGGCGAGGTGCGAACTCATCGACGTGCATGCCGGTCTTGGTGACTTCCTCGACATAAGCGATGAGATTGGCGAGCGTGAACGCAGCTTCGTGCAGCGGCGAGGAACCGGCCTCGGAGATGTGGTAGCCCGAGATATTGATCGGGTTGTAGCGCTTCATGGTCTTGGCGCAGTGCGTGATGATATCGCGCACGATGCGCACCGACGGCGCCACCGGATAAATGTATTCCTTTTGCGCCATATACTCTTTCAGGATGTCGGCCTGCACCGTGCCCGAAAGCTTGTTGAGATCGTAGCCGCGCTTCTCGGCCAGCACGATGTACATGGCGAGCAGGATCCAGGCGGTGGGATTGATGGTGAGGGAGACCGAGATCTTTTCGAGATCGATACCGTCCAGCAGCGCTTCCATGTCGGCGAGCGTATCGATGGCCACGCCCTCGCGGCCCACTTCGCCCTCGCTCATGGGATGATCGGAATCGTAGCCCATCAGCGTCGGCATATCGAAGTCGGTCGAGATGCCGGTCTGCCCTTGGGCGATCAGGAACTTGAAGCGCACGTTGGTGTCTTCGCCGGTGCCGAAGCCGGCGATCTGGCGCATGGTCCAGGGGCGGCTGCGGTACATCGTCGGATAAGGCCCGCGCGTGAACGGGTAGCGGCCCGGAAGGCCGATGTCCTCGACCGGCGTATTCTCGAGATCGGCGGCGGTGTAGGTGCGCTTCACCGGGATATCGCCGAGTGTGAAGAACTCCTTCTTGCGCTCGGCCTGTTTCTTGAGGAACTGGGCTACCTCATTGGCTTCCCAATCTTTCTCTTCGGCGCGGATCTGTTCGATGGTCTTGTTCATGATGGCCTCTTACGCAAGTGACGCGGCGAGGAGCTCGCGCGCGAGTGAATAGGGATCGCCCTGGCGGGCGCTGAGTTTTGCCGCGAGCGCCGGCGTGAGCGCGGCGGCGGATTGTTGGAAACGTTCGATCAACAAATTCTCGGCGGTCTTTTCCAGGCGGAAGCCGGCGATGGCCAAGCGCCGCTGCGTGCCGCTGGCGCTGTCCTTGAAGAAGGCGCGGTGCTTGGCAATGGCTTCGAGCAGTTCATCGAACCCTTCGCCGTTGAGCGACGAGATACCCACCACCCGTACCGGCCATTCCGAAGCAACGCCTGCCCGCACGCCCATGGTGAGCATCTGTTTGAGATCGGTGAGCGTGCGGTTGGCATCGCTGCGGTCGCATTTGGAGACAATATGGATGTCAGCGATCTCGAGCATGCCGGCCTTGATGGCCTGGATCTCGTCGCCGAGGCCCGGCGCGGAGACGACGATGGTGGTGTGCGAAGCCTTGGCGATCTCGACCTCGTCCTGGCCGACGCCGACGGTCTCGATGATGATGGTGTTGAAGCCGCCGACATCGAGAATGTCCACAGCATCCAATGTCGCGCGCGCCATGCCGCCCATGGCGCCGCGCGTCGCCATACTGCGGATGTAGACGCCGGGATCCTGCGCCAGCTCGGTCATGCGGATGCGGTCGCCAAGGATGGCGCCGCCCGAATAGGGACTGGACGGATCGACCGCGACGACACCAACTTTGCCGCCCGTAGCCCGCAACCGCGCGGCCAGCGCCGCCACCAGCGTCGACTTGCCGCTGCCGGGGACACCGGTAATGCCTATGACATGAGCCTTGCCTGCCCGCTTGTAGATTTCGGCCAGCGCCGGGCGCGCCTCGGGCATGCCGGCTTCGGCGCGGCTGATCAGGCGCGCGATGGCCGGGATCTCGCCGCGCGCCGCGCGCGGGATCAACTCGGTCGAAGGCACATAAGCCTTCACGTGCCCTGCCCCAAAGCCGCATGCATGTCGCGGAAAGCGGCGCGGTCGTCGATCACACGGCGCGACTTGAAGTCGGTGCGCGGCAGCGAGCCCTGCGCCACGATCTCGGCCTTCACGCGCAGGCCCAAGAGCTTCTGGATACGTTTCCCGACTTCATTGCGGAACTGCGACACATCGCCGCTCGGGAAAGTGCCTTCGTTGGCCTCGACGCGCAGCAGCAGCTCGTCCATGGCCGCATCGCGCGAAATGACGATCTGGTGCTCACCGCCATAGCCGGGGATTTCGTGCAGCACCGCCTCGATCTCGGAGGGGTACACGTTCTCGCCGCGGATGGTGAACATGTCATCGATACGCCCAAAGATGCCGTGCGGCAGGCGCGGGTACGTGCGCCCGCAGGGGTTGGGATCGTTGACCCATTGCGTGAGATCACCGGACGCAAGCCGAATCATCGGCTGCGACGTGCGTTCGAGGTGCGTATACACCGGCGTGCCGCGCTGGCCATAGGGCACGCGGCGCATGGTCTTGGGATCGCAGACCTCGGTGTAGATGATGTCCTGCCAGCACAGCATGCCCTCGGTTTCGGCGGTGCCGGCGACGTTCATCCACGGCGTCATCTCGGCCATCGAACCACAGTCGAAGACCTTGGCGTCGAACAACTCCATGATGCGGCCGCGCACGCCGGGGATCGACGCGCCGGGTTCACCCGAGAAGAACATATGCTTGATGCCGAACTTGCGCGGGTTCAGGCCTTCCTTGATGGCCGTCTCGCCCAAGTGCACGGCGTAGGTCGGCGTGCCGTAGAAGGCGCTGGGCTTCACCAGATCGAGCCACTGCGCGCAGCGCGCGCTCATGCCGGGCGCGCCGGCTCCAAACGGAAATGCTTTCGCACGCAGACGCTCGGCGCCGGCGAGTGCCCCCCAACTGCCCATGTAGAGGCTGAAAATGGCGGCGACACAGATCACATCGCCCGGGCGCATGCCCATGGCCCACATGCAGCGCGCGTGGGCGTTGGCGATGGCGCGCCAATCGTTGCGGCCGATGGCGAAGGCGGTTGGCCTGCCTGTTGTGCCGCTGGTGCCGTGCAGATGGAAAATCTCGCTCTCGGGCACGCAGAGGTAGTCGCCGTAGGGCGGATGGTTGGCCTGCGAAACACGCAGATCAGCCTTCTGGACCACCGGCACCTTGTCTTCAAAGTCTTCGAGCGAATTCAAGTGATCAGGATGAAAGCCCGCCTCGTCCCACTTCTTCCTGTAGAACGGTGCGTTGGTGTAAGCGTAGCGGCAGACCTCCTGCAAGCGCGCGAGGATGGCTTTCTCGCGTTCACCCGCAGGCATGGTCTCGCGGCGCGGGAACCAGTAGCGGCTGTCCGCTGGCGGCAGATAGTTTTCGTCGAAAGACGGCGGAAAGGACCAGGACTCCATGACGATCCTCTAGCGCGGTCCGCGCGCGGTCACGAGCGCGGTGAGCGATTTGACAATCGCATCGGGCGGCGTGTCCTGCAGCATGACTTCCGCGACACCCATCTTCTTGAGTTCGGCAACGTCTTCATCGGGCATGACGCCGCCGGCGACGATGATGAGATCATCGACGCCCTTTTCGGCGAGCAGCTTGAAGATTTTCGGAAAGACCGTCATCTGCACGCCGGACAACAGACTGACACCGAGAATATCGACGTCTTCTTGAATGGCGGCATTGACCACTTCCTCGGGCGTGCGGTGCAGCCCGGTGTAGATCACATCCATTCCGGCATCGCGCAGCGTGCGCGCAACAACGCGCACGCCGCGGTCATGCCCATCGAGGCCAACCTTGGCCAACAGAACACGAATAGGCTGAGTCAACTCAATCTCCTCACGTATGGGCGTTAGCCCTTCGGGAACGTCCAGGTATCGCCGACGAAGATATCTTTCGTCTTGGTATTGATGCAGATCGGCGCGCGCAGCAGCGGCGAGATCGAACGCACCGCCGGCATCTTCTCGCGGATCGCGAGGAACAGCGGCTCGGTGCCCATATCCGGGAACGAACCCGCCGTCTCGTCGTGGTGGTTCGGGATGAACACATCGGGCTTGAACAACTCGACCAGCGGCAGCGTGCCTTCGATCTGGCGCGCAGGGACGTAATAGCCCTGATAGGCGACGCTGGCGGCATCGACCTTGCCGATGCGTTTCATCACGGCGCGCTCGCCCTCGGTGATCGGACCCGAACTGTCGAGCATCATGAACTTGTAGCCGTTGTCGAAGGTCATCAGAAATGCGTAGGTGCCTTCGGTGAGCACTTTCACGTCGCTGGTGCCGGTGATGCGCGTGGGACGCGGCGCGCCTTCAGGACGGCCGATGCCGGTGGCCTTCTGCAAATTCTGCCATGCGCCGCCGGCGATCTTGACGAACTCGGGCGTGCGCGAGTTGTGCTGCGCGAGAATCGCTTCCACGCTGAAGCCCGGATACTTCTGCACATCGCCGTTCTTGACGGTCTTGGCCTGCGCCGCCGGCAGACCCATCTTGATGGCTGTTTCCGTGGTCAGCGCCGCGCCGAACAGCGGCGCTTTCGATTGATTGGCGATCTGGGGGCCTTCGGACATATGGTCGCCGTGGCCGTGGCCGATATAAACCGCCGTCGCTTTCGTCAGCTGCTCGGCCTTCACGCCGATGGGCCGGGCATAGGCCTCGCGCTCGTACTGCGCATCGAACAGCAACACGGTGTTGCCATAGGCGAGCTCGAAGTTCGCCGAGCCGGCATAGCGCAGCACCATCAGGTCGGGGTTTTTCGGCGTCGGGCCGCCGGCCGCCGCCATGGTCAGCGTCTGGCACGCGGGATCATTGGCCCAGGCCGGCACGTCGGCCGCGTTGGCGGCCAGCGGCGTCAGCGCCGCGGCGCCCAGGGCGCACTGTTTCAGGAATCGCAGGCTGTTCTTCACCATCGTCATCTTCACCTCCCGTGTTTGAATGACAGAATTAGTTCTTCTTATCCGCCGGCCAGGTCCAGGTCTCGCCGACGAAGACGTCCTTGGTCTTGGTATTGAAGCACACCGGCGTGCGGTACATCGGCGCAATCGATTGCGTGCGAGGCAATTTCTCGCGGATCGCCATGAACAGGGGATATCCCGCCATGTCGGGATAAAAGCCGCCGGTCTCGTCGTGATGGTTGGGCAGGAAGACGTCGGGCTTGAACAGCTCGACCAAGGGCAACGTCTGCTCGATCTGGCGCTGGGCAATGAAAAAGCCCTGATAGGACACCGTTGCCACGTCGAGGTGGCCGACGCGCGCCATCATGGCCTGCTGCTCTTTCGTCGGATTACCCGAGCTGTCGAGGATGTACATCTTGTAGCCCGTCTCGAAGGTGACGAGGTACCCCATGGTGCCCTCGTCGAGCACGTGGCGGTCGCTGGTGCCTTGGGCCATCATCTGGCCGTTGGGCATTTTGCGCTGACCGTTCCAGCCGATCTGCGGATCGATTTGCGTCGCCTTGCGCATCGCGTCCCAGGCGGCGGTGGAGGCCTGGAACATCGGATTGACCTTACCGGTCTCATCGAACACCGAAGCATGCCGCGCGAGCACGGCCTCGACCGTGAAGCCCGGGTACTTCTGCACATCGCCGTTCTTGACGGCGACAACCTGCGCCTGCGGCACACCCATGGCGAGGGCGGCGTCGGTTGATAGCTTCGCGCCGTAGACTTTCGCTTTTGACTGCAGCGCGACGAAGGGCACCGAGGCCATGTGGTCGGAGTGGCCGTGGCCGATGTAGATGGCGGTGGCCTTGGTGAGCTGTGGTTCCTCGACACCGAGCGAACGCGCGGGCGGCAGGCGCTTGGTGTACTCGGCGTTGAACAGCAGCACCGTATCCCGATAGGTCAGCTCGTAGTTGGAGGAGCCGGCATAGCGCAGCACGGCGACGTCGCCGGCGGGCGCGGGGCCGCCGACGGCGCCCATGGACAAGGTCTGGCAGGCGCCAATCTGGGCCCAGGCCGGGGCCGTCTGCGCGGACGCAGCGTGGCTCACCGCCAACCCCAACACGCCAAGTGCCGCCAGTGCGCTGGCCACCCTCATGCGCCCCTCCCCTTATGATTTGACTTTATTGAATTCAGAATTCAAAACTATGGGCCAGGAGTCAAGGGCAGGATTTATGGAATCGCTGCAGCAGCCAAAAAGTCTGGTCGATCAGGCCTATGAGGTGATCCTCAATGCCCTGTGCGACGGCACGCTCAAGCCCGACGAGCGCCTGACCCAGGAGGAGATCGCGGCGCGCCTAAACGTCTCGCGTCAGCCGGTGACCCATGCGCTGGCGGTGCTGAAAGCCCAGGGCTTCCTCGCCCAGACCGGGCGACGGGGCCTGACCGTGACAGCCATCAAGCCGGAGTTTTTCCAGGCGATCTATCAGCTGCGCACAGCGGTGGAACCTTTAGCTGTGTCGCTGGCCATCCCGCGTCTCGATGACGCTGCTAAAGGGGCGGCGAACGCCATCATCGCCCGCGGGCGCGACATGGTGGCGCGCCAGGACCCGGGCGGCGGCCTTGCCGCGGACATCGACTTCCATGCGTTCATCTACGATCTATCCGGCAACACGCTGATCGCCGACAGCATGCGGCTGCACTGGCATCATCTGCGCCGCGCCATGAGCCAGGTGCTCGCCTACCCCGGCATGTCCGAAGCCGTCTGGCAGCAGCACGAGAAAATCCTGCAGGCGATGATCGCGGGCGACGACGCGCAGGCGACGTCACTCATGCGCCATCACCTGATGGACGCCTTCGAGCGCGTGAGCAGCGCGACGAAGCCCGCCTAAAATAAAACCGGCCGCCTTTCAGCGGCCGGTTCATCTCAAGGTGGATCGCTCTTAGTAGGCGAGCGGGTTCGGACGCACCTGGAACTTCACCAGCTGCGGACCGGAAGCGTCTTCGCCGCCTTCCTGGTGCCAGACCGGCTGCGAGGCGTAAGTCGCGTAGACACCCTTGCCCTTCCAGCCCGCCTTCGGATCATCAATGCGCCCGTCGAGCCCGCGCGTGTGGAAACCGCGCGGGTACGGCACACGCAGCACGCTGTACTTCTTGGTCGCATCGTCAAAGGCCAACAGCGAGTCCGAGTTGGTGCCCGTGCTGATCGAGATGTCCTTACCCATGCCGAGCGTGTCATGCAGATCGACCCAGCCGAGGTAGTGGAAGTCGGCGGTGCCGACCTTCACACCATCGAACTTCGGACCGGGCGCATCAAAGAACGACCAGCCTTCGGGGCAGTGCTGGCCCTTGGCGATCGTCGGACCGCTCATGACCTTACACTGGGTGCGATCGAAGCGGCCGAGCTGGCCCGAGCCGTAGTACGCATAAGCGATGCCCTTGCTGTCCACCGAAACACCGCGATTGATGTAGGCGGCGTAGTTGTTGGCGTCGATCTTCGGCGCCGTATACATCTCGGTCTTGCAGGTTTCCGGTGGATTGGTGCCGGCATGGAACGCAACCAGGCCCGACGGGAACGGATCGGTCTGCGCGAACCACATGGCGCCCGTTTTCGGGTCGGCATCGATGCCGTAGAGGAAGCCCTGGATGCGCGTGTCCTTGTTGGGATCGATCGGCTTATCGGCGGCGATACCTCCGCCGCCTTCATCGCCCATCGGCATGCTGCCGCCGGCGACGGCGGGTTCATTCCATTGCGTGCGGTCGGGCGTGATCGATACTTCGGAAAGGCCGCCGACTTTCGCCGGGGTCTTGGAGTTTGTATCGAGCACCAGCGGGCACCAACCGTAAGCCTTGGTCGGATCCTTGGTCGCATCCCAGGCGTCGATGTCCACCCAGCTCGCGACACGGCTATCGCCGCCCGAGAAATACATGTCGCGATTATTCACGTTCATCATCAGATGGTGCTGCCCGTTGCACAGCGGAATGCCTTCGATGTGCTTTTTATTGTGGTCGTAGATGACCGCCGTGTTGCTGGCCGTGCCCGGCTGCGGCCAGTACTTGGCGTACTTGAAGCCCGGGTCGGTGCAGTAGGCCATCTTGTTCGGGCGCGGCGGCGTACCGGGCTTCGGACCGCCGTAACGGCCGAGGTCGGTGATCCATAGGCGGTTCTTCTTATCGAGCATCGGGTTGTGCGGGAAAGCATCCGGCACGACGTCGCCCGGTAGAAGCTCGACGTTCTTGTTGAGGTTCACCTGATAGGCGATTTCCTCCTGCTTGCCGGTGGTCGGATGCAGTACCTCGATGTAGCCGATCATACCGATGATGCCGTAGATCGGTCCGTTGGCGTTGACCGTCGGGTTGTGGCGGTCGGTCGAGATGTTGTCGTGCACGTATCGCCCGTTGGCCCAATCCCACGACGTGATGACGAGATTGCGCTCGACGCCTGCGGGGCGCGGCGGCGCTTCCTTCGGCAGCTCGCCCGCGGCGATGCGCTTGGTCCAGTCGCTCCACATCTCAAGTCCGCGCGCGCGCCCGAACAGCGTCATGCGGTTGCTCATGTCGTTGGCGAAATCCTTGCCGTGGTCACCGAGGACATGATCGCCGTCAGGCCGCGCCTTGACGATGCGCTCGGCCCCAGCCTTCGGGCGTGTTGTCGATCAGCTGGCGCGTCGGCACGTCCCCCTGCTGATGACACTGGATGCAGCCGTGCTTCATATGCTGCACCCACATCTGCTGGGTGCGCATCGCCCCCGAGATGCCGTTGCCCTTCACGCCGGTTCCGGGAAATTCGCTCTCGGCCGGCGGCTTGATCAATGAGAACCAGTAGTTGGCGGGATAGATCTGCGCCGCGGTCTTGGCGTCGGGCGCGACGGTGGCCTTCAGATTGAGGTTCTTTCCGGGCTCGCCCTGAATCTTGGCTGAGTCAACCAGGCCGTAACCGCGCACCCATACCTCATACTTCGCCTTCGGCAGTTCGGGCAGCACGAAACGGCCTTGATCGTCGGTGACGACGATCTTGATCAGACGCGTGGGCAGGTCGTTGGTTTCGGCGATCACCCAGACGCCGGCCTCCGGGCCTTTGGCGCTGGTGACGGTGCCGGCGATTCCGTCCGCAACGGTGGGCACACCGGCGGGCGCGGCGGCTTGGGCAGGCTGCACGAGCGCGGCGCTGGCCGCCACGAAGCACGTGGTCGCGAGCAACGTCGGCAGATATGGCTTTGCAATGCGCATCGATCCATCTCCCTCTTTCGATCCAGAAATTCAGCGCGGAAAATTTACCACACTCCACGCTGTGGACCGTAGGACGGGCGTGCAACAGAAGGTGACTGCATACCACCTGTTACATTTGTTCGGATGTTACAGGCCGCGCCGCGCGCAAAAAAATTGCGGCGTGAGAGCGAACTCTCACGCCGCAAGAAACAAGCTTTGTTTCAGATGTTAGTTCGCGAGCGGGCTCGGACGCATCTGGAACTTCACCAGCAGCGGACCAGAGCCGTCCTCGCCGCCTTCCTGGTGCCAGACCGGGGCGTTGGAGTAGGTCGCCCAACCGCCCTTGCCTTTCCAGCCGGCTTTCGGATCATCAATACGGCCGTCGGCGCCGCGGGTGCGGAAGCCGAGCGGATAAGGCACGCGCAGGATGGTGTACTTCTTGGCCTTGTCATCGAACGCCAGCAGCGAGTCGGAGTTCGAACCGGCGGTGATGATCATGTCCTTGCCGAGGCCGATGGTGTCGTGGAGATCCGACCAGCCGAGATAGTGGAAGTCGGCCGTGCCCCACTTGGTGCCTTCGATCTTCGGGCCGGGCGCGTCATACACCGACCAGCCTTCGGGGCACTGCTGACCCTTGGCTGCAGCGGCGCCGCCGACGTTCTTGCAGAGCTTGCGCTCGAAGCGGCTAAGCTGTCCGTTGCCGGTGAAGCCCCACGCCACTCCCTTCGAGTCCGCGGTCACGCCGCGGGCGTTGAAGCTCTGGTAGTTCTTGCCATCCGCGAGCAGCGGCGGCTCGTACATTTCCGTGCGGCAGGTTTCCGGCGGGTTGGCGCCGGGGTGGAAGCGCACGAGCTGGCCCGGGAAAGGACCGGTCTTCGCGGCCCACATGGCACCGTCGGAGATGTCGGCATCGATACCGTAGAGGAAGCCCTCGACGCGGGTGTCCTTCTTCGGATCGATCGCCACCTTCACTGCGGCTTCGCCGCCGCCTTCTTCACCCTGGGCGAGACTGCGGCTGGCCGCCGGCTCATTCCATTGGGTGTGGTCGGCGGTGATCGTCACGTCGGTAAGGCTCGGACGCTTGGCCGGATCGGTCGAGTTGCTGTCGAGCACCATCGGGCACCAGCTGACCGACTTCGCGGGGTCTTTGGTCTTATCCCACACGTCGATGTCGACCCAGCTGAACACCTTGTTGTCGCCGCCAGAGAAGTAGAGGTCCTTGCGGTTGACGTTGAACATCAGGTGGTGGATGCCGTTGCACATCGGCACGCCTTCTATCTTCTGCGTCTTGGGATCGTAGAGCACGGCCGTGTTCTTGGTCTGGCCGGGTTGCGGATAGTACTTGGCGAACTTGTTGCCCGCGTCCGTACAGTACGGCAGCTTCGCCGGATACGGCGCGGTGCCCGGCTTCGGCGCGCCGTAGCGGCCGAGGTCCGTGGCCCACAGACGGGCGTGCTTGTCGACCATCGGGTTGTGCGGGAACGCGTCGGGCAATTGATCCGGCGGGAGAACCTCGACGCTCTTGTTGTAGTTCACCTTGTAGCCGAACTCGAATTGCTCGGACTTGCCGGGATTGAGGCCTTCCATGAAACCCCACATGGCGGTCACGCCCCAGATCGGGCCGTTGGCGTTGACGGTCGGGTCGTGACGGTCGGTGCCCGAGATGTCATGGGTGTAGCGGCCATTGGCCCAATCCCACGAGGTCAGGACGAGGTTGCGCTCGATGCCCTGCGGACGCGGGGGAGTTTCCTTCGGCAGTTCGCCCTTGGCGATACGCTGCGTCCAGTCGGTCCACATCGCCAAACCGCGCTGACGGCCGAAGCCGGTCATCGAGTTGTTCATGACGTTGGCGTAGTCGGGGCCGTGGTCGCCGATGGCCTGGTCGCCCATGCCACGCGCCTGCTGCACGCGCTCGGCCCAGCCTTCGACGGTGTTATCGGCCAGGGTACGTGTGATCTTCGTGCCGATCTGGTGGCACATCTGGCAGCGATCGCCCATCTGTTGCACCCAGACCTGCTGGCTGAACATCTGGGGCGCTATGCCGTTGCCCTTGGGGCCTGTGCCCGGGAACTCGGTTTCGGCCGGGACGCGGATCAGTGAGTACCAGTAGTTGGCGGGATAGATCTCCGCAGCGGTCTTGGCGTCAGGCGCGATCACGGCAGTAAGGTTCTGGTTCTTGCCCGGCGTGCCGGCGACGCGGGCAGAATCGACGAGGCCGTAGCCGCGCACGAACAACTCGTAGTTCGCTTTCGGCAGCTCAGGCAGGAAGAAGCGGCCCTGGTCGTCGGTGACGACGATCTTGATGAAGCGCGTCGGCAGATCGCGCGTCTCGGCGATCACCCATACGCCGGCCTCGGGGCCTTTGCTGCTGGTGACGACGCCGCCGATACCGTCGGCCGCGTTCGGAATGCCGGCAGGCGCGCCTGCGGCGAAGCTAGCGCTGCTTGCAGCGGCGGCCAAACATGTCGACGCCAGCAGGACACGAACGAATTGCTTATTCATCACGCCAATCCTCCACAATGGAAACCGGGGAAATCCGCAGGTTCGGTGCGAAACCGGACCGCAGGATACTGCCTTCGCCCCATCCTTGGCTATTGTTGGCATCAGTTTCACATCAAATTTAAGGGCCGCATGCTGGACCTGTTACCGAGGAATTACAAAGGGTTGCACTGAAAATGGCCCAAAAAGGAAGGACCGGCCACCGGGGAGAGGGTGGCCGGTCCTTGGACCTGCTGCGGGATTAGGAGGGAATGCGGCAGGCCCGTTCTGCCTTGGCGCGGAAAGTCCCCTTCCCGGCCGAATTCCTCACATACCTCTCACGCCCCCCTTTTCAAGGTAGCTACGCAAGCACTTCAGTGAATGTTTTCGACGTTCGGTTCGACTCCGCGCCCCAGGCGCCGATAGGCACGCCGAGAGATTGCATGATGGTCAGGCCAAAACGCGAGACCGTGTCGCCCTTGGCCGAGAGGTGCATGCCAGTCTTCACCCGCCCACCCGCCTTGCCGATGGTCATCAGCGGGATGTTCTCGGTGGAGTGCGTACGGGCATAGCCCCCGTCGGTCGCATACATAATGAGCGTGCGGTCGAGCAGCGTGCCCGCGCCTTCCCTGATGCCCTGGAAGGTCTGGCAGAACTGGCACAGCGATTCCGCCACCTTGTTGCTGAACCACTCCACATTGACCTGGTAACCGACGACGGGATCGATCTGCTCCTCGTGGGTGTACATATGGAAGGTCTGTTGGCTGCCGGGCCGGCGCAGGTTCGAGCCCGATCCGCCGAAGTTGACCGACGCGACCTGCGTCTGGCCGCAGGCAATGGCGTGAGCCAGCAGTTCGGCGAATAGCTTGTGATTGACCAGCGCGTCGTCGATGACCAGGCCCGGGTTCGCCTGCTCGGCGGTCTTAGGCACGCTGCAGGACGGCATCGGCGCCGGTTTCTGCGTCTCGAGCACCAACCGGTTCTCAAGCGCGCGCAGCGACGTGAAGTATTCATCGAGCCGCGCCTTGTCGGCCGCGCCCATCTGACGCGCGAAATCCTGGCGCTGTTCCTTAACCATGGACAGCACACTCTTGCGCGCAAGCAGTGCGGGATCGGGCGTAAAGTCGGCGGCGTTGGGATCGCGGAACTCCGGCCCGAAGATGCGGCCATATAAGGCTAACGGTGAAGGCTCGGACGGGTTGATGGCCGTGGCGCTGCGCCGACTGAAGCCGTCTTGCGTGCCTTCGCAGGAGACTTCGATCGAACGGAAGCGCGTGCGCGTGCCGATGACGTCGGCGACAATTTGATCGACAGAGGGCAACGACGGATCGGCGATACCGCCCTGGGTGATGCAGGTGGGGCCGATGGTATGCGCGCCGGCCGCATGGCCGTCGAGGTAGACCTTCATGCCGCTATAAAGATTGACGTGGTCGCGCATGGGCTTCATGGCGCGCAGGTGCGGGCCGAATTCAAAGCCGGCGCCGAGGGTCTTGGGCTCCCAAAAGCCGGGCGCGAAACCGAGGCCCTGGAACCAGGTCACGAAACCGACCGGTAGCGCCTGGCCGTCGGCGAAGGCATCGCCGTTGGAATTAAGGACACAATCGAGCAGCGGCAGCGCCAAGGTCACGGCGGTGCCGCCCATCAGGCCCCGCAACACATTGCGACGCGACTGAGAATTCATCTGCCTGCTCCTTTTCTAAAATCCAAACCACATTCCGTCCCGCGGCGGTCGCGGCCACAGACGTGAAATATGTACGTTTACAGGATCATCTCCCGCTCCCGATGCCGGCGCGCCGGCACGTCTCCCCCGGGACAAAGCTTACGCTTGTCCGGACATTCCGTAAACCGCCTGAGTGGCCTCTTAACCCAGCGATTAAATTCAACTTTAGCCCTTAACCGACCCGTGGCCGGGCCAGACCCAGGTTCTCACGCAGGGTCTTGCCGGCGAATTCGGTCCGGAAAAGCCCGCGGCGCTGCAGCTCGGGAATCACCAGGCGGCTGAAATCCTCGTAGGCCGACGGTACGTGGGTGGCCGCTAGCACGAAGCCGTCGCAGGCGGTGTTGAACCACTCTTCCATCTCGTCGGCGATCTTCTTGGGCGTGCCGGTGAATACCGCAAATTCATCGAGCGTTCCCCGGCGCGTGAACTCGACGAAGTCGCGCGGTGTCGGATTCTTGCGCCCGCTGAGCATCACGACCCGGTCGCGGAAAGCCTGGATCCCCGAGATGCCATCCATTTCTTCGGTCGTGAAAGGCTCGTCGTAGCCCTTCTTGGCGAAGTCGAAATTAAGCACCTCCGACAGCAGCACCAGACCATCGATCGGCTTGACCAGCTTGTCGATGGCGGCGCGTTTGTCTTCGGCTTCCATCTGGGTCTCGCCGACGACCGCGTAGATGGCCGGGGCAAGCTTGACGGAATCGCGCCCACGTCCGGTCTTTTCCAAGTGATCCTTGAACTCGGCGTAGGACTTTTGCCCGACCTTGAGGTTGGGATAGATGACGAAAACCAGGTCACCCCATTTGGCGGCGAAGGCGCGCCCGCGCCCACTCTGGCCGGCCTGGATGAGAACCGGTTCGCCCTGCGGCGAGCGCGGAACCGTGAAGGGCCCGCGCGACTTGAACCACTTTCCCTGATGCTCGAGGCGGCGCACCTTGTTCGGATCGGCAAAGAGACCGCTTTGTTTGTCGACCACGAGGGCGTCGTCGTCCCAACTGCGCCAGTGTCCGCGCACGATCTCCATGAACTCCTCGGCGCGGTCGTAGCGCAGGTCATGTTCCAGCACTTCATCGACGCCAAAGTTGGCGGCCTCGGAGTTGTTCAGCGACGTCACCACGTTCCAGGCCGAACGCCCGCCGGTGAGTTGATCGAGGGAGGCAAAAACGCGCGCGACATGAATCGGTTCGTAATACGTCGTGGAATACGTGACGCCGATGCCGAGGTTCTGGGTGGCGAATGCAATGGCGTGCGCGCACAGCACCGGATCCAGCTTCACGGCGCGGACGCCTTCCTTGACGGTGATCTTGAAATCATCGGCGTAGACGTCCGGGATCGCCAAGCGATCGTCGAAAAAGGCGAGATGGAACTTCGCGTCCTCGAGAATGCGCCCGATGCGCTGATAATACTCAGCCGTCAGGAAGTCGCTGGCCGCCGCCGGATGGCGCCAGGAGGCCGGGAAGTTGGAACAGTTCTGCGCCTGAAGAAAGGCGATCAGTGTCATCTGCCGTGAGGGCATATCTAGGCACTCCGCATCAAGGAATGAGTACGATTGAACCGGTGGTCGCACGCGCTTCGAGGGCACGGTGCGCGGCACCGGCATCTTTCAGGTCCACTCGCAATCCGATCTCGGGTTTGATCACACCGGCGCCCACCACGTCCAGCACCGCCGCCATGGTCTCTTGGAGGGCGGCGCGGCTTTGGATGTAGTGAAAGAGCATGGGGCGCGTGAAGGTGTTCGATTTGGCGGCAAATATCTGCACGTTGATCGGATCCACCGGACCCGACGCCTGGCCGTAGTTCACCAGATGGCCCAAGGGCGCGAGGCATTCGAGCGATCCCATGAAAGTGTCTTTTCCGACAGCATCGTAGACTACATCGGCGCCCCGGCCCGCCGTGATCTCGCGCACGCGGGCGGGAAACTTCTCCTGCCGATACAGAATGACGTGATCGGCCCCACAACTGCGCGCGATCTCGGCCTTCTCCGCGCTACCGACGGTGGCAATCACCGTCGCCCCAAGATGTTTAGCCCATCTCACGAGCGGTTGGCCAACGCCGCCTGCGGCGGCGTGCACGACAACTGTCTTGCCAGCGCAAATGTTGTGTACGTAGCGCACTAACATACAGACCGTCATGGCTTTCAGCGTCAGCGCGGCGGCGGCTTCGTCACCGAAGGATGGGGGAATGCGCAGCGCGAGGGCCGCAGGCAGCACGCGCGCCTGACTGTACGCACCGTAACTCTTGTCGATGTAGGTGATGCGGTCGCCGATGGAAAATCCGGTGACGCCTGGACCGACGTCCTCGACAACCGCAGCCGCTTCCAGGCCGGGCGTACCCGGCAATGGCAAGGTCTTGTACAAACCCGAGCGCACGTAGGTGTCGTGGAAGTTGACGCCAATGGCGGTATGGCGCACGCGCAACTGACCAGGCCCCGGCGCAGGCACATCGACTTTTTCCCAAAGCAATCGTTCCGGGCCGCCCGGTTCGCGCAAAATGATGGCGTGCGTCACGACGTGCGCAGCGCGAGGCCGCGCTGTTTCATGCGCCAGACCAGCACGTCGAAACGGTCCTGGCCAAAGAACACTTCGTCCTCAAACACCATGGTCGGTACGCCCCAGTGTCCGGCCGCGCGCAACGTGCGGTCGTTGTAAGCAAGGCGCTCTTCGGTCCGCGCGGGATCCGCAGCGATGTCGGCTTCGAGTTCGGCCAAACGCAAGCCCGCCCGCGCCGCCGCATCGGCAAGATGCGTGCCCTGGTCCCAACCGGATGTCTTTCCGTCCCAGAGTAAGCGCGCGACTTCCGATGCGAAGGGCAGCCCGCGACCGCGTTCGACGGCAACGATACCGAGGTGACTGAGGCGCCGCGCCAGCGGCTGCTCCGCGGCGATGGCCAACGTCACCGGATCTTGTGCGATCGGATCGGGCACGGGACGGTGGAAGGGCATGCCCTGGAAAGCGGCGGCGCGGGCGCTGTCCTTCATGAAGTAAGGACGCGCCAAAGGATCCATGCGCGCGAAGTAGGTCGGATTGCGGATAGCGGCGGGATGGACAATGCGCAGATCTATTTCGACCCGATAACGCGCCCCCAAGTCGACGATGCGCGGCGTGATGACATAGGAGTACGGGCTACGAAACGACCAATAGAGCGTGACGCGGTGATCCATATATCCCTCCCCCGAATCCCTTGAGAGTATAGGAGACACAGCCGCCACAAAAGAAAAGGCGCCGCGTCGGATGACGCAGCGCCCCTTCTCTTTAGAGCTGTACGCTCCCGCGTTTAGTTCGCGAGCGGGTTCGGACGGATCTGGAACTTAACGATGAGCGGACCCGAGCCGTCTTCGCCGCCTTCCTGATGCCAGACCGGAGCGTTGGAGTACGTGCCCCAACCGCCCTTGCCTTTCCAGCCAGCCTTCGGATCATCGATACGGCCGTCGGCGCCGCGGGTACGAAAGCCCATCGGATACGGCACGCGCAGGATGGTCCACTTCTTCGTGGTGTCGTTGAAGGCCAGGAGCGAGTCAGAGTTCGAACCAGCCGTGATGACGGTATCCTTGCCGAGGCCGATGGTGTCGTGCAAGTCGACCCAGCCGAGGTAATGGAAGTCGGCCGTGCCCCACTTCATGCCCTGGATCTTCGGGCCGGGCGCGTCATAGACCGACCAACCTTCGGGGCACTGCTGACCGTCGGCGGCGGCGAGACCGGCGACGTTCTTGCAGAGCTTGCGATCGAAGCGGCTGGTCTGACCGTTGCCGGTGAAGCCATAGGCAACACCCTTCGAGTCCGCGGAGACCCCGCGGTTGTTGTAGGTGAGGTAGTTCTTGCCGTCCGGAAGCAGCGGCGGCGAGTACATTTCCGTGTGGCAGGTTTCCGGCGGGTTGGCGCCGGGATGGAAGCGCACGAGCTGGCTCGGGAACGGGCCGGTCTTCGCGGCCCACATGGCGCCGTCGGAGATGTCGGCGTCGATACCGTAGAGGAAGCCCTGAACACGGGTGTCCTTCGCCGGATCGACCTTCTGCTTTTCAGCGACGGAGTTATCGCCTTCAGCGCCAGCGGCCTGCGGACGCAGCACCGGCGGTTCGTTCCACGCCGTGTAGTCCGGCGCGATGGTGATGTCGTTCGGGCCCGGACGCTTACCGGGTTCCTTGGTGTTGGTGTCGAGCACCATCGGGCACCAGCTCACGGCCTTCTGCGGGTCGTGCGACTTGTCCCACTCGTCGATGTCGATCCAGCT
Source organism: uncultured bacterium (assembly GCA_903888485.1). Taxonomy (GTDB): domain Bacteria; phylum Pseudomonadota; class Alphaproteobacteria; order Rhodospirillales; family Rhodospirillaceae; genus SHVO01. The sequence continues at coordinate 52,115 of CAISTS010000040.1, read as the reverse complement.
GAACACCTTGTTGTCGCCGCCCGAAAGGTAGAGGTCCTTGCGGTTGACGTTGAACTGCAGGTGATGGATGCCGTTGCACATCGGCACGCCGTCGATCTTCTGGGTCTTGGGATCCCAGAGAATGGCGGTGTTGCGGGCTTTGCCGGGCTGCGGGAAGTACTTGGCGAACTTGTTCGAGGCGTCCGTGCAGTACGGCAGCTTATCGGGCGGGCCTTCCTTGCCCGGCTTCGGCGCGCCGTAGCGGCCGAGGTCGGTGGCCCACAGGCGCGCATGCTTGTCGACCATCGGGTTGTGCGGGAAGGCGTCGGGCAGCTGATCGGGCGGCAGGACCTTCACGCTCTTGTTCGGCGTAACTTCGTAGGCGAACTCGAAGGGCTGGGCCTTCTTCACGTCGAGGGCTTCGACGAAGCCCCACATCGCGGTCACGCCGTAAATCGGACCGTTGGCGTTGACGGTCGGGTCATGACGGTCGGTACCCGAGATGTCGTGGGTATAGCGTCCGTTGGCCCAGTCGTACGAGGTCAGCACGAGGTTGCGCTCGATGCCTTGCGGACGCGGCGGGGTTTCCTTCGGCAGCTCACCCTTTTCGATGCGCTGCGTCCAGTCGGCCCACATGGCCAAACCGCGCTGACGGCCGAAAGCCGTCATGCCGTTGTTCATGATGTTGGCGTAGTCGGGGCCGTGGTCGCCGATGGCCTGGTCGCCCGGGCCACGCGCCATGGTCACGCGCTCGGCCCAGCCTTCGATGGTGTTGTTGCCATGAAGGTTACGCGTCGCGGCGTCGCCGACCTGGTGGCACATCTGGCAGATGTCGCCCATCTGCTGCGACCAGAGCTGCTGGGTGAGCATCGCGGGCGCGATGCCGTTGCCCTTCGGACCGGTACCGGGGAATTCGTTCTCGGCCGGCGGTTTAATCAGCGAAAGCCAGTAGTTCGGCGGATAGTACTGCGCGGCGGCCTTCGCATCGGGCGCGACCACAGCGGTAAGATTGATGTTCTTGCCGAGTTCGCCATCGACGCGCGCGCTGTCGACGAGGCCGTAGCCGCGCACGAACAGCTTGTACTTCGCCTTCGGCAGTTCCGGCAGGAAGAAGCGGCCTTGATCGTCCGTGACGACGATCTTGATCATGCGGGTCGGCAGATCGTTGGTTTCAGCGACGACCCACACGCCGGCTTCCGGGCCTTTGCTGCTGGTGACAACGCCACCAATGCCGTCCGCCGCGGTCGGGATGCCCGACGTATCAGCGGCGAAGCTGCTCGCGGCGATGCCGGTGACAGCAACGAAGCAGGTGGTAGCAAGTAGTGACCGAACAAAACAACTAGTCATGTCTCTCCTCCTGAATACGGCTCAATGCCGCTGACTGTTCGATGGATGATTGTGATTGGTGCACGCTTTGCCGATACGTGCGGTATTTCCAAATCTTGATGCGACCGCTCCCGACGGCGCTCCAAATGGATGCCATGTCTTCAGCCATTCCGCCACACAAGCTTTCGTGTATGTGAGATGCAGTAGACGATCAAATTTGCAGGTGAATACCGCCTCACCAGCGCCATCAGTTTCGCAAAATGTTGAGCGCCGCACGGGCGGTGCTTTTCTGCACCGGATTGAGGAGAACTGTTGGAAGGTCGCGCTCTTCCTGCGACCCCGACTGACGGTCGCACGACCTGCCTGCGCAGGGTTGGCGCTCATCCCCCACCCCATCGACGATCCCCGGTTCCATGGACACCCACGGGCCCGCAATGCGCGGCGCAGATGTGTGTAACAGGGGAGCTTTAGCGGGCGGCGAGCGCGAGCGTCAATGCTGCCGGTCCAATATATGGTCCTGTGCCCAAAAAACCGCGCGGAAAAATTTACTTATAATAATCTGAGCTTATACTTCCGCTAATGAGAAGGCGCGCCGGTCCACATAGTGGCCTGATGGGGAACCATGGCTGATTCCAACGGCAAAGCAAGCGGTTCGCAAAGCATCGAACGCGCCGCCGCGGTGCTGCGGACGGTAGCGACGTTCGGCGCGGGCGCGCGCCTGGCCGATGTCGTCGCCAAAACCAACCTGACCAAGCCCACGGTTCACCGCATCCTGGCGGGCCTGATGCGCGAGGGCCTGATCGAACAGGAAACCACGCGCAAGTGCTACTTCCTCGGGCCCGAAACCTTCATCCTGGGCACCATCGCGGCGGCCCGCTACGACGTGCAGGACTTGGCTCTGCCGGCGCTGACCCGCTTGGCCGAGATCTCGCAGGACACCGCCTTCCTGTCCGTCGTGCGGGGCCTGGACGTGGTCTACGTCCAGCGTGAGGAAGGCGCTTTCCCCATCCGCACCCACGTCCTTAAAGTCGGCGACCGCCACCCCCTCGGGGTGAGCTCGGCCGGCCAGGCGATCCTCGCCGCCATGGACGATGAGGCTGTCGAGCGGGTCATCGCGGCCAACGCTAAACGCATCGCCGAGTTCTACCCCCGCTATTCCCCCGTACGACTGCGCAAGATGGTCACCCAGGCGCGCAGCATGGGCTATGCCCTCAACGCCGGCCTGATCTGGCCGGGATCCTGGGGCATCAGCGTCGCCATCCAGGACGCCGGCGGGCGCCCCGTCGGCGCGCTCAATATCGCCGCCGTCGAAAGCCGCCTGCAGCCCGACCGCCAGAAGAAGCTGGCGGTGGCGCTGAAGCGCGAAGCCAAGTGGCTTTCCGAACAGCTCGGCAAGAGCTCGAACCTTTTGCAGCGGCGAAAGCAAGGCGGATGAACCTCGCGGTTTGGCTGGAGCGCGCGGCGCGGGCCGAGGGCCACGCGCCGGCTCTAGGTTTGGGAACCGGTATCGCGCGCAGCTACGAGGGTTTCGCCCGGCGCGCGGCGGGTTTTGCCGGTGCGCTCAACCGTATGGGCCTGTCCAAAGGCGCGCGCATCGCCATCGCCGCGCCCAATTCCCCTGAATATCTCGAATGCCTTTTCGGGATCTGGTGGGCCGGCTGCGTCGCCCTGCCGATCAACGCCAAGCTGCACGCGAACGAAGTCGCCTGGATGCTTGATCACAGCGGCGCCGGACTGCTGATCGCCGGCTCGGACTTCGCGGGCGTGAAATACGCCGGCAAGGTCATTGCCATGGAAGAATGCGAAACGCTGTTCGCAGGAGATGCTGCGGCGCTGCAAAGCTGTGCCGCGTCGGACCTCGCCTGGCTGTTCTACACGTCAGGCACCACGGGGCGCCCCAAGGCCGCGATGCTGACGCACCGCAACCTCGCGGCCATGACTTATGCGGCGATGGTGGGCGTCGATCCGACAACATCGCGCGATGCATTGTTGCATGCGGCGCCGCTGAGTCACGGTTCGGGACTTTATTCTCTCGCGCTGGTGCTGCAGCGTGGACTCAACATCGTCGCGGAATCCAAGAGCTTCGATCCCGACGAGATCGCGCGCATCATCGCGCGGCGCGCCGGCACGTCGATGTTCCTCGCGCCGACCATGCTGAGCCGCCTTACTGCCGCGGCGCCTGATTTTCCGGCGGCACATATCCGCAGCTTCGTGACCGGCGGCGGGCCGTGGCATGTGGCCGATGCGGTCAAGGCCCTCGACCGCTTCGGCCCGCGCATCGTGCAGATCTATGCCCAAGGCGAGACGCCGATGACCGGCACGGTTCTGACGAAAGCGGACATGGCTGACCGCGCACATCCGCAGTGGGCCGCGCGCATCGCCTCGGTCGGCAGCGCCAATGGCGCGGTCGAAGTGCGTATCGGTAAAGACAACGAAACGCTGCCGGCCGGCGAGATCGGCGAGGTGCTGATCCGCGGCGATACCGTCATGGCCGGCTACTGGAAGGACAACCGCGCCACCGCCGCAACACTTAAGGACGGCTGGCTGCACACCGGCGATATCGGCTCCATGGACGCCTACGGCTATCTCACGCTGCGCGACCGCTCGAAGGACCTGATCATTTCCGGCGGCAGCAACATATATCCGCGCGAGGTGGAAGAAGTGCTGCTGACGCATCCCGGCATCACCGAAGTTTCGGTGATCGGCCGGCCCGATAGCGAGTGGGGCGAAGTCGCGGTAGCCTACATCGTCGGCCAGACCGATGCTGCGACCCTCGACCGCTTCTGCCTCGACCGGATCGCACGCTTCAAACGGCCGAAGGACTATGTCTTCGTGCCTGAGCTGCCGAAGAATCACTACGGCAAGGTGCTAAAGACCACGCTGCGCGAGCTGGACAAGCCGCGCTGGCCCGGCGGTGCGACAGATATTCTGCGCGGCTAGAAGTCGGCGGCGAGACGCACCGAGAAACGGCGCGGCGCGTTCACATAAAAGCGCCCGGATGCGCCGTCGACGTTCCAATCGTAGGAATTGAACGCGTTACGCATCTGCGCGCGGATATTGGCGGTGATCTCGCTGATCTTGAACGCGTAGCGCATGCCGAGGTCGAGCGTCATGGCCGCCGGAATACGCAAAGTGTCCAAGCGGTTGGCGTATTGCGACGACGTGTAGTCGGTCTGCGTGTCGATCGAGAATCCGTGCCACGACGCGGGGCCGTACTGCAGGCTGAGACGGAAAATCTTGGGCGGCGTGCCCATCGGAATCTTGCCGATCAAACCACGGTCGACCGACAATCCCGAGATGCGGGCTTTCAGAAGCACCGAGCCGGCAACGACCGTGAGTCCTGGTATCGGCTGTCCCGTCAGCGATATCTCGATGCCGCGATGCTTGATACTGCCGACATTGGTATAGATGTTGGCCGTGTCGCGATCGAAGTACGGTTTGCTGACTTCGAACACACCGGCGACCAGGTTCATGCCGGGGATGATGCGATAGCGCAGACCGGCATCGATCTGCTTGGTGAGCGCGGCGGGCACCGGCGCGCCGGCATTGGCGGCGTTGTCGGGCGCGGTGCCGAACTCTTCGATACCGCGCGTATAACCAGCATAGATCGCCAGATCGCGCGTTGGGTTTGCCGCGGCGGTGGCGTTGTAGAGCCAGGGCCTGCTCTTGGTCGGCGTCGGCACGGCGGCGTTCTCCTTGCCGAACTCGCGGTCATAGAAACTCTTCTGCAGCCCAACGCTAAACTCGCCGACACCGGCCCACTGGCCGCCGTAGGAAATGCCCGGCGTGATCTGCTTGACTACGTCACGATCGCGCACGCCGTAGGTGTAGTTCGGACGCACGACCGGCTTCTCGACGCCGATGGTGGCTTGCCCAAAGGGGAGCGTCTGGCCGCCCCCGAAGAGGCGGTCGGTGTCGCGCCCGCGCACGTCGAGGTGAATGGTGTGACGGTATTTGCCTTGCGTGTAGACGCCCGAGGCGCGCGCTTCGCCCGAGTTCGACGTCAGGCGATGGTGCGGGTCGCGCCGCACGGCGAGGTCGGCAACACCGTTCGGCTGGGTGTTGCGGAAGAACACCACGTAGTTGTCGAGGCGCTCCTGATCAGAGTGGAAGATCGCCCCCTGCAGGCGCCAATTTTTGAACGGCGTGCCGCGCATGATGAGACCGTAGTTGCGGTCGTTGTAGCGACGGTCGGCCCAATCCTGTCCGAAGAACACGTCGCGGTCGAAGCGGGGCGGACGATAGGCACCGGAGGTGAATATCTGCGGCTGCACTTCGCCGTCGAGCTGCTGGTTATAGTAGAGGAATGGGATGGCTTCGAAATTGTCGCTTGGCGTCCAGCGCCAGAGCGTCGCCACTGTCCAGAACGGGTTCTTGCCGTGCCAGTCGCTGATCGCCGGCATGTAATTCGTGCCGATGAACATGCCGAGCTTGTCCTGGATCAGCGGCGTCGAATAATCGAGCGTGTAGGACCTTTGTCCGACCGGCACGCTGTACTGCACCGACGCGCTGGTGACGGGGTGATTGGCAGGCCGGATCAGCGCCGTGTCGACAATGCCGGTGGGCGCCGGAAAAGGATAAGATTGCGCGGTGATGCCGACGCGCATGGATTGGGTGCGCTGCAGACGGGTGCCGAACACGGCCTGCTGGTCGAAGTACATTCCGTCGAGACGCATGTTGCCGGCTTGCTGGGGATCGAAGCCGCGGACGTTGCGTGAGTCGTATAGGCCTACACCTTCCGTGCCGACACGCGTGCCGAACGCATCCTCCGCCGCATTGACGGCGTTCTCATCCGCGCGTTGCGCGATGGCCGTTTGACTCAAGGACACCAGCCCGACGGCTGTCAGGCAACCAAAGAACCAACTTTTACGAAACACAAAACCCCCAAAAATACCGGCGCTGTGAAGCGGCGGTTCTCCCCGTCGTTACGTGACGTTACAGTCTAACGTCATTTCCGCCCAACTTTCCAAAATAAAAGCCGGTCACAACTGCGTGGCAGCGTGGCTCGCCAGACGGAACAGTGTCTCGGGACGTTACGGCGTGGCGCAGCGGAAATTGGCGGCGTCGTTGGTGTTGCCCTTGCCGACATATGTCGCGACGGCGGGATAAGGACACAGCGGGCGGGTGCGGTCGATGGTGCCCTTGATCGGCATGCTTTGACCACGCCCCGCATCACCGTTCACGTGTGATGCCAAAATTCGCTCCGGCGCGCGACCCTGCTCGACCCATTCCTCGAGCGCGGTGAGGAAGTCCGCCGTGGTCGGAGTCTTGCGCTTGGGATCGCTCGAATTGCAGTGACCGGTGCCCGGCATCAGAAACAGGCGCGCGGTATCGCCGACCGCACCCTGCCCGCCCATCTTGGCGAGTACGCGTTCGTAGTAGTCGATGGTCGAATAGGCGTTCACAGCCCAGTCGGAATAGCCGACCCACATCAGCAGCTTGCCGCCGCGACTCTTGAGGCCCGAAAGATCGGGGTTGTCGCCGTCCACTTGGGCCGCCATCGGCAGGACCGCCGCAGTGTCGGTCTCGAAGTTGAAGCGGTGCAGGTCGTAGGTGGGGTCGTTGAACATCAGATAACGCATGGTCTCGTTGCCGAGCAGGTAGTGGCGGCTGGCGTAGACGCCGGGCGCCTTCTCTTTCCCGCTCTCATCCAGGCGCGTGCCGATCACATAGGCGGACCCTTTGGGCGCGGTCCAAGCACCGTCGATGCTCTCGCCGCCGTAGGGCCAGCCGGACCAGAGTTGTCCCGTGCTGTTGGAAGGGCCGGCGTGAACTTTGGCGATGACTTCGATCTCGTCGCGCGTGAAGCACGCGGCGCTGTCCTTGCCAGCGGCGCAGCGCGGGAGATCCTCGTAGGGATCGAACTTGCACGCGGCCGGCGTGGTGATCAGATCATCCTTAAGTCCGTCGATGGCGTCGCACTTGGCATAGATGGCGTCATCCATCTTGGCGACCTTGGACGGCGGCACCACCGAGCGGAAGGCGTACTGATCCTCGGCGGTGCGGTACATAGCCTGCTGCGTCCAGGCCATGCTGAGGGCCATGCCCTTGCTCCAGCTGTAAGCCGGGCAAGCCGCCACAATGCCGTCGAAGTCTTCAGGGTAGCGTTGCGCTTGCACCATGGCGACGCGCCCGCTGCCCGAGGAGCCGTAGTAGTAGGACTTGGCGATGGGCTTCTTGTAGTAGGCCCGGATGATGATCTTCGCCGTGGCCTGGGTGAGATGCGTGCCGCGATGGCCGAAGTTGGCGAGGCGCTCGGGATCGCGTAGCGCCCAGGAGCCGCCGACGTCATCCGGAATAGAATGGCCGGTGTCGGTCGAGGCCGTGGCGTAGCCCCGGTGCAGCGCCGCGGGCTTGATCTGGCTCTGCAGTGTGCCGAGGAATCCGCCGCCGCCGCCCATGAGGAATTTGCCGTTCCATCCCGTGACAATCGGCAGGTCGACTTCGAAGTTGATTTCCTTGTCGATGACACCCAGCACCTTGCAATGCGCCATGGCTTCGGGCGCGGCGGGCACTTCCTCTACGGAGAGGATGCGCGTCCAGGGCAGCTTGAGAGATGTCAGACTCTTGCAGTCCGAAGGGGCCGCAGCCTCAAGCGCTTTCACGGCATCGCGCGCGAAGCTGTTCGACGCGCCGGAGGCATCGGACGCCAGGATATCTGCGAACGTTGGATCGGTGACCGGTTTGCCGGCGTGCGTAACTGTGACGGCGCGCCCGAAAATCTCGGAGAACTTGGTGTCGGGCGCGTATGGCGTTTCGGCAGCCTGCGCTCCCGCGCTGACACCCGCACACACGCTGAGAATACGCGCCGCGCGCGTGAAATGAATCTGCATGGCCGCCTCCCTCTCCCCAAGCTTGCCAAAAGCTTAGCAGAGGAAGTGGCGCTCCGGGTCAACAGCTTGATTCGGCGCGCTGAATTAAAGTCAGTGGCTGGGCGGATCGCTGGCCGGGAACGACTCGTCAACGGCCTCGTCGACCTTGTCCCAGTGCCGCGGCGGATTCTTCATGTTCTCCGGACCCGCGTCGCGCACCTTCCTAGCACGGGCCGTCCGGCCTTCCGCTGTGCTGCGACGGGCCAAGGGTTCCCCCGGCATGTCTATGCGTTTGCGCGCCTGTGCCATGACAGTGATCCCTTATCGTTCGACCACGGGGCCGCCGCGGCGCGTGTTGATGTTGGCATCGGGCTGGCCGCGCAGGGCATTGTCCAGTGGACCGCCGGCGGCGCTCTCGGTCTCGTTAAGCCGCGCGAGGTCCGCGCCCGAAGTTTGATCTTTGCGCGCAAGCGGCGTGTTAGTAGGAATCGGCTGATCGCTGTTGCGGATGGCATTCATGACGTATCTCCTTGGCTGTATGGAACAAACGAAGCTCAGCCCTCAATGTTCGCGAATGCACGCCTCAATTTGTGAGGCACCGCGCTCACACGTTATTGTGGGCGGGAGATTCGCCGTGTTCTTGCGTTTGCATAGACGATGACCGTTTCAGCTAAATCCTGGGCCCGGGCCTTGCATGGCGGCGCCGGCGTGATCCGCCGCGATGCTCTGAGCGCTGCGCAAGAGACCGTCTATCGCGGCACCCTGGCACAGGTCGCGCAGATAGGCGCGCTGCTGCTGAAGGACGGCAAAAGCGCGCTGGACGTTGTCGAGGCCGTGGCGCGTGTGCTGGAGGACGATCCGCTGTTTAATGCCGGGCGCGGCGCGGTTTTCACCGCCGAGGGGCGCAATGAACTGGACGCCGCCATCATGGACGGCGCGACCTTGCGCGGTGGCGGGCATTCGCCATACGCGCAACCCCATTTCGCTGGCGCGCACTGTGATGGAGCACTCGCCCCACGTCATGCTCATCGGCGAACCGGCCGAGGCCTTCGGCCGCGAACAAGGCATCGAATGCGTGGACCCCGGATACTTCTTCAACGAGCAACGCTGGCGTGCGCTGGAGAAATTCTTACAGGCGCGCAACCTACCCATTCCACCCCGCCCCAGTCATCACCCGGTGGCGGCGGATGCAAAAGCCGTCCTTGCCTACGAGGAAGGCGCGCAAGGGACCATCGGCGCGGTGGCCTGCGACGTGCACGGCAACGTCGCGGCGGCGACGTCCACCGGTGGCATGACCGGCAAACGCTGGGGCCGTGTCGGCGATAGCCCCATCATCGGGGCGGGAACCTATGCGTCAAACGCGTCCTGCGCGGTGTCCGGGACCGGCACCGGCGAATACTTCATCCGCCTGGGCGTCGCGCGTCAGATTTGCGCCTTGGTGGAATTGAAGAGGCTCTCCCTGCAAGCGGCCGTCGATCGTGTAGTGCAGCAGGAACTGCGTGCGCTGGGCGGGACCGATACTGGCGGGGTCATTGCGGTCGCACCCGACGGCACCCTGGCCTGGGGCTTCAATACCGAAGGCATGTACCGCGCGCGCATCGCCGCGAACATGCCGCTCAGCGTTGGTCTTTATGGTGACGATCCATAGCTTGTGGCTTGGCGACATCGCACCCCCGATATTTCCGTTTAGCACTCGGGTTGGTTGATCTCGCGCTCGCGCGCCGCGCTGCCATGGCCCGGAACTTGCCTTCAAATTGCCCGTTGAGTCGGTGACCCAATCAAGGAAGGGACATCATGGCACGCGCCAAGCGAAAAGACTCCGAACCCCGTAGCGTTGCCCGTCTGCTCGGACTGACGTCGCGCCCGGCTTGGCAGGGACACTTGCGCCTGTCGCTGGTGAGCTGCGCCGTCGGTCTTTACCGCGCTACCACGACCAAGGCCGACATCGGTTTTAACCTGATCAATCCCGAGACCGGCAACCGCATCAAGATGGTGCCGACCGATCCCGAGACCAACGAGCCCGTCGATCGCTCGACCTTGGTGAAGGGCTTCGAGGTCGATGACGGCAAATACGTGCTTTTCGACGACGAGGAGCTGAAGGCGGTCAAGCTGGAGACCACGCGCACGCTCGACATCGAGCGCTTCGTCGATGCGGACACCATCGACCGCCTCTATTGGGACCAGCCGTATATCCTCGTGCCGTCCGACGAGGAAGCCGTCGAAGCCTACAGCGTGATCCGCGAAGCCATGGCGAGCGCCGGCAAGATCGCGCTGGGCCGCGTGACCATGCACACGCGCGAGCGGCTGATGGCCATCGAACCGCGCGATGAGGGCCTGCTCGCGACGACCCTGCGCATGAACGACGAAGTCGTCAACACTGCCGAGGCGCTGGAATCCCTGCCCCACGGCAAGCCCGACAAGCAGATGGTCGACATCGCCACACGCATCATCGAGCAGCAGAAGGGGACCTTCGACACCAAGCTGTTCGTCGACCGCTATGAAGACGCGCTGCGCGATCTGATCGAGGAGAAACGCCGCGGTCACAAGATCAAGGCGGTGCGCGAGGCCCCGGTGAAGGGAAATGTCGTCGATCTGATGGATGCGCTGAAGAAGAGCCTCAATGCCAAAAACCCAGCGGGCGAAGGAGGAACGGCAACCGTGCGCAAATTCCCCAAAAAGAAAGCCGCGCGGAAGTAGTCTTGCGCAAGATTATCGAATTCGACGAAGCGAGTTATAGCGCGCTCAAGCTCCTGGCCAGCGACCGCACCAGTTCGATCCAGGAGCTTGCGGACGAGGCCTTCCGTGACCTCTTGAAGAAACATGGGCGGCCCACAAACCTGAAAGACGCCCTGCGCCAGAGCCTGCGGAGCATCCCCGCCAACGACCGCGGGAAGTCCAAAAAGGCCTAAAGCGCCTCTCGAATTCGTCTCCCCGACCGATTAGTCTTGGGCCTTACGTTCAGCATGGGAGGACACATATGGGGAATCTTTTACGCGCGCTGGTCATGGGATTGGTAATCGGGGGATCGGTTTTCATCGCCGTGGGCGCGGAGGCGCAACAGGCCCGCATGTCGGCCGCCGACGTCGCCAAATATAAAGCCGACGTGACCCAGGCCATGGCGAACTATATCGCGGCGTTTAACGCCCGCAACCCGAAGGGCATCGCCGACGACGTCTTTTCGAACCCGGCCGTCAACATGGGTGCAAACGGCGTGACCGTCGATGACACTGCCGCCGTCGAGGCGCGCTACAAGAACAACATCGGCAACCTCGAGAAGTCGGGCTGGCAGAAATCGCAGACGCAGAGCGTATCGGTCTGCGTCATGAACCCCAACGTTGCCTTCGCCGTGAGCAGCTACACGCGCGTTAAGACCGATGGCTCACCGCATTCGGCCGGCTCATCGACCTACATGTTCAACAAGGGCAAGGATGGGAAGTGGCGTATCGTCATGCTGATCGGCCACGACTCAAGCAAAGTTCTGAGCTGCACCGACTAAAAGAAAGCGCCGCCCGCGCGAACGACGCGGGCGGCGCGGGTCTCCTAAAGCCTTACGCCCAAGCCAGATCAAGCTTGCGGAATGGCATCTGGCGGATGCGCTGGCCCGTAGCCTTGAATATCGCATTGCCGATGGCCGGTCCCACGGGGCCGACGGGCGGCTCGCCCACTTCGGCGAAGCGGTCGTGCCCGGTGAGCGCGCCGAAGTGGATATTGATCTTCGGAATGTCGCCGATCTTGAGCGTCGGATAGGTGTCGTAGTTGCCTTCGACGATCCGGCCGTCCTTGATGGTCAGCTCTTCATTCAGCGCCATGTTGAGGCCGAAGATGGTGCCGCCGACGAGCTCGGTGTGCACGGCATCCTGGTTGACGATGCGGCCGGTATCGAAGGCCACATCGATCTGATGCACCTTGAGCGCGCCTTGGGTGGTGACCTCGGCCAGCGCGACGATGGCGACGGTGGTGCCGGTCTTGGGCTTGCCGTTGCCGCCCCAGTTGGCGATGGCGATGCCCTGCCCCATGCCCTTGGGGAGTTTCTTGCCCCACTCGGCCTTGGCGGCGACTTCCTTCAGAGTCTTGGCCCAACCTTCATCGTCCCAGCCTTCCAGCAGCTTCAGCCGGTAGGCGAGCGGATCGGCCCCGCACGCATGCGCGCATTCATCAATGAAGGTTTCCATCATGAAGGCATAGGAGTTGTAGCTGGGGCCGCGGTATGGGCCCGTCATGATGTGCAAGGGCAGCATCTCGGACTCATAACGCACGTTCTTGATCTGGCCGCCGGCAAAGGGTGTGTTGAGCAGTCCCGCCCCGGACAGGCCTGGCGTCGAAGCGCTGCGCGCAAGGAACGCCTGCGGTTTGCCGTCGGCATCGAGGCCGGCCTTGAAACGCGCGGCGATCATGTGGCGGTAGCGGCCCTGGCGCGTGGTTTCCTCGCGGCTCCAGATGACGTGCACGGGACGGCCCGGCACCTTCTTGGCGACCGCGACGACCATGCGAAGGTCGTTGCCGAATACGCGCCGGCCGAAAGCGCCGCCGACGTAGGTTTGGTTGAACTTCACCTTCTCCGGCGCGACGCCCGCTTCGTGGGCGGCAACCCAAAGGCCATTCTCGGAATGCTGCGACGGATGCCAGACCTCGACGCCATCGGCGGTGACGAGCGCGGTGCCGTTGAGCGGCTCAATGAACGCGTGCTCGCTGTAAGGCGTCAGGTAGGTGGCTTCGACGATTTTCGGCTGGCGGTCGAGCGAAGCGATATCGCCGGCTTCCTTATCGACCTTGCTGCCCGGCTTATCGAGCGCCTTACGGGCGGCATCATAAACCTGCGACGTGGTCTTCCATTGGCCGCCGGGACCTGAGTCCCACTCCACGGGCAGCGCTTCGAGCGCCTTGACCGCTTGCCAGTAATGCTCCGCGACAACGGCGATGCCATGCTGCGCGGCGCTGTTGGCCATGCCGAAGGGGATCTTGAGCTCGGCCAGCGGCGCCTCGGGATCGACGACCACGACCGCAACGACGCCCGGCATCTTTTCGACCTTCGAGGCGTCATAGCTCTTGAGCTTGCCGCCGTGCACCGGCGCCTGCTTGAGCGCGGCGTAAAGCATGCCGGGCAAAATCACGTCCATGCCGTAGACGGCGGTGCCGTTGACGATGGCGGCGTTGTTGATCTTGCCGACGGATTTCTTGCCGAGCAGCGTCCACTCTTCCTGCGGCTTCGGCGTTGGTTCTTGAGCGAGTTTCACGCCCGCGGCCTTCGCGGCAACCTGGCCGAAGGTCAGCGTGCGGCCCGTGGCCTTGTGAGTGAGGACACTGTTCGCCACTTCAACTCCGGAAACCGGAATCTTCCACTGCTGCGCCGCAGCGGTCTTTAAGCGCTCGCGCGCGCTGGCGCCGACTTGCAGGCCAAGCTGCAGGCGATCTTCGACCGTCGAACGGCCGCTGAAATAAGCCAGCCCGGCGCCTGCTTTGGCATAGACGCCGTTTTCGGCGAGATTACGCGCGGGCGGCGCGAACTCGCAGCGCACCTTGGTCCAGTCGCAGCCCAACTCCTCGGCGATGGTCATGGCCGCTTGCGTCATGACGCCGTTGCCGATCTCCGGCGTGGCGACGCGTACGGTGATGGTGTCGTCGGCGGCGATGGACAGCCACGGCGTGAACTCGGGCGCTGCCGGGGTTTTGCCCCACGGAGCCTCCAAGCTGGCGTTGGCTTCACCTGTCCCGAATGTCAGGCCCAGCGAGAACCCGCCGCCGACAACGGCGGTGGTGACCAGGAACTGACGGCGGTCGAGCGCTTCAATGTTTCCCATGATCCGCCCCTTTACGCCGACATCATTTCGGCGGCTTTGTGGATCGCCGCGCGGATGCGCGGGTAGGTGCCGCAGCGGCAGATGTTGCTGACGTGCAGGTCGATCTCTTGGTCGGTGGGCTTGGGCACTTGCTTCAAGAGCGCCGCGGCGGCCATGAGTACGCCCGTTTGGCAGTAACCGCACTGCGGGACATTCATCTCGACCCAGAGCTTCTGCAGCACGTGGTCGGAGTTGACCGCCAAGCCTTCGATGGTGGTGATGTTCGCGCCGGCGACAGCCTCGAGCGGCACCTGGCAGGAGCGCGTCGCGATGCCGTCGATGTGCACGGTGCAGGCGCCGCATTGGGCAAGACCGCAACCGAACTTGGTGCCTGTCATGCCGAGGTGGTCGCGCAGCACCCACAGCAGCGGCGTCGATGGATCAGCATCGACGTTTTGAACCTGGTTATTGACGGTTAGTTGGACAGCCACGGGCAGCCCTCCCCTTGCTGGATCGCTGGAAGGCCGCAGTATATCGCGTAAAGGGTCCCCAAAATAGGCGCATCCCGGTCCGAGGGACGGACCGGGATGCTTTGTACGGTCTTGAGTTAACGGTTTATTTCGCGTCGATGGCGAAACAATACATCAGCCCGGCGCCGCCGGTGGCGACCAGGTTCTCCTGGCTGCAGCCGCGGCTGGGGTGGGTCGAGTTCCACGAGATATTGCCACCGCCGGCGCGGTCGTGGTGACCGAGCTGGGCGCTGCCCTCGCCGCTGCTCGTCCAGTTCTTGCAGGTGTGATCGGCGGCGTCGGTATAGGCGGTGCCGTCGGGCTTGGAGCCGGTCAGGATGTCGTGCTGGTTGGGCGTCGCGCCGACGCCGTTGATCGGATCGCCCTTCTCGCTGATGGCGGTGACGCGCGTGACGGAATTGCCAAGGCGTGCAAGATCGAGCGTATCGCCGTGAAGCTCGGCGAGGTTGCCCGCGATGCGCGCGCCCTTGGCGCTGAACCACGGGCCTTGGCCGATGCGGTCGCGCGCGTTCACGGCACCCGCCCCTTGCGTGCTGAGGTAAGCGTGCCAGGTGAACTTGCTGCCGGCGGCTGTCGCGAGCGCCTGGCAGTGTTTATCGGCGCCGGCGAGACCGCCGAGATCCGCGCCTTTGCCAAGCCCGACGCTGGTCACGAAGAACGACATCGGCTGCGGCGGCGCCTGCTGCGCGATGGCGACGCCCCCAAGAACGGCTACAGCCGAAGCGGCGAGAAAAAGCGATACCTTCTTCATTGTGATCCTCCTCCATCGATTTGTGATTGATACGCCCCGCACGAATTATATGGACCTGCGCTGCGCCCCGGCAATGGGTTCGTGAACGGGATGTAACCGCCCCAAAAGCATTGCGCGGCGCCACAGTTAAGTGACGCCGCGCAACACGATCAATTTAGTGCGAAAGACTTACTTCGCGAGCGGATCCGGACGCACCTGGAACTTCACCAGGAACGGACCGGACGTGTTGTCTTCGCCGCCTTCGACGTGCCAAACGGGCGCGGACGAATAGGTCGCCCAGGTGCCGCGGCCCTTCCAACCGGCGTTCGGATCGTCGATACGGCCATCCATACCGCGGGTGCGGAAGCCCATCGGATAGGGCACGCGCAGCACGGAGTACTTCTTGGTCGTGTCGTTGAACGCCAGGATCGAGTCGGAGTTCGAACCGGCGGTCAGCACCGTGTCCTTACCCATGCCGAGCGTGTCGTGCAGGTCGACCCAGCCGAGGTAGTGGAAGTCGGCGGTGCCGATCTTGATGCCGCCGATCTTCGGACCGGGCGCGTCATAGACCGACCAGCCTTCGGGGCACTGGTTGCCGGTGGCGGCAGCCGCGCCGCCAACGTTCTTACAGAGCTTACGATCGAAACGCTGCAGCTGGCCGTTGCCCGAGAAGCCCCAAGCCACACCCTTCGAGTCCGCACTGATGCCGCGGGCGTTGAAGGAGATATAGTTGACGCCATCCGGCGCCTTCGGCGGCTGGTACATTTCGGTGTGGCAGGTCTGCGGCGGGTTGTTGCCGGGCTCGAAGCGGATGAACTGCCCCGGGAACGGACCGGTCTTGGCCGCCCATATGCTGCCGTCGGAGATGTCGGCGTCGATGCCGTAGAGGAAGCCCTGCACGCGGGTGTCCTTCTTCGGATCGAGCGACTTTTCGTCGACCGCATCGCCGCCGCCTTCCTCACCGAGCGAACGCGGCGGAGGCGGGTTGTTCCACGCCGTCAGGTCCGGCGTGATAGTGATGTCGTTCGGCCCCGGACGCTTGGAGGGATCGGTCGCGTTGCTGTCGAGCACCATCGGGCACCAGTTCACGGCCTTCGCGGGGTCGTGGCTCTTGGCCCACTCGTCGATGTCGATCCAGCTGACAACCTTCTGGTCGCCGTCCGAGAAGTAGAGGTCCTTGCGGTTCTTATGGAACTGCAGGTGATGGATGCCATTGCACATCGGCACGCCATCGCCCTTCTGCGTGCTCGAGATGAACTGCACCGCCATGCCGCGCGCCTTGCCCGGCATCGGGAAGTACTTGGCATACTTGTTCGAAGGATCGGTGCAGAACGCGAGGCGATCCGGATACGGCAGCCAACCCGGCTTCGGCGCGCCGGAGCGGCCGCGGTCGGTCATCCAGACGTTGCTGTACTTGTCGACCATCGGATTGTGCGGACGATCATCCGGCAGGACTTCCGGCGGCAGGACTTCGGCGGTCTTGTTCGGGATCACCTTGTAGCCGTACTCGTCGGTCTTGCCGGTCTTGGGGTTGAGTGACTCGAGATAGGCCCACCACAGAACGACGCCGTAGACCGGACCATTGGCATTGACGGTCGGATCGTGACGGTCCGATACCGAGATATCGTGAACGTAGCGGCCGTTCGCCCAGTCATAAGACGTGAGCACAACGTTGCGCTCGATGCCCGCCGGACGCGGCGGCGCTTCCTTCGGGAGTTCGCCCTTCTCGATGCGGCCGGTCCAGTCGCTCCACATGGCCAGGCCACGCGCACGGCCGAAGCCCGTCATGGCGTTGTTCATGTTCTTGGCGTAGTCGATGCCATGGTCGCGCAGCGCCTGATCCTCGTCGCCGCGCGCCTTGTTGATGCGCTCGGCCCAGGCTTCGAGGCTGCTGCCTTGCAGATTGCGGGTCGTGTGGTCACCCTGCTGATGGCACTGCTGGCACTGGTCGCCCATCTGCTGCAGCCACATCTGCTGCGAGGCCATGCGCGGCGCGATGCCGTTGCCCTTCGGACCCGTGCCCGGGAATTCGCTTTCAGCCGGCACCTTGATCAGCGAGAGCCAGTAGTTCGGCGGATAGTACTGCGCGGCGGCTTTCGCATCCGGCGCAACGACCGCGGTGAGGTTCACGGTCTTGCCGGGTTCGCCATCGACGCGCTCGGAATCAACGAGACCGTAGCCGCGCACGAAGAGCTTGTATTTCGCCTTCTGCAATTCGGGAATGAAGTAGCGGCCCTGATCGTCGGTGACGACGATCTTCAGCATGTGCGTCGGCGTGTCGCGCGTTTCGGCGATCACCCAGACGCCCGCTTCCGGACCCTTGCTGCTGGTGACAACGCCGCCGATGCCGTCCGGCGCCGTCGGGACGCCGGCAGCCGGTGCAGCGATCGCTGCATGTGCGGCAACCAGGAACGTCGATACGAGTAGAGATTGAGCAAAATAACGCGACATAATGACTCCCTCCTCAAGACAATGCGTTTGTGGCGAAAACTCCAAGACTCTCGGGCGAGACGCGCCCTACCTGCGCCCCGCTCTCTCGGAATTGCCCACAGAATACCAGAACTTTCGTATCAGCGGCCTAGGCAAAACGATGCGTTCCGCTCGGCTAAAATTCGTTTTAAGCGCTGTGGATAGCCCGGGCATATTCCTGTCTCGCCACACGGGACACCGGCGGCGCGACCTCCAGGGTCCCAAAGCATTGCGCGGCGCCACTGTGGTGACGCCGCGCAAATTCAGTTCAAAACGAAGGACTTATTTCGCGAGCGGATCCGGACGGACCTGGAACTTCACCAGGAACGGACCCGACGTGTTGTCCTCGCCGCCTTCCACGTGCCAGACGGGCGCTGACGAGTAGGTCGCCCAGGCGCCGCGGCCCTTCCAACCCGCCTTCGGATCATCGATGCGGCCATCGACGCCGCGGGTGCGGAAGCCCATCGGATAGGGCACGCGCAGCACGGTGTACTTCTTGGTCGCATCGTTGAACGCCAGCAGCGAGTCGGAGTTCGAACCAGTGGTGATCACCATGTCCTTACCCATGCCCAGCGTGTCGTGCAGGTCGACCCAGCCGAGGTAGTGGAAGTCGGCGGTGCCGTTTTTGGTGCCGGCGATCTTCGGACCGGGGGCGTCGTAAACCGACCAGCCTTCAGGGCACTGTTGGCCCGTCGCGGCCGCGGGACCCGCAATGTTCTTGCAGAGCTTACGCTCGAAACGCTGCAGCTGGCCGTTACCGGAGAAGCCCCAGGTCACGCCCTTCGAGTCCGCGCTGATGCCGCGCCCGTTGAACGAGATGTAGTTGACGCCATCAGGCATCTTCGGCACCTCGTACATTTCGGTGTGGCAGGTTTCCGGGGGATTGCTGCCAGGGTGGAAGCGGATGAACTGGCCGGGGAACGGATTGGTCTTGGCCGCCCACATGCTGCCATCGGTGACGTCGGCATCGATGCCGTACAAGAAGCCCTGTACGCGCGTATCCTTCTTAGGATCGAGCGCTACTTTCTCGGTCGGGTCTTCGCCGCCTTCGTCGCCCATGGACCGCGCCGCCGCTGGCTGGTTCCATGCCTTCATATCCGGCGTGATGGTGACGTCGCCAGGTGCCGGGCGCTTGGTGGGGTCAGTCGCGTTGCTGTCGAGCACCATCGGGCACCAGCTGACCGCCTTTGCAGGATCGTGGCTCTTGGCCCACTCGTCGATGTCGATCCAGCTGACGACTTTCTGGTCGCCGCCCGAGAAGTAAAGATCCTTCTGGTTCTGATTGAACATCAGGTGGTGGATGCCGTTGCACATCGGCACGCCATCGCCCTTTTTCGTCTCGGCGATGAACTGCACCGCGGTGGTGCGGGCCTTGCCCGGCTGTGGGAAGTACTTCGCGAACTTGTTGGACGGATCGGTGCAGTACGGAAGACGGTCTGGAATCGGCAGCGCGCCCGGCTTCGGCGGACCCGACTGACCGAGATCGGTCATCCAGACGTTACCGTTCTTGTCGATCATCGGATTGTGGGGGCGGTCGTCGGGCAGAATATCCGCCGGCAATATTTCGGCGCCCTTATTGGGCGTGACCTTATAGCCGTACTCGTTCGTCTTGCCCGTTTTCGCATCGAGCGCTTCGAGATAGCCCCACCACAACACGACGCCGTAGACGGGACCATTGGCGTTCGCCGTCGGGTTGTGACGATTGCCCGCCGTGATGTCATGGACGTAGCGCCCGTTCGCCCAGTCGTAGGACGTGAGCACGACGTTGCGCTCGATGCCCACCGGACGCGGCGGCGCTTCCTTGGGCAGTTCGCCCTCGGCGATGCGCTTCGTCCAATCGGTCCACATGGCAAGGCCACGCTGACGACCGAACTGCGACATGGCGTTGTTCATGGCCGTCGCATACTGAGCGCCATGATCGCGCAGCGCCTGGTCTTCATCGCCGCGCGCCTTGTTGATGCGTTCCGCCCAGCCCTCAGCGGTGTTGTTCTCGAGATTGCGTGTGGTGTGGTCGCCCTGCTGGTGACACTGCTGGCACTGATCGCCCATCTGCTGCAGCCACTGCTGCTGGGTCGCCATGCGCGGGGAGATGCCGTTGCCCTTGGGACCCGTACCGGGGAAATCGCTTTCAGCCGGCACCTTGATCAGCGAGAGCCAGTAGTTCGGCGGATAGATCTGCGCCGCGGTCTTGGCGTCGGGCGCGAGCACGGCGGTGAGGTTCACGTTCTTGCCGAGCTCGGCAGGCACGCGTGCGGAGTCCACGAGACCATAACCGCGCACGAAGAGCTCGTACTTCCCCTGAGGCAATTCGGGAACGTAGAAGCGCCCTTGATCGTCGGTGACGACGATCTTCAGCATGTGCGTCGGCGTGTCGCGCGTTTCGGCGATCACCCAGACGCCAGCTTCCGGACCTTTGCTGCTGGTGACGACACCACCGATGCCGTCGGGGGAGGTCGGAACACTTGCGGCCGGCGCCGCGAATGCAGCATTTGCAGCGACCAAGAACGTCGATACTAGTAGAGACTGAGCGAAGTGCCGTGACATGTCTTCCTCCTCCAAACCACGCGGGTTATGACGATAGCTTTTCGGGCGACAGGCGTTACTCCCAGCCCGGCCGATTCCAAATTTTAACACGGCAGCATGAATTGTCGCGTAGCCGTTTTCCGGTAGGCGCGTTCCTTGCTGCGGCACCACCGTGCCGCAGCAAGTGTCCTAGAACGCGTAGCGCAACGTGGCGGCAATCATACGCGGCGCCAGAGGCACGCACTGGGTGATGCCGCTGGCATTGGGCACGCCGAAGGTCGCATTGGGGGTCGAGGCCAGCACACCCGCGCCGCCGCCGGTGCCACCCGGCTCAGCCAAACAGGCCTTTTTGTTAAAGACGTTGCTGACATTGGCGGACAGATCGACGCCCCTGCCTACGATGTCCCGCACGGCGAGACGGAAGTTGGCGAGCGTGTAGCCGAACACCTTCTGCGACGCATGATAGCCGGTGAGCACCGTCCGGTAGTTGCTCTGGTTGTAGGCGCTGGCCGTCAGCGCGACTTCTTCGACCGGCAATCCGACTTGTTCACCCGTAAGCGCATAGGTCGCGGCCGCCGACATGCTCCAGGCCGGCAGCGGGAACGGTTGGCCGGTGAGCGTCGAGCCGGTCGCCGGCTGCAGATAGCCGCCCGGCGGCGTGTAGCTGAAGTCGGTGTACTTGGTGTTGAGGTAGCTGCCGTTCCACGAGAGCGTGAGTTCAGGGACGGGCTTGAGGGCGATGTCCCACTCTCCGCCGTACACACGTGCCGAACGCGCGTTCAGCGTGACGTTCTCGGTGCTGACGCCGGTGCACTGACCGGCATTGAACAGGGTCTGCGTGCACGCGCTGCCGCCGGGTCCGTTGGCGAAGACGATGAACGGCAGGCCGACCTGCACCTGAATGTTTTTGTAAGACGTCCAGTAGGCCGCGAAGTTGCTGCGCACCGCCATGCCGCCCAGCGACCAATCGGACTTCAGGCCGACTTCGTAGTCCTGCACCTTCTCGGGCTGCGCGACGACGGCGGCGGCGTTGTTCGCCCCGCTGTTGAGCGCGCCCGACTTGTAGCCGCGGCGCGCCGTTGCATAGATCAACGTGCCGTCGACAATGTCGTAGTCGAGGGAAACGGTCCAGGTCGGGTCCTTGAACGTGCGCTCGACATCGAGGAAGCACGAAGTGATGGGGCGCGGCGTGCCGTTGGTCTCGGTCAGCGCGCAGGTCTGCGTGTAACCGTTGTAGGTGATGCCGTTGAAGACATAGTTGCCCGGATTGAACACGCTGTTCGGAACCGCGGCCGTGGTCGCGGCCGTCGCCGGGAAGCGCGTGCTGAGAGGGGCGATGTGGGCTTGGCGCTTGTCGATGGTGTAGCGCACGCCGCCGGTGACGCGGAAATCGTCGGTGACTTTGTAGGTGGCTTGCGCGTACCCGGCGTAGCTGGTGTTTTTACCGGAATTACCGGTGGTGTCCGTCAGCGTGATCTGGCGGCCGGACACCGGCTGCGGGCGCACCTGGTTGGTCGAGAACAAGTAGTCGCGGTTGCCCTGGCGCGATACGCTTTCGGCGAAGAAGAAGGCGCCGGTCGTCCACTGCAAAGAATCGTCGAGTGCGTTGCCGTTGAACGTGATTTCGGCGGTAGTTGCGTCGTAGTCGGGGTCCTCGGCTTCATTCTGCAGCGTATCGTAAGGCGCGCCGCGGCTGGCGTAGAAGCCTTCGGTGGCCGTCCAGCGGTAGCCACCGAGGAGTTTCATTGAGATGTCGCCAAACGTGCGGTCGTAGACGCCGGAGACGGACTGGTATTTCCCGACGTTGTAGTTGTTCTCCGACTGATCGACGGACCAGAAATCACCCTGCTGGCGCGCGAGCGAATTCAGGAGTGCGTTGTACGCGCGCGGATCGGTGTTGACCGTGCGCGTGGCCACATCGCTGTAGTACGGCGCAATGATGCGGCCGCGCAGGTCGGTGACCTGGTTGCAGGTCATCGGGATATTGCAGATCGAAGGCCGCGGGCCCGGCGTCACGATTGCGCCAGTGGCGCCCGTCGAGGGGTTGGTTCCCTCAAACGAATTGATCAGATGGTAGGACGAGCCGTTGTAATGCTCGGCGCTGAAGTCGCCGCGCAGCACTAGCTTGGAGTCATCGTCGGGCAGCCACTTCAGCACGCCCAGCATCGCAGTCTTGCGCGAGCCGAAGGGCTTGGTGTCGTTGCGCTCGCCCGTCGCCGGATCGCGGTAGATGTTTTTCAAGTAGCCGCCGGCCTCGGTGTAGGAGTAGCCGATGCGCGCCGCGACTTTGTCGCCGAAGGGCACATTGATCACGCCTTGCGCTTCGTAGCGACCATAGTCGCCGCCGGTGAGCGTGACGTGGCCGCCGAAGCGGTCTTCGGGCTCGCGCGTGCTGTAGAGCACCGCGCCGCCGGTGGCGTTGCGGCCGACCAGCGTGCCTTGCGGGCCTTTCAGGACCTGGACGTTATCGACGTCGAAGAGCGCGCCCGTCAGGCCATTGGTGCGCGCAAAGTAGACGCCGTTCACATAGACCGCCGCCGCGGTGTCGAACTGGATGCCGCTGCGCGGGAAGTTGCGCAGGCCGCGGATGGTGATGTTGATGGTGTCCTGGCGGAAGGTGTCGGGCTGCACCGAAAGCGACGGTGTGATGAAGCGCAAGTCGGCCAGGGTCTGCACGTTCTGGCGTTCGAGGTCCTGGGCCGATAACGCCGTAATGGCGATGGGCACGGCCTGGATGTTCTCGGCCCGTTTGCGCGCCGTGACGACGATCTCTTCGAACACCGCCCCGCGCGCCAGCTCGGCAGCTTCAGCCATCGGAATACCGCCCGCCATCAACGCGCAGGCCGATACAGTCATACGCCAAGAGTGAGTCATAACATCCCCCATATCCCAACCTAGAGTGCTAACGGCGGATTACGTAACCGTCCAGCGTGTTTTCACGGGGCGTGCCCGGTGTCGCCGGCGTGCCCAGGTAAAGGTAAGCCACGATGTGATCGGAAGACTGAAGACCGATGGCCGCTTTCACCTGAGAATCATAAGCCGCGCCGCCGGTTTTCCACATGGCGCCGAGGCCAAGTCCGTGGGCGGCCAGGAACATGTTCTGGGTGGCGGCGCCGGCGGCCACGATCTGCTCGACGTCCGGAATCTTAGGTGAAGGTGTGATGCGCGCCGCGACGACGAGGATGGTGGGCGCGCGCAGGGCCTTGAGGCCCGTGCGCTCGATCTCGTCGGCCGGCGCGTCCGGCGTCTTGCGGCGCTGCATGTCGGCCATGGCCTTGGCGAGGATTTTACGGTCATCACCGCAGAGCACGACGAAGCGCCAGGGCTGCAGGCGCCCATGATCGGGCGCCTGAATACCGGCCTTCAGGATTTCATCGAGTTGCGCCGGGGTCGGCCCCGGCGCGGTCAGGCGCACGGCGGAAGCACGGGTCTTGATGGCGGTCAGAACGTCCATAGCTGTCTCCGAACGAAGGAGCGGCATATTGGCATCGCCAACACGCCGATCCTAGAGACACTACGGACGCAGCCCGGCCCTTACGACAGAACCTGCGCGGCGCCTACGGCGCGACGCAGGAGAAATTCTTGGCCTCGTCGGTACTGCCCATGCCGCTATAGCGCGCGACCTTCGGATAGGCGCAGAGCGGCCGGGTCCGCTGCACACCCTTGTTGCGGTCGTTGTCGACGTACCGGGTCGCGATGATCTGCTCAGGCGCGACGCCGTCCACCACCCAGCGGTCAAGCGCCATCAGGATATTGTTGCCCGCGTCGTTCTGCCGGCCGAGCGAGCCGCCGATATCCTGGCCGAACACGTTCGGTCCCGGACCGCCGCTGCAGTGGCCCATGCCGGGCACCATGAAGGCGCGGCTGAAGGCCTGCGCTTCGCCCTCGCCCATCGTCATCTTCAGCTTCTCGTAGTAGTTCACCATATTCTCGGGGTTGAGGTTGGGATCGGCCCAGCCGGTGTACATGATGAACTTGCCGCCCGAGGCCTTGAACGCCTTGAGGTCGGGGTTTGAGTTGACCCATGGCGCGAAGTCTTTGATGGCCTTGTCGGTGCCCTTGTCGAAGTCGAAGCTCGCCCAGTCCTTGGCCGTGAAGTCCGGTTTGAACCACACGAGCGGTCCCGGCTGGTGCACCGTCACGGTGGAGCCGTCGGGCTCGCCGGCCAGACGCGAGCGCGTCGCCGGCATATCTTCGGCGCCCACAGTGAAGCCGGGGAACAGTAGCTCGCCCGTCCGCGGATGCTTGAAGGGCGCGTAGATCTTCTCGAGCGCGGTGATCTGTGGCGCTGTCATGCAATCGTTCGCATCGCCAGCTTTGCACAGCAGGGCTTTGAAGTCGGGCTTGCACTTACGCGGATCGTCGAGCACGCCGTCCTTGACGCCGTCGAGGGCATCACACTGCGCGACCAACGCCTTATTGAGACTGGCGAGCTTGGCGCGCGGAATCGCCGCACCGGGCGCGCTGGTGGCGTTGTAGACCGTGCCCTGCCACAACGACGTTTTCTCCCAATCGAGCGCGGGGTCGCCGGCGATGACGCCGTCGTAGTCGTCGGGGTGGTGATTGACGAGGCTCATGGCTTCGTAGCCGCCGCCCGAGCAACCCATGAACAGCGAGGCCTTGGGCGGGGCTTGGTAGAAGGCTTGCACCAGCGCCTTGCCGGCGACGGCGGTCAGGTGCACGCCGCGGTGGGCGAAGTTCTCGCGCCATTCGGGGTTCTGTCCGAAGGCCATCTGCAGCAGCACGGGCGAGTGGCTGCCGGCGTCGGAGGTCGATACGGCATAGCCTTGCGCCGAGCCTGACGCGAGCGCGCGCCGGTCGATGAAGCCGGCGGAACCGCCGGCACCGATGCTGAGGAAGCGCCTGTTCCACTTCTCGGCCGGCGGCAGCCAGAACTCAGACTTGATCTCAGCGCCCGGCGCCGGCGTGATGGTCACCTCGATGCGGCACAACGGCAGCGTTGCCTTCATCGGGGTCGAGCCGACACGGCTGTCGGGCGATGCGAAGGCCGCGTCTACCTGCGTCTGGGTCGTCAGGTATGTCGCTTTCACCGATGTGTTCGGGAGTGTGACTGCTGCCACCTTGTCGCAAGCGCTCGATCCTGTTTCGGCGGCCGCCACCTGCGGCAACAGCGCCAGCGGCGCGGCGAATCCCAATAAGAATGTCGAAAAACGGCGCATGCGACTCTCCCCTGACTGCAAGTGTGCCTACCGGAAGAGTAACCCAAGCTTCAGCGCCGCCAAAGCGCCAAGCTGTTGAATATACGGGCCGTTTTTTGGGCCTAGGGTGTGCGCGCTAGTCGCGCAGCACCAAAAGCGCGGCGATAACGCCGCTGGCGACAACGATCGTCGAACCGAGCGCGGCGGAAATCAAAAGCATCATGAATGTACTCCCTGTTGCCAATGCAACGATCACGCGAACAGGAGGTTCCTCAATTCATTGGATTTTTCGGGCGCGACGACAGTTAATTGATGACAGTTAATCCATCTCTGCGTGTTAAAGCGGGAGCGTCTCACGGTACTTACGCATCATTTCTTCATCGTCATGCCACCGTCGGGCGATTGCCGCTCGCAGATTCGAGGCCTAGAATCGGTGAATGCTGGATGACAAGGGCTCCCTGATAAGCGCGCAGGCCGGTCCCAGCGGACGGGGCGACGCGCCCAGCCGCGCCTTTCTCGATGAATTGATTGGGGAGCTTCCCCGTCTGCGCGGCGCCGCCGTGATGATGGGCCGCATTCGCGCCGATGCAGACGATCTCCTGCAAACAACAGCGGCGCGCGCGCTTGCCGCGCATCAGCAGTTCGCGCTGGGCACGAACATGCGCGCTTGGCTCTACCGCATCATGCGCAACGAGTTCATTGATATGGTGCGCCTGCGCGACCGCAATGCCGCGCGCCTCGACGACGTACCCGACGAATATTTGAAGAAGCCGGGTACGCAGGAAGACGCTTTGGAGATGCGGGATGTGCTGCGCGCCATCAACGCGCTCACCCATATTCACCGCGAAGCGCTTTACCTGCTGTCGGTCGACGGTCTCAGCTATGAAGAGATCGCCGAAGTCCAGAACTGCGCGGTCGGCACGGTTAAGAGCCGCATCTCTCGCGCCCGGCAAGATATGAAAGCCCTGCTTGATCAGGGCGGCGGCAGGGATGAAGAGGGTGATGACGCTGCGCTGGGCAGCAGCCTGCGGCTGGCCGCGCTGGGCGGCGCGGCCATCTAACCTAGCGCACTTCACCGTCGTCGAAATTCTCGCTTTTCCCCTGGCCGGAGCGCTGCGACACGCCCGGCGGCGCGACCTCAACCTCAAGCCCGGGACCCGTCTCCGGTCCACGCTGTTCGCGGGGTGGCGCGGCGGCGTCTTTGCGCCGCGGCTTGCCTTTGCTGCTAGTTCTGGAGGCGCGCCGCATTGGGACCATTCGGGGTAACGGTCGGCGCGCTGCCGAAGAGCACGAGGTCAGGATGCTTGGCCAGAAGCACGGCGCATTCCTTGTCATTGGTCAGGAGCGCGGGCTGCATGCCGCGGCAGGTGCGCAGCATTTCGATGTCCTCGGTTACGACGTTCATGCGCTTGAAGAAGCCCATGCACTCCGCGTTGCCTTTCATCTCGGACGTCTCCAGGACCATGCACGCGCTGAAAAGCTTCTCATCCACCGCGGCCATGGCGGCAAAGGCCGTCTGCGCGATGCTGAAGGTCAGACTGGCGACAAGCGCCGCGGCGATACCAAACCAGAAATGCTTCATCACGAACCCTCCTTGCCTGCTCGGAACGAGCGTGCAATCTGAAAGTTCCGTTTTTTATGAAGCCTTTACGCGCGATGCGCCCAGTGTAAAAGCTGCTGAACACTTACGTGCTCATGTGCGCCTGTTGGTTGTGCCAACGCAGTTGTCTCAGCGTGTGACTACAACCCGTTAGGCGCGCGTCGGGTCGCCGAAGACCGCATGATAACTGGTGAGATAGCGTGACGCTTTGAGCGGCATATTCTTGATGCGATCGAGCTCGGCCTTGGCCACACCGCGCAAGTGCACTTCGTCGGGGCCGTCAATAAAGCGCAGCGCGCGGCCCCAGGTGAACAGATTGGCGAGCGGTGTGTCGGGTGTCAGGCCCGCCGCGCCGAACACCTGGATGGCGCGGTCGAAAATCTTCACCTGCATGCGGGCGGTGACGATCTTGATGGCCGAGACGTCGGTGCGGGCGGCCTTGTTGCCTTGATTGTCGATGATCCAGGCGGCGCGCATCACCAGAAGGCGCGCCTGGTCGATCTCGAGCCGGCTCTCGGCGATCCATTCGCGCACATTGTCGCGCTCAGCCAGGGGTTTTCCGAAAGTGACACGCTCCATGGCGCGTTCGGCCATCAGTTCGAGGGCCAGTTCGCACTGGCCGATCGTACGCATGCAGTGGTGGATGCGGCCGGGCCCGAGGCGCGCCTGAGCGAGCGCGAAGCCCTGCCCTTCCTGCCCAAGGAGATTTTCCGCCGGCACGCGCACATCCTTGAAGAAGATTTCGGCGATGAGATCTCCGGTGGCGTGATTGAGGATCGGGATCTGGCGGACATTGGTAAGCCCGGGGGAGTCCATCGGCACGATGATCATCGAATGGCGCGCGTGGCGCTCGGCGGCTGGATCGGTAACGCCCATCAGGATGATGAACTTGCAGCGCGGATCGGCGCCGTTGCTGACAAACCATTTGCGTCCGTTGATGACGTAGTCCTTGCCCTGGCGCTCGATGCGCGTGGCGATGTTGGTCGGGTCCGACGACGCCGTGTCGGGCTCGGTCATGCTGAAGGCGGAACGGATGTCGCCGTTCAGGAGCGGATCGAGAAAGGCTTTGCGCTGCGCCGGCGTGGCGGCGATGTGCAGCAGCTCCATGTTGCCGGTGTCGGGCGCATTGCAGTTGAACACCTCGGGCGCCCAGAACACGCGGCCCATGATCTCGGCCAGTGGCGCGTATTCCATCACGGGCAGACCCATGCCGGGTGCGTCCTTGGGCAACGTCGGCAGGAACAGATTCCATAGGCCCTCGGCCTTGGCTTTGGCCTTCAGGGGTTCGAGGACCTTGGGCGGATGGATGCCCTTAGCGACATCGTGTTCCCAGGATGCGACGGCCGGGACGACATTGGCATCCATGAAGTCCTGCACGCGGCGGCGCAGGCCTTCGACCTTAGGTGAATACGCAAAATCCATAGTGTCCCCCGACCTTACGACGCGCCGCGCGCGATATCCCAGCCAATCACCGCGAGCGGGCCCGCCTTGGCGCCCACTTCGGCAGCATCGGTGGCACTGGCGTTGCCGTCCTGCGCCCGGCGCCACACACCTTGCAGGATCGCGGCCATCCGGAACAGGCTGAACGCGAGATAGAAATCGAAATGCGGCAACTGGGAGCGACCCACGCGCGAACAGTAGCGCTTCACATAGTCCGCTTCAGCAGGAATGCCAAGGGCGGCCAGGTCAAGGCCGCCAAAGCCGCGGAAGAGATCGGCGCCGATGCGCCAAAACATGCAGTTATAAGCAAAGTCGGCGACGGGATCACCGAGGGTCGAAAGCTCCCAATCGAGGATGGCGACAACGCGCGGTTCGGCGGGATGAAAGAGCATGTTGTCGATGCGCAAATCGCCGTGGAAGATCGCCGGCGGTTGCTGCGGCGGCAGGTTCTGCGGCAGCCAGGCGATCAAGTTTTCCATGGCCGGGACCTTTGCGCCTTCGCTGGCGCGGTACTGCTTGGTCCAAGTATCGACCTGGCGGGCGACGAAGTTCTCGGGCCGGCCGTAATCCGAAAGGCCGATCGCCATGGGATCGACGCGGTGCAGCCGCGCGATGGCATCGTTCATGGCATCGAAGATGGCGCCACGCTCTGTAGGTGTCTGACCCGGCAAACGCTGGTCCTCAAACATGCGGCCCTGGACGAACTCCATGACGAAGAAGGCCGCGCCCAGAAGCGACGGGTCTTCGCACAAGACGTGCATGCGCGGCACCGGCACGTCCGTGCTGGCGAGCGCCCGCATGACCTTGAATTCACGTTCGATGGCGTGAGCCTTGGGCAGAAGCGTGCCGAAGGGCTTGCGGCGCAGAACGTAATCGCCGGAAGGCGAAGACAACTTGAATGTCGGATTCGATTGACCGAAGCCAAATTTCGCGAGCATGCCTGGCCCGCGATAGCCCGGCAGGTTCGCCGCGAGCCATTCATCGGCGGCGCGCGACAGGGGTTCGGACTGTTGCGCTAGGTTATTCATGACGGGCGCGCCTTGCGCCAGGTGTAAGCGCCGTCCACGGCGCGGAGCTGGCGGATCATCGAGGGACGCAAGTGGCGTACTTCGAGAAAATCGAAGCAGTCGAGCGTGGCCTTATACAGACGGAAGGTGTTCAAGATCGACCAGGTCGCAGTCGTATCGGGCGGGGTGACCCACAACTCCACCTGTTCGCCGCAGTATTTCGAGCGCGCGAAGATTTCGGCGCGGCGTTGATCGAGGAAAAAACACCCGGCATGCGGATGGCGCGCGGGCTCCAGCGTCCAGCGCCGGCCGAGCATGTCGATACTCACGTCAGGCGCCTGGAAGTACGGCATGCCGTCGCACTCATAATCCGGATAGAGCTTGTGCGGCAGAGAAAGTGCCGTGCCCGGCGCATCGAGGACGGTTTCATAGCGCGCGGGCTGCAAGATCGCATCTGTGCCTACCTGTGCATCGAACAGATCGTAGGCGTGCCGCAGTTTGGCAAAAAACATTGCGTCTTCGACGGCGGTATCGTCCTCCAGATAGCAGTGCCAGTCATAGCGGCCGAGCGACTGAGCGATGGCTTTGTGGGCCGAAAGCCCAAGCCAGCGCGGATCGCCCTCGGCGGGAACATGCTTGTAAAGCGAAGGCGGGCAAGTCAGCTGGTCCACAAGATGGTTGTCGCCGTTGGTGATGACCGAAATGTCGATCTCCATGCGTCCCCCCAGCGCAACCTCGCGCGTTCTGCCGTTCTTATGGTCGGCGACGAGCGCCGGCTGGCCGAACAACTCCTGCAGGCGCGCGATCACGGTGGACAGCGCCTGGGCGCGGCGGGCGGCGCTGGCGGGGTCGGCGGAGTCATGGCGGGTGTCGGCAACGCCGCTGCGGTCGAAAAAATGCGGGATGGCGACGAACGCGCGAGAGAGTTTCATGCGCGGTATATGACTACCGAGTGCGCGCAAAAACAAGCGGGGCCAGAGAAATCTCTGGCCCCGCCAATCGTCGGATCAGAACTTTAGTGCGCGAGCGGATCGGGGCGGTACTGGAACTGAATCATCTTGCTGGAGGCCCCTTCGCCGTCCTCCTGGTGCCAGACCGGCGCTTCGCCGTATGTGGCCCAGAGTCCTTTGCCCTTCCAACCCGTCTTGGGGTCGTCGATACGGCCGTCAAGACCGCGGGTATAGAAGCCCATCGGATAGGGTACGCGCAGCACCACCCATTTCTCTTCCTTCGGCTGGAAGGCGATGATCGAATCCGAGTTCGAGCCCGGCATCATCGGTGTGTCTTTGCCGAGTCCGAAACTGTCATGCAGATCCACCCAAGCGAGGTAGTGGAAGTCGTTGCTGCCGATGGTCTGGCCGGCGATGCGCGGACCGGGCGAGTCATAGAACTTCCAACCGGTCGGGCACTGCTGGCCGATGGCGGTGGGACCGTTCTTGGTCTTGCACAGCGAGCGGTCGAAACGGCCGAGCTGGCCGCTGCCGAGGCCGACCCAGGCGATGCCTTTTGAGTCGATATCGACGCCGCGCGCGCCGTAACCGGCGTAGGTGCCGTCAGGCTTCTTCGGCGGCTCGTAGTACTCGGTCATGCAGGTCGCGGGCGCATTGGTGCCGGGGCTCATACGCACGACGCCCGTCGGGAAGATCGGTCGTTGTTTCACCAGCCACACCGAGTCATCCATCGGCGCGGTGTTCATGCCGTAGAGGAAGCCCGAAATGCGGGTGTCCTTCTTGGGATCGGCCATGACAATATTCTCGCCGCTGGGCTGATTCCAGTTGTTGCGGTCGGCGTCGACCTTGCCGTCGCCGCTGGTGTCCAAGACCATCGGACACCAGCCTATGGCTTTCAGCGAATCCTTGGTCTCGTCGTAAATGCGCGTGTTGATCCAGCCGACGACGTTGGTGTCGCCGCTGAAGTACAACGTGTTGCCCTTGTCCCAGCCGAAGGCAAGGTGGTGGTTGCCGAAGCACACCGGGATCGTCTTCATGTCCTTGGCTTTTGGATCATAGACGGAGATGCGTTTCGCGGTCTTGCCGCCGTTCGGATAGAACTTGGCGAATTTATTCTTATTGCCGTCGGTGCACTCTTCGGGCGGCGTGAGTTCGCCGCTCTGGATCGTCGACCACACGCGGCCCTTCTGATCGAGCATGGGGTTGTGCACGGTCACGTCGTAGTTGATGCGCTTGACGTTAGGATCGAGGCCCGGCACCGGCACGAGATCGGTGCCGTGGGTGACAGGATCGAGCACCGCAAGATAACCCTGCAAGGTCGTCACGCCGTAGGTCGGACCCTTGGCATTGACCGTCGGGTTGCGCTTGTCGGAAGTCGCTTCATCATGGATGTAGTGGCCGTCGGCCCAATCCCACATGGAGAGCACGAGATTGCGCTCGATGCCCGCCGGACGTGGCGGCTTCTCCTTGGGGATTTCACCGGCAGCGATACGCTTGGTCCAGTCGGCATACATGGCGAGCGCGCGGGAACGCCCAAAGCCGGTCATCTGATTGTTCATCACGCCGGCATAGCGTTCGCCGTGATCGGCGAGCACGTGGTCGCCGAGATTGCGGAACTTGCTGATGCGCTCGGACCATTCTTCCTCGGTGGTCGCCCCCTCGCGCGTCGTCTTAGTGCCGAGTTGATGGCAGTAGTGGCAGTTCTCTTTCAGGTGCGCCATCCACTGCTGCTGAACCGCCATGGTCGGCGATATGCCGTTGCCTTTCGGGCCCGTGCCCGGAAACTCCGAGGCGGCGGGCGGGCGGATCATGGAAGACCAGTAGTTGGCCGGGTAGAATTGCGCGTCCGCGCGCGCGTCGGTCTCGGTCTCGACCGTGAAGTTGGCGGTCTTGCCGCGCGCGACTTCCGACGGATTGGACTGCTTGATGCCGTAGCCGCGCACGAAGACTTTGTAGGTGCCGCTCGGCAGATCGGGCAGCACGTAGCGGCCCTGGTCATCGGTGATGACGATCTTGGTGAAGGGCGTATTCGTATCGCGTGTCTCGGCGATGACCCAGACGCCGGCCTCAGGCCCGGCCGCTCCGGTGACCACGCCACCGATATCATCGACGTCAATCGCCGGCGCGGCAGCGGCGGCTAAAGCGTTGCCCGAGAGCATCAGCGATGTCGACGCACACAGGGCGAATAGAAATTGCTTACGCATGGTCCCTCTCCCTTAAGCGATGAATGAAGTAACGACCTTCCCGAATATCCCCACTTACTTTCCAACAAAGGTTCTGAGTTCGGCCACCGGCACCGGCCCGCGGCCGTGCACGCCAATGACGGTCGCAACATCGAGCTTCAGGCGCTGAATATTGTCGTAGAGCACCACGGCATTGGCCGGCGCCGGGCGCGGCGGCGCCGCTCCGGCGGGCCCCGGACTGAAGCTGTCGGCTTCGACAATCGCCTTGATCGACGGCAGATAGGCGATCAGCAACTCGTCGGTGTGGTCATCGCCGATGGTGTTGTAGACCTCGACGGTCTGCTTGCCGTCGGTGATGACGTACTTGTCCTTCACACCCTGAATGATGGGCGACTTCTTGGCCGCCGATTGCGCATCCGGGACCAGGGTCGCCGGCGCCACGAATGACTTCTGCCAATAGGGCGTGTTGGACTCGTGGCTGACCACGGTTGCACCTTCGGCGACATAGGTGCGCAAGCCGCCGGAATGGTCGAAGTGGTGGTGCGTGCTGACGACATAACGAACGGGTTTGCCGGGCACGAGCTTCTTGGCTTCGGCGATCACCGCCAGCGAACGCTGCTCGTGCTGCGGCGCTTCGATGACGGTGATGAAGTCGGCGAATTCCACGACCACGCTGTGGTGCGAGCCGCCGCCCACGAACCAGATGCCGTCGCCGATCTTGCTGCTCTCGACCCGGACGGGCGGGATGGTGGCCGATTGCACGTTCGCGGGGGCGACGATATCGACACGCGCGTTGGGTTGGACTTTGGTGACGGTGAACTCGTTGCTGGTGAAGCCGCCCTGCATTTGGACGATCCGTGTCGGGAATTTGACGCCGCTGAAGTCCTTGTAGCCTTCGAAGGTGGTAACCACCGGCATATCGCCGAGGACGACGTTAGGCATTACGGTCTCAATCCGCACCACTTGGCCTTGGGCGTCGATGGTGCCGGTGAGCTTGTATTTGGCGAGCGTGGTGAAGCTGACGGTGCTGCCGCCCGCGATGGGCGTGACGGTCGCATCACTTGCGGCAACGGCGGCGCGTAGGAAACCGTGCGGCGTCATCCATATCTGAAGTTGGCGTTCCTCTGCGGCGGCGATCTGCGGGTTGGCGCCGTTCGGTCCCATCGACCAGGCCTTGGTGCCGTAGACATGACTGTTCTGACGCTGGCCGCCGAACACAGGGCGCGTGAAAACCAATTCCTGGCTCGATGAAGTCTGATCGTAGTTGATGTCGAGCTTGAAGCTCTCAAGATCGCGGCGCGGCCATTCCTTGCCGGCGGTGAGCGCCTGACCGAAGAAGGCGTTCATGCCTGCGCCCTCGATCTTCAGCGACGCGGGATTGCCGATGGCGGCTTGCGCCTTGCCGATGACGCTCTTGGCATCCTGCGCAAACGCCGGCGCCGCGCAGCACAACGACAGCGCGAGCGCGGCACAGATCACTTTGGACATGCTGCTTCTCCCTCTCCCAAGGTTCGCGTCAGGATTAGATCATACTTACAGGGGGTGAATCCAAGGTGATTGGGCGGCGCCGAAACCCCTGGAATCAGTAGGACTTGGGCTGGCCCAGGACCTTCTCGGCGATATAGCAGAGGATCAGGTTGGGGCTGACGGGCACGATCCAGGGAATCAGGGATTCTCGCAAGAAGCGCTCGACGTGGAATTCCTTGGCGTATCCAAATCCCCCGTGCGTCATCACCGCGGTCTGGCACGCCTCGCGCCCGGCTTCGGCGGCGAGGTACTTCGCGGCGTTGGCCGACGCGCCGCAATCCTGACCCTGGTCGTACTCCCACGCCGCTTTCATGGTCATCAGCCGCGCGGCCTCCAGCTGCATCCAGCATTTGGCCAGCGGATGCTGCACGGATTGATTCATGCCGATGGGCCGGTTGAAAACGACGCGCTCGCGCGCATAGGCCGCGGCGCGTTCGATGGCGACGAAGCCGAGCCCGCAGGCCTCGGCGGCGATCAGTGCGCGTTCGGGATTGAGCCCATGCAGGATATAGCGGAAGCCCTCGCCTTCCTCGCCGATACGGTCGGTGAGCGGGATTTCGAGACCGTCTATGAAGAGCTCGTTTGAGTCGACCGCCTTGCGGCCCATTTTTTCAATTTCGTGCACGGCGATGCGCGTGCGGTCGAGGTCGGTGTAGAACAGGCTGAGTCCCTGGGTCGGCGCTTTCACCTCAGCGAGCGGCGTGGTGCGCGCGAGCAGCAGCAGCTTGTCGGCGTTCTGCGCGGCCGAGATCCAAACCTTCTGGCCGTGCACGACGTAGCGGTCGCCCTTACGCACCGCCATGGTCTTGAGCTGCGTGGTATTGAGGCCGGTGTTGGGCTCGGTAACCGCGAAACATGCTTTGACCTCGCCTTGCGCAATCGGCGGCAGCATGCGGCGCTTCTGCTCGTCGGTGCCGAAGACCACCACCGGATTCAGCCCGAAGATATTGAGATGCACGGCGCTGGCGCCCGACATGCCCGCGCCCGATTGGGCGATGGCCTGCATCATGACGCAGGCTTCGGTCATGCCGAGGCCCGAGCCGCCGTAAGCTTCAGGAATGCAGATGCCGAGCCAACCGCCTGCGGCAATGGCGGCGTGGAAGTCGTTCGGAAAACCCGCGCCCTGATCGTGCTTCAGCCAGTAGTCCTCGCCGAAGCGCGAGCAGATTCCGCTAATGCTGTCCCGGATGGCCTCCTGGTCGGAGGACAATGCGAAGTTCATGCGCCGTCCCGCTGCTGGAATTGCGGCGACGCTACCACAGAATGAACTTAGGGCGGACCCGTTAGGGTCCGCCCTAATAGGTCGCCGGGGGAGATTGTCCGATGACCCGTCTGAGCACTGTCTTCGGGTAGAACAGCCTCAGGATGTCATCTTCACGCGTAATCCTCGTATAAGTCGCCGTCAATGCGTCTGGTCCACCATATGGTCTAGTACGGAAAAATGTTCGCCGGGGTCCATATTTCGGTCCTCACCAGGAAACTCGCGGACAATTTGTGGCACTTCGAACATGGATTGGCATCAGGGAATCCCTTATGGGAGATATCAGTCCATGATGTGGAATATGGGAGGATAGAATGTCCGAAGTAGAGGGCAAGGCGAGCGGCGCGCAGAGCATTGGGCGGGCGGCGGCCGTGCTGCGCACCGTGGGCGGCTACACCGCCGGCGCACGCCTGGCCGATGTTGTCGCCAAAACCAAACTGACCAAGCCCACCGCGCACCGCGGCCGCGGTTGCTGATGTATTCATTGCCGATCTGCTGGCGTTCGCTCTGTTTCATGTTGGTGCCGCCGTCGAAGTAGGACGTGATCTTGTCCTCAGGCAGACCCAGCGCGCGCATGCCATTGATCCAGCCCGCGGTCGTCGAGGGATTGAAGCCGTTCGGGCAATCGCCGTCTTCGGCGTAGCTCGCAGCATAGAGATAGCTGATGGCGTAGCCGCGGGTTTCGAGCGCGGCAGCGGGCGCGGCCGACATGACCATGGCCACGGCGCAGAAAGAACCAAAGGCACCAGCGCGAATCATTTCGTCCTCCCAAACGATTCCGGGCGTCCCGTCTCGAAATCCTACGCCCCGGGACGGGCGGGCGGGAGTCATCTCTGAATTGAAGTCCGCAAAATGGACTGAAGCGGCGTTAGCACGTGCGCAACGGCTTCAAATTCCTCGCAAAACGAAACGGGAGGGGGCGCGGACGCGGTCCCCTCCCGTTGCTTAAGCGCGCGCCGTGCCTTACGGCGTCAGCGGACTCGGACGCATCTGGAAGCGCACGATCGACGGGCCATACGTACCGTCTTCGCCGCCTTCCTGGTGCCAGACCGGCTCGGTGGCGTAGGTCGCGTAGATGCCTTTGCCCTTCCAGCCTTTCGACAGATCATCGAAACGTCCGTCCATGCCGCGGGTATGGAACGACATTGGATACGGCACGCGCATGATGATGAACTTCTTGGCGCTATCGTCGAAAGCGAGTAGAGAGTCCGAGTTGCTGCCCGCGAGGATCGGCGTGTCCTTGCCGAGGCCGAGCGTGTCGTGGATATCTACCCAATCAAGGTAGTGCATGTCGGTGGAAACACCGATACCGGCAACGGACCCCATGCTGGGGCCCGGCGACTTGTAAATCGACCAGCCTTCGGGGCAATGCTGACCATCGGCGACTTTAATGCCGCTACGCGTCTTGCAGGCCTTGGGATCGAAGCGACCGAAGGACCCGCTAGCGCAGGCGGCCCAGGCGACACCCTTCGAGTCTGCGCTCACGCCGCGGCAGACGAAGGCCGCGTAGTTCTTGCCGTCGGGAAGCTTCGGCGGCTCGAAGTACTCGGTGTGGCAGGTCTCCGGCGGGTTGGTGCCGGTGTGGAACTTGACCAGGCCCGTCGGGAACGGCCCGGTCTTGGCGAACCACATGCCGCCGTCGGAGACGTCGGCATCGACGCCATAGAGGAACCCGGCGATACGCGTATCCTTCTTGGGATCAATGGCTTTTGCCGCCGCCGCGCCGCCGGCTTCTTCGCCGCCACCGCCGCCGGTGCCAGCATTGTCGTTCCACTGCGTGCGGTCCGGCGTGATCGAAACTTCGTCCCGCGCAGCGGCCTTTTCGGGATGAGCCGAGTTGGTGTCGAGCACCATCGGGCACCAGCCGAGCGCCTTGCCCGGATCGTGCGTTTTGTCGAACACGTCCGTATCGGCCCAACTGACGACCTGGTTGCCGCCACCACTGAGATAGAGCGTCTTTTGATCGACGTTGAACTGAAGGTGGTGCATGCCGTTGCACATCGGCAGGCCGTCGATCTTCTGATTGGCATCGTCGTAAACCACCAGCGTGTTGGTGGTCTTGCCCGGCTGCGGCCAGTACTTGGCATACTTGTTCGACGGATCGGTGCAGTAGGGCATCTTGTCGGGCGGCGGGGCGCCGTTGGGCTTCGGTGCGCCGAAGCGGCCCAGGTCGGTCATCCACAGCCGGCCCTTGCTGTCGAGCATGGGATTGTGCGGGAAGGCATCGGGAACCTGATCGGGCGGCAGGATTTCGACGTTCTTGTTCAAATTGACCTTGTAGCCGACTTCCTTTTGTTTGCCGGTCACGGGATCGATCATCTCGATGTAGCCGAGCATGCCGATCACACCATAGATGTAGCCGTTGGGAAACTTCTTTGGATCGTGGCGGTCGGAGACGACGTTGTCATGCACGTAGCGGCCATTGGCCCAGTCCCACATCGTCAGTACGAGATTGCGCTCCCGACCCTCGGGCCGCGGCGGCGCTTCCTTCGGCAGGGCGCCTTCCGAGACGCTCTTGGTCCAATCAGCCCACATCTGCAGGCCACGGCTGCGACCGAACTGGGTCATGGCGTTGCTCATGCCGGCGGCGAAATCTTTGCCGTGATCGCCGAGCACGTGGTCGCCGTCGGGACGCTGGCGGTTGATACGGTCCGCCCAGCCCTCGGGTGTGTTGTCGATCAGCGTGCGGGTCGCGATGTCGCCCTGCTGATGGCAGACGATGCAGCCCTTCATCTGACTGATCCACATCTGCTGGGTCTTCATGGTCGGGGCTACGCCGTTGCCCTTCGGACCTGTACCCGGGAACTCGCTTTCGGCCGGGAGGTTTATCAGGGCGAACCAGTAGTTCGCGGGATAATACTTCGAAGCGGCCTTCAGATCAGGCGCGACGACCGCGGTGTGATTGATATTCTTGCCGGGCGTGCCCTTGAGGTGCGCAGAATCCACAAGACCATAGCCACGCACCCACACATCGTAGCTCGCCTTCGGCAGATCGGGGATGAGATAGCGGCCCTGATCGTCGGTCACGACGATCTTGATGTAGCGGTTGCCGAGGTCGAAGGATTCGGCGATCACCCAGACGCCGGCTTCCGGTCCTTTCGGTCCCGTCACGACACCGCCGATGCCATCGGCCACCGTCGGTACGCCCGCCGCGTCCGCGGCCCAAGTCGCACCACCCACAACAGTCGCGGCACACAAATACGTCGACGCAAATAAGGCACGGATGACTTGGCTGCGCATGGGTCCCCTCCTCTGGATGTCTCGATTGTAACAGCTTGCGAGACCGTCAAAGTGATGTAAAGCGCGTTTGCCCCGGGTAGGCGAACAACCTTGTGCGCCTTCAGTAAAGGCGCTGCCCGGTCAGCAAAAAGACTGTTGCGAGGCCGGTACCATTGGTACGTAGAAACGCAACCTTTTCCGGCCATTGCCGCGGCCGGAATTAAAAAGGACAGCAATTACTTACAGTTAATTGCGGAGCTGAATCGAGAGGCCTCAGCGGATGATGAAGGGGTTCACCGGCGCGGTCTCCGTGGCGATGTAGACCGTCTTGGTTTGCAGGAATTCCTTCATGCCTTCGATGCCGTTCTCGCGGCCGACACCGCTGCGCTTCGTGCCGCCGAAGGGCGCGTGGAAACTCACCGTGCGGTAGGTATTCACCCACACGGTTCCGACATGCAGCTTCTCGGACATGCGGAACATGCGCCCGACGTCGCGCGTCCATACGCCCGCCGCCAGGCCGAAGCGGATGTCGTTGGCAATCGTCAGTGCGTGCTGTTCGTCATCGAAAGGGATTACACCGAGCACCGGACCGAAGACCTCTTCCTGCGCGATGCGCATGTCATTGCGGACACCTGTGAAAATCGTCGGCTGCACGAAGAGACTGCGGTTGTGCCCCGCGCCCTCGTGCGGACCACCGCCAAGAACGCAACGCGCGCCCTCCTTCTTGGCGATGTCGATGTACTGAAGGATTTTGTTGTACTGCGGCTCGTTGGCCACCGGCGAGATATTGGTATCGGGATGCATCGGATCGCCGATCTTGGCGGCGCGTGCGACCTCGACCAGTCTCTCAACGAACTTATCGTGAATGGAACGCTGCAGCAGCAGGCGCGAGCCTGCGATGCAGGTCTGACCGGTGGCGGCGAAGATGCCCGAGATGGCGCCCATCACCGCAGACTCCATGTCCGCATCCTCGAACACGATGTTTGGCGACTTACCGCCGAGCTCCAGTGCGACGCGCTTGATGCCTTTGGCTGCGGTCTCGTAGACCTTCTGCCCTGACGTGTCGGAGCCGGTGAAAGAAATCTTGGCCACATCCGGATGCGCCACGAGCGCACTGCCGACATCGGCGCCAAAGCCGGCGACGACGTTGACCACACCCTTGGGAATACCGGCCTTCTCAACAATCTTCATGAACTCGAGCGTCGATGCCGAGGTGAACTCGGAGGGTTTGACGACGGCGGTGTTCCCGGCCGCCAGCGATGGCGCCAGCTTGAACGCCAACATCAAGAGCGGCGAATTCCAGGCCGTGATGAGCGCGACCACGCCGTAAGGCTCGCTTCTGGTGAAGGCGAACATGTTCGCCTTATCCACGGGCGGGACGGTACCCTCGATCTTGTCGGCAAGGCCGGCGTAGTAGCGATACCAGGACGAGAGGTAGCGGCACTGGGCCACCATCTCGGCGTAAAGCTTGCCGTTGTCGCGCACTTCAATTTCGGCCAGGAATTCGGCCTTCTCGTCGACCAGGTCGGCTAATTTTAGAAGTTGGCGCGCGCGCAGGTGGGGTTTCAGGCCCGACCAGCCGGGAAAAGCCGCCTTGGCGGCGGTAACGGCGCGGTCGACATCGGTGGCGTCGGCATGAGCGATCTGGGCCCAAACCTCGCCGGTGTAAGGATTACGGGATTCGAACGTGCGGCCGGCAGCGGCCTTTACGAACGCGCCGTCGATATAAAGGTCGTAGTTCTGCACGCTGATGCTCCCCCGTTTTTGCCTGCGGCGCATGATACCAAGCCGGGCCAGCCCCGTGCTAGATTTGCGCATGTTCAGAAGTGTCCTGGTCGCTACCCGTGGGGAGATCGCGCGCCGCGTCATGCGCACGGCCCGGCGCAACCCCGGGGCCTTGCGCCTCGACGAGGAGTACTGCAAGACCACCGAGTTCGCCACGCACATCGTCAACAGCTGCCTGACGAAATCCGGGCAAGTCGCGTCCCGAGCAAGGGATTGTCGTCTTCGCCCATCGCACCTTCAATCAGAAGAATGAACTCGTCGCCTCGTGCAAGCGCTCGGCGCTGATACACCGCAAGAAGAAGGACTAGCCCCATGCCGATGCGTTCCATGCTGTTTGTCCCCGCAGACAGCGACAAGAAGCTGGCGAAGTCCGATGACGTGAAGGCCGACGTCCTCATCCTCGACCTCGAAGATGCGGTCGCGCCGCCGCGCAAGGCCATCGCCCGCGATATGGCCTTCGAATACCTCAAGGCGCGGCCACGCGGTTCACGCCCGAGCAAGGTCTTTGTGCGTATCAATCCGCTTACGATGCCGGAGGCCGAGAAAGATATCGCCGTGGTCGGTGCCGGTGCACCGGATGGCATTATGATTCCCAAATGCGCGGGCGCGGCGGACGTCATGCGGTGTTCCGGTCTGCTGGACACTATCGAAGCGCGGAGCGGCGTGCCTGCGGGCAGCATCAAGATCGCGCCGATCGCCGGAGAGAGCGCGCGCGGCGTACTCGCCATGGAGAGTTATGCGCGTGAGCGCACGCATATACCCCGCCTGGCCGCGCTGACCTGGGGCGTCTGGGACCTTACCGTGGATGTCGGCGCGAGCAGTCACAAGGGACCGGACGGCAAATTCGATTTCACGTATCAGCTGGCCATGTCTTTGACTCTGCTGGCGGCGAAGGCCGCCGGTGTCGAAGCCATCGACACGGTCTACAGTGACTACAAGGACGAGCGCGGATTGCTGGCCCTGTGCAAAGACATCCGCCGCCAGGGCTGGATGGGCAAGCTTGCCATTCACCCGGCGCAAGTGCCCGTCATCCATGAAGGCTTTCGCCCGCCCGCCGAGGACATCGTCTATGCGGAGCGCGTGCTTGCC
This sequence comes from uncultured bacterium, assembly GCA_903888485.1. GTDB lineage: Bacteria > Pseudomonadota > Alphaproteobacteria > Rhodospirillales > Rhodospirillaceae > SHVO01. The sequence continues at coordinate 10,749 of CAISTS010000040.1, read as the reverse complement.
GCGTTCAAGTCCGCCGCGGACGGCGTGGCGACGCTCGACGGCGCGATGATCGACCAGCCTCACCTGAAACAGGCCCGTTACATTCTCGAACTGCGTGACGCCCAGTAAACAGCGCCATCCCATTGACCGGACATTCGCCGGCCGGCGCCTTGTTGGCTCAGGCGGTTCGGCGCTATAGTCGGCAGACCTTCTTTTAAGGGGGCTCGCGATGCGTTTCGTGGCGGCGGCAGTACTGGCGCTCGCGATGGCGGCCCCAGGTGGCGTTTGGGCGAACGAACCGGCGCTCGTTTCCGATGCCGCCACGCAACCCGAAGAAACCTTTACCTTCGACGCGCAGAACCAACTGCGCATGACCGTCGATGTCACCATCGGCGACAAGGGACCCTTCCCTTTCATCGTCGACACGGGCGCGCCGCGCTCGGCGATTTCGCGTGACCTTGCACGTACGCTGGCGCTCAAGAAGGGCAGAGAGATCAAGCTGCATACGATGACCGGCGCCGACATCGTCGAGACGGCGATCATTCCGGAGCTTGCGGTCAACAGCCTCAAGGTGAAGTCGATCCAAGCCTCGTCGCTCAGTCGGGCCGATATGGGCGCCGCGGGCATTCTCGGGATCGACGTCCTGGAATCGCGGCGCGTCTTGATGGACTTCCGCGCGCGCACCATGACTCTTACGCCCTCCTTGCGCCTCAGCAAGGAATGGAAGGACGACTTTGTCGGCGAGACCATCATCGTCAACGCGCGCCAGCGCTTCGGCCAGTTGATTATCACGCAGGCCACAGTCGGCAACAGTTCGGTGGACGTGCTGGTGGATACGGGCCTTGAGGTCAGCATCGGCAACGAGGCCTTGCGGCGCCGGCTGTTCAATCAAGGCGAGGCGAAAGCGGGCCGCTGGCAGGTCATCACCCTCGAGGGCGTCACCGGCGATACGGTTCAAGTCGACTTCACCGTCGTCGACCGCCTGCGCGTCGCGAATATGGAGGTTAGCAACCTCCCCCTCGCCTTCGCCAACGTGCATCCGTTCCAGATCCTGGGTATGACGCGCACACCGGCACTCATCCTGGGCATGGATGTGCTGCGCTATTTCGACCAGGTGTCCCTGGACTACCGCTCGAAGGAAGTGGGCTTCCGCTGGTCGGGCCAGCCGCGTGAACCAGTTCCCGTCGCCCAAGCCGCGCCGCCCGCGGAATAGACGCTCACGCACAGCCAACAAAAAGCCCGGCCCCTCGAAAGGGACCGGGCTCTCCGTTTTAGGCTTTCTCTCCAGCTAAGCTTTAGATCTTCGCGCGAACGCCCAGGCGGAACGTACGGCCAAGGGAGTCGTGAATCGAACGGCTCATGGCGGCGTTCAGGAAGGGCAGAGCGCTGGTCGACGTGATCGGGATCGTCGGCGGATCCTTGTCGAGCAGGTTGTCGATCGACAGGTAGAGGCGCGTATCGACGCCGCCCACCGGGAAGCTGTAGGAGCCGCGCAGATCGAGGTAGACGACCGCAGGAACTGTGTTGTCGTCCACATCGGCCGCCGTCCAGGCGTTGTTCAGCACGGCCTTGCCGACGAAACGAGCCTGCAGCGTCGCGGTGACCGGGTTCAGGTCATAGGACGCCGTCGCGGTCGCACGGACCTTGGGGAAACCCGAAGGACCGCCGGTGTCGCCACCGATGGCGCCGTTGTTGTCGATGAAGACGCCGTTCTGCAGCGACGATTGCTCGAGATAGTACGTGCCGAGGAAGCGGGTATTCATGCGGCCGGGGCCGAGGTCGAAGGTGTAGCTGGCCTCATAGTCGATGCCGCTGGTCTTCGCGAAGGCGATGTTCTCGGGGAACAGGTCGACCTGGGTTAGAACGCCCGCCGAGTTACGGACCAACTGTTTGCAGAAGATGGTCACGCCCTTGAAGCAGTTCTCGACCACCTGCACCGCGCCGGTGCTGAAGATCGCGTCCTTGACGTTGATCGAATACCAGTCGATCGACGCCTGGAAGCCGGGGATGAAGTCCGGCGACCACACGCCACCGAGCGACCATGTATCGGCCTTCTCAGGCCTCAGCTTCGGGTTGCCGGTGGTGTTGAAGAAGCCCGTGGCCGTCGTCGGCGGAGTGGCGAAGAGGTCCGTCAGAACCGAGATGCGGACCGAGCCGGTCTGGAACAATTCGTCCAGGTTCGGCGCACGGATGTCGCGCGAACGCGTACCGCGCAGGCGGTATTCATTCGTGATCGACCAAGTCATACCGGCCTTCCATGTCGTAACGACACCGCTGGTGCTGTAGTCGGTGACACGGACGGCGCCGTTGAAGTCGAGGTTCCGCGCGAAGGACGAATCCTTGGCCAGCGGAACGACGACTTCGGCGAAGCCTTCCTTCACGTTGTACTTACCTTTGAAGCCCTTCGGGTTACCGGCGAAGAACGCATTGACCAGCGATTCCGAATCGGCAATGCCGAAGGCGGATTCTGCGCGGTATTCGAGGCCCGTTGCCAACGAGACCGGGCCAGCCCACGTGTCGACGGGCTCGCCCGAGATCGAGGCCGCGGCCACGTTCTGCCAGTTGCGCATCAACTGGTAGGTATCGAGACCGCTGGTGTAGTTGATCGCCGACGAGGACGGCACGCCAAAGGGATTGAGCGGAACGCAACCCGGCATGTCGTTGGTCGTGCTGGCGTCGGTGTTGACGCGGCACTGGATCTGACCGTTCGCCGCACGCACGGAATCGACCGCGGCGTTGTAGCGCGCGATGTGCGAGATCAGCGTGCCGATGGACTTGGCCTGTGAACGGCCGCGCTGATAGTAGGCGTTCCAGGTCCAACCGTCGCCGAAGCGGCCATCGACCGTGAAGACGCTGCGGAACAACTTGCGCCACGTCGTCAGCTGGGGAAGGCCCATGTTCATCTGGCTGGTGCCCATGGTGAAGCTGGTCAGGCCCAGCGTGGTCATGCGGTCGCGGAACCCGGAATCGAGGAAGGGGTTGTCGCGCTGAATCACCAGGTTGTTCAGGCGGTAGTACGGTGTCGAGGTGTTCTGGCCACCGACATGGCTGTATTCGATCTCGAGCGACGCCGTGATGTCGTCGGTGAGGTCATAGCTGACCAGGCCGAGGGAGCTCATACGCCACAGCGGCTGCGACAGGTTGACGGTGTCCTGCATGTCGCATTCGGCGTCCGGACCGGTCGACATCGTGCCGGAGGCAATGCCGAAGTCGAACGGCGCGGGGGTGCCATTCGGGCCAAGGAACTGCGTGCCCTTGAGAGGACCGGAGGTGATGACGCCGAAGCGCGTACCGGTGCCCATACAGGCGGAACGCGCGATCAGGCGGGGGTTGGCGGCGGTTTGATTCGCCGTGGTGACACCCGGATTATTCATCAGGGTGACGTATTTGAACCAGGGACGGTCGCCTGTGAACACGAAGCCGGGGGTTTGGGACCAGGTCGCGCTGCCCAGGACGTGGCCTTTGCCGCCGGCAAAGTCCGTGCCGCCGGCGAGATCGAGCTTGTAGTTGCCGGCGTCGCCGTAGGTCGTGATGCTGCCTTCGACGCTGGCTTCGATGCCGGTGAACTTCTTGTTGATGATGACGTTGACGACGCCGGACACGGCGTCCGAGCCCCACGCGGCCGAAGCGCCGCCGGTCACCACGTCGACGCGCTCGACGAGCGCGGTCGGCACGAGGTTCATGTCGACGCCGGAGTTGATGAGGTTGGCGCTGACGACGCGCTGGCCGTTGAACAGCACCAGCGTGCGCTTTTCACCGAGGTTGCGCAGGTTGACCAGCGAAAGGCCGGTGTTGCCGCCCGAGAGGTTCGGCGTCGGGTTACGGTTGCTCATGGCCGCGCCGAAGGCCGGCAGGGTCGAGAGGTAGTCGGCGAGGTAAGGCGTCGCCGCTTCGGTGATCTGCTCGCGCGCCATGACGGTCACGGGCGTCGGCGCTTCGAAGCCTTCGCGCTCGACGCGCGTGGCGGAGACGAAGATTTCTTCGATCGACTGCTCAGCCGACTGCGATTCAGCTGCGTATGCCCCGTGCAAGGTCAGCATCGACGCAGACGCAAGTAATGCGGCTCTAGTTGCTTTAGCGATAGTCATGAATTCCCCCAATGGAAAAACGAAAACGAGTCACGCGTGTGTTTAGCGGCCCCCTCACGGTGTTTCCGTGAAGGGGCATTCTTCGAAAGTCAGGTCTTCAGTCGATGACCGGCAAACCCCCAACTAGTTCACAACTAGTTCGCCAGCGGATGCGGACGCATCTGGAATTTCACGAGGAGCGGACCCGTGCCGTCCTCGCCGCCTTCCTGATGCCAGACCGCGGTATTGGAATACGTCGCCCAGCCGGCGCGGCCCTTCCATCCCGTATTCGGGTCGTCGATGCGGCCATCGACGCCGCGGGTGCGGAAGCCTTGCGGATAGGGAACGCGCAGAGTGGTGAACTTCTTGGTGGTGTCGTTGAAAGCGAGCAGCGAGTCGGAGTTGGAACCGGTGGCGACCACCGTATCCTTGCCGAGGCCGATCAGATCGAACCAATCGACCCAACCCAAGTAGAAGAAGTCAGCGGTGCCGGAAGCAGCATTGGCGCCCTGAATACGCGGGCCCGGTGAGTCGAATACCGACCAGCCCTCGGGACACTGTTGACCGTTGGCGGCCGTCGGGCCGGCAACGTTCTTGCACTTGGCGCGCTCGAAACGGCTCAGCTGGCCGTTGCCGGTGAAGCCCCAGGCCACGCCCTTGGAGTCCGCACTGATGCCGCGCACGCCGAAGGACTGATATGTCTTGCCGTCAGCCAAGAGCGGCGGTTCGTACATTTCGGTGTGGCAGGTCTCCGGCGGATTGTTGCCGGGGTGGAAGCGGACGAACTGGCTCGGGAACGGGCCGGTCTTCGCAAACCACATCGCGCCGTCGGAAGGGTCGGCATCGAGGCCGTAGAGGCCGCCCTCAACGCGGGTGTCCTTCTTCGGATCGATCTCGACTTTCGCTGCCGCGCCGCCGACTTCCTCGCCGTCAACGCCGCCACCGGCACGCCGTCCCGCCGGCTGGTTCCATTGCGTACGATCAGGCGTGATGGTCACGTCGTTCGGGCCCGGGCGTTTCGTCGGATCGGTCGCGTTGGTGTCGAGCACCATCGGGCACCAACCCAGCGTCTTTGCCGGATCTTTGGTTTTGTCCCAGGCGTCGATATCGAGCCAGCCGAGGACCTTTTGATCACCGTTGGTGAAATAGAGGTCTTTGCGGTTGGAGTTGAACATCAGGTGGTGGGTGCCGCTGCACATCGGCACGCCCTCGAGCTTCTGGGTCTTCGGATCCCACACCAGCGTGGTGTTCTTCGTCTGCCCCGGTTGCGGCCAGTATTTGGCGAACTTGTTGGCAGGATCGGTGCAATTGGGCAGGCGCTCAGGATAGGGCGCAGTGCCGGGACGCGGCGCGCCGTAGCGGCCGAGATCGGTCACCCACAGGCGCGCGTGCCGGTCGACCATCGGATTGTGCGGGAACGCATCCGGGAACTTATCCGGCGGCAGCACTTCCACGTCCTTGTTGTAGTTGACCTTGAAGCCGAATTCCTTCGTCTCCGGATTGGACGGATTGAGGGCGAGGACGTAGCCCCACATCGAGGACACGCCGTACACCGGACCGTGCGCGTTGACGGTGGGATCATGGCGATCGGTTCCCGACACGTCGTGGGTATAGCGGCCGTTGGCCCAGTCGTACGAGGTCAGCACGAGATTGCGTTCGATGCCTTGCGGGCGCGGCGGCGCTTCGGCCGGCAGTTCACCCTTCTCGACGCGCTGCGTCCAATCGGCCCACATGGCAAGGCCACGCTGACGGCCGAAGCCGGTCATGCCGTTGCCCATCGCCGCAGCGTGGTCCGGACCATGGTTGCCGATGGCCTGGTCGCCATCGCTGCGCGACTTGGTGATGCGCTCCGCCCAGCCTTCCGGCGTGTTGTCGGCGATGTAGCGCGTGGCCGGCGTGCCCATCTGGTGGCAGGTCTGGCAGCCGTTGCTGGCCTGCTGCAACCAAAGCTGTTGCGTACGCATGCCGGGCGCGATGCCGTTGCCTTTCGGGCCTGTGCCCGGGAAGTCGCTTTCAGCCGGCACCCGCATCAGCGAATACCAGTAGTTCGGCGGATAGTACTGCGCGGCCGCCTTGGCGTCGGGCGCGATCACCGCGGTCAAATTCTGGTTCTTGCCAGGCGCGCCGGCCACACGCTTGGAGTCAACGAGACCGTAACCGCGCACGAAGAGGTCGTATTTCGCGATCGGCAGCTCGGGCAGGAAGAAGCGGCCCTGGTCGTCGGTGACGACAATTTTGATGAAGCGCGTCGGCAGGTCATGGGTTTCAGCGATTACCCACACGCCCGCTTCGGGGCCCTTGCTGCTGGTGACCACGCCGCCGATGCCGTCGGCTGCGGTTGGAATACCTGTCGCGGCGGCGGCCATGGCGCTCGTGCTCATGCCGGCGGCAGCAACGAGATAGCTTGAAGCGAGCAGAGCCCGCACGAATCGTTGACTAAACTGCATTGCGAAGTCCTCCCTAAACCGCGCGATTGACCGACAATAGGCCTCACCCCTCTCCCGTGTGCCCCTATACGGAACAAGCACGCAGAGAGGCTATCGTACGTAATAATCATAGAGATGCGACCCAGGGATGTCGATGTAGGACAGGCCGGCCGCCGCACTTCGCGGGCGACTGCGTCCTTCTGGCAACGCTCGCCTTACCTCCATGCCTGGGAACTATTCGCGCCACTCGAAACGAATTTCAGTGCGCAAGGCGTTTCCGCCCCACTCACATTATATTCACATTATATTAAGTGAACGGACACGACATGGCCTGCACGGCGCAGGGCAATGTGCCTGCTTCACCGGGCAATTTCTCAATTCAATCAATGACTTTATCGGAAGTGAGCGCCACCTGTCAGGGCACGCGGCTCTGTACCATCAGCGAACGTTCGGCGCGGGTACAAGGGCCGAGGCCTTCTTCAGTGTCCGCAACATGGCCAACCGAGACCCGCCGGTCATCGGGCTACCACACGATTCAGTTCGTGGTCTTCAACACCAAAGCCATACTTTACGACACGATCGGCCGGGTGTTCCGGGCGGGTGTAAGATTCCAACTCAAACACACATATCAGAGCAAAGAAAAACGGCCCGCTCGATGAGCGGGCCGTCTGCGTTTGAGCTTGGCGCCTGGACTAATAGAACAGCCCGGCGAGGTGCCAATAGAAGCCGGAACCGTAGCGGTTCTTGCCCTGCAGCACGTCGCCGCCGGTAACGGTCAGATCGACCTTGCCTTCGGGGTCGCCGTAGATGATGTCGTGGATGCTGTTGCCATCGACGTCGCCGGGCTTCTTGTCGCCGGCGTAGGTGTACAAGGGGCTGCCCTTATAGGACCATTGGCGCGAACCGTCGTCGCGCGCGGCGACTTCCCAATAACCCCACGACTTGGCGTTGGCCGGCGCGAGAATTGGCTTCCAGGTTTGCAGGCATTCGCCGATGCAGCCGCGGGTGCCGACCGCTTTGCCTTCCGTGTAGTGGTAACGATAGCCGTCGCGCGTTTCGCGACCGCCGTACTGCAAATGCTGACGCGACTGCGTATAGACCGACATGCCGTTCTTATCGACCATCAGCGGCGGACGGCCGTCGAATACGCGGATGCCGATCTCGGCGGGCAGGAAGTGTTTGTAGACCAGCGCGACCTGGGCACCCTGCTCGACCTTGAGGCCGTTCATGTCGCCCAGTGAATAGTCGCCGGTGTAGGTGTAGAGCGGCTTGTTCTTATAGCTCCACTGGCGCGTGCCATCCTCGCGCTCGACAACGCTGAAGTCGCCGATGGGGATAGCCACACCTGGCGCATAGACCGGTGTCCAGCCTTTGGGATTCTTCGGCGGAGTCTTTAGCGCGTAGACGCTCTTGCGCGTCAAAGGATCGATCAGGCCATAGCCGTTGGCGGTCGCGATACTCACCAGTTCCATCTCGCCGGGCGTCGGCGTGTTCATCTCAGGCGTGAAGGCGGCGCGGCGCCAGCCTTTCTTTGGCGAGAAAAATTCGCTGCCGGGATCGAGGAATGCCGGATTGTCGGCGCCGAGCGAAGCGGTGTTGATGGCCGCCGGCTCTCCGACGGGATCCTGGCCTGAATAGTAATAAAGCGGGCGGTTTTGATAGGAGAGCTGTTTGATGCCGTCGGGACGGTTGACGATCGACCAGTCGCCGGTGGCTACGGTGCCGGCCGGAGCCGGAAACGGCGGAAATTCCTTGGCGCAATCCGCCACGCACTTCGATTTGCCGATCTCGGTGTCGTCGTTTAAGGTATAGAGCGGCTTGCCGTTGGCATCGCCGAGGCGCTTCCAAAGGAACTGGTTCGATGCGGCGTCGACGATCTTGACGACGTCGATCAGCGTGAGTCCGGGCGGCGTGCTGTAGGGCGTTTCGTCGCTGCGCCGGTCGGCCGCTCCGGCGGCAGCCGTCATGGCAACAGCGGCAACGCCGGCGAGTACGAGGTACTTGGTCTTCATCAAACGGGCCCTCTTAAACCAGAATATCGCTGAACGGCGAGGTCACGCGGTTGGAACCTGTGCCCCAGGCGCTGAGCGAGACGCCCATGGCCTGCATCATCGTGAAACCGACGCGCGTCGCGGCATCGCCCGGCGCCGAGATGTGCTGACCGGTCTTGATGCGGCCGTTGCCGGTGCCAAGGACGAGGAAAGGGAAGTTGTGCACCGAGTGCAGGCGGGGCGCGCCGTGGTCGGTGTAGCCGTAGAGGATCGAGCGGTCGAGCAGGGTCTTGTCGCCTTCCTGAACGCCGTCGAGCGCGGTCGCGAAATCGAGCAGACCCTTCATGTAGAGGGACTGGAACCACGCCGCTTTCGGCTGGTAGCCAAGCACCGGATCGACGGGCTCTTCATGCGTGTAGGTGTGATGGTTGCTGGCCTCACCTTCGCGGCGCAGACCCGACATGCCCTGCGTGATGCAAAGGTTGGCCACGCGCGTCTGGCCGCAGGCAAGAGCATGAGTCAGAAGGCTCACAAACAGGTTGTGGCGCTCCATGGCATCCGAAGCGAGCGTCGAGAGTTTCTCCTGCTCGCCCGGCGCGGCCGGCCGGGTGCAGGACGGCAGCGGCGCGGGCTTCTGCAACTGAATGTCGAGCTTTTGTTCGAGCGAGCGCAGCGCCGTGAAGAAGTTATCGAGCTTGGCGCGGTCGGCGGCGCCGAGATCGCGTATCAGGTCCTGGCGGTCTTCGGTCACGGTCGAGAGCGCGCTGCGCCGGATCATGACTTCCGGATCGGGCGTGAATTCGGCGGCGTTGGGGTCTTTGAATTCAGGGCCAAAGATGCGCGTATAGAGCGCAACCGGCGAGACCTCGGCCGAGAGCTTGCCGGTGTCCAGGCGCGCGCTCCAGCAGGCCTTCGGATCGCCGTCGCAGGAGACTTCGAGTGAGCGAAAGCGCGTGCCCCTGCCGATGACGTCGCCGATCAGCGTATCGACGCTGCCGTAGAATTCGGCCGCGGAGGTCACTTTGCCGGTGAAATGGCCCTGCACGCCAGTGAAGTGCGTGTTGTTGGCCTGGCCGTCGAGGAACACCTGGCCGCCGCTGAAGAGATTGAGCTTCTTCTTCATCGGGTTCAGCACCTGCAGCTGCGGCGGCAGCTCGTAGTTGGCGCCGGTGGCTTTCGGGCGCCAATCCTGTTCGCCGAGGCCGAGGCCCCAAAACCAGGTGACGAAGCGCGGCGGAATAGGCGCGCCGTCAGCAGCGAACGCGTCGCCGTTGGTGTTGAGCATGCAGTCGAGAATGGGCAAGCCCACCGAAAGGGCCGTACCGCCGAGCATGCCGCGCAAGACGCGTCTGCGATCCATGGATTTCATGTTCATATCCTCGCTTTCTTGAATTACTTCGCTGCCGGCACGGCGTAATAGAGGTCGCTGAGCGCGATCTCCCGCAACAGCGTCACGAAATTGTACTTGCTGTCCTTGAAGGCTTTGTCGATCGCAGCCCATTGCGGATCTTGCGGCGACGGCTGACGCCCGGCGCCGAACGCGAATGCGCGCTTGGAAACACAGGAGGTTATCGCCGGCGTATCGTGCAGAACCTTGAACAGGTTCGCCGGACCGTCGAACTTAGCGCCCGAGAAGTCACCGCTGGTATCGATGTCGGCGCCGTTCTCGGTCGTGCGGAACGAGCCCGAAGAATCAAAATTCTCGAGCGCCAGACCAATCGGATCGGTGATCTTGTGACATCCCGTGCACATCGCTTCTGTGGCATGCGCCGTCAGGCGTTGGCGGGCTGTCTTGTGCGTGGGGCTAGAGGTGTCCTGGACGAACTTGAAATCGACGTTGCCGGGAGGCGCCGGCACCGGCTGGCACAGGATATTTTCACGCAGCGCTTTGCCGCGGCTGGTCGGGGACGAGCGTCCGCCCGGTGAGTGCAGGGCGACGAAGCTGGCGTGCGCCAAAATGCCGGCGCGCGGATCGCCCTCCGCATAGGTATAGGGCAGCCAATGATGCGGCTGGCCGTTGTCGGTGGTTTCCACCAGCGGCACCTTATAGAGCGCCGCGAGCGAACGAGTCAGGAAGGTGTTGGGCGTTGTAAACAGATCGCGGTAGTCGCCCTGGCGCGTCAGCAAGTGATCGACGATGGTGCGTATGTCAACGGCGGAGAGATTCCAGGCCAGCGTGGCGGAGTAAAAGCAGGCCAGTAGTGAGGGGATGCGCTGACATGCAAAGGGGCCCGATCGGGCCCCTTTGCATGTTGGCGGCGAAACTCCTCCCATACTATCGGCGGG